>JADJRO010000001.1:1278333-1917500 GCA_016712145.1 Saprospiraceae bacterium
ACCACCATCGCCGGACAAGATTTTGAAAAGCGTGGACTGGCTGCTTATCTCGATGCCAAAAATCATCCCAATGGCATCTGGCGATTGATCAGTGGACCGCATCCTGTGCGGATTGATGATCCGACCAATCCTAAAACAAGAATCTCGGCATATAATTATGGATATTATTGTTTTGAATGGACCGTTACCGATATAAACTGTATAATAAAAGATACACTTTGTGTTGATTTACATTTTTATAAAACTACCAGTCCGGAATATCCTGATCGCTTGTTTGACGAACGAGCAGCAATAACTCCGAATGCAAGCGATTTATCTTCAATAATTTTTACTCCAAATTTAATCCAACAACATAGACAGAGTTTTGTGCTAATTAATAATTTGGATGAGGCATCAATTACATACAAATGGTTTAATCTATATGGTCAACTTGTTTTGCAGGATGTTCAAACTATTGAATCTGGTATTCAACGACAAAACATTCAATCTCCAACTCAGAGCGGCATGTATTTTCTGCTTGTTGAATTGGGTGAAATGCATTTGGTGCAAAAAATTTGTGTTATGGAGTAAACAGACTGCAGTCTATAGTCTTTAGTCTGTAGGAACAAGTTCATTTAGCTATTAATCTGAAAAGCTAATACCATTTCAGCACTGTACCATTGCAGCATTTTCCTCAAGACTTCCTTGCTACAGACTCCTAACTCCTTATAAACACCTGAGAGCCTGTTCTAAATCTGCAATAATATAATCTGCATCCTCCAAACCAATATACAAACGGATCAATCGATGCATTGGGTCTAGCGGATTAAAATCTTTTAATTCCATACCGGCAATACGTGGAATGATCAAACTTTCATAACCACCCCAGCTAACCGCCATCATAATGTGCTTCAATGATTCACTAAAACGTTCAATGCTTTTTGGATCTGTTGTTTTAACTACAAATGATACCAAGCCACAAGCTCCCTGCATTTGTTTACGCGCCAATTCTACTTGTGGAAAATCAGCATCGAATGGAAAAACTACGGATTCAATTTTAGGATGTTGCTTTAAATATTCAATCACAGTTTGTGTAGTCTTTGCAATGCGGTCCATCCGGGCAGGCAAGGTTCGCAATCCCCGCATCAATAACCAGGCATTAAAAGGTTGAATGCCATTTCCGGCAGTTAAATACTCAAGATTAAAAATTTTCTGCAACAATTCCTTTCGCCCAGTTAAAACACCACATACCACATCGCTGTGACCTGCCAGGTATTTGGTTGCTGATTGCAATACCAAATCTGCACCTAATAAAATAGGCTTTTGGTAATAAGGACTGCAATAACTATTGTCAATGACAACCAGACAGTTTTTAGTCTTTGCAAACCTTGAAATGGCTTCAATATCCTGCAAACCAAAATCCCAGGAATTCGGTGACTCTAAATAAATCAGTTTCGTATTATCCTGAAAAACATTTTCATAATCACTCAACAATTTTCCTTCAACATAACTAGTCTGTACACCAAAGCGCGGTAAAAACTCATTAAACAATCTTTGTGCCCAGGTATATGGATTTCTCACAGAAATAATGTGATCCCCTGAAGAAACAAAAGGTACTACCGATGAAAAAATTGCTGAGGCTCCACTATTAAAAACAAGTGCGTCTTCTGCTTCATCCAGCGCAGCAAGTTTCTTTCTCAATATATCAACAGTCGGATTTAATCCACGAGAATAAATATATCCTCCATATTCATCTTTAAACCGTTGACGCATGTCGTCCACCGTATTAAATTTAAAATTACTGGTTTGAATGATAGGTGGGGCAATCGCATTAAAATACTGATCGCGTTCTTCTCCAAGTTCGTTGAGTATGTATGATAAATCCATTGAAGTTAGTTGATAGTTGTTAGGTGATAGTTGATAGTTGTTAGTGGTCAATGGTTGTCTCTTCGTTCTTCGTCCTTGGTCTATGGTCTATGGTCCTTTGGTCTATAGTCTCTTCATCCTTGGTCTATGGTCTATGGTCCTTTGGTCTATGGTCTCTTCATCCTTGGTCTATGGTCTATGGTCCTTTGGTCTATGGTCCTTTGGTCTATGGTCTCTTCATCCTTGGTCTATGGTCTATGGTCCTTTGGTCTCTTCATTCTTAGTCCTTGGTCTATGGTCTATGGTCCTTTGGTCTCTTCATTCTTAGTCCTTGGTCTATGGTCTCTTCATTCTTAGTCCTTGGTCTATGGTCTCTTCATTCTTAGTCCTTGGTCTATGGTCTATGGTCCTTTGGTCTCTTCATTCTTAGTCCTTGGTCTATGGTCTCTTCATTCTTAGTCCTTGGTCTATGGTCTCTTCATTCTTAGTCCTTGGTCTTTATCCCCTTGTCTCCTCCCTCCCCATTTTCTTAATAATAAAATATACCATAACAAGTGCTATAAATACAATTAGCGAGGTCACTCCATAGGACGGATTGGCATATATACAGGCAAGTCCGACAAAGATATAGGTGATAATAAACAAGAGCGGCATCCAGGGATAATATTTGATCTTATATATTTCAGCGGAAGAAGTGGTATTGGATTTTCTTCGAAAATAAAATAAAGTTGCCGCGGAAGTGGCCATTCCCAATGAATCCAAAATCATAACAAAACCGAGTATGCGATCAAATGTTTCAGCATAAAATATTACAATCATACTGATTAAACTGAATGCGGTCAATCCAACCGTGAGGACTTCCCGTTTGCCATATTTTTTACTAAAAGCTGCCGGCAACATGCCGTCTTTACTCATGGCGGACATAACCCTGGGATTGCTCAGCAACATCACATCTACATAAGCCAATACGGCAAGAAATAATAAAATCGCAAATAAGGACTTTCCAAATGGACCAAACAGCTTTCCTGCTACCAAGGCTGCAATCCCTTTTGCTGATTTTAATTCTTCAAAGCCAATTACTTTATAATAACTCAGATTGACTAAAAGATACAATGCAATTACTATCAGAATACCTGTAAAAATGCTTTTCGAAATCGTTTTATTAGGTGATTGAATTTCTTCACCAAAATTTATGGTTTGCTGATACCCTCCATATGTAAATGAAACAGCAACCAAACAAGCAGCAAAAGAAGCCACTATGCTTTTCCACGAAAGTGCATCCGTCTGCACCAAACTTTCATTTTGGATGACATGGGTTGAAGGAAAAAATAAGGAAGAAATAATTAACAAGATCATCCCAATTTTAATAAACATTAAAACATTGAGTGCTTTCGAACTGATTCGCAAGCCCATCAAATTAATTCCATAAAATAACGCAATCGCCCCGATTCCAATCAATGCTTTTATTGCATCTGTTGGCGGCTGTGCAAAAACCACTTCTGACAAATAATCACTTCCTATAAGTGCAACCCCACCCAGGGAAGCCGCATTCGACACCAGTACAATTCCATTAATTGCAAAAGCAACCGAAGGATGATAAGCTTCAGAAAATATTTTATAATAGGCTCCGGTTACAGGATACCTTGAACCGATTTCGGCATAGGTAAGCGCTCCACATATTGCAATCAAACCACCAAATATCCAGGCGCCAAAAAATATCGTCGGACTAATAGCCGCATTTGCTGCTGTGGATGCTGCTCTGAAAATGCCCAAAGGATTTATTTTCAATAGCCTGAATCCAACGAAGCCTCGCATTGTTTAATTTGGGATAACTTGCATTAACTACATTTTTCAAACTTACAACTTGTATCTTTTTAGTGAACTCTAATAATCCAAACAGACTAGTCCCGGAACCACATGGACAAAGAAGTAAATTTTCTTCCTGATCAAAATCATCAGGCATTTCATGTACCAGTTTTGCCATACCGATGCTGCCTGTATCTCCACCGCCTCCTTCAGGAATCCAATAGGCATCTGTCCATTTATCAGAAATAGTTCCAATGCCTTGATTTCTGATTTGTTGCGCTTCGCTCCGTGTTAAAGAATGCAAATTCGCAGAATTATTCATTGCATCTTTTAAGGTAGGTGTTAAGATGGCATCATGCCAACCATAAACCAACAAATCACAGGAACATTTCAAAAAGTTGCTAACATAAGCCAGGGCATGCAAATGATTGGAGTGCACACCCCCCATGCTTACCATGCGATTTGCACCTGAACGTATAAATTCCTGGATATGCCCGTCCAATTTGCGCCATTTATTTCCACTTATTACTGGATGAATTAAATCATCTCGCTTAATAAAAATACTTCGTTGTATTTCATCAAGATGAATTTCATCAAGCCTTGAAGGCAACATCAGTGTACTCAATAAATCCTGAATTAACTGCAATTCCATGATTACAAATAAAAACTCAACGGTTTAACTTAAACTCAATTGGCATCTTAAAATTAAAACTGACATTCCTATTTGCATTCTTTGCTGGAATCCATTGATCAATCAATCGAAGAACGCGCAATGCCTCTTCATCACATGCAGGATATAAGGATTTAATTATTCGGGGATTGCGTACTTTTCCTTCTTTGTCAACTACAAATCCAACGATCACGACCCCTTCAATTTTATTGCGAAGTGCTGTATTTGGATAAACCAATTTGGATGAAATAAAACGCGACAAAGTGGAACTGCCACCTGGGTATTGCGGCATGACATCAACAAAATCAAAGGCTTGCTCGCCTTCTGTTTCAGAAGATTTTGATTGCATCTCGTCAAGTGTTTTGGTTACAATGGTATCCAATGCTTCTTGTTTTTGTGTTTGCGGTTTTTGTTTTGGTTCTTCCTTTACTACTTTTTTCTGTTCATTTTCTTTTGGACTTGATTTTTTTTCAGCATGAGTAGGGGCTGTTTGTTTAATACTAAATTTAGGCAATTCCAATTCAGGAATTGGTTCGAGTTGGACTTCCCGCATCATTTGGTACTCATCTGTATCACTCCAATTGATATTATACAGAAGGACCCCTGTTAAAAAAACACTTACTGAAATCAACATGCCCAAAGTCATATTGTGATTGTATTGTCTTCTTAACTGGTAAGCACCGTACTTCGTATTTCTGTTTTCGAAAACGCTTTGTTGAATCGGTGTCTTTTCTGGTGTCATGAATTATATTTCGGGAACAATCGAACTGCCCTTGTTTTAATAGACTGTTAAACAGTAAACTTGTTGCAATCGATTCGTACTAATTCTTCTCAAACAACCATTTTATCGGCTGACTAATATTAAACGGTTGTAAGACCTTTTTAATATTGAAATTTGATTTAATGTGTTGAATAATTTCTTCTGGGCTGTCTGATACCAAAAAAAGATCTCTGTCTATGGGAGAAATTGTTTTTTCCTGTTCCATTTTATCCAGAAAATCACAAAGTTCTTTATGGTATTCTTTTCCATAAATGATTACTGGAAAATGGATGAGTTTACCCGTTTGAATGAGGGTCATGGATTCAAAAAATTCATCCATGGTACCAAAACCACCGGGTAATACAATAAACGCGTAGGAATATTTAATCAGCATAGTTTTGCGCGTAAAAAAATATTTCATGCTCACCCAGGTATCCAAATAGGGATTTGGAATTTGCTCATGAGGTAATTCGATGTTACACCCAACAGATTTGCCACCGACTGATTGAGCGCCCTTGTTAGCAGCTTCCATGATACCTGGACCTCCACCCGTCATGATGGTGAATCCCAAATTAGCGATTTCGGCACCTAAATGCTCGGCCATCTTATAATACGGGTTATCCTCTTTAAATCGGGCAGATCCAAAAATTGTAACACAAGGGCCTGTAAAATAGAGTTTTCGGATTCCCGTAAACAGATCCCAAAAGACATCAAAAGCAAATCGCAACTCGGCAAACCTGCTCATAGGACCATTCAGGTATTGAATATTATTTAATTTGTTATTTGTGCTCATATCCTTAATAATCAGCGCAAGATTAAAAAAAATTAAGGTATATGTTTAATTTTTAATATTTTGCAGCAACCGAAAAACTCTGGCTTATGCAAGCGACTACTGGCAATCTTGCCCTCTTAAGGAATTCTTCCCATATGGCCGAAACCTTAATCCCTTCTGAAATCATTAAATTAGCTTCAGAAGTAAACCACAAAATTCAGCAAGGCGAAGAAATATTTAACTTAACGATCGGAGATTTTAATCCAGCCATTTTTCCAATACCCAAAGAACTTGAAGAGGCAATAATAAAGGCTTACCAATGCGGACATACCAATTATCCGGCGGCAAATGGGATGGCTGAATTGCGAAAAATTTTATCCACCGTAATCCATAAGAAATTGGGATTAGACTACAGTTCGGATGAAATATTGGTTTCCGGAGGCGCACGACCCTTAATTTATGCTATTTACAAAACCTTACTGGATAAAGGGGATTTGGTATTGTTTCCGGTCCCTTCCTGGAATAATAACCACTATTGTCATTTAAGCGAAGCTTACGGACAAGCCCTCGAAGTGAGTGCGGCTCAAAATTTTATGCCCACGGCTGCTGATATCAAACCATTCATTGAAAAGGCTACCCTGATTGCATTGTGTTCACCTCAAAATCCTACTGGAACTGTATTTGCAAGAGAGACGCTCTTAGAAATTTGTCAGATGGTTAAAAAAGAAAATGAACGCAGAGCCGGTAATCAAAAGCCTTTGTATATCATGTACGACCAAATTTATTGGGAATTAACTTTTGGTGAAACCAAACATTACGATCCCGTCAGTTTGGAACCGGCGTTGAGAAACTATGTAATCTATGTGGATGGGCTCTCTAAAGTATTTGCAGCTACCGGTGTGCGGGTGGGTTGGTCTTTTGGTCCAAAGAAATTGATTGACCAGATGCGAGCCATATTATCTCACATAGGCGCATGGGCACCCAAAGCAGAACAAATGGCAACAGCCTGGTTTTTACAAAATACAGAAGCCGTGCAAGCCTACCTCGATTGGTTTAAACCAGAGATCCATCATCGGTTAACCGCACTCTATGATGGGATTCTTAAATTAAAAAACATGGGTTTTCCAATAGATATAATAAATCCACAAGCTGCTATTTATTTAACCGTACAGTGTCCCTGGAAAGGCAAATCGGTTAACGGCTCAAACGTGCTGGAAACCCAACAAATGGTAACCGCATTTTTATTGGATACCTGTAAAATTGCCATTGTTCCATTTAAGGCATTTGGTTCATCAGATGATTCCGATTGGTACCGTATTTCTGTAGGTACACTTGAAAAAGATCATGTCGATGCCATCGTTTCCGGCTTTCAAAAAGGAATGGAGCAATTGGAAGCTAGTTGAGAGGTGATAGTTGATAGGTGACAGTTTGTTTTGGTGCCAGGCATTTCTATAGACTCTCTACAGACTAAAGACTACTCCTACTTCCTCTCTACAGACTAAAGACTACTCCTACTTACTCTCAAAATTGTAGCTTTGTAACATCGTAGTATCGTAACATTAAATTAGAAGCCTTGCAAAAAATAAATCAACATGCGATCATTATGGCAGGTGGCATTGGAAGTCGTTTTTGGCCATTAAGCCGGAATCAAAAACCAAAACAATTTTTAGATATCCTGGATAGTGGACGAAGCTTTATCCAAATGACCTATGATCGTTTATGTAAGATAGTACCACCTTCCAATATTTGGGTAGTGAGTCATGTAGATTATGAAAATCTGGTATATCAACAATTGCCTGAAATAAATCCAAAACAGGTTTTACTGGAACCCAGTCGAAAAAATACAGCACCCTGCATTTTATATGCTGCTAAAACAATCGCAGCGATTGATCCGGATGCACAAATGTTTATTGCTCCATCCGATCATCTTATTTTAAATGAATCTCAATTTATTGAAGACATTCAACATGGATTTGAATTTATTAATAAACACCCTAATTACTTAATGACTTTTGGCATCCACGCCTTCAGACCTGATACTGGATACGGTTATATTAATTTTGATAAAGAACGGGGATTGGATCAAACGATCTATCCGGTGAATCGCTTTGTGGAAAAGCCCGATTTAAAAACAGCCGAATCCTATCTTGAAAGTGGAGACTATGTTTGGAATTCAGGAATGTTTTTGTGGAATGTTCAAACAATATTAAACGAGTTTAAACAATACGCACCTACCCTATTCAATTTATTTAAAGACTTTAATCAAGACTCAGATATTACCTTACTGTATGATCAATGTCCATCAGATTCAATTGATTATGCGGTGATGGAAAAATCTCCAAACGTCCAAGTTAAAACGGTTGATTTTGGTTGGACCGATCTGGGTACCTGGGGCTCTTTATACGAAATACTTGAAAAAGATGAACATCACAATGCAGCCCTTGCGCCTGACTATTTATTAAACAAAAGCAGTTCTAATTTAATCAAGGATGCAGAAGGAAAATTAATTGTTGTACATGGATTGGATAATTTGTTGGTAATTAATACAAACGATGTTTTACTGATTTGTCACAGAAAGGAAGAACAAACCATTAAACAAATTGTAGCACTGGTAGAGACACAATTTGGAAAAACTAAAACCTAGTCCATTTTAACCTCACAGAATTTTCGGTTGAGTATCAAAAGCTCAATATAATCATTGCTCAAAGAATGGTTTAACCGAAAGTATTGTCATTATCATGTTGACGACTCGCGTGCGTTTAAAGAAATTTTGGTTCGTGATAAAATTTTAATAACATTTTTTTTGATCAATAAAAAAGCCCGTGATTTTTATCACGGGCTTTTTTATTGTTTGTTGTTTTAAAGCTTATTCTGATATCACAAATTTGCGTATGACTGCACTTGTGCCGTCCTGGATTCGTATATAGTACGTTCCACTCCGCAAGCTTTCTGTTTGTATTTTGTATACCGTTTCATTGGTTTTGTACTTTGCCATCCGGTTTCCAGATAAATTGTACAATTCCAGTTGTACCGGATTGCTGCTGCTTGCCTCTGTTACAACCGTTAGGTAATCCTTGGCAGGATTTGGATATACAAACGGTACTTCTTCACTCATCTCATTGATTCGGGATCTTGATTCAAATCCTAAATCGAATGGAAACTCTATAATTTTACTATCCACTAAATTCCGGTCTTTCTTTGGTTTTTCTGGACACAACACCGAGGATACCACTACTATGTATTGCAGTTTGGTCCGACCATTATTTCCATTTGTATTCTTTACGGTCAGTTTTACTGCGAATTTTCCTTTCTTCGTATAAGTTACTACTGGATTCTTTTGCGTTGAAGTTGCTGGATTTCCATTTTCAAATTCCCAGTTCCATTCATTGACATCTATCGAGGATTTGTCTTTGAAATTTACTGTGAAGGGTACACATCCTCTGATTGTATCTGCAGTGAAATCTACTTTTGGTACCAGATACACCGCGATGTGTTTGTCAAATGTATCCTGACCGCAATCATTGGATACAATCAACCGTACATCAAATTCTCCTTCCACTCCATAATCATGTACCGGGTTTGCTTCTGTACTGGTTTTTGTATCGCCAAATTGCCAAAAATAGGAATTGGCTCCAGTCGCCTGACTGGTAAATGCGGATTTAAATCCTATGATTGAATTGGTAAAGTCTACTGTAGGAACTGTTTTAACTTCAATAAAATCAGCATAACCTACTGAATCCGAATATTGAAAATTGGAGGCTACTAAACTTACATTGTATTTACCTACACTGTTGTAGGTAACCAATGGATTTTTCTGCGTACTGGTTGATGGATTCCCTCCTGGGAAATACCACTTATAATCCGTTGCTGATATTGTCGATGTATTTTGAAACTGTACGGTAAATGGTAAACATCCTTTCGGATCGGCTACTTGAAATCCGGCTATTGGTTTTGCTCCTATTGTAACCACTGTCCTGGCTGTATCACTTCCACATCCATTGGTCACGATATACATTACTTCATACCGTCCGTCTTTGTAATTATGCACCGGATTGATCTCTGTACTTGTTGTATTGTCTCCAAAATCCCAAAATGTGTTTTTGCATATCTTGATATTCCTGTAAATGTTGCAATACTACCATTGAGCGAATTTGATATTTCTGCATCCGGTAAACTATCTATGGTGATGTATAATTTTTTAGGTAGTTTGTTATTAGATGATGAACTGTAAACTGTTAACTTGCCATCATAGGTACCTGGATTGTCGTAGCGGACAATTGGATTTTGTGCAAAGGAAACTGATGGATTTCCTCCTGTAAACAACCATTCCCATTTCTTTACATTGTTCGTGGATTTGTCTATGAATTTGATATTCTTTGGTGCACAGCCACCGGTGGTGTCTGCTTCAAAATCTGCAATAGGAAGACTCACCACATTTACCCGTTTTTTAATTGTATGAGTACCGCAGTCATTAATAACTGTAAGCGTCACATCATAACTGGTATCGCGATCGTAGGTATGCTGAGGATTAGGATCTTCACTAGTTTCACCATCTCCAAAATTCCATAAATACTCTTTTGCCCTTTGAGAAAGGTCAATAAAAAACACCTCCTTTCCATTGACTCCAAAACTAAAATTAGCAATGGGTGCATCATTCACTTCAATATAATTCAATTTGGTGATGGACATTTTACAACGTGGATTGCTTGCTTCCAGACTGACTTCATAGAATCCAGCAACCCGATACACAACCGTTGGATTTTGCTCTGTAGAAGTTCCTGGTGTTCCACCGGGGAATGACCATTTCCAATCCGTTGTATTGGTAGACAAATCTTTAAATTTTACAGTCA
This sequence comes from Saprospiraceae bacterium, assembly GCA_016712145.1. NCBI lineage: Bacteria > Pseudomonadati > Bacteroidota > Saprospiria > Saprospirales > Saprospiraceae > Saprospiraceae bacterium. Next base: position 1,289,037 of record JADJRO010000001.1, read on the forward strand.
TTGGCTGGCAACCATACACTTTATCAGAAGTAAAGTCGGGCATTGGAACGCCAGAACCTGGACAAAATGGCAAACATCCACCTGCTAAACCTTGGAATTCAATATAATTTTTAACAGCATCCTTGGACATGAAACTCCAGATGGTACTGGGATTAATCGTAGCCTGCATAATGGTACCTGCACTGAGTTGGTCATGCTGACAATTCCAGTTATGTCCTAATTCATGTGCCTGTAATGTCAGATAGAGCACTTGTGGGCCGCTGCCTGGAATAAACGAACTGCAAATATTGTATTTGTCTGCATAACAGACACCGGGTAAATAAGCAACTCCAATGGCACCTGATGTAAATTTTGAAGTCCAACAAGTTGCAACTACATAACCGGCACCAGCAAATAAAATATCTCCTATTTGTCTGAATTTATCTAACTCAGCAAAAATATCATTGATCCCATTAAATGGATCCGTATTTGGCATATCAGCGATCCAGGTAGCTGTTTGAACGTATTCAATTTCATAATAAAACTCATCATCAAATACAGTTTGAACATCCGCCAGGTTGGACATCATAAAATTATCCACACCATTTGGACCACCATGTTTTAGAAACATTGTAAAATCAGCTGCCAATGCAATAAAAGTAGTTAAGCATGCTCTGTTTCTTGAATCTGAATGAATACGAACTTGGTGCTTTGCATCTTCAAGACCTTTGTTCAAAGCCGTTGCACCGCAACTTACTCCTGGAACAGGCAATACGTCACTGGCTTTATACAAAACAAATTGCTGGACATCTTCTTCACTGATAAATTGTTTATCAGGATCTTCCATTTTATCTATAAAATAACGCTCGCTCCGGTCGTCAATCATCAGGTGCAAAAATCCATCTGCAATGGTCATAGACACCAATGAATTATTGATACCATTTACAGTTCCCTTGAATGTGCGTAAGTCTGTCCTTGCAGGAAGCCTTTTGATATCATCGATGCCTCCCGTGGTCCGGATCCGGTCTGGAGCACTCAGAGCATATTCAAAAAGCTCTAATTGAAATGCATGCTCTGGAGTTCTCAATATGAGCTTGTAAATATTACCGGGTGTCGTGTTTAAGACTTTTTGAATATCCTTTACACTGGTCTGCAATAAACTGTATTCTTTTAAATAAGATACCTTACTATGTGCTGCGGGTGCATCAAATGGTTTCATCACAACCGTCTGTGAATTGGCCATTTGACAGTAGATAAACATTAAAATCAGGGGTAAAATGTGTTTCATGTTTTTAGAAAGTTTAGAAAAGAAGCGAAAAATAGTGAATTATACAAAATTGAACAGAATTTTAACACTCAAATAGCCTTTCAGTTGAATAATATCAATGGTTTTGAATCTTACTTTTTATACTAGCAATTTATCTTCCCTGTCCTTACAATTAAAAGCAAGTAATATAATATTTCTAAATAGACAATTAATCAATTTTATATTTTGAATATAGACCATAATATTTGAGGATTCAGAATTATATTTTGAAATATTAGATCTTAAATACGAAAAGTAATCGAAGCGAGCCTTCAACAAATCAGATTCAATAAAAAAGCCCATGATTTCGATCACGGGCTTTTTTATTATATGCTGTTTTAAGCTTATTCTGATATCACAAATTTGCGAATGACTGCACTGGTGCCATCCTGGATTCGCAAATAGTACGTTCCACTTCGCAAGCTTTCTGTTTGTATTTTATATACCGTATCATTGGTTTTGTACTTTGCCATCCGGTTTCCGGATAAATTGTACAATTCCAATTGTACCGGATTGCTGCTGCTTGCCTCTGTTACAACCGTTAGGTAATCCTTGGCAGGATTTGGATATACAAACGGTACTTCTTCACTCATCTCATTGATTCGGGATCTTGATTCAAATCCTAAATCGAATGGAAACTCTATAATTTTACTATCCACTAAATTCCGGTCTTTCTTTGGTTTTTCTGGACACAACACCGAAGATACCACTACTATGTATTGCAGTTTGGTCCGACCATTATTTCCATTTGTATTCTTTACGGTCAGCTTGACTGCAAATTTTCCTTTCTTCGTATACGTTACTACTGGATTCTTTTGCGTTGAGGTCGCTGGATTTCCATTTTCAAATTCCCAGTTCCATTCATTGACATCTATCGAGGATTTGTCTTTGAAATTTACTGTGAAGGGTACACATCCTCTGATTGTATCTGCTGTGAAATCTACTTTTGGTACCAGATACACCGCGATGTGTTTGTCAAATGTATCCTGACCGCAATCATTGGATACAATCAACCGTACATCAAATTCTCCTTCCACTCCATAATCATGTACCGGGTTTGCTTCTGTACTGGTTTTTGTATCGCCAAATTGCCAAAAATAGGAATTGGCTCCAGTCGCCTGACTGGTAAATGCGGATTTAAATCCTATGATTGAATTGGTAAAGTCTACTGTAGGAACTGTTTTAACTTCAATAAAATCAGCATAACCTACTGAATCCGAATATTGAAAATTGGAGGCTACTAAACTTACATTGTATTTACCTACACTGTTGTACGTAACCACTGGATTTTTCTGGGTACTGGTGGATGGATTTCCACCCGGGAAATACCATCTGTAGTCTGTTGCTGCTATCGTAGATGTATTTTGAAACTGTACCGTAAATGGCAAACATCCTTTTGGATCCGCTACCTGAAATCCAGCTATTGGTTTTGCTCCAATCGTAACCACTGTCCTTGCTGTATCACTTCCGCAACCATTGGTTACGATATACATTACTTCATACCGGCCGTCATTGTAATTATGTACCGGATTGATCTCTGTACTTGTTGTATTGTCTCCAAAATTCCAAAAATGCGTTTTGGCATATCTTGAAATTCCGGTAAATGTTGCAATACTACCATTGAGCGAATTTGATATTTCTGCATCCGGTAAACTATCTATGGTGATGTATAATTTTTTAGTCAACTTGTTATTTGATGATGAACTGTAAACTGTTAACTTGACATCATAGGTACCTGGATTGTCGTAGCGGACAATTGGATTTTGTGCAAAGGACACGGATGGATTGCCTCCCGTAAACAACCACTCCCATTTCTTAACGTTGTTGGTTGATTTGTCTATGAACTTAATAATTTTTGGAGCACAACCTGCGGTGGTATCTGCATCAAAATCTGCAACTGGTAAACTAACCACACAAACTCGTTTGGTAATGGTATTTGAACCACAATCATTAACCACGGTAAGTTTTACATTGTAGCAGGTATCGCGTTCAAATACATGGATAGGATTTTGTTCTTCACTGGTTTCTCCATCTCCGAAATCCCAAAAGTACTCGACTCCTCTTGCAGAATAATCTGTAAAAAATACTTCCTTGCCATTGATTCCATAATTGAAATTAGCAGCTGGTTTATCATTTACTTCTATATAATTTAATTTTGTAATGGACATTTTACACCTAGGGTTACTTGCTTCCAGAGATACTTCGTATTTTCCAGCGACCAAATAAACAACAACAGGATTTTTATCGGTAGAAGTTGCCGGAATTCCACCTGGAAAGGTCCATTTAAAATCAGTTGCATTGGATGAAAGGTCTTTAAATTTCACCGTCATAGGTTGACAACCGTACACAATATCTGAACTAAAATCCGGCATTGGTATGCCGGAACCTGGACAAAATGGCATACATGCACCGGCTAATCCTTGCATTTCAATAAAATCTTTAACAGCATCTTTTGACAAGAAACTCCAGATCACACTGGTATTTGCTAAACTTGCACCATCCATGATGGTACCACCGCCCGGTCTGTCGTGAATGCAGTTAAAATTATGTCCTAAATTATGTGCTTGCAGTGTTAAATAGAGTGCCTGGGTCCCTTGACCTGGTGCAAAGCAACTACAAACATTGTATTTCGTTGCAAAACAAACTCCCGGTTGATCAGCAACTCCTACGGTCCCTGGCAATTGGTATTTTGCAGACCAGCAAGTTCCAACTACGTGGTTTTGTCCTGAAAAAATAATATTAGCTATCTGACCAAAACGGGTTAGTTGGGTATTGATATTGGTAATTCCATTAAATGGGTCTGTTGCCATCATATCTGCAATATATGTGGCTGACTGTACTAGCTCGATTTCATATACAAACTCGTCGTCAAAAACGGTCTGAACATCCGCTAAAGTCGCTGACATAAAATTATCTACATTCGCAGGTCCACCTTGTTTAAGAATCATACTAAAATCGGCAGCAAGTCCGATGAACAATGTTAAACATGGACGGTTTCTGAATACTCCTGTAACTTTTACTTGTTGTTGAACCTGATGTAAATTTTTAGTGAGCTCTGTAGATCCGCAACTTACACCTGGAACAGGAAGTACGTCACTGGTTTTATACAAAACAAAACGCTGGCCATTTTCTTCACCTGAAAAAACATGATCAACATCTTCAATTTTATCAAGAAAATATCGATTGATTCTATCATCAATCATTAAGTGTAAATATCCATCTGCAATGGTCATGGACACCAACGAATTGTTTAATCCATTTACAGTACCCTTAAACGTACGAAGGTCCGTTCGCTTAGGCAATTGTTTGATTGCATCCAATCCACCTGTAGTGCGCATGCGATCTGTACTGTTCAAATTATACTCAGTCAACTCCAATTGAAAAGCCTGTTCAGGAGTCCTTAAAATGAGTTTAAAAATATTACCTTGAGTATTGTTTAAAATTTTCTGAATATCGCTAACTTGTGTTTGCAATAAACTGTAATCACTTAAATAAGAAAATTTTTGATGAGACAAGGGATACTCAAAGGGTTTAAAAATGACAGATTGAGAAACTGCCAACCCAGAAATAAAAAGAGTTAAAACCAGAAGTAATTTGTATTTCATGTATTATTAAAATTAAAATTTAACGTAATATAGGTACTATCAACTATACTTTTATGAGTTGTCAGCACTTTAACAATAAATTATTGAAAACGAATCGAACTTAGAATTCGATTCGCCTTCAAGAATTTTTACATTTATCTACCAAGTCTTAGAAACTAATTTGCAATTATATCCGGGCCAGTGTTCAGGCCAGTGTTCAATGCTACCTACTGATAATAACCATAAAACTGTGCCAAATTTAGCTCATTCGCCAAATTTTAATTAGTGAATCACCACTGAAACCGAATATTTCCTGCCTGACTGCTTGCTGACAATCACATACCTGCCTGAGAAATCTGATTCTATCAGATTCTTTTTCGCTATTTTGAACTATGATCCAATTTATGCCGCATGGAATGAATCTGTTTATTTGATGGTGCAAATCCTGAAGTTTCATGCACCGCTCGTAAATTTTCTTTCTTATGATACACTTCATAGGACTCGTAACCTTTTCTCACTGCTTTAACTTCCCAATCAAAGCTAAAGTTGCCTGTTCCTTTTTGTAATTCCTTAATTCGAAATCCATCAGCATTCTTTTCAACAACTGCCACTCCGAATGTTTCTGCAGATCCGGGAGTTAGTTGCACTGTAATGGATTGAGGATTAATTACTTTTTTAAAATGCTCTGAGAAGAATACAAAAGCTTCTCCATTCACTAAATGCCCTGTGCCACGCTCATAAGCAGCGGCTTATGGTCCTTCGATACATGCATACCAGATTTCACGATCTTTATCGGCAGGATCATCCATTCTGAAATTTTTTATGTCAGCAAAAATGGTCCCAAGTCCATTCGTACTTAAATACATTCCAGCCGAACTTCCTCCATTTGCATCTCCAATACCAAGCCATGGATAATTAGGTCCGTTGGTGGAATATCCCGCATAAACATTAAATTGATCCGTATTGGAATTGTACAAAACAAATTCGCCTGCTGAATTAAAACTTTGCAATTCTGCAACAGCCCGATTCGTCTTTGTTGAAAACAATCCGATATACGGTTGAGTCTGGTCGCTATTTAATGAAGAAAAATACATACGATCTTTTCCATTCTTATCATAGGTAAAGAGTCCTCCACCATAATTTGTAGCTACGTCGATCCCTGCAAAATCCTTATTCCCACTGTAGAAATACATGCTGCTATCCCGCAATTCAACTCCTGCATATTCAAGTGGTGAATCTTTGACTTTTCGATCTATGGTAAATCCGGTTCCATAATAAAATCCACCCCGATCTGGTGTTGCCACATCAAAGCGTAATTCAAATGGATTTAATGCAGCTCGGATTTCTTTTTGACTGAGATCGTTATTCCAAAATTCCAATTCTGCATAGGGACTTCCAATTGTAAAACTATTAAGGCCATACAAATATTTGTTCCCATAAGATAATACATGCGTATTGGCGCCCTGAAAGGATCGTGCTTGCATTGCACCACTACCCTGGATGTATTGAATGCCAACTGGTGAAACTGCAGTACTATCACTTCCCTTATAGGCAGCAAATGAATTTTGTGTTTGTATCAATGCATTTGAAGCATTAACCCTTTGAATTCCAGCAGGATCTTCAAGGACCACGTCATTTGCACTGCGTTTCCAAACTCCTGCGGATGGTGATGATCCAATAGGCAGATGCTTCCATTCTCCTTGTGAAAAAACCAACACATCCCCTGAATCTGGTGCAGTTGAAGCAAGCGGAAACCCATTTAATTTAATTACTTTAGGATTGGGTAAATTTCCAATGAGGTCACCTCCTGCAGGACTATTTATCAACAAGTCATTAGTTGGATCGTGGTCTACACTTACTGGCAACCACTGGGTTCCATTCCAAACCAATGCTTGATTTAATTGTGGATTGATATCCATGATTGGCCTGTTTTGCAATCCCGTTACTTTAGGATTGGGTAAGGTTCCAGATAAATCACCACCAACCGGTGAACCGTTTTTTAAATCATCTGCAGGGTCTGGATCTCCGGTATTGCTGATTTTGTTTCCTTCAATTAATATTCCTGGACCGGCAGTCAGTTGGGTATTTTCTGCATAGAGTGCATAAGGCACACTTAAGAATGGAGATACATTGGATAACTCGTAGTTGATTCCACCGTTGGGATCTATTTCAGTTTTTAAAAACAAACTTCCATCAGCCCATTTTATTTGATCAAATTTTCCACTAAGCGGAAAACCATAGCCAAGCAATAAATTTACTAAACCAAATTCATTGGTTATGGCCCGGTGTTCTTCAGCATACACCAACGTTCCGCTGGTACCACCCTGCAAAATCGAAAACTTAAAATTCACATTCCGGGATACCAATGGCTTGCCGGTATTGTCGCGCACGATGGTTTGAAAATTTAAACCTTTTGGAATTTGTGCAGTGCTGCTATTGAATAGAAGCAAGCTAGAAATTAAAATAATAAACTGACTGCAATTAATCCTAGCGATGGATTTAAAAAATGTAAATAGATTCATCATATTGAAAAATTGTTTGGACATTATAGTTTGGAAATTAAGAAAGACTGACTTTCATGAAAATCAACTAAACTAAATTTGATCAGGTACATGCCCGGTGTCAAATAATCAAGTTGTACTGACATTCCCCTGACAGTTCCCTGTGCCAAAAAGCTACCCTGCATTGAATAAATGACATACTGAATTAAATCAGTTCGGTCCGTTTCAAGTCTCAGGAAATCATTTACCGGATTTGGATATATTCGGATGGTAGCAATTCCTGGATTTTTCGTTCCGGTAATACTTAATGGATCTGGTTGTATGACTCCCGACGTGGAAACATACGTTGAATGTACACCCCTTACCGTTAAAGTGGATACTTCACCTACCGAATAAGCTGCAGAATAAGCTCCATTTTTAACATAAGATCCAGCTGCATCAATGGCATATTGCCCGGCCAGATTTAAGGACATTAAAACCATACATAAAGGAAGATACAAAATTGCTTTCATCTTCCAATATTACTACAAATTTGCTTGTAATTGGGTGACAATTCTCAATCAAACGGCTGATAAGTATTCAGGTCTTGCTTCGAACGTAATTTTTTTTTAGGAATCGAAATTTAGAATTGACAATTCCCGATAAATTTGAAAGTTGTTCTCCATCCAAATTCATCTGAACCCCAAACCCCTTGAACGGGGCTTTCAGATGTGTGTGTTGAACAAATTATTTTTTACATAAACTACTTTAGCATTCGGAAACATTCAATGACTAAAATGTAATTCCTCCTTCAATCAATATCTATTTAATAGAATCGATGCGTTTCATCCAATTTATTCCGACTTCTATTGTTTGCAAATAAAAGCATGGGCTAAAACATTTTGGCCAGATTGCAACAGGACCAAATAATTTCCAGCTGCAATATGTGCTGTCGTCCAAGTATGTTGAATCTGTCCCTTAGGGAAATATTTATTTTTAAAAACGGTTTGGACTTTCTGCCCATTGCTATTTAAAATATACAGACTCAAAACCTCAGACTCTTTTAAATCAAATTGTATTTGTATGTTGGATTGAAAAGGGTTAGGGCTCATTTGCAAACTTGCAGACTCCAGGAGTTTAGTATTCTTTACATCGGTAAGGCTGTGATCTATAATGAGTACGCCACCGGAATCTGCATGCAATTGATTACCCGGACTGAGTTCTACCCGACAAAGAGATCCAATTGGAAGCAATGTTGCCTGATAGCCTCCATTCGGTATTAATCCTGTGACAATATGTTTTGTAATGTGATTTGGAATAATATAACTGGTGGTTTTTAATTGTTCGCCCCAGATCTTTGGAAACAACACCAAAGTATTTTTAATTGCAGCACCTTCAAATGCAGTCCCTGAATCCGATTGAATTAGCAAAACGGAATCAGCGGATGCATTTCCATCAGCTCCTTGGATTGCATTCAAAAAACGAACATCTTGCGGGTTGGCCGGATCCTCAATGCTAAGTTGGTGTGTAGTAAATTCCTCTTGAGCCAAAACATGAATGTCTTCTGCAACGGATGGAGTTAATACGGCATGTTCAGGTAAAAGATTGGATAAGAAAACGTTTTGCCCACCGGGAGTTGACACCTGCATGGATTTTCCAGAAACATCTGGAGCTGCTGTTAATTGAATATAAAATCGTTTGAAACGATCTGGTACTTTTGATTTTGCACGATCATAAATAATGATGTGATCTGGTTTCAACCAGACAATGGATCGGCTTGCAAATTCTATATCAGTTGATGCATTATTGGCACTGAATGGGTTGGGTCGGTTGTATAAATTGGTTGCATCGCCGGTTGCATAAACAAAATTTGGATGGATGCTGGTGATCACATACGGATCGCCTGCATTTACTCCCTGTGTCCATTGACCACCTCGTTCGATGGTTGGCGCTTCATACCATTGTAAATTTGCAGGCAATGTATTTTGTAATCCAAGCGTGTTGTGAAACGCAGAAGTATATCCAATGCCATCATTGGTATACCCACTTCGTTCTTTGATCAACCACTCCCCTTTTCTAAAAAATTCAAATTGATTGCCATCCCCACTTTGATGATTGATACTGGTCCAATGACACTGCCAGTTAAACCAAGAAGCATTTCCAGTCCAATCTGTTCGAGACAATATTTTATTGAAAGCAGTGTCCACAAATGTTGTATTTAAATCAGGTCGAGGATCAATTGGAACTTTAGCAGCCGGATCAAATAGTAAAAAATAATATAAGGCATCGGTAGCATTGCTACCTGACCAGGTGTTTGACAATCTATAATTTAATAAACCTGCTCCCCCTTGTAATACATTTCTTGAAAACCACCTGCATTGATTTAATCGTGCTGGATTCGTACCTAATTTCATATCAATTAAACCGATTGGTGCAGCTAATTGCATTAATTCAGGAGTTACCCAAGTTCGCAACAAATCTCCATAATTAGCAACTGGATAAATCGGACCATAATAAGTGGCTTGTGGTGGAATGTAGGGCTCTGGAGCAATTTGATGAAGCATGCCTTCCATCAAGCGACTCCAATAGCTACTTTCCAAAAGTTTTGCTTGCTTGCCAATAATCGTTTCATCTGCCCAACCAGCTGTTTTCAGTGCAAGCATTTGTTGCGCGACCCAACCAATACTCAAACCATACAAAGAGCCTTCAACAGATAATCCGCCACTGCCCATACCCAAACCGTGATTTGGAATGTTGTAATCTGCTGCAACAATTTCTGGTTTTTCATATTGAGCATATTGTCCATACAACCAGGCACCGGTTGCATTAAAAAGATAACTGCGTAAACTGTTTCCTAGTGCTGAATAATGCAAATTCGAATTGATTTCCGGATCATCTTCAGCATCGATGGAAAGTGACATAAAGGTCATATTCCGTGCATGACCGGAATAATAATTATTTAATATCCACCGATTGGTTATTTGAATTTGTTTGTCATTGATTAATCCAATTGGAGTTGGATGATTGTATGCAGTCAGCTGTTCTTCACACCAACGCAAAAACACCGTTCTGATTTTAGCTTTATCTTGTTTAGTCAGGATGTCCTTTCCATTGATATCTTTTGCATTGTAAATCCAGTCCATTGTAAGCGGACAGCCTTCACCATAAACGCGCGAACGGTCATAGGTCATGAAACCAGGATCGCGAAATGGTACCCCTGTGGCCGGACCTAATAATGCTTGATCTATCACATACATCAACAAATTTCGGGCACGTTGTGCATGAACAGGTCTCTGCGTGTGATCCGGATCTATTAATGACCAAAATGCAAAAAATTCTGCATACGATTCTGTAACATAAGCTGACCACGTCGTGTTGCCTATATCCGGCCAATTCGGATTAGCGATTCCACCTGGAAAAAACTTAGCATCATAGGTTTGGATTGCGCTATTCAAAACTTGTTTGAATGCCGGATACATTGGATTGCTTGCATTGGCCCAGGACTGCAGGCGCGGAAGATCTTCTTGTGTAATTAATAAGCGGGGATGTGTTGTGACTGCCTGCGCATTGTGCGGCATGGTTCGAAAAGACCAGGCCTTGGATTCAAGACTGTTTCTGCTTGAATTAAATGCTTGTATGGTCCAATAATAGACCGTATTGTATTGCAAGTTTTCTGCAACCCTGCTGGTGCTGGTTACTTGATCATCTTTAAAAACAAGCTTTGTCAAATTCTGATCTGAATAAATCCTGAGTGTATAGCTGGTTGCTTCAGAATTGAGATTCCATTTTAAGCGGGTCCCTAAAACCTGAAGCGTAGATTGATCCGAAGGAGAAATCAATCCCGGAACTTGTAAAGTTTGGGAATATAATTGGGTGTAAACACTCAACAGAATAACCGACAATGGGAATTTCACAACGATCTGATGCCACATGATGCGCATTTTAAAATGATTAAAGTAGTGAGCCTTGTTAAAAAGATCATACGCAAAAAACGGAATCGAGGTTGTTTGTTATTGAATAAATTCATTTTCCACTGTCGGAATCAAGATATTCAGGATTTTGGGATTAAAGAGATTGTAACATTGTAAGATTGCAGCATTTCTCTATAGACCTTTCTAAAGACTTTTCTTTTATAAATTTCTTTGCAATAAGCTTCCCTCCTTTTGTCTGAATCAGCCTGCCCGATTTGACTGATGATAATTTTTTAATTTGTTACAATTCAGCTCTGGCAGGCGGGGATTTAACAGGATTTAAATTTGCTTTCATATCCGCATTTCAAAGTCACAACATTAAAAATCCTAAGCATCCTGAAATCCAGTAATTCAGACAAAGTCTGAATTACAACAAATCATGATCCTGACGATTTACTTGAATACAGAACCTGCCTTCCAAAAAGGAATAAATTTACTAACCCTGCTCTGGTATGATTTATACTCCGGATATTTTCCAGCACTTATTTCCTCACTAAAATTGGCACTTCCCTGAAATAATAAGATGAGTAACAAAGCACCTAAGATACTCCAGTTAAACCATTGTCCACTGGCAGAAACACTAAATAGGTAAAAACAAAACCAGATTCCTTGTTCAGCAAAATAGTTTGGATGGCGACAATGCGCCCAAAGTCCCTTAGTTATAAAACCTTTTTCGTATTCTTTGGGTATCGGCTTTCCCGATTTTAGAAGGGCCCACTTTTGAGTTTGAAAATTCCACTGTTGTTGATCGGCGATGGCTTCAAAAATTATTAAACAACACATGGTGATTCCAATAAAATAATCCCAAAAGCCCAATACTTGTTCACTATTTTGAAGTGCCACCAAGGAAGGCAGCGTGAAAAGTAAAATCAGCATATTTTGATAGATCGAAATAAAAAACAAATTAAATAAAGTCCATTTCCAAGGTGCTTTAAATTCTGGTTTCTGTTTCAGGACTTGCCATCGATAGTCTTCTTCGCCTTCCCAGAATTTCCAATGATAGGCACCTCTGCGACCAAAATTATAAGTAAGACGAATACCCCAAATTGAAACCAAAACTGCCATCAATATGAATCGGGGTGCATAGTCCCCATAAGCGGCAACTACCCAAACATAGACTATGGGTATTAGACTCCACAATTTATCTACCTGACTGTAATTTTTTGTAAGTTCTGAAATCACAAAACAATATAAAATTGATCCCAAACAAATTCTAATTAAAGTTGAAAGCGCCTCTGATTCTATGGGACCAAGAGATTTTCCATAAAAATAAGCATACACAGGAACCAACATCAAGGTAATTATCAGCAAACCTGCTGTTTTGAGTATATTCATTTTCAAACGCTATTTTAATAGATTTAATTAAAGCACAAAATATGTAAACTACGGTTCAAGCATGCAGATAATTTATGGAATTATAAAGGAATAATATAAAAATGTGTGATTTATGCAATAATAACCTGCAATCGCATAATTCCTTTAAAAGATTTACTATGAATTTTACAATTAGAATTTAATCGTTCATTCAGCTCATGAATGGCTGTGTTAATTTACTAACCGGTTCTTTAGTAGTATTATGGACTTCGGTTAACTTAAATTCCAATTGAGATCAATGCATCTACTTTTCATTGGTTATTTCGAATCTGGTTTTATCGAAAAGTAATGCTGTTGGAAAAATCACATTAATATGAATGAATCCAAAAATTATACTTGTATTTGAAAGTAAAATATCCTACAGAACAAAATGACTTAACTTGGGTCATTTCAAAAGTAAAGTAACCTGTCAACTTATGATCATCAAGATAAAACAAAAACAACAATTTAATATGAATATAAAAATAGTAATGACCTGCATGGTTTTGATAGCTACGCAGAACTTAAATGCTCAACACCTGCACATGGGCATTAAAGCCGGATTAAATGTATTTAATATTGATAACAACGATAATTCTTCTTTTGATCCAAGAATCGGAATCAATGGTGGATTAATTGGACACATTCATTTTACGACACATTTTGCAGTACAACCTGAATTAATTTATTCCTCTAAAGGTGCTTTGTACAGACTTGCCAATGTGGACCATAAACTGCGTCTAAACTACCTTTCAATTCCAATTTTATTTCAGTACATGTTTAATAATGGATTCCGCATACAAGCCGGTCCTGAAATTAGTATTCTGCTACAAGCAAAACAAAAAACAGGCAGTTTGACCATTGATGTCAAAAACGATTTTAAATCACTTGATTTTGGATTAGCCGGAGGCTTAAGTTATGTTCATCCACCAACTGGTTTTGGAATCGACCTTCGTTATGTAAAAGGACTGGCAAATATCAATTCTGAAAGTCCTGAAACTTCAAAGAACCAAGGTTTTCAACTGGGTGTGTTTTATATACTAGGACACAGATCGTCTTTAAATTGAAAATTATACTCACCTAAAATCATTTAAACGAATCTGTTTAATAGGTGTTTAACTGATTCAATATTTAAATAAACTTCAAGTGCTTTGGGTATTTATTGCAATTCACTCACCAAGCTAAAACAAGTATTAGAAGAATTATTGAGTAAAGAATAAGACACTGATTCCGTTATTTTATTAAATCAGTCCATTTCAACTGCCAGTAACGTAAAATTAATATTCTAAAATCAGTCGTCGCATCATTTGATTGAGCTAGAATATCCATAAATCCAAATTAAAAAAAAATCGCTCTGATAAATAAATACCAGAGCGATTAATTATAAATTAAATAAACGAAAGAATTTAATGTTTTATAAACTTTTCACAAGCTACTATTTTGCCTTTTGAAATCAATTGAATCAGGTAAACACCATCATCCAAATGTTCAAGTTCAATACGTTCTGTGGAACTGTTTTCTGATAGCAATTGCGTGTGCAATACACGACCCGTCATATCTAGTATTCTTAACTTTGAATGCAGTGTATGAGAATCATTCAATTTAACAGTAAAAATACCGCTGTTAGGATTTGGATAAATTTGAAAGGATTCGGACTTTACAACATCTTTCGAAGATGTAAGAAAATTTATAAGGCAGAAAGAATCAATTTCACATTCTGTAAGTACTCTATTGTATAATCGAATGTCACCCATTTCACCATTATACCATAAAGGTGTAGTTGTAGCATGATATCCTATTGTAAAAGGTTCGTTAATAGAACTAGTAGAAATTGGATTGTTGGTTGTGCCCGATTGGCTGCTAACTAGTATACCGTCTACGTATATTGACCATGTATTATTACCAGCGATACCAACCAAGCAATGCCATTTTCCATCATTGATTTGAGGGCCGTTAGTATTAAATCCAGATGAATGATAAACTCCGGTTCCGTCACGTCCAGCAAATGCAGGAAAGCCAATAAAATTATTTTGTCTATCCCCAATCTGCAATGAATAACCATGATCATTTGCAACATTATATTGCCCAGCTACCCACATACCGTTTTGGTTTTCTGTGGTTTTTACAAATGCGCATAAAGAAACTTTATCTGTAATGCCTCTTGTGTTTGGACCACAATCAACAAATGTTGAAGTACCATTAAAATGGCCACCTAGCAACGCTGCATTTGTAGGAGCTAAATCACCACCAATCCCATTGATATTATTGGTACTCAAATCAGGTACCGATTGAGCACTTGCATTTATTAAATTGTCTAAAGGATAATGTGCAACCAAGTCTTTTGCATGGTCAATACTATCACAAGGAACCGTAACATCCTTAATACATATATTGTCTATTCTCCCAAATGGTGTTTCTGCAATTTGATTGCTTGTAGCCCGTATTATCAAGTGATCAAAAGTTTGATTTAATGGTGCGGTCCAAACTGGTAAACTAAAAGATGCCCACGAAGTACTAGAAATTGGAGGTGTAATGCCCATACTAACCCAGTTTGAATTAGTAATAGGATCAATACAACCAATGGCAGCAATAAACTCAAACTGTACATTATTAAATGTAGTTAAGTTGACAAATTTTGCAAAAAAATCAACAGAATAAGCGTGCCCATTTTGAAAAGCAAATGGCTGACAAATGGATTCACAGGCATCCAATTTACCCCATAGTTGGATACTTACTTCATCACACCAAAAATCACTAAAAGCTACTTGTGGAGATCCGCTTGCAACATTCCAATTATTAGAATTACCTGTAAATCCTAGATCACCTGGTATTGCTCCTTCGTAAAATCCCGGATTTAAAACCAAATTTCCTTCACAAGAACAATCCGGTTTGTAAAAATAAATTGTACAAGGACATCTATTTTGTCCACAATGGCCAATAATTGTAAGTGTATACAATCCTGGGTAATTAAATGTTGCATTGGAGATTGGTATGGTAAAATTGGGTGATGCTACAACTCCATTTTGTGAAATGGTATTAAACCCAGTTGGACCCGTCAATTGCCAATCTATGGTTGTTTGAGGACAATTTAGTCCTAAACATTGAAATGAACTTAAAAAACCTATAGGATAACTTTGATCGGGTACCGTTAATGTATCACCACAATTTTTAGGTAGTAATGGACCTCTGCCAATGCTATAAAAGAATTCAAAAGGACCACAAGCACATGAATCCATCTTTAAGCAAGCATTAAAACTAATATCATCAATTGCAAAATTGTTTCCTTCGTAAGAAGTTGAAGCCGTACGAAATTCTAAGTTATAAGGATTTGAAACTAGCGCAGGTGTAAAATAATTTCCACTGATAAATTCCCATTGATCCGGAGATTCAGGAAGTGTCCTTGTTGCAAGTAAAATAGCAGGTCCGGTCTGCGGCACTAAATAAACTTCCACTATTGGATCATCCCTGTCAAGGATGGGTTCATTTAAATTATTTACATAAGCGCAAAATGAATAATTGGTGTTTGGTGCAAGCGATACTGGATGGCGCCATGCTGCCAATCCAATGGTTTGACTGCCGTCAGCGACAAACATTTTCCCAGTAATGGAATTTGTTGTATGATCCACACAATTCCAATTAACACACATTCCTGAAACAGGAATGCTGGATTCAACATTATAAAGTCCCGGTGTACAAATTGGATTTAGTATACTGTAATCAGAATTAAATCCTGAAATGCCTGCAGAAAAATCTGGGTTAGAAATCATATTCGGGCCTTGTATTGAGCCTAATGGACAACAACCACAATTAATAGTGATGGTAAAACTGCATGAAGCAGTGTTGCCACAAGCATCCGTTGCAATGTAGGTCACAGTAGAAACCCCTTGATTAAATACCACACCACTGGCATCTTTTATTCCAAATGTTTGAGTGGCACCACTAATTTGATAGGATACCGTTGGAATACTGCAATTATCAGAAACGGCAACCCATTTAATACTATCCACTTTTAAAGTACAATCCGGTGGATAGGCTGAAAAAGTTTTATTTGGCGGACAAACAATAATTGGTGGCACTGTTTCTATAGTTTGTACATCTGCAATGCAAGAACTTTTATTTCCACAAAAATCTTCAACGATTAATGAAACTTGAGAAATTCCGCAACCCGAAACAATTGAAGGATTGACGGTCATGAATTTGATTCCGCAATTGTCTGAAGAGCCTCCATCAATTAAACTTGGAGTAACCAAAGCCTTACAACTATCGTCTAATACTAAACCAATATTTTGACAAATGGCTTTTGGTGGAATGAGATCATTTGCAATTACTTTTTTGCAAATTGTTTCTGTGCATGAACCTCTTGTAATCGTCAAACAAACATTATAAACTCCACAATCTGAAAACATGTGAAATGGATTTAATAAAGTAGATGTGTTACTTGAACCACTACCAGGATCATCAAAATTCCATAAATAAGTTATTGGGGAAGGTCCAACAGATGTGTTTGTAAAATTTACTGATAAACCACAAATTGGATTGACTTGAAAGTTGAACCCTGCAGAAATTGGAGACCCAAACTCAATGTCATCCAATCCAAAATCCCGAACAGCTCCTCCAGTTAATTGACGGATTGAAATTGACGTTCCACCCGGTACTGCGGCAATCCAATTGAAGGTATATTGAGTCCATCCTGGAACATTTTGTTGAACATTAAAAGTTGCTCCTGGAACAAGGATTCCGTTTACCGCAAGTCCAAGAGAAAATGGATCGCTATAAACACTGGCAACCCAAAAAGATAAACAATAGCTGGTACCTGCAACAATTTGTGTAGACTTAGTCCAAACATCTACCGGGCTGGATGGGTGACCATCTATAATTAAAAAATTACCACCTCCGGTATGATCTGACAAATTAGGCCAACCACTGCATTTTGATTGAAAATTAAGCCCAATGCAGTAAGATCCTGCAGTACACATGCAGTTTTGAGGTAAACCCGAGGTAAATTCGGAGTTTCCAGATTCAAAACTTCCATTTGTTAGGATATTGCAACAGGAGACTTGAGCTTCAAGTCTATTTTGGAAAATGAAAATAAATTGGATCAAAAACATCCATAAAAACAAGTTTAGAGAATAAAATACAGGTCTTCTGTTATTCCATGAGTAAAATAATTCCATAAAAGATAAATTTAAAAAGTGACGAAATTTTGTATATCAAACCATTCATCTCCATTTAAACCGGAATTGTAACCCAAATACTGATTTTTTTTTAAAAAACTTTGTCAGATAACCATGAACCAGATAGAACTCTAAGACAATAGTGAATTTACTCCATATTCAATGAAAACCCTATTGCATACTATTACAGCCAATTTTAACTTCCTTACTGTGAGGATTAAGCTTATGATGGTGAATACACACATACGTTGAAATCAGAGTCCATTACCCTTATATTATAAAAGCTTTTGAATAAATACCAATTAATTTTATGTTAAAAAAGACATTCACAAGCTATCCAATTAAACAATGAATGCCATCATGTTCAAACAATTGGTATATTTACAAATACAAAGTCATGGCATACAAAATAATTTAAGCTTAAAATAAAATTCTGTCAATGAAAAAATCTGGCATGCTTCTTTTCCTATGCCTTTGGATGTTCCCAAATGATAGCTTCTCCCAGAATAAAGTTCCAAACATCACAATAGATTCCGTAGAAGCAAGAAACCTGCTAAGTAAATCAAGCACTTTATTTGATTTAGATAGCTTTAAAGAATCTTCCAAACTAGCTGAAATTGCGTATAATTTCTATCAAAATAATGTTTCAAAATCATCCCCTGAACTTGCTGAAGCCGCCTATCAATTTGGAAGATCGATTTACAGACTTAAAAATTATACCAGAGCAAAAGATTTATTAATTGAGGCGAATTCAATCTGGGAAAGCTATACTCCTAAATATGAAATACAAATAGCAAAAGCATTTTATTATTTGGCCTATATCGAATTCCGGACAGGAAATATTAGTGAGGCTATTAAGCTTAGTACAAAGGCATTGTCAATCCAAAATTCTTATTTTGCAAATGCTACAGAAATTATAAAAACTTACTTGTTGGTCGCCCAATTGTACAATTTAAGCGGTAATTTCAAACAAGCAACCCTTTACTATGAGCAAGCTATTGAATTGACAAAGCCCGAATACGGAGTAGAAGAAAAATATTGTATTTCAGTATTAATGCAGCTGGCTTCCAATTATAAAAATCAAGCGAACCATTTATCAAGTATTTCTCTAAACGAACAAGCAATTTGGTATCTGGAAAGAAGCAGCAGCCCAAAAGACAATAAAACGACCCAATGCCTTCTGGAAATTGGTGGAGCATACCATTCCTTAAATAAAATCGAATTGGCTTTACTGTATTTCCAAAAAGCTTTGGATTTTTCCTTAAAACTGAACCCACTAGACTCCCAGAAGGTTTCACAATGTTATTCCAGAATTAGTGATGCGTATTATACTTTAAAAGATCCTAACAATGCTTTAGTTGCCAGTCAGAATGTGATAGAAATGCTGCAAGGTCTAGAAAAAGAGAAAATATACCGATATGCTTGTATAAACCTAGGTAAAGCTTATTTGCTAAATAATGAATTAATTTCAGCTCAAACTTGGTTTAATAAAGCTCTTGAAAACATTGGAAAACCCGCTGACAACAATGATTCATCTGATCTTGCCATGACTTTACTGTATATAGGCAGAGTAAAAACAGCCCAAGGAGACTATACTTCATCAGTAGCTGCATTAAATAACTCTAAAAATATAATCATTGCCCTTTATGGAAATGCGTATGATGGCCTTTATACGGTAGAAAAAGAATTAGGAAATCTTAATGCTTCCTATTTTAATAAAACAGGAGATTCATATTATTTGGCTAAATCATTATACCATTATGATTCTGCCACATATAAAATTCAAAATAAATTGATTAATAAAAAAGATCCAGCTGAAATAAGAAATCTGCTAATTGATGCAGTGAGTATTTTTGAAAAATGTATAAACGGCCATTTAAAATTAAATAATGGAAAAAAAAGTGATTCTACGACAATTCATCGCATATGGGAATTAAATGAATTTTTACATAGTTACTTGTTGTACTTTCAATTTAAAGATAATAATGCACTAATTAATTCAGGGATACCACCCGATTTGCTAACACAAGACTCCGTGTATAGATCAGAAATTACAAAGCTCGAGAAACACCGTAATTTTCTCTTAGAAAACAATAATTATTCACTTACTGATACCAATGTTTTAAAGCTAAACACAAGCATTTTTAAAACCAAAATACAAAGACAAGAATTAATCACAAATCTTGAAAATAAATATCCTCACTATTTAAGTAAAAAATTTGATCACAAAACTGTTACCATTCCACAAGTAAAAGAATTGATAAAACCCAATCAAACCATTTTGGAATATTTTTGTGGCGATTCAAGCTTATTCGTTTTTATTATCCAAAAATCAAATTCATATGTCAAGGAGATCAAAATTGATATTGCTTTAAAGACCTGGATAAAAAATCTCAACAACAGTATTTATGCATACCACACATCAAAAGTTCGAACTGATAGAATGTACAAGGAGCAATTAGATACTTATATTGAATCTGCAAGAAATCTCTACAATCTCCTATTAAAGCCTGTTGCCAATTATTTAACACCAGAATTAATCATCATTCCGGATGCAATCTTAGGAAATATCCCTTTTGATGCACTTTTAACTGCCCAACCAAGAGATCCTTCAAATTTTAAAACATTTCCATTTCTGGTCAATAGATACTCAATCCAATATTCTTTTTCTTCAGGCATGCTGGTTGAAATGTCCCGGGTCGACACAATTCATAAAAACACGGTGAATTTATTAGGATTCGCTCCATTTTTTAATAAAGAACAATTACGGCCAGATGATGTGCCCCAAAAGGAAATGGCACAGCGATACGAACTTACAAATTTGCCATATTCAGGGGAAGAAATAGTACGTGCCAAAACTAATTTTCCTAACAATTCGATGATTCTTACCGGTCAAGACGCCACCAGACAAAAATTTGAGGAACTTTCTAAAAACTACCATATCATTCACTTGGCAACCCATGGCAAGGCAAATTATAAAGATGGTGATTTTTCATTCATTGCGTTTTCATCACAGGAAAATCAAGATCAATATGATTTATTATCAGTTGCAGAATTGTATAATTTAAAATTAAATGCAGACCTGGTTATTCTATCTGCATGTGAAACAGCCAATGGAGAAATTCATCGTGGGGAAGGCGTTGTAAGCATTGCAAGTGCATTTGCTCATGCAGGTGTCAAAAGCATTGTCGCAACGCTTTGGAAAGTAAATGATAAATCGACCATGCAATTAGTTGATCAGTTTTACACGGAATTGAAGCTTGGCAAACAAAAGCACACTGCGCTTGCTCAGGCAAAACGAAACTATATGAAAAACAATCCAGGCCAAGCCTCGCATCCATTCTTCTGGGCTGGGTTCATTCCAATTGGAAATATGGGGGCTATTCTAAATTAATCTTAGTTTTCAAAGCAATGGCCTGACTCCGGTATTGATACTCTTTATCCTTAATCATTGAATTTATCAACTGCAACGTTGCTGGAATCTTATTTTGAGCCAACTTACAAAGCATAAAATTAAAATCAGCTTCTGCTTTATATTGATAGCTACTTTTTAGTAAATTAAAATCAAGTGCTGCTTTATCAAATGCACCCGTTTTGAAATTTGAAATAGCCCGTATAAAAAGCAACTCCCCATCATCCGGGTTAATCTTATAACGATCTAGATACTTAAGGACTTCTTTATAGTTTTGCTTATCAAAAGCTTGCTTAGCCATTACAAATGAGTTTTTAATATCAGAACTATCTAATTTTTCCAAGTCCCGTACATGTGTCAACATAGGAAACACAAGAAATAACGTGGCGATTTTCCTTCTTCCTATAATTTCAGTCGTTGTTGATTCATTTTGATTTTCATCTATTGCTGCTAGTTGTTCACTTGTGTCAATTGGGTTAATCTTAAGACTAAGGCTATCAAAAGATTGATTTATATCGTCACTTCCTTCATGAGTAAACTCTCCATTCTTAAAGCTATTATCACTCAATATAAAGAACCAGGTAATCATTGAAATGATCAGAAAAGATGCAGCTACACCGATAACCCACTTCAGGTTTGAATTACCTTGTTTTTGGGAATTGTTTGCAATTTCCGATTTAACTTTAGTTCGGATTCGGTAAGCATCTAATCTTTTAATAACCGTTCTGTGTTGATCAACTAAACGCAGCAACTCCGGACTATTTTTTAATTCAATTTCAAATTCTTGTAATTCTGAACCTGATAATTGTCCTAATAAATAACTCTCAATTTTATCCTCTTGATTGCTCATTTCTTAAAATATTTAAGGATTTATTCTGTGTCAACTCTACCAATTTTTTCATACATCTTGATCTATGGTTTTTCAATGCATCCACCGTTGTATATTGTGTCAAACCTGTAATAATAATTTCTGAATCTTGAAATTCATCAAAATATTTTAAACGTATCAATTTTTGACAATTGCTATCCAATTTAAACAATAATTTATTAATCAAATCTTCATTATCACTTCCAACCAAATCCATTTCAAAAAAGGGTTCGGCAGCTGATTCCAAGTCAATACTTTGGTTTTTAGTTTCTTTACGGTTATAATTTCTGACCTTATTTTTTGCTACTTCGATCACATAGGTAGCAGGATTGTTTTGTTGAAATGTGTAACTGTTTTCCCTGATTTTCATGATTAATAAAGTAATACAATCGCAAATTAACTCCTCAATATCCTCATCTGTAAGATTAAATTGCTTTCCCAATTTATAAATCGTCGCAGAACATTTTGAGTACAAAAAACGAATGGCCATTCCTTCCTCAATTTTTAAATCGCTATATAACAAAGCTGGATCCAAATATCTTTTATTTATATTACTGGATTCCCTATTAAAAAAAGTCTCTAGAATTCTACTCATACTTTTAAACTATAACTAATTAGACTTTTAAAATTGAGGGTTCCAATCGTTTTCATATGTGCATGTTGAATTCTAAGAAAATGTAACCGGTAACTTAAAATTTGTTACAAAATAGCTAAATATTTATAAGTTCAATAAATTAGGTGTTCAAGACTAAAATAGTTCAAAATGATCTTCATTTGGATAATACATACCAAAACTTAAGAAATAAACCAAATTACAATCTGATTATCAGTGATTTATGTAACTAAAACTCAAATTTGCATAAGTTATTAAACGTAATTAATTGCAAACTTACACCAAGAATAAATCGCCATCCTTAGAATTATGAATTTGTTTCTTTATATACTTGCATCAGTCTTGTTAGTTCTTTGGACCACAGTAAATCTCAAGTCAAGTATTGACGGCTATATATATATCCTGCTGATCGTAGTCCTCATGACACTGCTCATTCGCTTCGTTACTGGAAAAATAAACTACAAACTGAGCAAATTGTAATGTGTAGTATATCGGATTGCTGAATCTACAATTCATAATTCGAGATTTAGTTTCAAATATCAATTCCCAATTGACCAAAAAATAGAATCAATCATCAAGTAAAAAATTAATATGAATTTAAAATCTGTTTTAATCTCGATCTTCTTTTTAGTTACGCAGTTTGCAATTGCACAACATTTAAATCTAGGCTTTAAAGCTGGATTAAATATTTTCACCATTCAAAATGACCCTGGTTCAACTAACGATTCAAAACTGGGCCTGCATGCTGGTTTGATTGGCCATACCCACTTTACCAAGCACTTTGCGATGCAACCTGAACTCCAATTTTCAATGAAAGGAGCTCAAAACAGCATTTCAAATCAAGATACCAAGCTTAATTTGAGTTACATTACGTTACCCATCTTGTTTCAATATATGTTCAACAATGGGTTTCGGATTCAAGCTGGTCCGGAATTTGGACTGTTACTAAATGCCAAACAAAAAACCGGAAGTTCCAATGTTGATGTAAAAGATCAACTAAATTCATTTGATGTTGGCATCGCAGGCGGAATTAGTTATGTACACCCACCAACAGGATTTGGAATTGACCTAAGGTATGTAAAAGGATTGAGCAACATCAATTCTGAAGGTTCGGCTACTTCAAAAAATCAAGGAATTCAAGTAGGACTATTCTACTTACTTAAACACAATTAAGCAGAATTTTTAAGAAATTGACAAGGGCCGAAAGGCCCTTTTTTTTTGACAAGATGTATAAAATATGGCTTTCTTAAGCTAGTGGTAAATAAAGTAATAAGATCGGGTTACCATCCTTAACTGAGATGGAAACTTGTAGTTACGATGTCAATGCAGGCAGTATAAAGAATAGATACATCGAGGTTGGTAGCTGGATGAGTCTAAGCTTCCTTTTCCAAAATTTAGGTCAATTTCAAAACTAACCAGATTCTTTTACCCTGTTTTACCCATTTTGATGGGAACAACCCCTTAAACAGTAATCAATAATTAGTGGTCAGGAATTAGTCGGAGAGCAGAAATTAGTGGGCATGAATTAGTAAGCAGTTAAATTCATTTTTAAGCTTATGTAAATTTAGATTACTGATCTCAATACATTCATATCAACCTCTTGAATATTTTGTCCAATCTTTAACTCCTAATTGATTGTGTGATTGAAATCGTTGAATCAAATTATTAGTATAACCGATATAGATTTTATCGAATATAGCAGAATATAAAACGTAAACTGTATAGATTTCCTCCATAAAAAAGTCGGCTATTTAAACCGGCGTTTTCTTTTGTGGCGGAGGCAGGATACTGACGAATTCCAGATCAAACCCATTGTTCTTTTTTTGTCCCATTTCCGGAATTGTCAGCATGCCGACAAGCAAAGCTTCGTCTGCTCTCGATCAACTTTCCTTTAATAAAAAAAGCCGGCTTTTTAAACCGGCTTTTTCTTTTGTGGCGGAGGCAGGACTCGAACCTACGACCTTTGGGTTATGAGCCCAACGAGCTACCAACTGCTCCACTCCGCGATATGAGGGTGCAAAGATACGCTATTTCTGGTATATTGACGAACTAAAAGCAAAATTAAATACTAACTGCCTGTTAATGAATATCTTATAGTGTCCCCTGTTTAAAAATCCTAATTTTGGAATAATTGTAAATCAATTATTCAAATTTCATAATAGCCAGGTTCTTAATAACCTGATCATTCTACAGAAGTATATACTAAATTCCCATCCCCCTCACACATGCAAAATAATTTATATCATTTCAAAATCCCCGCCTCAATACCTTGCACTTATTTACCTGCAATCACATTAAAGTTTAATTTAAACTCATCATAAATCACCTTGTCACCAATATCCGGAAAGAATGTTTTAGAACGATATCTAATATCGTATTGGGTGCGGTCAATGGATACTGATCCTTGACATGAGAACTGACTTCCTTCTATTTTAATATTTGCTCCAAATGAAATTTCATTCGTTTTATCCCTGATGGTGAGCAGCCCCTTTACTGTATGGGTATAATTAATTCCGTCACCTGGCTTCACTGGGATTGCGGAGTTTAGAATAAATACTGCTTTCGGATATACTTGCGCGTCAAAAAAATTCGAGGACTTAAGAAAATTTTCAAGCTTTTCTCTATTTGCTCCAGGTTCCAAATCAAGACATCCTATTGAATTCATATCAAATTCAAACTTACCCGTTATGGTGCCGTGGTTATTACGGATTTCTCCATTAAGAAATTTAATCGTTCCATGGTGCTTGCCTGTGATTTTTTCTCCAATCCATTCCAACGAACTTAAATTGGTATCGACTTTATAAACATCTGTATGAAATTTATTTGATACTAGTGAAAGAACACCAAGGATCCCAATGAATTCTGCAAAACAAACCGGTAGCTTCATCTTTTAATAATTAATTTTAAATTAAGGATGCTTCGAATGCAATATTTTTTCTGTAATAGCCAGTGCCAAAGAAGATATCAGAAATACAATATGGATAATTACTTGCCATTTTACATCTTCCGGATCTTTGTTTTCAATGTTTATAAATATCTATAATAAATGAATTCCTGACACACCAACTAAGGAACCAGCTAATTTTACTTTCAAAGTTCCTGCATCTACCTTTTGCAGCCATTCCGGTTTGTCCGAATGTTGATCAATATCCAATCGACTTACAAATGTTGAATACCCACCAATAATGACCATTATAAGTAAATTTGCTACCATGGTAATATCTACCAATGTCAACACACCGAGCATTAATGCAGTTTCTGAAATTACGGTTATCGAGGTGCATAAATGAATTAATTCTACTATAAATTTATAGGCGTATAAAACACCTCCAATTATAAGTCCTGCATAAAGTGGAGCTTGCAACCAACGGCTGCTAAAAATGAGTCGTTCAAATATTGTTTCAAATTTGTTCATAATGATTTTTGTAAATACAAATATACTTTGCCTCAGTGCAATTTAATTAATTTTGGGGGCTACTTACCCAAGTTCTAAACTTCCTGTAATTCCTTGCTTAGAATTTTCTGATCTAAAATAAATGGCCCAAATGGGAGCAGTGATGCAATAAAGGCATATAAAATTCTTTTTAATTCCCATTTATTTATTAATGCTACATGGAGCCCGGCAATCATATAGGCTATAAATAAAATTCCATGAATCCATCCTATTATTAGTACCGCTTGTGGCAAATCAGCAATATATTTTAAAGGCATTGCAATAAATAATAAAACCAGGTATGAAATGCCTTCACAGATTGCAATCATTCTAAACCGGGCTATGCCAATTTTAAAATTTGAATTAAGCATTTAACTATTAATTTGTGAAAATAAGTTCATTTAACAACAATCAGGCAAGTACTGGACTTAAAATACTATTTTCTGAGTTTTAGGATCTTTTAAAGTTTCCTGGATGCCTCCAGGTATAAATACCTTTTACTGCTGAAAGGTTCATACCAAAATACATTTATTTCCAATTCATCAATTCCCTCAATTTCTTTATCGCAGTAGTTCGGGAATTGACCTCCAAACGCATATACGCATTATTAATATGTCGCTTCAAGGTATTGATTGAAATAAATAGCTCCTGTATGATCTGCTGGTTGGTCTTACCGGAATAAATCAAAGTAAGAACTTCCATTTCACGCTGAGAGAGTGGATTGCTCAATTTCAAATTTATTTTATCAAAATGGAGCGCAGCATGTTGATTGTTTCCATCACTTGCAAAATTTGATAACGAAATTTCTAGGGTAGCCATTAATGACTTTTCGTGAAATGGTTTAACCAAATACCCTGAAGGCTGTATGTGTTTAGCTCGCTCCAAAGTGTTTTTGTCTGAATACGAACTTAAAAAAACAAAAGGGATGCCCATTTTATCATGTATAAATTTTCCCACATCAATGCCATCACGCTCCCCTTCCAAATTGATATCCAACAGCGCAATGTCTGGTTTTTCTTGTTCCAGTTTCAAAATGGCTTCTTCGTAATCATAAGCAATACCAGCCACTTCGTAATCATGATTGTTTAAATACATGGCTATATTTTCTGCAATCAATGGTTCATCTTCAACGATCAATACGCGTACTTTATAATTGATAGCTTCCATTAGGATCTCTTGGTAAATTGAATTTGAATCGTTGTACCATGATCACGAGCAATTTGCATCGTTCCTTTAAGTTTTTGAACAAATGCACGGACCATCTTGTAACCAAAACTGTTTGCACCGGCAACATCTATGAATTCCGGAATACCGATTCCATTATCTGATACTTCAAGTTGAAACAAATTCGACGTTTCTGAAAGTGCAACACAAATTTTTCCATTCGTCCGATCAACAAAAGCATATTTTAGAGAATTGGTCACCAACTCATTGATGATCATTCCTATAGAGACCACCAGATCCATATGCAATTGCATGGGTTTGACATCCACTTCGATCTCGACCTGCTCGCCATCTCTTTGATAGGCTGTCCACAGATGATCTACCAGATTTTGAATGTAGTTGGGCATATCCACCATATTCATGCCAGCGGACTCATAAAGATTCTGATGTATAAATGCCATGGATTGCACCCGGTGTTTGCTTTCATTCAACAAACTTTCAAACCGCACATCCTGGGTATATTTTGACTGCAAATCCAGTAAACTCGAAATTACCTGCAGGTTATTTTTAACCCGATGGTGCACTTCTTTATTGACAAATTCCAGGTCTTTGGTTTGTTTAAGAATAATTGAATTTTTTTCCTGCTGTTTCCTAAATAAATAAAAAACCAATAAAGCCAATGCCATTAATAAAATAATACCGGTCCACAGGAACGCTTGAAAATTGCGTTCATCTGCCAGCGTTGCTTTTCGCAAATCATTTTCCCGAATTAAGGACAAGCTCAGTGCTTTTTCCTTTTCCAATTGTTGTGCTTGCAATGTCTTTTCCCGAATCGCTGCTGCATTTAATTGTTGTTCTTGTGCTAATGAAAAATCCTTCAGTGCATTTTCTCTTCGAAGACCCTCTCTTAACATCAATTCCCGTTTCAATCGCTCTTCATTCAACTGATTTTGAATTTTCAAATAGTCTATTTCTTTGTCCCGGATCGTTAACTCTGAATTCTTTGCGATGCTTTCTGCCAGCTTTTGATTTTCCTTACTCGAATAACTGTTGCTATTATGATTTAAATACTTGACCAATTCATATGCTTTTGATAAATTTCCATTGCGATAATAGGCTTCCGCTAGATTCGATTTAATATAATAATCAATAAATGGAGTAAATCCCTGGTGGGACAATGATTCAGCTTTGTTAAATGCTTCCAGTGCTTCTGATTCTGAATGAAGGGCCATTGCATAATTTCCCTTAAGTACAAATAATCGAACATTAAAAAAATCCTGTTTTGGTTTAGCGGCTGCAGTATCGATCTCCTGAATGATTTCCTTCATACTGGCATACTCCTTTTTAATATAATATAAATTGGCCAGTTCAATTTTAGATTCATAGAACGCATTTGTTGAATTTTCCTGCGTTGATAAAACCAAACTTTGATTGATAAAATAATATGCAGAATCCAATTTCTCCAATGACAAATAAATGCGGCCCAATGACAGTGCATTTTTTTGCATGGCCGATTTGTTATTTAATTTTGTAAACAATTGCAGCGATCGTCTGTAAAATTGAATGGCTTTATCCGGCTTGGAGATTTTATCAAATACTAGCGCTAAGTCTTCCTGCAAAGACGCCATCAGGCTTTCCTCCCGATTGGCTTTTGCAAGATCCATTGCAGAGCGAATCTTTACTGTGGATGCAAAAAAACGACCGTTCTTAAAATCAACAGTTGCCAGGGTTTTCAAGGCCATGGCTTCAGTGTATGGTTCAGAATTTGGAATCAGTTTATTTAGAATCACCACGGCATCTTCTGAGTTGTCCATTTCAATAAATGCCTTTGCCAGGTACACATTGCATAAATTTTCCAGTCTGGATTCTTTTTGCTCTTGATAAGAGTGAATCCACTTACTCAGTATTGAATTAGCATTTTCTGGGCTGTCGGCTATCAATTTTATAGCCATCGATTCTAATTGAAAACGATCTGGTGGTGCCAAATGATTCTGAGCTTGTGTTGTAAAAAACAAAAGGCACCAACTAAAAATCAGCAGGAATATTTCTTTTAACTGTTTCAATAGAGCTTAAAATCTGAATCCAAAGATAGATTGATGCAGCAGGTTTTCAATAACCCTTTGGGGTGATATTGAAAAAACTAAAAGAAATCACCCTTTGGGGTGAAGTCATCACACCCATAAAAGTCTAAATTTGTACCATTAAATAAAATGCATATGAAAAG
Organism: Saprospiraceae bacterium; assembly: GCA_016712145.1. Taxonomy (NCBI): domain Bacteria; kingdom Pseudomonadati; phylum Bacteroidota; class Saprospiria; order Saprospirales; family Saprospiraceae; species Saprospiraceae bacterium. The sequence continues at coordinate 1,318,598 of JADJRO010000001.1, forward strand.
AATTTTTACAATCGGATTTATTTTAGGATGCCTGTTTCAGGTATTTAGTCAACGTCGCTTCGATGTTCAATTTCCTGTAGATGGCAGGATGCGCGAAAGCATCATTGTAGTCCCAAGTACAGCACCACCACCCGGTGGATATCCGGTAGTTTTTATGTTACATGGAACCAGCGGAGATGGTGAAAAATTTTACAATATTTCAGGATGGAAAGAAGTTGGTGAACAAGAAAATTTTATCACAGTATTTCCATCTTCTTTGAGTTGGTGTTTCATAGAAGATGGTATTGAAAAAAACAATACCCGTTGGGTAAATGGAAATGTTACGGATTTTCCATGTGCCGGACCCCCACAGGATTATGTAGATGATGTAAAATTTTTAAAAGTACTCGCAAAGCGAATTTCAGATACCTTTTCTGTAAATGAATCTATGATTTTCTGCTCCGGTTTTTCGAATGGTTGTTCGATGATACATAAACTGGCTATAGATGCCGGAGATGTTTTTGCAGCAGTTGCAGGAACCAGCGCAAATTTAACCGTCGGAGATTCTGCTCGCCCAATTCATAGAATTCCTGTTTGGTTAATGGTGGGCTCACTAGATGACCGATTTATTGTTCCTCCATTTACTGAATTGCCTTTTGGTGGTGATTCGATCTTAGGTTATTTAAAAGGTTCTCTCAACCGGGCTTTGGTTTGTCAGGGATTGGATACCGCATTTATTAAAATTGAACAGGATAGTGCACATACCTATCAGTTTACAAAAAATTTAGCCGGTGAAATTTCCAAACCATATATTTTCACCTTGTTAAAAGGAATGACCCATCAATATCCCAATGGTGCAAATTATCCTGTAAGTGCCCCATTAATTTTCTGGGAGTTTTTTAAACGTTCGGTAGCCGTTGCAACCGAGCATCAACATCAGGGATCAATTGGCATCTATGCGTATCCAAATCCTTCCAATGATCTCGTAACAATTTCTATTCCTGAATATCATGGAAATTATCATTGGAGTCTTTATGACACGCAGGGAAACCTACGATTAAAAGGGAATCAAGCGAACGGCGAGGCAGTACAATTCAAAAAATCGGAATTAGGAACCGGCTTATTCTTGTTTCGTGCAGACCTTGGCACAGGTGTTTTAAGTCAAAAAATTATTTTTAACTAATGAATCCGAATCTTATGAAATTTAATCTCAGTTGTGTGGTTTATATGACTTGCTTAGTAAGTTTATTCTCTCAAACACGTTATGATATAAACCTAATGTCCGAAGGCCGACTCAGAGAAAGTATTGTTGTTAAACCGAGCAGCCCTCCGCCGATTGGAGGATATCCGATTGTATTTATGTTGCATGGAACAAATCAAGATGGACCATACTTTTATGATGTATCCGGTTGGAAGGAATTAGGCGAACAAGAAAATTTTATCACCGTTTTTCCTACCTCCTTGAGATGGTGTTATGTGGATGACAGTGTAGAAACCCATGGTTTAAGATGGGTAAACGGACAAGTAACGGATAATCCATGTTCAGGACCACCACAGAACTACATCAGTGATGTCAATTTTTTAAAACTGTTGGCTAAAAAAATTGCAGACACGTTTCCAGTCAATCCTGCAATGATTTTTGCTTCAGGTTTTTCAAATGGAAGTGGAATGATTCATAAACTAGCTATTGATGCCGGAGATGTTTTTGCTGCATGCGCTGGATCCGGCTCCTTTTTACCAGTTGGTGATTCTGCAAAACCAATCCATCGCATTCCCGTATGGGCCATGATGGGAACAAGAGATGACAAATCGATAAGACCCCCCTTCACTGAAATTCCATTCGGAGATGATTCGGTGTTAGTCTATTTTAACAGAGCACTTCAACGGATGATTGATTGTCAAGGTGTAACTCAAAATTTCACAAAATTTGAAACAGCCATTACACACAGCTATGATTTTAAAGAAAGTAATTCCGGAGATACCGGACAATTGTATCGATTTACATTGGTCAATGATATGTTCCATGTGTATCCAAATGGAATGAATTTTAGATTGGAAGCAGCTAAATTGTTTTGGGAATTTTTTAAATCCAGTGTGGTTGTAAAAAATTCAGATCACTCCAAATTAATTCCAACAGCCAGTGTATTTCCCAATCCCTCCTCAGACGTCGTACAAATTTCAATCCCTGAATATGATGGAAATTATTTGTGGAAACTCCAGGATGCTTCAGGAAAAATACGAAGCAGTGGCATTCACAACAACGTCTCCGAACTTCTAATAAAAAAATCAGAAGCAGGAATTGGATTGTTCATCTTAACCTTGCAAACTGATCATCAGGTTTATTCAAATAAAATTATTTTCAAATAACTATAAACAACAACCTATGATCAAGGAAATTAAATACTTCGCTTTAATATGCTCATGGATTTTTTATAATTATGGTATTGCTCAAGAACGGATAGATGCAAAACTGTTTATCAATAATGAACTGCGTGAACTGGTAATTTTTAAACCTTCAGGCAATCCACCTGCTGGAGGATATCCCTTGGTTTTTATGTTGCACGGCTCCAATCAATCCGGACCGCAATTTTACAATATATCAGGTTGGAAGGAAGTGGCAGAGCGTGAAAAATTTATAGTTGTGTTTCCTACTGCACTTATTTATTGTACTACAGAAGGGGTTCAAACAAAGTGGAGTCATGGCAATACCTTTTCGATACTTTGCCCAGGTGATACCCTAAGAGATGATATTCCCTTTTTTTATAAAATGATTGATACGATATCAGCTATTATACCTATAAATGCAAATAAAATATTTGCATCCGGATTTTCAAGTGGTGGCACAATGGTTCCAAAATTAACGATTGAAATGCCTGGAGTCTTTGCTGCAGTTGGATGCGGAAGTGGTAATCTGGATGAAAGAGATATTAAACCAATGAATCCCAAAGTTCCTACATGGGCTATCCGTGGAACTCATGATCATAATTTTATAGATAGATTGGGAAGACCCTGCCCATTTAACGATACTGCTGTTGCAGTGAATTCCAATAACCTTTCCAACCACCTTACCTCTATGGGTTTAAGTTGGAATTATTCCAAAGACTCAAATGCCTACATTATCCATTATACTTTTACCGATCCCCTGCCGGGTGAATCAAAGGGATACTTCAGATGGAGCATCTTTTATGGGTTAGAACATGAATATTTCAATGGAACCAACTACCTGAATCAATTACCAAATCCTCCAATTGAAGCTGAATTGTTTTGGGAATTTTTTAAATCTGTATCACGAATCAGTTCGACAGAAAGCAAAAATGAAGATTCTTCCCTGTTGATTTATCCCAATCCAGCATCGGATGAAATAAACATTCGGTTATCAAATACATTGGATTCACCCATACAGACTTTGAAGGTTTTTAATATCATGGGACAACAAATTTATAATCAGCAACTGCCATTGACAAGTCCAATCACTTTAAAGAAATCGATGATTGGCTCGGGTATCTTCTTATTACAAATAACCACTGTACATCAAAAAATAAATCGAAGGATCATTTTTGAGTAATTGTTTACCATCTTTAAAATACCTACTGGATGAAGCCCCAAATTTCTAAGAAATTGGGGCTATTTTATTATTACAATCTAAAATACTTCGTCCGGAATCCAAATTTCAATTGCAAGCGTATGTCTAAATTAGAATTTGGTCAAGTTTCTTTTCCGATCCATTTTCTATTGAAAAATTTTGAAAGCACAAAAATCTATTTATTTTGAACGTTTCCTTTTCATCGAACTAAATTGATGATTATTTGTTATTGAACCAGGAAATTTATTAATTCGAATGAAAGTATTGAGTTTTTTAGTATTAAGTCTGGCTGGCTGCCAAAACCAGCCAAAACCCATTAGTTCACAAGAAACCATGAATGCATCTATGACTACAATTCAGGATCAAACAACAGGAAACGATAGTTTGGAGATAGCTACCTTAGGGGCCGGTTGTTTTTGGTGTGTAGAAGCAATTTTTCAAGATCTCAATGGAGTTGTAAAAGTTGAATCCGGTTATTCAGGGGGCGGTGTTAAAAATCCATCCTATCGCGAAGTATGCACCGGCACTACCGGACATGCTGAAGTGTGTCAGATTCATTTCAATCCAAAACAAATTAGCTTTGAAGAAATTCTTGAAGTGTTTTGGACTACCCATGATCCAACAACTTTAAATCGCCAGGGGGCTGATGCCGGTACCCAATATCGTTCAGCCATTTTTTATCACGGCGAAGCACAAAAAAATGCAGCTGAAAAATCAAAATCTGAAGTGGCAACACAAATTTGGGAAGATCCAATTGTTACAGAAGTTACAGCATTTACAACATTTTATCCAGCAGAAGATTATCACCAGGATTATTTTAATCTAAATGGATCTGCACCGTATTGTCAAATGGTCATAGCGCCTAAAGTGAAAACATTCAAAGCTAAATTTGAAGGAAAACTTAAAAAAAAATGAAAGATCCTAAAGACTATAATAAATTAACAGACGAAGACCAACGGATCATTTTAAAGAAAGGTACCGAATTACCCTTTTCAGGCATTTACAACAAACACTATGAAACCGGAACCTATGTTTGTAAACAATGCGATGCAGAATTATATAAATCCGAAGCTAAATTTGACTCCGGATGCGGCTGGCCCAGTTTTGATGATGAAATTCCCGGTGCAATCCGCTACCAACCGGATGCAGACGGCCGTCGCGTAGAAATTTTATGCAACCATTGTGGTGGCCATTTAGGACATGTCTTTAAAGGAGAAAAATTTACACCAAAAAATGTCAGGCATTGTGTGAATTCGATTTCAATTGATTTTAAATAGTTGTTAGTTGATTGTTGTTAGTTGATAGTTGATAGTTTGATAGTTGATAGTTGATAGTTGATAGTTGGAACAACCATCAAAAAATTAGTTTACACCATTAAAAACATTTTAACATTGTACCATTGCAGAATTGCAGAATTGCAGAATTGTACCATTGCAACATTCCCTCCCTACTATTTCCAATTTTTTTGAAACTCCTTGATCTTTTCATTTATCATAGTTTCTGCTTGCCTTGCCAATTGGTCGCCGGAGGAGCCATAAATGGGATCGAAAAAATGAATATAAATGTGCGTTCTCCATTTGGAGAATGTTTTAAAATATAAACCCATTAAACTTTCTTCATGCCAAAAATCAGTTTCAGGGTTTCCCATTTCCAAAGCAAATGGAACTACAGGATGGCCTGAGACAGCTGCAGCTTCAAATGATCCATTTCTGAAAGGTTTAGTTTCAGGAGTTGTCGTGGTGGTCCCTTCCGGAAAAATTAAAATACTCCGGTTAATGCGTAAATTTTCTTCAATCTGTGCTTTTGCAGTGTGCCGGCTATCAGAATTGGGCCTGTCAACATAAATGATTCCAGAGAGAACAGCTCCGGTATGTATTAATGGATATCCAGAAACCTCTTTTTTGCTAACGCCATAAGCTCTTCGAATAAAACTAAATGCAACTAAGGGATCCACAAACGACCGATGATTTCCAACATATAAATTGCCATCGCTTACATCAACCGTTCCAGATTTGTGAACCTTCACACCCAATACCCACAAGGCCATTTTACACCAATACATTCGAATGGCAAATGCCAATTCCTGATTGGCTAGTTTTAACTTCATCAACATCAATCCAATCCCAATCAATACAGCCATCGTGCCAATGATTATGGCAAAACGAATCGCTGCGAGTAAATAGCCCAATGGTTTGAATACAATCATTCCATTCAACTTAATTCATTAATTGAATGGCCTTACTAACATCCTGTACCGGCAACTTACAGACTTTATTTCTGCAAACGTAAATGTATGTCTGATCTTCTTGCAATTTTTCCTTCAATAACTCCAGACTGCCTTCAGAAGCTCCACCCAACAAGATGGCGTTGGGGGTGTATTTATTTAATATACTGGTATGCAATGCAGCAAAGTCTTTGCCAACGATAGCAACTTCATAAAGAGGTTTTACAAATCCAATTTGAATGCGCAACCAATTCGAAATAAATATAGGATCCATAAGTTCTTGTTGTTGAGCAATTGCGTGAAGCATTTTTTTGGAACGATCCAAATAGGATTCATTGTAAAAATACAATCCCAATTTATGAAGCACTTCACACATCAACGAGTTGGAAGAGGCAATAACTTGATCTGATAATTCTTTTTTGCGGGCAATGAGGGCTTTATCTTCCGAAGAAGTGTAATAAAATAACAATCCGAATTCATCGGTAAAATTTTTGATTACTACATCACAGATCGCTTTACTTTGCTGCAACCAGCTTTCATCAAAACTCACTTCATAAAGCCTGATCATGGCTAAGATTGTAAACGCGTAGTCATCCAAAAAGCCTTGCGCCCCGGTTTTACCCTTCATATAACTTCGAAACAATTTAAGATCATTCTGCAGCAATTTCGTCTTAATAAAATTTGCTGTTTTTATAGCTTCATCCAGATAGGACTTATCAGACGTTGCTGCATATACATCGCACAATGCTTGAACCATCATGGCATTCCAGGAACAAATTATTTTTTCATCACGTCCTGGCTTAGTCCGCTTATTTCGATAGGCAAGCATTTGTTGCTTTGCATTTTCCAATTGAGATCCAACTTCTGTTTCTGTAATTTTATATTTTAATGCCAATTCCTTTTGAGTCATGTGGATTTTTAACACATTTTTTCCATGTTCCCAATTTCCAGCTTCGGTGATATCAAAATGATCTATAACCAGTTTCAATTGGTTTGCATCCGGCAGCATTGTTTTAAGTTCATTTAAAGTCCACACATAAAACTTGCCTTCCTCTCCTTCTGAATCTGCATCAAAAGAAGAATAATATGCGGCTTCCGGAGATTTAAATTCATTAAACATAAATTTAGTACAATCCGTAATTAAATTTTTATATCCCTGGTTGTTAGTAAACCTATATGCATTTGCATAGATGCTGATTAATTGTGCATTGTCATAAAGCATTTTTTCAAAATGTGGAACATTCCATTTTGCATCCGTAGAATATCTTGCAAATCCACCGGCCAACTGGTCGTAAATACCACCTTCCATCATATTGGTCAAACTGAGATCAAGCCATTGCTTGGTTTTAATATCCTTAGTTGCAAATGCGTATTCTAAATTATATTCTAACAAAGGAGGCAATGGAAATTTTATTTGTCCGGATCGACCTCCATTTTGAAAATCAAGTGATGCAAGGATTCTGGCATGAGCGTCTGTCATGAATTTTGATTCAAATCTGAGCTCCTGATCATTCACATTAAATTGCTGCTCACTTTGGAGATGGTTTGCAATTTGTGCAGCCGCTTTTTGCAATTGATTCTGATCCTCTTTGTAAACATCCAATATTTGATTTAACAAATGCATCCATTCGTTTTTTGTAAGATAGGTCCCTACCCAAACCGGTCTTCCATCTGATAAGCAAATAGCATTTAGCGGCCAGCCACATCCTCCATTTTGATTTACGATTTGGCAAGCTTCCATATAAATATTATCAATGTCCGGACGTTCTTCACGATCTACTTTAATGGAAACAAAATTCGTATTCATGATACGACTGACTGCGGTATCCGAAAAAGATTCTTTTTCCATTACATGACACCAATGGCAGGAAGAATAGCCAATACTCACAATGATCAGTTTATTTTCTTTTACAGCTTTTGCCAGGGCTTCATCCGACCAGGGATACCAATCGACCGGATTATGGGCATGTTGAAGCAAATAGGTTGAATGCTCTTTGATTAGATGGTTACTTTTTGTTTCTGTCTGACTGCTGGATGGTTTGCATGCTATTAAAAGCAAAAAAAGCAATAAGGGAATCCCATGTTTCAATATATACATGTATCTGAATTTATTTTTTTTTGAAAAGCCGTGTAAAAGTAAGCTTTAATACGGTAACCCTGCATTCAGAATGTGCGTTAGAATTCGCAATACAAATATGAAAAATTTAACTATTTTTAAGCTAAATTCCAAAATCTCATGAGTTGGCGACGATTAAATGGGGATTTGATAGATACCCCAATTTTAGATGCGGTTGAACAGACGATTCTCCGCGAACAAGCAGCAGGTTACAAACTTAAATTATGCATTGGCACCGATAGTCAAACTCGAATGGATCATGTTGACTTTGCTACGGTGATCGTTTTTGTAAGAGAAGGTCGGGGTGGTTTTATGTTTATTCACCATTCAACACACAAAGGGATTATGCGCATTAAAGAACGTATGATTACTGAAGTAGCCAAATCAATCGAAATTGCATATCAATTGTGTGATCTGCTTGAAAAATATAGCATTGCACTGGAAGTTCACGCAGACATAAATACGGATCCTGGTTTTAAATCAAATACTGCATTAAAAGAAGCCATGGGATATATTTTAAGTATGGGTTTTATCTTTAAAGCAAAACCCGATGCATTTGCTTCATCGTATTGTGCAGATAAGGTTGTTTAGGAGAAGAGGCTGTTTTATCCTTTCAGACAAAATGCAATAGACTCATTCCATTTTTACTTAAATAACTAAATAGCGTTTTAGCGTTTTAGCTTAATAGCTTATCAGCTTTTCCCCAACTACTGTTTAATAAAATTCAGCTTTTCGATGGACTGCTCTCCTGACAAGATATCGACAAAATAAACTCCTTGAGATAGTTCGCTGATGTCAAAATATAAATTTGAACTTGACCGATCTACATTAAATGGAATGCTCGCCATTAATTGTCCGCAAATATCATAGATCCTGCACTCCAAGGGCCCCAATTTATCATCTGCTTCATTTTGCATTTGTAAGATATCTGAAGTTGGATTTGGATAGATGATAAATCGCTTACCTGTAAATCCTTTGTCCTTATTTTGAATGGATATTATTTTTGAATAATTAAAAGAACCATCTTTTTCCAACATTTTAAGTCGGTAATAGCTATTTAAATTCGATTCAGGATCAAAATAATTGTATTCAACAATTTCGCTGCCGTTGCCTGTGTTCCCTTTTTTAGCTTCTATTTTTGTGATAGTCTGAAAACGCGCAGACGTTGTTTTGCTGCGTTCAAGTTCGAAATGAGAAAATAGCTGATCCGAAGAAGCCAACCACTTAAGGGCATTTCCATTGCTCTGAGCCTCCCCGGTAAAACTCAATAATTTTACAGGTAATACGGCGCCACATACCACAACGGTTCCATTACCATTTGGACCTCCGTCTATAGCTCGAAACACGTCCCCATCGCAGGCTCCATTTTCCCAGGCACCCGTAGTACCGTCACCCGTTATCGTGATTTTAGGTAAATAAGCCATTGCTGAGCTGACATTGCAATCAATTTTTGCTTGAAAACAGAAGGGTCTTAAATCTGGAAAAGTTGCTTGAGGCGTTCCAATTCCATTGTCTCCATAATTATTTGCCGGATTGCCATCCCCTTCGTCAACATAAAATCCAGGGCCAGGCAAATTATTTTGAGCTGCTTTGGTTGAATCTAAAAATACCCAAAAGCGACTTCCATGTTGACAGGGTTGTGAACCGGTAGGGCCTTCGCAAATCTTAACCCCTTTAGGAATTTGATCAAATGAAATGAAAACACCATGAACCCAATTGGTATTTAACTCAAAGTATTTATCCAGTTTGATACAAAAATCAATGGAGACCATTCCAATAGCCGGATCATCGTAGGTTCCGCTACCACCAACCGCACTAAATCCATTAAGTGTCAAGGTAGCATTTGCACATTGCGCGTGCAATTGTTTAGTTGAACAAAGGACCAAGCCTATAACAAAGAAAAATAGCTTAATAAAATTAGTTTGCATGGATTTTACTTAACCGGGCGTGAATAATTAGAATGCAAGCAAGCTGTCGCAAATAATATGCCAATAGCTACAATGTATAAATTTCAGAAAAATCAAAATGTGTAAACGATTGATTATGTGCTGATTACACTTTTATAATGCAAGTCCTGGTTTTCAATAAGACAAGCGTATAAGGATTCATTTCTAAATATAAAAGACTATATTTCAAGAATAAATATATAACATATTTTTTACATATTAAAAATTAATTTAACTTATACTTATAAAAGATCTGGCCCTATTTTTGAAGGAAGTAGTTGATTGCTTGTATGGACCCAAAAACTGATTTCATTCAAATATTTGTTACTGGTGGAACCTTTGACAAAGAATACAACTTTGTAAATGGCCAGCTCTTTTTTAAAGACACCCACCTGCCCGAAATGATGGAACGGGGCCGTTGTACCCTTGACATCGACATTAAAACGTTGATGATGGTGGATAGTCTGGAAATGACTGAAGAAGACCGTCAAATAATCATTCACAATTGCAAAAAATCGATTTCAAATCACATATTAATTACTCACGGTACGGATACCATGAGTTTAACGGCTAAAGTCCTGGCAGAAGCATCACTTCAAGGGAAAACGATCGTAATAACCGGCGCCATGATTCCATATGCTTTTGGAAATTCATCAGATGGTTTTTTTAACCTGGGGTCCGCACTTGCTTTTGTCCAGACTCTCAATCCGGGTGTTTACATTGTAATGAATGGACGTTTCTTTCCATGGGATCAGGTTAAAAAGAATACAGGAACCGGTTTTTTTGAAGCAACTTATTAAGTTCATTTTAATGATACAAACTGCCAAATTTCAATACATTCCTCTAAATTTCACCTACCTTTGCATGGTCAAAAAACCCTATATGAAACACGTACTCTGTTTAGTATTTTTTATATGTTTTAACATGATGAGCCCTCTTCAAGCTCAATTTTCCGATTTTAAACAGGGGCTTATGGCACGTAAAACCTTGTTTGATTACAATACATTTAGGGATAAAGACGCTGCAGCTTTTCGCCAGTTTCAAAATGGATTTGAATTGGCTTACATCCGCAACTTTCCGCATAATTTATCTGTAACAATTCCATTTGGATTGGGTATTTATAAAGACAGCACCAATGAATCAATAAAAAATCCATTTTTTACTTTGGGCGCGCAAGGCAATTTACATGTTTTAAAATCAAGGTGGGCCAATCCGATCTTGGTTGCAGGAGTCAATTTTGTAATTCCAAAAGAAGGCGATTTTGGAGTAGAAGTTCCACTTGGACTTGGAATTAATTTTATGGTTCACCCACAATTTTACCTTCATTGGCAATCAGATTACAGGTTAAACATTGCGAATTCTGAATCGCATATCCAACATCATTTTGGCTTTGTGTATTTACTGGGAAATAAGAAAAACCAAAACAAAGAAGTTATTATGGAAAAACCTGATGCCGATAAAGATGGCATCATAGACGAATTTGATTTGTGTCCAAATACACCCGGCATAGCCAAGTTCATGGGCTGCCCGGATTCAGATGGTGATGGCATCCCTGATAAAGACGATAAATGTCCGGAATTAAAAGGAATTGAAAAATTTATGGGCTGTCCTGATACCGATGAGGATGGCATTGCAGATAATGAAGATGAATGTCCTAATCTTAAAGGAATCAAAGAAAATAAAGGTTGCCCTGAAGCAGATGCGGATGGTGATGGGGTTTCTGATAAAAAAGATCAATGTCCGGATAAAGCCGGATTAGTCGAATTTAATGGTTGTCCGGATTCAGATGGCGATGGCATTTCGGATAAAGATGACAAATGTCCAAATGTTGCCGGTATTAAATCGAAAGCAGGATGTCCAGATGAATTAAAAAAAGACAGTGACTCAGACGGTATTTCGGACGATCAGGATGAATGTCCGTTTACTGCAGGATTGGTACAATTTAAAGGCTGTCCGGATTCAGATGGAGATGGTGTTATGGATAAAATCGACAGTTGCCCAAATACTCCTGGACCTGCAAGCAATAAGGGTTGCCCAGCAATTGAAAAGGCTGACAAAGAAACCCTGGATTTTGCGATGCGTGCCGTACAATTTGACCTTGGTCGTGCAACCTTGCAATCTGAATCTTTTAATATTTTAGATAAAGTATCCAAAATATTGAGAAAATATCCGGATTACAATTTGTCTATTCATGGACATACTGACAACTCAGGTTCAGCTAAATTCAACTTGGATTTATCGGAACGTCGGGCAAAAGTCTGCTATGAATACCTGATTTCTCAAGGTGTAAATGCCTCCAGATTGAGTTATGCCGGTTTTGGGTCTGCTAAACCCATTTCAAGCAATAATAATGAAACCGGTCGTTATTTGAATCGTCGGGTAGAATTCAACTTAGTACCCAGGTAGGTCATAAAACCGATTTTGGCTTTATTATTTTAGGCTATAAGGCCTGAATACTGCTTTTTAGTAGGGCATTCTGGATTATCTTTGCGCCTTCTTAAAAAAAAATCTCATGGCTAATACTTCAGATATTCGGAATGGTTTGTGTATTAATTTTAATAACGATATTTACGTGATTGTTGAATTTCAGCACGTCAAACCCGGTAAAGGAAATGCATTTGTAAGAACCCGATTGAAAAGTTTATCTTCAGGAAAGGTTGTAGAAAATACATTTGTAGCCGGTCATGATGTGGATGATGTTCGGGTGGAAAGGCGAAAATGCAGTACCTTTATAAAGATGATTCTGGGTACCATTTTATGAATTCAGAGACTTATGACCAGGAGGCCATTGATATCAATCTGATCGAAAATGGTGAATTCCTTAAAGAGGGAATGGAAGCAGAAGTCTTGTATCATGTAGAAAAGGAAATTCCATTAACAGTGGATCTTCCGGCCCATGTAGTCATGGCTGTTATATCAACCGAAGCTGGTGTCCGTGGAAATACTGCAACCAATGCACAAAAAATGGCCACTTTAGAAGGAGGTGCCTTGGTAAAGGTGCCACTTTTTGTTGAAGAAGGGGACCATGTTCGGGTTGATACCAGGACAAAGGAGTATATTGAACGCGTAAAACAATAAATCATGAACTTTAAAGAAATACAGGAACTTATACGTCTGGTCAGCAAATCTGATCTTTCTGTTTTTAAAATGAAAGAAGGTGATTTTGAATTGACAATTAAAACAGGCAAGGAAGTCAAAACAAATCCGTCAATTTCGGTTCCATATATTCCGGCTGCTCCTGCAATTCCAGCGAGTTTACCGGTTTCCAGATCCGTTTTAACTGCAGAAGAAACCTCCGCTTCAAAAGCTGCTTCTGAAGAAGAAGCCAATTCAAATAAAAAATTATTAGAAATCAAATCTCCCATGGTTGGTACGTTTTATCGGGCATCCGGACCAGATAAACCCCAATTTGTAAAAGTTGGAGATCCCGTTGAAGTAGGATCAACCGTTTGTATCATCGAAGCAATGAAACTTTTCAATGAAATTGAAAGTGAAGTGAAGGGTAAGATTGTTAAGGTACTGGTTGAAGATGCCTCACCGGTTGAATACGACCAGGTTTTATTCTTAGTCGAACCCTAATTTATACCCCGCATGTTTAATAAAATATTAATCGCAAATCGCGGTGAAATCGCGCTACGTATCATTCGAACGGCCCGTGAAATGGGTATAAAAACGGTTGCAATTTATTCAACCGCAGATCGCGAAAGTCTGCATGTCCGTTTTGCTGATGAAGCTGTTTGTATCGGTCCGCCAGCTTCTTCCCAATCATATCTCAACATACCAAAAATTATGGCCGCGGTTGAGATCACCAATGCCGATGCGGTTCACCCTGGTTATGGTTTTTTAGCCGAAAATGCAGAGTTCGCTGAAATTTGTCATCAATACGGAATCAAATTTATCGGCCCCACACCCGATCAAATTCGCAAAATGGGTGATAAGATCACCGCAAAAGATACCATGATCAAAGCCGGAGTTCCTGTTGTTCCAGGTTCAGACGGTTTATTACAAGATATAGCCCAGGGCAAACGCATCGCTTCTGACATTGGTTATCCGGTTATTCTGAAAGCAACCGCCGGAGGTGGAGGACGTGGCATGCGCATCGTTTGGAAAGAAGATGAATTTGAATCCATGTGGAATATTGCCCGACAAGAGGCAAAAGCCGCATTTTCTAATGATGGGATTTATGTTGAAAAATTTATTGAAGAACCCCGACACATAGAATTTCAGGTTGTTGGCGATCAACACGGTCGTGTGGTACATCTTTCAGAGCGGGATTGTTCAATACAGCGCCGTCACCAAAAATTAGTGGAGGAAAGTCCATCGCCTTTTATGACTTCCGAACTTCGGGAGCTCATGGGGGAAGCAGCCATTAAAGCAGGTAAATCAATAGATTACGAAGGGGTTGGAACCGTTGAATTTCTGGTGGACAAATACCGAAATTTCTATTTCATGGAAATGAATACCCGGATTCAAGTGGAGCATCCGGTTACAGAAGAAGTGATTGATCACGATCTGATTAAAGAACAAATTAAGGTTGCTGCCGGCATCCCGATTACTGGTAAAAACTACTTTCCAGCCATGCATGCCCTGGAAGTGCGGATCAATGCTGAAGATCCCTATATGGATTTCAGACCCAACCCAGGCAAAATAACCTCATTGCATACGGCTAAAGGACATGGTGTCCGGGTAGATACGCATGTGTATGCTGGTTATACGGTACCCTCATATTATGACTCGCTGATCGCTAAATTAATTTGTAAAGCTCAAACCCGCGAGGAATGCATTACAAAAATGGAACGGGCTTTAGACGAGTTTATTCTGGAAGGAATTAAAACCACCATCCCATTTCACCAGCAGCTTATGAAAAATCCTGATTTTAGAGCAGGGAATTTTCATACCGGCTTCTTAAATAATTTTAAACTGGAACCCCAGAAATAATCAATGAACAAATCAGTTCATTTGCAATTGATTATTGAGTGAAAGCATTTTTACAATTGATGAGTCTGCTCCGGGACTATAAATACCGAGTACTGGCTCATTTCTTTTTTTATATCCTGGCTACACTTTTTACAGTATTGAGCATTCCTGCGATCATTCCCTTGTTTGAAATGCTCTTCCAAAAACAGATGCCAAGTTTTCAGGATCCTGGTCAGGTACAAAGTATCAGTGATTTTATAGGATTAATTAAATATCGATTTGGCGTTTGGATCAATCAATACGATCCGAATATGCGATTGATGATTATTTGTGGAGGTTTGGCTGCTATTTTTTTTCTAAAGAATTTTTTTAGATACCTGGCAATTCATACCATGGCCCCAGTCCGGGTAGGTGTATCCGCAAAACTTCGCCAAAATTTATTCAATAAATTTATGAGTTTGCCTCTATCCTATTTTTCTGAAGAACGGAAAGGCGATTTAATTTCAAGAATGACTACGGATGTGCAGGAAATAGAATTCAGCATCTTATCTACCCTTGAAACACTTGTAAAAGATCCATTATTGATATTAGGCAGTATGGCCATTATGATTTACACCAGTCCTGCATTGACTTTATTTGTGTTCATGTTGATGTTGTTTACCTCACTTGTCATAGGGGGTATCTCCAGAACATTGAGGAAACAATCAAATACTGCACAGCATTTAATGGGCGATTTAATTTCTGTACAGGAAGAAAGTCTTGGAGGATTGCGCGTGATAAAATCTTTTGGTGCAGAAAATTATGTAATCGGACGATTTAATTCAATCCTGGATGCATACCGAAACATGGTAACCCGAATTTATCGTAGACGGGATTTATCATCGCCTTTGTCTGAGTTTTTAGGAATCACAGTGGTTTGCTGTTTGTTATGGTATGGAGCCAAATTGGTTTTTGCAAATGAAATGTCCGGCTCTGTATTTTTAGCATTCCTGTATGCATTTTTTAATGTAATCGAACCTTCTAAAGCATTATCAAATGCTTACTTTAATATTCAAAAAGGAATGGCTGCCGCAGATCGCATCAATCAGGTATTAAATGCAGAAGACCAAATAAGAGACAATCCCAATGCATTATCAAAGAATCTATTTAAACACGAGCTTCGTTTTGAAAATGTCAGTTTTAGATATACGAATCAAAATGCTTATGCTTTAAGAAATATTAATCTGGTGATTCCAAAAGGAAGTACTTTGGCCATTGTTGGTTCATCCGGTTCAGGGAAAACGACTTTGGTGGATTTGATCGGACGTTTTTATGATGTTACTGAAGGAAAAATCACCATCGATGGTGTTGATATTCGTGACATTCGATTAACGGATTTAAGAAGTTTAATGGGAATGGTTAACCAGGATCCAATTCTATTTAATGATACTATAAAAAACAATATCTTATTTGGAAAGGACCAACAATCTGAATCCGCTATTTGGGAAAGTTTGAGCGCAGCGCATGCAGAGCAATTTGTATCCGAACAAGCTGAACAGCTGGAATATACCATTGGAGACCGTGGAATGAAACTTAGTGGCGGACAACGCCAACGATTAACCATAGCGAGAGCTTTAATCAGAAATCCACAAATTCTGATTTTAGATGAAGCTACGTCTGCTTTGGACACTGCCTCAGAAAAAATTATACAGGAGGCCATGACAGAAATCCTTGAAGGGCGTACCGCAGTGATTATAGCGCACCGCTTATCTACCATTCAACGAGCTGATAAGATTATCGTTTTGAAGGAAGGACAAATTCTGGAGGAAGGCAATCATGAATCTCTATTAAAAAAGGGAGGTGAATACAGCAGCTTTGTATCTTTACAATCATTTCAATAAATTTTAATAAAAGTATGAATTATCTATACAGCTTGATTTTATGTTCATTGGCCTGGACTGCAAATGCCCAAACTACCATCACAAGTGCTGTAAGACCAGCCGTTGGAGATTCCTTTGGGTATCGTTACGATACCGTAGTGGGTTCAATTGCATTGGGAAATCCTGGACCTAATCAAATTTGGGATTTCAGTAATTTAAATTCCAATGTGCGTCGTTCTGAAGTGTATTTACCGAAAAGTGCGGGTGTAAATGCGTCCAGTTTTCCAACAGCCGATGCAGTCGTTTTTCAAGGAATTACTGAAATGTATTACAGAATGTATGCAAATCGGGTAGATCTTTTAGGAACTGCCACTCGCGGAGGAGGTCCGATACCCGGTTTGGGGGGTGCCAATGTATTTCCTAAGCCGGCTACTGTTTTGCGTTATCCTGAAAACTGTTTAGATACACTTTCCTATCAAACGATCAGTTCTGTTGCATTTTCATCCAGCATTCTACCCGATAGCTTATTAAATTCATTGCCCTTAAAACCGGATTCTTTTCGGGTTAATTTTAACACGAAATTTCACAAAGAAGCCGATGCATGGGGAACTTTAAAATTACCAGCTAAATCCTGGGAGGTATTGCGCGAAAAAATCAATACCGTAAGCAAAACAACCATCGATGCCAAAGTACAATTTCTGGGTTGGATTGATGTAACCGGTTTAGCTAGTGGTCTATTTGCCGGTTTTTTTGGAGATCTAAATACAACAGCATATGCTTTTATATCCAATGAAACAAAAGGATATATAGCCTATATAACAACAGACAGTCTTGGTTTGCCAGCAGCCGTGCAATACAAACCAGATGATCGGATTCAATTACAAACTGCAAATGGAACGAATTCAGTTGCATTGAGTCTTTATCCGAATCCAGCACAAGACCTGCTCTTAGTAAGTAATTATTCTTTACCTGGCGGAAGGTATACGTATCGCATTTTAGATGTTACTGGTAAAACGATTCAGTCAGCTAAAATTCAATTGATAGAAAATGAATCGCATCCGATTCAAATCCATGGATTAAAAGCTGCGACTTATATTTTCCAGTTACTAGACAACAAGGCTCAAGAACTTGGAAATGCCCGGTTTATAGTTGAATGAGAATCGTTATTTCTTTTTTCCTTTAGGATAAACCAATTTCATTTCATCTACCAGCCATTTGGCTCCGGCAAATTTGTCAATGATAAATAAAATGTATCTCGCATCAACCATGATGTTACGACAAATGCTGGGATCATAATTGATATCACTCATGGTACCTTCCCATACCCGGTCAAAATTTAATCCGATTAAATTTCCATGGGCATCAATGGCAGGGCTTCCGGAATTACCACCTGTAGTATGATTGGATCCAATAAATGCTAATGGCATTTTGCCATCATCCCCATAGATACCATAATCCTTATTCTTAAACAAGGTTTGCAATTTTTTAGGTACATCAAATTCATAATCGCCCGGAACATACTTTTCCATAACTCCATCCAATGTGGTTTTGGAAAGATAATGAACGCCATCACGTGGTTTAAAACCCTCTACTTTCCCGTATGTTATTCGGAGTGTTGAATTTGCATCCGGATAATATTTTTTCTCAGGAATCACTTCCATCAGAGCAGTCATGTGTGTACGTCGGAGTGCATTGATTTGCTCTTCCAATTCAAAACACAATTTATTGATATCGTTATTTTGATAAAAATTCATGTCTTCATAAAACTGATAGAGCGGATCTGATTTCACTGCATTAATCCAATGTGAATAATCCAGAGCCATAAGGATTGCCAAACTATCTTTATTAGTTAACCTGCTGCTGGAATAAAGGGCCTTAGTAAAGGCTTTATAATCTGCCTTGTGTTTATTCAAATCTTCTTTTAAAGAATTAAAAACAAACGCAGGATTCATCTCTTTAATAAATTGTTCTAATAGACTGGTAAATATTTCCTGATCGATAGATGTATTAAAATCTTTAAAGTAGGCATCCACATTTTTCAAAACATCTTCTTTACTACTATTAAATTTTGTTTCACCTCTCCCTTCATATGTATTGATCAATGACTTAACCAGTTGATAGTAATCGTACACATCGACATTTCTGACAAACGTTTCTGCATAGTATTCTCTGGCCTTTGTAAACGGTTCCAGCCGTTTATATAAAAATTCCATATCAGGAATGAGTTTGCGATACGATTCAAATTTTGGGTTTTGTTCGACCCGTTTTTGAAAAACAGCATCATCCTGTAACTTTTTATCTAATCCATTGGTAACTCGCATCCCAAGATTTTCACCGATCCATTTTTTCCATGCATTTGCGATTCCTGCATATTTTGATGCATACTGAATTTTTGTTTTCTCATCTGCACGCATGTATTTATCCATTATTTTTAAAGCCTTATCTCGCAAACTGATTCGAACAGGGTTTAATACATCGACTTGCTGGCGGGCGGCTTCATAAATTAAATACTCCGTTGTGCGACCTGGAAAACCAAAAACCATGGTAAAATCCCCCTCTTTTATTCCGCTTAAAGAAATTGGAAGAAAATGTTTTGGTTTGTATGGAACATTGTCTTTAGAATAAGCAGCAGGACGATTGGCTTTGTTGGCATAAATTCTAAAAAGTGAAAAATCACCCGTATGTCTTGGCCAAACCCAATTGTCTGTATCTGCTCCAAATTTTCCTATAGATTCTGGTGGAGTACCAACCAGACGAATGTCATTATACGTTTCAGTCACAAAAGCAAAATATTGGTTCCCATTATAAAACGCACGGATCATCACATCCTGATCTGCCATTTTAGGTAACACAAGTTTTAACTTTTCAATATTCTCATCAACTTTATTTCTTCGCTGGAGTTCACTCATTTTTAAATCAACACCCTCCAATATTTTACTGGTAACATCTTCCATGCGGACGATTAAAGTTGCAGTTAAACCTGAACAAGCATGTTCTTCTGCTTTATTTCGTGCCCAAAATCCATCACGAATGTAATTTTTATCTACTGAACTCAGCGCTTGAATATACCCAAAACCACAATGGTGGTTTGTCAACATCAACCCTTCGTTTGAAATAATCTCAGACGTGCAGCCCCCACCAAATTGAACGATGGCATCTTTTAAAGACCCTTTGTTAATATTGTAAATATCATCCGCAGAAATTTTCATTCCCATAGATTTCATTTCCTTCTCATTCAAAGATTTTAAAAAAATGGGAAGCCACATGCCTTCTCCAGCAAATAGGCACTGAGAAATGGTCAAAAAGCAGATTGCAAAAAAATGATTCTGTTTAAACATTCAATTTGAATTAAAGTTAATGTGTCCCACAAAGGTACACCGGAAAAAAATATTTTATAAAAAGGACTTATTCAATCAGCTGAAAAATGGTATAAACTGTGGTTAGTATGATCAAGGATGCTAAAAAGAGAAAAAATGCGGTTAATACACCGGCAACTCCAGATTTCCATAATGCATTTTTGAAATAAGAATGATAGAAATAACTTGCAAATACGATTGGAAATAAAGGCCCGATAATATTTCTTAAAATTTCTGCATCTCTCCACAGAGCAACCATAAGATACGATGGAATGTTAATCAACAGTCCGGCACCAACTATATAACAGAGCATCACATTATAATTCACAAATACAGGATCGAGTTTTCTGAATACTAAAAAAGGACCTAAAGCCATCATAGGAACAGAAAACGCATAGATTAATGAAATATAATTTTGAATGAATAGATTGAATCGTTGTTCCAATTCCGATGAATTGGTATCGATTTCACCAAAACTCACTTTGAGCGTCAGTGCAATAAATAAGTTGACACTTGCCCAAAATAGCAGAAATTTTACTGGATGATAATATTTTCTCCGCTCTCCTCCAATAAAGGCTCGGGCTATTTTCCCAGGTTCCTTTGCCAAAACCTGCAAGGTAACCAGCATTTTCTGTTCCCAATTCGTAATGGTTTCAAAAACAACCTGAAAAAGCGATTTTAGGTCAAGGTCCTTTTTACCGTATTTTGCACCACACTGTCCACAAAAACGGGCTGTCACTTCCCCACCACAATTCGGACAATAATGCACAGACACGTATCCAGATTATTTCACTTTTACAAATCGGAATTCTATTTGCTGTTCAAAACCATTAAACTTTAGAATATAATCTCCTGGGATCAATTGACTGACATTCAACTGCATCGTTCCATGTGATTTTTGCTTAATAGAAACAGGGCAAATTTGTCCGGTTGCATTGATGACCATAAACTCCGGAGTATTGTATTGTGGCTTATCAAATTGCAAATACAATACATCATTTACCGGATTTGGATAAAATCGAATATCGGACTTCGTCAGATTTGAATTTCCAACTAGTTGTTCAACTACAATATTTTTACGAGATACAATACATCCGTTTGCATCTTCAATTTCAAGATCGTATACACCAGGTTTCAAGTCAAAAATATCAGGGTTCAAAGCAATTAAAGTTCCATTCTGAGAATAACTGTATTTGTAAGGAGCAACACCTCCTTGTACCATTGCCATGATGCTTCCATCCGTTCCACTTGAATTTTTGATTGCAAGGCTTACTTTAATTTCATCCGGTTCATTTATTTGAAAGGTATCCAATGTCTTGCAATCATTCGCATCTGTAATTGTTAAATAATAGATTCCGGCTTTCAAATTTGTAATCCATCTGCTAGTATCGCCCGTGGACCATAAATAGTTTAATGGAGCTTTCCCACCGGATTCAGTGTAAGCCAAAGATCCAAGCGCTTCTCCATAGCACTTATTATGAACAAATTGTTTGTTTTGAATAGAAGAAGATTCCACCTTATAAATGTTAGTATTAAAGTAAAATGCACAGTTTCCAGATTTATTGGTTAACTCCAATTGATAATCTCCTTCCTGATTGATATCTAACGAATATGCAACCGTATCTAATCCATTTGCATGGGTCCATCGATATGTAAAATTGATCGTATCCATTGCTAAATTTGGAATTAATCTAATGGTTTGGTGGTTGCAATCAAAATAGGGATGGCTTTGTTTGATTTCAAGATTGGGTTTGTTGAGTACCCGAATGTTTATGGTATCCAATCGCTTACATCCTTTTTCAGAAGTAAATTCCAAACTGTAATTACCATTCTTCTGAATGGTATTAAAAAAACCCAGATCTATTTGTGGATTATTCAAGATGCTTGTATCCAAACCAGGCCCTTTCCATCTGAAAATACCTTTTAAACTATCCTGAGCTTTTAATCGGATGGTAGATCCTGCGCAAATTTTTAAAGTGTCTGCTTTTTCAAAATTTCTTTTATTGACAGCTACTTCAAGATTGATTACCGCAGGTGCACAATCCGGTAAATCAATTGAATAAAATCCCCTTCCAAAAGTTGAAATATAAAGTTTGCGTTGAGCCTGATGAATTTTAAGATCTGTCACAGCAGTATGGGGTAAGCCAATGCCATAATATTGCCAATCAATATTATCTGCATCAGAAAAGAAAACACCAAAATCTGTCCCAACAAATAAAGTATTTGATGCTTCATCAAATGCAATACAAGAGACTGGAGTGTTTACAAAATTTTTTGTGATATTGCTCCAGCTAGTTCCTTTATCTTTGGATGTCATCACTTTTAAGGCTCCATAACCTCCCCGTGTACACCACATTCTGTTGGTATCCTTTGAATGAAATTCAATTCCTGTAATTTCAAGATTGGTAATTAAAGAAGTATTTTTCCAGGTTTTTCCAAAGTCTTTTGAAACATACATGATGTTTGATCTAAATCCAACCAGCAAATTGGTATCAACAGGACTTATTTTAATTTCCCTTAAATCGTTGTCCTTATTTCCTGTAAGATTATTTGTAATTTTAATAAAGCTATTCCCTCGATTGAAGCTGACAAAGACATCATTGTAGCCAATGATAAAAGTTTTTGGGTTTTGTGGATTTAAACTAAAAGGGGTTACCCATTGACCTGGTAATTCTGCACCAATGTTTTGAGTAATCTCCTTCAGATCATTAAATCCATTGGTAGTTCGATACACGGCATTTCCACCCCAATATTCTGTATAGGCAATGTTTTGATTTGTTGGATCGACAACTTGAGACATGGCATCGCCTCCATTGGTATTTGACCAGGATCCATTGGCGCGCTTTAAAAAACCTCCGTTATCCTGGCTACCTCCTATGATAACAGGAGGTATGGTTGTAGAAACTCCCAATTTATAAAATTGAGTAATAGCAAGACCATTCACCAATTCGTCCCAACTTTCTGTATTTTCATGATACCGATATAATCCGCCATCACAACAGAAATACAAATCATTTTTAGATTTTGGATTAGAGGCAATATAATGATGATCCGCATGGATTTCCGGATAACCCTGGCCACTAGCCCACCAATCCGTAATTTGGTTCCAGGTTTTGCCTTCATCGGTTGATTTATAAATAACCACGTAACCACAATACAAAACGGATTTATTTTGTTGAGAGAAATACAAAACTGAATTCTCCGGCATATCAGAAATATAATTAAAATCCTTTGCAGAATTCTTTGAAAGGTAAAATTTCTTAGCCCCATCTACACTCATATTTATACCTAAATACTCCGGATCATCAATTGTAGTGGTTAATCGCAAAAATGCTTTTTGCAAACCAAAATCAGTGACTTTAGTAAATGAATTTCCTCCATCTGTGGATTTGAAGACATTGCAATTCCCCCAATAATCATTCAGAGCTGCATATACAATCGAAGTATCACCCGGTTTGAATTTTATATCTGAAAAATTCTCAGTCCTGATCTTAGACCAAGTGGTTCCTCCGTTAAATGTTTTATAAATGCCATCATTGGTAGCTGCAATTAAAATAGAGGAGTTTAGGGGATTCATTTCCAATGCATAAATTACCTTATTATCCGTAAGTTTCCAATTAAGATTGGTAGGTTTCCAAGTCAATCCTCCATCGGTTGTTTTGTAAATTCCCAAATTGTATTGCCACCATCCATCTTTTTCACCTAAACTGACATAGAGGGTATTGGGTGCTTGAGGATCTATCAGTACAATACCTACAGGTTGATAAGGTAAATTGTCACCAATAGAACTATAAGTTGAGCCATTGTTTGTTGTTTTCCAAAGCCCTCCATTGGGTGAAGCTACAAAAAATGTGTTAAGTTGATTTGGATGAAAAGCAATGTGCGTAGTCCGCCCCATACCCCAATAGCCCCCAGAATTTCTGTTTGGACCCTCGTGTTTCCATGAAGGTGCATTTCGATAGCTTGTACGCGCTTCATGAGTAATTTGATTGTACAATTGCCATTGTCTTTGTAAATCAGGAAAGGCACCCCCTTCGGTAACCCGGTCTCTCCAGAACCATTTCCAGCGTTCGAATTTCAATTTTTCGTCATCCAGAAAATCTTTTTTCTTGCGTTTCTTTCTAAAGATGTTTTCCCGATAGCTTTCATCCTCTAGTTTGTTCTTTCGGATTAATTTTTCGGCTTTGCTACAGATTTCCTGGTAAGATTTTCCTTGTTCTATATAATCCTGAAGCAACTTTACCTGTGCCTGTGAACCATTTATAAAACCCATCAAACAGATCAGTCCAATTAGTATTCTCATTTTAAATCTTTGCTCAAAATTAAGGCAATAAATGCCGGAAAACCGTAAAAAAAAACATAAAATCAGGAGGGATATTAAAATTAACCATATTTATAGTAAATTTGAACGAAGAAGCCTATTTCAAATACTAAAAATCTTATCCATGCGGAATGTCTTTTTTGCAAGCTTAGTTTTTGTTTTTAGCTTGACTGTGAATGAAGTTAAGAGCCAGGAGGGTGTTGAAGATTTTCTCAATACATACATTGATGATAACACCGGACCTTTCGTACAGCCACTTTTTGAACTTATGACTGCAAACTTGAATACAGGTTTAAGAGAATGGTCGGCTATTGACAGCAGTTTTTATATACGAATTGGTATTAATGTAATGAGTTCCTATCCTTCATCTGCACAGAAAACCTTTACTGCCAAAACTAATGAATCTTTTGAACCCTTTTCAACGGCAGAAGCCCCTACGATTATAGGTGCTATTGAGCCAGTGGAAGTAAATGGTGTTAATGGAACCAGTTATATATTTCCAGGTGGATATAATTTGAAGGCTTTGCCCATGGCCAGTCCACAAATAACAATTGGTGGTTTCTTTAATACCGAACTGTCGGGTCGTTATTTTGCCATCGAATTGGATGACAATTTAGGTTCCCTTTCTTTATTGGGATTAGGCTTTCGACATGCTATCAATCCATACTTTCCAAAACTACCCATCGATCTTTCAGTTGGATATTATTTTCATCAGTTTAAAGATGATCCTTATATTAATTCAAAAATGCATTTAGGATCCTTGCACATTGGCAAATCGGGTCGTTGGTGGTCTTCTCAGTTGATGTTAGGATATCAGGATGCTAAAACAGATCTCAGCTATACCTATACCAAAGATGAAGAAGTAAAAACCAAAGAACTTAAAATTGGCATTGACAATCATTTTGTTGCCGAATTATCTGCTTCTTTAAAACTATGGATTCTAAATGTTCATGGAGCCATTAATTATTCTGGACCGGTTACCGGTGCCTTGGGATTATCTTTAGATTTCTAAAAATTATAAAAAAAAAAGATCATGAAAAAATTAGCACTTTTCTCGATGCTGTTTGTTTTAATGTCCGGTTGTTGCGGCCTAGAAGAATATTTAGGTGGTTCAGATGATGCGTGCCTGGATCAAATTTTCACAGAAACACGTAAAGTAAATATCAAGGCACCCTTTACCATCAATGATGCAAAACCGTTTGGATATGCTAATAAAATTACCGGTGAAAATGTTAAAAAAGCCATGCAAATTCCAGCAGATGCGACGGTTAAAAAAGCCAGCTTAAGTTCAGCTAAATTAAATTATACAGCTGCTGCTGACAATGGATGCCGCAGTCTTTTTGTAGATATTCATGTGGTGACTACTGATGGTTCTTTTAATTTTCTGTTAATTGATCAACAGAATTTATTTCTACCACTGGTGATTGGCAGCACCTTAATTAATCAACAATTGAATTCAAAAGGAGTTACTGAGCTTAGACGAGCTATTGAACGGTATGCAGCAAATACCTTTGACACGGATTTAAGTTTTACTATGACCGGAGAGGGTCTGCCAAAAGGTGCACTCGCCCATTTTACATTAGATATTGAAATGGAACTTAGTATAGTGTATGAAGTCTGTCGTTATGCACCTTTAGGTGCAGGGGATCGCGTATGCAACAAATAAACAGAAACCTTCAATTAAAATCTAAAAAACGGCCGCTCGATATTCCAGATTCCAAAAGGGATCATAAGCAAGATAATAATAAATCCAGCTAAAAACCACTTGAAGGCCACTTCATATTTTGCACTATCTGTTGCCTGTTTTTTAGATTTAATACTTCCAATTTGAGCGATTGCAATTCCCAAAATCATTCCGAAAATATGCTCTACACTCCAAAAACGAGTCTCAGAATTCTTCATTGAAGCTCCAAAATCACTCAAAATATTTTGCATCATTGGAGATACAAATGCATACAGTATTAATCCTATTACTAGTTGGGTATGTAATGAGGCGATAAAAAATGTATTCCATTTTTTTACCCCTGCATTGTACGTTAAGCCAGATTTCCAGCCCTTATAATTTTCGAGAATCGTCCAAATTGCTAAGGCCACGACGACCCATCGCAACCAGGAATGTAATACCATTAATAAATCGTACATATCAATACATTGTGTTTAAAGAATATTCAAAGATAAAAGATGCTGGTTTAAATTTTGTAAAATAATTATCAGTCTTTAAGAATCCAGTATTTCTACTATATTTGGTCAAACAATGTTCTATTCTATTTAACTCTTATCCTTTTTAAATATGTCTTATCTGGAAACCATTAAAAATGCCTATCAATCGTACTGGAGCTATTTTATTAATGAAATCAGCAACCCCAGCTGGCACAATTATTTTTATTGGCTCATAGGAGTTTCTTTATTTGCATTTACCTTAGAACTCCTATTTCCCTGGAGAAAAGAACAAGGGCGGTTCCGTGAGGATTTTTGGCTTGATGCGTTTTATATGTTTTTCAATTTCTTTATTTTTTCATTAATCGTTTACAATGCATTTTCAGATGTAATTGTAAAGATGTTTAACCAATTTTTAGCATGGTTTGGAATTCAAAATTTAGTTGCAATTGAAATTGGTGGCTGGCCACTCTGGCTTAAATTACTAACGATGTTTATTTTGAGGGATTTTATTCAATGGAATGTCCATCGACTCTTACATCGGGTACCTGCTTTATGGGAATTTCATAAAGTTCATCACTCCGTTCAGCAAATGGGCTTTGCGGCTCATTTGCGTTACCATTTTATGGAAACAATTGTTTACCGTACTTTGGAATATATACCCCTTGCAATGATTGGTTTTGGTTTGACTGATTTTTTTGTCGTACATATTTTTGCCCTGGCAATTGGTCACCTCAATCATTCTAATATTTACTTACCTCTAGGACCTTTACAATATATTTTTAATTCACCACAAATGCATATTTGGCATCATGCTGAAAATTTACCCAAAGGATCTTATGGTGTTAATTATGGATTGAGCTTAAGCATTTGGGATTATTTATACGGTACCGTGTATATGCCTTCCAATGGTCGCGATGAAAAATTAGGATTTGAAAATTGCGATACATTTCCAAAAAGTTTTTTTAGTCAAATGACACAACCTATAAAAGCAGCCTTGAAGAAATTAAAGAATTAAGGGTGCTAATAAAGTCATTGCTTCCTGTCAGGAACTTTATCTTTGCAAAAAATATTCATGCCATTTCCTTTTCAAATAAAGTCCAAATCAAACTATGACCAGCACTACAGAAAAAGTGTTGAGGATCCAATAGGATTTTGGGCTGAGATAGCAACCCATTTCAATTTTTATAAAAAATGGGATCATGTTTTGTCATGGAATTTTAAAGAACCCAGGATAAAATGGTTTGAGGGTGCCAAACTCAACATTACTGAAAACTGTTTAGATCGTCATTTAGAAACTAAACGGGATCAACTCGCCATTTTGTGGGAGTCAAATAATCCATCTGAACCAGAACGAAAAATAACATACAACGAATTGCATCAGTCAGTTTGTGAATTTGCTGCCGTTTTGAAAATGCATGGGGTACAAAAAGGAGATCGGGTTTGTATTTACATGGGGATGGTTCCAGGGTGGTTATTGCCATGTTAGCCTGTGCACGAATTGGTGCAATACACAATGTGGTTTTTGGCGGATTCAGTGCTCAAAGTTTGACTGATAGGATCCAGAATGCTGAAGTAAGCTGTGTCATTTGCTGTGATGGAGCATTTAGAGGGTCCAAATCAATTGAATTAAAATCAATCGTTGATGAAGCGTTGTTAGAATGTCCTACTGTAAAAACAGTTATAGTCTATCAGCGTACCCATTCTAAAACACAAATGGCAACAGGACGTGATTTTTGGTGGCATGAAGAACTAACTAAAATAGATCGGGTAAAGTCATTAAGCATACCTCCCGAATCCATGGATGCAGAAGACATGTTATTTATTTTGTATACCTCCGGATCTACCGGTAAACCAAAAGGGGTTGTTCATACGTGTGCAGGATATATGATCTATACTTGCTACAGTTTTATAAACGTATTTCAATACCAGGAAAACCAAATTCATTTTTGTACGGCTGATATCGGTTGGATCACTGGACACAGCTATATTGTATACGGTCCATTGTGTGCAGGAGCGACAACACTGTTATTTGAAGGCATTCCTACCTGGCCTGAACCAGACAGATTCTGGAAAATTATCGAAAAATTTAAAGCCGAGATTCTGTACACAGCACCAACTGCCATTCGAAGTTTGATGAGTTATGGCAATTCCTGGCTTCAGGATAAAGATCTTTCTAGTTTAAAAGTTTTAGGATCTGTTGGTGAACCCATAAATGAAGAAGCCTGGGAATGGTATTCTGAACAAGTTGGTCACTCCAACTGTCCGATTGTAGATACCTGGTGGCAAACCGAAACCGGAGGCATCTTAATTTCAAATCTCGCAGGCGTCACTCCTCAAAAAGCAACCTATGCAAGCTTACCATTACCTGGAATACAGCCTTGCCTAGTTACAGATGATGGTCAAGAAATTTTGGATAATGAAACAGATGGATTTTTATGCATCAAGTTTCCTTGGCCTGGAATGCTTCGAACCACTTATAAAGATCATGAACGTTTCAGAAAAAATTATTTTGATCGATTTGAAAATCTCTATTTTTCAGGAGATGGAGCAAAACGAGATGCGAATGGATTTTATAGAATTACCGGCCGAGTGGATGATGTTTTAAAAATCAGTGGGCATCGAATTGGTACCGCCGAAGTTGAAAATGCCATCAACAGCCTGGAAGATGTGACAGAAAGTGCTGTGGTGGGATACGCACATCCTATTAAAGGTCAGGCTATTTATGCCTTTGTAATTTACAATGGACAGGAGTCCGATGTTGAAAAAATAAAAGCTAATATTAACGATCACATCATGGATCATATAGGTCCTATTGCTAAAGCCGATAAAATTCAATTCGTAAACGGATTGCCAAAAACAAGAAGTGGGAAAATAATGCGTAGGATTTTACGAAAAATAGCAGAAGGGGAACTCCATGAATTAGGAGATGCCTCTACCCTACTCGATCCCGCAGTAGTAGATGATATCATTAGGGACAGGCTGCTGTAATTTAATTTTGATTCAACTAAGAAATCACAATCATTTATTTTATTTAAATACTAAATAAGCAAGAGTTAAGTTATTATAGTCTGCAATTGTTTTTATGAATAGAAAATATCTGCTTTTAGCATTCATCTTACTAGTTTTTCAGTACCGCTGTACCAAAAAATTACATCCGGAACAAACTGACTTAATTATTACTCCTCCAACGCTTATGACCTCCAATTTAAATCTACCCGTTAAAATTTCAAGATTCGAATTAAACCGAGTCATTAATAAAGTGGTTACCAATTCCTTTAATGATGGATTTACATTTGAAGAAGACTATAAAATTCAAACCAGGATTTCTGGTCCACTTGACATTCAAACAATTAATAATGCACTTTTATATTCAATTCCATTGCAAATTGAAATTAGCCCAAAAGGGTTTTTAAGTAAGCTCAAAGCAAAAGCAGAAATAGAAATCCAGCTCTCTACCAGTATTGATATCTTTCAAGATCAATTGTTAAATAAAACTGAATTGGTTTCACACAGATGGATTAATAAACCGATATTAAACATTGTTGGAATTTCATTACCCATTGAACAAATTTCAAATTTTTTATTAAAAAAATATAAATCAGTTATTTGTACAGCTATTGATGAAACCATTCAAAAAAATGTTAAGCTGGATAAAATAAAAAATTCAGTAAGAAAATATTTTAATAAAGCTTTATATTCTACAGAAGACAGTATCATCCATATTTTTGCAAGTCCACAGGAAATTGCACTGGGTCCGATGTCTATGACTTCTACTGAATTAGTGATTCCATGCATGATTTACTTTGAATCCGTTGTAGCTGAAACGCGTCCGGTTGAATTAGAAAATGATATGACTTTTTCAATCAGACCATATTTTGACAACAATTCGACGTTTGACATCCAATCAAGAATTCCCTTACCGTATATAGAACAAATGGTTCGAGAATCAATTGAAAACCAGCCGTTCGGTTCTGGAATTAGTCAGTTGACTGTAAAAAAAATTCACATGGAAGGTGTAAACCAAACCATGATTATTCATTTAGAACTTGCAGGTGCATACAAAGGAAAAATGGATTTATTTTTTGATCCTGTTTACCAGTTAGAATCCAAAAGCATTGAGCTTGAGCATTTAAAATTAAAACCTGTAAGTGGACCTAAAATGGATAAAATTATGTTTTCCCTGGTTAAAGGAATAGCACAAAATAAATTAAAAAAAGCCATTGAAGAGCAAATCAATCTAAGCTTAATCGACTATGTAAATCAGGTTCAACACATGATACACAATACAGAGGTTATCCCAGGCTTGTTTTTAGAGGGTGATTTATCACACTACGAAATCAAGGATATTAAATTTGTCAATTTTAGAATGTATTTTAATATTCATAGCATTCTAAAAATTGGAGCCAACATCAAGACGATTGATGACCGTCTATTAATAAGATAAGTTTAGTACATATTAATTGCAATAAAAATTGCTTGAGATGCGATTATTTTAATTAAAAATAAAATGTTCTATTAAATTTTCAGAGATTCTCTAATGTTTTACAAACTTACGTGTTTTAATTTCACCTCCAGATTTCATCCGAATAAAATAAATTCCATTTTGCAAACCTGCACAATTTAAACTAAGCAAGTCCCCCTTTTTATAATTTAGAGTACGCCCCTCTATTAACTGGAGGGATTGATTGAACAATTCCAATTCGAAGGTTCCATAATCATTAGGATCTGGATTGATAAAAAGTGTGCTTGTGACTGGATTTGGATATAATGTAAGTTGATCATTTCCAACATCTAATTTGCATTTAATCCAATCTGAATGCGCGACAATCTCAGATCCATCCTGGATCCGCAATTGGTAGAAATAGGTTTCATTACGTTTTACGTCCTTATCTTCAAGTTCTGGAATTGAATGTGAAAAACCATTAGATCGGTAAATAATTTTCTCATCTGTTGAATTTCCCTGGCGCCTAACAAGGATCCAATTTTTATCCTGATAGAATGGATCTAATTTCCAATTTAATAAAACAGAATTTTCTTGTGCCTGGGCTACTAATATCAATTCATAGTCAGCTAAAAAAACGGATGAAAACAATTCTGAATCCGACATTAAGTTGCAGCCAGAAGGTAAATCACTTGCAGCAATCCCGTCGTCACGTCTTGAGCTGCTTCCCTGATTTGCACTAAAACCCAGTCCGCGTCTTGCAAAACAATTCCAGATTAAACATGAATGAACTCCGCCAAACAACAAACTGTCAGCTTTTAATATGGCATTGCGTCCATCTACAAAACCAGGCGAACACGGTTGCAATTTAAGACCTTCCATTACCAAACGGTAAGCCATGCTATTACCTTTTGACGAATTAGAAATATAAATATCAGGTTCCATGCCATAATGAGATATTAAAGCCCAAGTCATATCCCAAATCATCGAACACCAAATATAGCCGATCCCATGCGGCTGTGAAATTTTAACCATATCACTCAACTGACTGTAGTTCGCAGGATTCACAGTTAGGTCAACATTATAAGGATAGGGTCTAACTCCAACACCACTTATGGCATGTCCACTTGCATATACACCCATCCCTCTATTTTGATAAGCAAGGTCTGTAGATTTCATGGTCATCACCAATCCAAAATAATCACTCCACCCTTCGCCCATTTGTTCGGCATTATTGAGACAAGAAACATTTGCTGGGCCACCCGTTAACCGATTACTAATTCCGTGGCCATATTCATGGCATATGATGCCTGCATCCATATCCCCATCTAATAATTGAGGCGATTGGTTTACAAATTGGCCGTTGGAGATGGAATTAATTTGATTTCCGACAATCGGCTTGGCTCAATTCAATCAAGGGAATTTGAAGATATTGCCCATAACTTCCTTTAGGAATTGAATCAGGATATCCCGTATTTTGCTTACAGATTACCACTGCAACGGCTCCGTAATTTTGCGCTTGATATGCTTTATACGTTAATTCACAATTTCCTTCATCAATAATCGCAATTTTTCCAGCTAATTGATTTCCATTTGTAATAAAGTCACAAGCATCGGTAAGCATGTTGTAATTGTCCATTGCCTGAACCAATGTTGAACTTAAGTTTGGAATCACTGGCCCAAATGAAGCTCTGGAAAACACATAGGATTTCTGATTCACTTTAAATTCAATTTTCGAACTTGGCAAGATGGTACTGTAAACCCCCTTACTCAATTCAACTTTAATTTTTTGACAATCGCTTTTAGAAAGCATAACTGCCGGTATAGTCAATCCATTCGTCCAACCACCAAAACCTGAAGGTGGATTGTTATCATTGTTACAAATAATTACAGCAACGGCACCCGCTGCCTGAATTCGTGACATTTTACCGGTGAATGAACAAATTCCTTTATCTACCATAGCGATTTTACCATTTACTTCAGCGGCATTAATTAAATTGGAGCAGGCATAACTTGGATAGCTTGATCCATCCTTAACCAACACAATTTGTCTGGAAATTGGTGCATAAATTATTGGGCTGATTGGGGTATGTACATAGGTATATTTTCCTGCAATTGAAGCGGGGGATTCTATTAATAACTGATCTTGAACAGGTGGTTGCCATGCATAGAGCTGCATTACACCCGGATAACCATCAATGGGAGTTCCAAAGTTTGCATTGTTTCGTGCACTGTTAATCAAGTCAATTGCTTCTGCAATTACATAATCATTTCCCAAACCACCTTTGCCATTATTATTAATTTGAAAATTTCCTGCTTGTTCATGAAAGCCATATTGATACCAAACGTCATGCATTAAATTACACCAATAAAATAAATTGGTAACACTTGCATTTTTATTTTGTAAGGGTGTTAATAAAGGATCATAATTAAAATCAAAGTTTAATTGAGAACCTCCGTAGGCACGTGCAGCATCCCCTCCTGTTGCCTGGTCATCTCCATCACTATCCTCATAAGCATCCACATTATTGCCTCGGCTGGCATAGTATAAAAAATTTCCATCTCCGTGCCAGGTAAATGGACTTGCATTGCTTGCTTTTAACCAAGGTTGATTTACAAGGTCCCTTGTACCGTGAATTGGACTTTCAGTTGGCATTGAAAAAACACGATAATTACCAATTGGCAAAAAAGGTTCTTCTTGCTTATGAACTTGAAATAAACTTTTACTTTCAAAGGTCATATGCTCAAAATCACAGGATTGTATCTGATTGTATTCAGCAAGCAGCACGCCGCTAATGCCATCTAAATATAACTGCAACCACTCATTCAGGTTTTTACGGTTCCAATTAATAATAAATGCCGGTATTAATTCTTGCTGACCATTTAAATAATAAATTTCCCTTATGGTTAATTTATCTTCTGGCAATTGTTTGACTTTTATTGGAATTTCAGTACCGGGATTTGGCAAAGTTCTTGGCATTAAAAGGTCAGTTGGTTCTAACTCAATCGATTTAATCTTAAATAATTGTTGGATTGCCTGATCAGCCTTAAATCTTGCACGCTTATTTAATAACCTCGCATCTGGATTTGATATAAAAGTTCCAGTTGAATAAACTAATAATCCATTTTTATTAAAATGAAAAGCAAGATCAACTGGAATGATTTGAATTGAATTCAAAAATTGATGAAGGTAGATATGTCTGATACCGGTATGCTCATCCAAATATTGACTTGAAATTTGAAATGATTCTTTACTAAAAAGCGGATCCTTGATTTTTTGTTGAATATCATTTAATGTCCATGATCCAGCCTGTTGACTATAAAGGCTTATTGAAAAACTTGAAATCAATAAAATTACTGTTAAAAAACGCCTGAATAATCCTGGATTCATAATTTACATTTGAAAGTTAATTTCATATTTCAACTAACAAATATATTATAAATAATTTACATATTTATAAAATATATACTATATAATATTGATTCACAATAATATATAAGTTAATTATATTTAATATATGTAATTTATTTAATTTATAAATTATTGAATATCAATGGATCGTACCCTGCGCTTGCTGCATTTCAAAATACCTGCATAAAAAAACGAAAGGCCTATTGCTTACAGGCCTTTCGTTTTATTGATTTTTAAACTCCTAATAAGGGTTTGACCTTATTCGCTGAGAATCATTTTTCTTGTAATGCTTTGGTTGCGATAATCCAATTGATAATAATAGACTCCCTTTTGATCCAAACCAGACGGGTCTAATTGAATCTCCTGATAGCCTTTTCCGAATTGCAGATCTTTTTTCAAGTACAATTTACCATACAGATCATATACACTGAAACTTACTGCTCCCTCCTGAGGCATCCATAATCCAATGGTCGTTTTAGTATTCCATGGATTGGGTTCGTTTGGCAATACCACAAATTCATGAAGCATCATTCCATTGAAATTTAATGAAACTTCGCCTTCCTCTTGAGTTGCTTTGAGTACAGACAACGCAGTTGTTACAGTTGAACTTACACGCAGTCCTTCTGATAATTTCACTGCTTTTTTTGCCTTTACTTTTAATTTTAACAACCAATCTGATTCTGGAAATGCGCCATTCCAACTAAAACTTAGTTTACCATCAGCCAAATGCATCAATGAATAATGTTCACCGCTTATTTTAAGTTTAGTATTGCCTTCAATATCTTCAATTTCCAACTGTTGTGGATCCCACTCTAAAGTAAATTGGACTGCTTCAAATTCCAAGCCCTTATTAATTTTCAATTCAATAAATTCAGACTGATCTTTTTTAAGCATGCGATCTTCAATGCTTAATTCAAGCACTTTTCTATTTCGATCTTTACTCAAATTAAAGCCTTTTGTAACAGCACTATTCGTTACATCTCCTGTTTTAACAGCATAGAAATCCAATTGCATATCGGATTGCAAAGGTTTCATCCAATAGGATTCAGGAAAATTTTCCGATAAACAATTGTTGATATCATTGAATGCATATAAACGATGTACAAATCGCCAACTTGTATTCCCTTCAATTCCATCAGTAATACCTAGTATAAGCCTTCTCAATTCTGATATATCTTTTGCAGTAATACTTCCACTTCGGTTGACATCTGCAGCTATCATTTTATATGCTGTACTCAAAGGTTCTAATCCCAATATGTGTCTTTGGATTTTTACTATATCCGCTGTACTTACTCCATTCAACCATCCGTCTGTTTTACTTGGTTTTAATTCTAGCTGCTGTCCATTAGGTACTTGCATAAATGCATACCTGCCTTCGATATCTGTCTTCACTTCATTCAGTCCGCTGTTTACCAGATTGATTGATACATTTTGTACCCGGTCATCTTTCTCCGTTGTTATGATTCCTTCTACATTCGAATTCTTGATATTCGGTGGACAAAATCCAAGGTTATCCTGTACGTCGATAAACGTTCTGCAGAATGAGGTATTGCCATTGATATCTGTTACCCACAACTCGACTGCTTGCAAGCCCCGATCATCGCAATCATACACTCGGTATTTATCATTCGTATCGGCTGAAAAACTTAATGTCACATAATATCCACAATTGTGATACGAGCCCGCATCAAAATCTTTTGCCCATACGCTATCCATTGCTGTATCAGGTATTCCGTCTCCATCTAAATCCATTGGCGTTAGATTGGTCGATACCCCATTCAAACAATACGCTACCGGTGGTTTGCAATTTCTTAGATCCATTATAAAACTTTCTTTCGCTGTGTTGCCACATCGATCCTCTACTTCCCACTTCACCGTATGTCTTCCCAATGGCCACGTCCCACTTGCGACTCGTTCTCCGATTCCTGCTCTCACTACATCGATCGTTCCATCGCTGTCAAAATCTATCTTATACGTATACAGCATCAACAACGGATCTGTACAATCGTCTCCTGCTTCTATTGAAAATGTTACCGGGATCGGTCTACAGTTTACATCGTAACTACAAATTACTGTATCCTTCGTAATCCGATCTATTGTTGGATCTATTAAATTTCTTACTTTGATATATTGCGTATCCTGCCAGATGATCACATTGTTATCTATATCCCGTTGGCACCAATCGATTACTTTCCATACCCGTATGATCTTAAAACATGGATCCCCGGGTACTGTTGCTGACAATACGTGGTCGTGATACGCATACCCTACTAAACTACATTCGTCATCATTCACGACTGGTTTTCCATATGGGTATGCTAATCGCTCTGGGATCAACTCATCCGGATTGCAGATTCCAAATGTATCCAGATCATCCGGAAAGTCGATGTCACTGGCATCAAAACTTTCGTGATTGATTACTGTGATTAATTGATAACATGACGGGCTTCTGTTGCCTTGTTGATCTACCGCCGTGAAATATCTATAGAAATAACCTAGTCCGCATTGATTCAATCCACCATAGTCTTGTTCTTCTACTATTTCCGGCGGACAATTATCTTCTGCCAAGCCATCTAATGGATGGCCTCCGATGTTATGCCAGTAGTTTGGATCGATTACAATCTTCTCCCGTAAACTTTGTTCCGTTACTACTTTTCCAAATACTTCTAAATGATTCCGGTCTATATCAAACCGACAATCTACTGTAATATTTGGTGGACAGCTGATCAACGGGATGTCTTTATCTTGTACGTCTACACTTACCATGCAGATCGCTTCATTCCCACTGTGATCGATTGCTTTAAATCCTACCATGATGGTCTTGCCTACATCCTCACAACAAAATCCTACTTCCGGACCCCAATCGTCGGCTCCTCTCGCTCCGCATGCTTGGTCATCCATCCGTCTGACTTCAAAGTGATGTAACTGGCATTCATCAAAACTGCCATCGTCAAATACTTCTGCAGGTACCCAGTTGTAGCCACTGTGATTTAATGCTACTACCGTATTGCGATCGCATACCGCTACCGGTTCTGTTTCATCTCTCACATGGATTATTATATACGCTTCTGTTAAATTGTAACAGCCGTCATACACTCTATAATATACTGTATCTTCTCCTACTGGTAAATTTACATAACCCCCATTTTGATTCTCCAATACACCTCCTGGATAGATGATATCGATTCGCAAATTATTATGGCAGGCATCTACTGCTTCGATGCTTGGTAACAATACCCGTGCTTCGCAATCCCGTCTTCCTGTTGTCGCTTCAAATCCATATGGCATGTGCGTGATTTCGGGGCCCAGATTATCAAAAAGTTCGATCACCTGCATACCCGTTCTCACAATTTCTGTATTACACCACCATTCGCGAACCGTCCAAACACGCATAATTTTACGGACACAATTAATTTCACCTAAATCCAAATCTTCATACGTTGTAAATAGGTTGCAAATAAAATTCTTAGGATAATACAAATCGATGCTATTAAAGAACGGTGTACCTGTAATCAATGGATCAGGATTGTTATTCTTATCCAAAACGAGTTTATCCGAACATGGTAATCGCAAGGAGCCTGGAAAAATAATTGAATCCAATGACAATCGCTTTGTATAAATATTCATGGTACAGGTATCGCTTACATTTCCTGAAGCGTCAATTGCCTGATACGTTTTTTGAATTAATCCAATGACCAATGGATCGCATTCAATTGGTTGATGCTTCTCATCAATCAAGTTCAATGTATATGGGCCACAATTCTCAATTACTTTTGGAAGTGGGTTGATTGTTCCTAAACCACAATAAATTGAATCTGTGTAACAAATTAAAATAGGAGGAAACTTATCCTCAACTTTAATCGTTGACCAACATGAGTTAAAATTACATAAACTTGTGACTTTTACAATCAATTCTGCATTGACATAATTTGATGTTACAATGTCATTGGGTAAAGGAATTCCATACTTAGTAAATAACTCAACATCATAAAACCGTTCTTCACAATTTTTATCTGCCAATACTGCGTGGGCAGTTATTAAAGCTTCACAATTTTGATCTAATGATACATTGACATTTGATTTACAAGAAATATCACCAGTAATAGCACCCAATACATGAACAGTAAATGAACAGGTATCATCATTTCCAAAATCATCAATTGCTACAAATGTAAAAATATGTGTTCCAACCGGAATAGAATCAACCGGAATTCCCGCCGGGG
Source organism: Saprospiraceae bacterium (assembly GCA_016712145.1). Classification (NCBI taxonomy): domain Bacteria; kingdom Pseudomonadati; phylum Bacteroidota; class Saprospiria; order Saprospirales; family Saprospiraceae; species Saprospiraceae bacterium. The sequence goes on from JADJRO010000001.1 coordinate 1,357,135, forward strand.
CTAATTGGACGAACGTCAAACTGGTATCACAATTGTCTGTTGCATTAAGATAAAAATTTAATGGATGATCTCTTAAAAGATTTCCAAAGCACTCACAACCATCCAGCACAAGGTCATAATCGCCAATGCAGTTCATAACCGGCTCTACTCGATCGATTATAGAAACAACAGAAATACATGTTGAAGAATTACCACAACTATCCGTTACCGTCAATATAACATTTACACTAGCCATTCCCAAATTGCATCGAATTGTATCCATATCAAGATTTAAAATCGGATCGACATCGCAATTATCGCGGCTATCATCACTTATCTGATATGGATCAAGAACAACGATACTATCCTGATCAAACTCTATTTCTATATCAAGACAGTTAGCTTCTGGCCTGGTGGTATCTTGTACAGTAATCGTTTGTATACAACGATTCGTATTCCCACAACTATCTGTTGCAATCCAGGTTTTTTCTATTTGAAAGTTATTGCTGCAGGTTCCATCAATTCTGTTGTCAGTAACAACAATATTCGTAATAACATCCGTACAATTATCTGTTGCAGTAGCCACTCCCGTGTTAGGTAGCTGACTAAAAACATCGCAATCAAACGTTAAATCAATTGGACAGCTTATAACCGGGCGAGTGGTATAGTTGAATGCAGGTATTTGTATTTCCACAACTATCTACTGCCTTCCAGGTTCGTGTGATTAAATAATTATCATTGCAGGAGCCATTGGTGCGATTGTTACTGAATGTAATATTCGTTACCACATTTGTGCAATTATCTGTTGCCGTTGCTACTCCTGTTGCTGGTGGTTGATTGTTCGTGTCACAATTTACGGTTACATTTATCGGACACGTGATAATTGGTCTGGTGGTATCTTGAACTGTTACCAGTTGATTGCAGGTATTTGTATTTCCACAACTATCGACTGCTGTCCAGGTTCGTGTGATTAAATAATTGTCATTGCAGGATCCATTGGTGCGACTGTCTGATGAACTGATATTTGTCACCACATTCGTGCAATTATCTGTTGCGGTTGCTACTCCTGTTGCCGGTGGTTGATTGTTTGCGTCACAATTTACGGTTACATTTATCGGACACGTGATGATTGGTCTGGTGGTATCTTGTACTGTTACCAGTTGATTGCAGGTATTTGTGTTTCCACAACTATCTACTGCTGTCCAGGTTCGTGTAATTAAATAATTGTCATTGCAGGATCCATTGGTGCGATTGTCAGTATATGTTAAATCTGTAATCAGATCGGTACAATTGTCGCTTGCAATGGCTGTACCTGTATAAGGTGCTTGAATAATCGCATCGCAATTTACAGTCATATTTGGCGGACAACTAAGCAGAGGTCTTGTCGTATCCTGAACGTTTATAAATTGCACACAACTTGTATTGTTTCCACAACTATCTACAGCAATCCAGGTTCTGTTGACCGTAAAATTATCCAAACACGAACCCGCATTCAATAGATCGTTAAACGTAATATTGGTAACTACACTGGTGCAGTTGTCAGTTGCAGTTGCAGTTCCTGAAGCATTAATTTGAGCCAGATCTTCACAATTAATCGTTCGATTTTTTGGGCAACTGATCGTTGGGCGAGTAGTATCCTGAACCATTATGAATTGATCGCAGCTATCTCTTAAGCCAGCTGCATCAAATGTCACCCAGGTTCTGGTGAAAGAATAGGTATGAGGACATTGACCATTATCTAAAACATCTCTAAAAATAACAGTTGGATTTGGATCACAGTTATCAAGTACTATAGGATTCCCCGTATTTGCTGGTGTTGGGCTTACATCACAATTAATGGATATAGCAGGAGGACAAGTTATTGATGGCGCTCCTCCATCGCTCACAATAACACTGAAGGTACAGGTATCCGTATTTCCGGATGCATCATAACCAATCCATTGCACATTATTTATTCCATATGGAAATTCAGATCCACTGCTTAATCCACTCAGCAATTCAATCCTGCATGTATCCAGCGGTACATAATCAAATTCCAATATGGATTGTCTCAATACATTATCCTGACTAAATGCCCATTGGTCCGGACTGCAGCTCAGTTGACCCACAAAAACGAAATCCTGTGCAGGATCATTCTGAAATCCCGGAGCTGGACAAAAATTGTTGTAAACAAATGGCTCTCCATTAATCCACTGCATCGTTCCTTCAATGGTTTGATCGGATAAGCCAATCCATCGCTCAAAATAACTATTGGCTGCTATGAAAAAATCTTCAGCTGGAGTTGTAATGGTTAATAAATGACCTCCTGCAGAAATTGCATTTGCAGCAGCATTTACAAAGCTCGTTGGTGCTATTGAATAATAATAAGCATGCCCTCCAAATGTATCCATCAAAATATAACCTGGTATTGTTTTGATTGATGCACAAGGACAATTATCAAACAGCGTTGGATCTGGATAACTTACCGTTGCAGTGCATGTTTGTTGATTGGATGGTATTACTATATTCTGAGGACAAACTATTTCAGGTTTCTCACTATCTACCAAATTCAATACAAAATTACAAGTTGATATATTACCACAATTGTCAGAAATAGTCCATTCAATTAAATGACTGCCTTTTAAAAACAATTGTCCATCTAAGGAATTTCCACCATTAAATGAATTGAAAAAGATCAAATCATTTAGTGGAGTGCAATTGTCAGACCCAAGAGCATCTAATTCAATTCCCGCAACAAAATAAAAACATTCACCTGGTTCAGTTCCTCTTATTTGTGGTGAAGAAGGACAAACAATAATTGGTTCAGTAGTATCCTGAACAGTAATAATCTGAATACAAGAACTTGAATTTCCACAACTATCCGTTGCCGTATAGGTGCGTATCAAATCATAACCGTTATTACAGGAAATGTTAGCTTGAGTATCACTAAATGAAATATTCATAACCACATTTGTACAATTGTCGGTAGCTGTCGCTGAGGCTTGTATACCTGGCTCACAATTTACAGTTACATTGATTGGACACGATATTATTGGTCTGGTCGTATCATGTACTGTCACCAATTGAATGCAGGTATTTGCGTTTCCACAACTATCTACTGCTGTCCAGGTCCGTGTGATTAAATAATTATCATTGCAGGATCCATTGGTGCGATTGTTACTGAATGTAATATTCGTTACCACATTCGTGCAATTATCTGTAGCTGTTGCAACTCCTGTTGCCGGTGGTTGATTGTTTGCGTCGCAATTTACGGTTACATTTATCGGACACGTGATGATTGGTCTGGTCGTATCTTGTACTGTTACCAATTGATTGCAAGAGTTTGTGTTTCCACAACTATCTACTGCTGTCCAGGTCCGTGTTATTAAATAATTGTCATTACAGGATCCGTTGGTACGATTGTCGGATGAACTGATATTCGTTACCACATTCGTACAATTGTCTGTTGCTGTTGCTACACCTGTTGCCGGTGGTTGATTATTCGCATCACAATTTACGGTTACGTCTATCGGACACGTGATGATTGGTCTGGTCGTATCTTGTACTGTTACCAGTTGATTGCAGGTATTGGTGTTTCCACAACTATCCACTGCTGTCCAGGTTCGTGTGATTAAATAATTATCATTGCAGGATCCATTGGTGCGATTGTCTGATGAACTTATATTCGTTACCACATTCGTACAATTGTCTGTTGCAGTTGCTACGCCTGTTGCCGGTGGTTGATTGTTCACATCACAATTTACGGGTACATTTATCGGACAGGTAATGATTGGTCTGGTCGTATCTTGTACTGTTACCAATTGATTGCAAGAGTTTGTGTTTCCACAACTATCTACAGCAGTCCAGGTCCGTGTAATTAAATAATTGTCATTACAGGATCCGTTGGTACGATTGTCTGATGAACTGATATTCGTTACCACATTCGTACAATTGTCTGTTGCAGTTGCTACACCTGTTGCCGGTGGTTGATTATTCGCATCACAATTTACGGTTACGTCTATCGGACAGATGATGATTGGTCTGGTCGTATCTTGTACTGTTACCAATTGATTGCAAGTGTTTGCGTTTCCACAACTATCTACTGCTGTCCAGGTCCGTGTGATTAAATAATTATCATTGCAGGATCCATTGGTGCGATTGTCTGACGAACTGATATTCGTTACTACATTCGTACAATTGTCTGTTGCCGTTGCTACACCTGTTGCCGGTGGCTGATTGTTTGCGTCACAATTTACAGTTACATTGATCGGACAGGTGATGATTGGTCTGGTTGTATCTTGTACTGTTACCAGTTGATTGCAGGAATTCGAGTTTCCACAACTATCAACTGCTGTCCAGGTCCGGGTAATTAAATAATTATCATTGCAGGATCCATTGGTGCGATTGTCGGATGAACTGATATTCGTTACCACATTCGTGCAATTGTCTGTTGCCGTTGCTACTCCTGTTGCCGGTGGTTGATTGTTCGCGTCACAATTTACAGTTACATTTATCGGACAGGTTATGATTGGTCTGGTCGTATCTTGTACGGTTACCAATTGATTGCAAGTGTTTGCGTTTCCACAACTATCAACTGCTGTCCAGGTCCGTGTGATTAAATAATTATCATTGCAGGATCCATTGGTGCGATTGTCGGATGAACTGATATTCGTTACCACATTCGTACAATTGTCTGTTGCTGTTGCAACTCCTGTTGCCGGTGGCTGATTGTTCGCATCGCAATTTACAGTTACATTGATCGGACAGGTTATGATTGGTCTGGTCGTATCTTGTACGGTTACCAGTTGATTGCAGGTATTTGTATTTCCACAACTATCCACTGCCATCCAGATCCGTGTGATTAAATAATTGTCATTGCAAGATCCATTGGTGCGATTGTCGGATGAACTTATATTCGTTACCACATTCGTGCAATTATCTGTTGCCGTTGCAACTCCTGTTGCCGGTGGTTGATTATTCGCATCACAATTTACGGTTACATTTATCGGACACGTGATGATTGGTCTGGTCGTATCTTGTACTGTTACCAATTGATTGCAAGAGTTTGTGTTTCCACAACTATCTACTGCTGTCCAGGTCCGTGTGATTAAATAATTGTCATTGCAAGATCCATTGGTACGATTGTCTGATGAACTGATATTCGTTACCACATTCGTGCAATTATCTGTTGCCGTTGCTACTCCTGTTGCCGGTGGTTGATTATTCGCATCACAATTTACGGTTACGTCTATTGGACACGTGATGATTGGTCTGGTGGTATCTTGTACCGTTACCAGTTGATTGCAGGTATTGGTGTTTCCACAACTATCTACTGCTGTCCAGGTCCGGGTAATTAAATAATTGTCATTGCAAGATCCGTTGGTACGATTGTCTGATGAACTGATATTTGTTACCACATTCGTGCAATTGTCTGTTGCAGTTGCTACACCTGTTGCCGGTGGTTGATTGTTCGCATCGCAATTTACGGTTACATTTATCGGACAAGTGATGATTGGTCTGGTGGTATCCTGTACCGTTACCAATTGATTGCAAGTGTTTGCGTTTCCACAACTATCTACTGCTGTCCAGATCCGTGTGATTAAATAATTGTCATTGCAAGATCCATTGGTGCGATTGTCTGACGAACTGATATTCGTTACCACATTCGTGCAATTGTCTGTTGCCGTTGCAACTCCTGTTGCCGGTGGTTGATTGTTCGCATCGCAATTTACGGTCACATTTATCGGACACGTGATGATTGGTCTGGTGGTGTCTTGTACGGTTACCAGTTGATTGCAAGAGTTTGTGTTTCCACAACTATCTACTGCTGTCCAGGTCCGTGTTATTAAATAATTGTCATTGCAGGATCCATTGGTGCGATTGTCTGATGAACTGATATTCGTTACCACATTCGTACAATTGTCTGTTGCCGTTGCTACGCCTGTTGCCGGTGGTTGATTGTTTGCGTCACAATTTACAGTTACATTTATCGGACACGTGATGATTGGTCTGGTGGTATCTTGTACTGTTACCAGTTGAATGCAGGTATTTGTATTTCCACAACTATCTACTGCTGTCCAGGTCCGGGTAATTAAATAATTATCATTGCAGGATCCATTGGTGCGATTGTCGGATGAACTGATATTCGTTACCACATTCGTGCAATTGTCCGTTGCCGTTGCTACTCCTGTTGCCGGTGGCTGATTGTTCGCGTCACAATTTACGGTCACATTTATCGGACACGTGATGATTGGTCTGGTGGTATCTTGTACGGTTACCAGTTGATTGCAGGTATTGGTGTTTCCACAACTATCTACTGCTGTCCAGGTCCGTGTTATTAAATAATTGTCATTACAGGATCCGTTGGTACGATTGTCTGACGAACTGATATTCGTTACCACATTCGTACAATTGTCTGTTGCAGTTGCTACACCTGTTGCCGGTGGTTGATTATTCGCATCACAATTTACGGTTACGTCTATCGGACACGTGATGATTGGTCTGGTGGTATCTTGTACTGTTACCAGTTGATTGCAGGTATTGGTGTTTCCACAACTATCCACTGCTGTCCAGGTTCGTGTGATTAAATAATTGTCATTGCAAGATCCATTGGTGCGATTGTCGGATGAACTTATATTCGTTACCACATTCGTACAATTGTCTGTTGCTGTTGCAACTCCTGTTGCCGGTGGCTGATTGTTCGCATCGCAATTTACAGTTACATTGATCGGACAGGTTATGATTGGTCTGGTCGTATCTTGTACGGTTACCAGTTGATTGCAGGTATTTGTATTTCCACAACTATCCACTGCCATCCAGATCCGTGTGATTAAATAATTGTCATTGCAAGATCCATTGGTGCGATTGTCGGATGAACTTATATTCGTTACCACATTCGTGCAATTATCTGTTGCCGTTGCAACTCCTGTTGCCGGTGGTTGATTATTCGCATCACAATTTACGGTTACATTTATCGGACACGTGATGATTGGTCTGGTCGTATCTTGTACTGTTACCAATTGATTGCAAGAGTTTGTGTTTCCACAACTATCTACTGCTGTCCAGGTCCGTGTGATTAAATAATTGTCATTGCAAGATCCATTGGTACGATTGTCTGATGAACTGATATTCGTTACCACATTCGTGCAATTATCTGTTGCCGTTGCTACTCCTGTTGCCGGTGGTTGATTATTCGCATCACAATTTACGGTTACGTCTATCGGACACGTGATGATTGGTCTGGTGGTATCTTGTACCGTTACCAGTTGATTGCAGGTATTGGTGTTTCCACAACTATCTACTGCTGTCCAGGTCCGGGTAATTAAATAATTGTCATTGCAAGATCCGTTGGTACGATTGTCTGATGAACTGATATTTGTTACCACATTCGTGCAATTGTCTGTTGCAGTTGCTACACCTGTTGCCGGTGGTTGATTGTTTGCATCACAATTTACAGTTACATTGATCGGACAGGTTATCATTGGTCTGGTCGTATCAACTACATTATAAGTAACTGCACAACTTATTGAATCCTTTGAATCTTTTATTTTATAAACTCTTAAAATTTTAAGTGTATCTCCTATACAAGCAGTTCCCATATTGCGAGATTCTGTATAGCTGATTTTAACTGAATCGCAAAAATCGTTGACCCCACCTCCTAAGGCTCTGAATGCAGCTGTATCTAAAGCAGGAGTTGGAACATCTTCAACACATTGATAATTTTCATCAGGCGGGCAGTCAACATCTAAAGTGCAACACAACTTAGAACAGATCGTATAGGTTTGAGCATCATTTCCTGCCTTACAAACTAGCAGGCTCATGGATCCAGGAAGTGTAGGGATAATTTTATCAAGATTTGGGACAGGCATTGTGCAATCATCTTGCCAAACAGAATGCATTCCTCCAGTATAGGTCAAACTAAAACACAAAGGCTTGGAAAATGTTATATTAAATCGAACGCAGCGATTTGTTCCGCTACAGCAATTTTCACCTAGTCTTGGAGTATTTGAAATAAAGCATTGAGCGGTATCCGTGGCATTGATGAAAAAAATGTTCGGCGGCGTCCCGCAGGTAAATTGAGCATTTACCTTAAAACCCAGTATAAAAACAAAACAAACTAAAAACGACAATTGCCGTTTGTGGTTTATAATTCCATTTAAATTTTGCAGGATTTTGAGGTAAAGCGATTCAAATACCTTATTAAAAATTATTCCTTTTCCAATAGCGTGGAATAAAGAATTAGCCGTACTGCAATATGTAGCAATTGTATCGGTTTTTGAGTACATGTGATTCGGTAGTTTTGGTTTTACCAAATCGCTTGCACCAAAGAATTCAGTTTAAGGGTGAATATTCAGGCAAATATATATAGTTTTTTTTTAATATAATAATTTTTAATATCATTTCCACACATATTCCAACAATACTTATAAAAAAACCAATCATATACCCTTAAAATACAATAGCCCTTACAAATTGTAAGGGCTATTGTATTTTGACAGTTTAAGTTTATGTTCTTATTCTGTAATAATCATCTTTTTAGTAACAGTATTTGATTGATAGTCAATCTGGTAATAGTATACTCCTGCCTGACTGATCTTTGCATTGGATAATTGGTATTCATTATATCCTTTTTTCATCTCTACCCGTTCTTTTAACTGTATTTTTCCTGCAAGATCATAAATACTGATCTGTACTTCTCCTGCTTGTGGTAGCATCATTCCTATTGTCGTCTCTTGCGTCCATGGATTTGGTTCGTTTTGCATTACTACAAATTCCTGTTCGCTCATTCCTGCAAAATTCATGACCACCTGACCTTCTTCTCCACTTCCCTTTACTACCGATACCGCTGGTGTGATTCCTGAATTTACTACAAGGCTTTCTGACATCCGGATGTTTTGTTTGGCTTTGTACTTCAACTTCAAGATCCATTCTCCATTTGTCATCGGGCCATTGTAACTAAATGTCAATTTACCTTCTGCTGCATGTTGCGTTGAATAATTATCATCCCGTACGCGGATCGCCGTGTTGCCTTCTACTCCTTCCAAGTCCAACTTTCTTGCATCCCATTGTATGGTAAACTGCATTCCTTCATAGTCCGACCCGTTTTTAACTTTGATCACTACTTCTCCCGTTTGACCAACTTCCAGTTGTTGTTCTGGTGTTTCTAATTCCAGTGTCTTATTACTTCGTGTCGTGCTGTTTCCAAATCCTTTGGTCAATGCATTATTTGTTACATCTCCCGTTTTGATTGCATAGAAATCCAATTGCATATCGGATGTCAATCCATTGATCTCATAACTTTCTGGGAAATTTTCATTCAATGAATTGGTTACATCATTAAATGAATACAACTGGTGTACAAATCTCCAGCTCGTATTTCCCGGTACATCGTTAGTAACACCCAAGATCAATCTTCTTAAATCGGATATTTCTCTTGCTGTGATGCTCTTACTCCGGTTGACATCCGCTGCTATCATTTTATAGGCTGTACTCAAAGGTTCTAATCCCAATATGTGTCTTTGGATTTTTACTATATCCGCTGTACTTACTCCATTCAACCAGCCGTCTGTTTTACTTGGACTTACCGTTACGCTTTGTCCGTTTGGTAATTGTAAGAATGAATACTTGCCTTCGATATCTGTCTTCACTTCATTCAGTCCGCTGTTTACCAGATTGATTGATACATTTTGTACCCGGTCATCTTTCTCCGTCGTTATGATTCCTTCTACATTCGAATTCCTGATATTCGGTGGACAAAATCCAAGGTTATCCTGTACGTCGATAAACGTTCTGCAGAATGAGGTATTGCCATTGATATCTGTTACCCACAACTCGACTGCTTGCAAGCCCCGATCATCGCAATCATACACTCGGTATTTATCATTCGTATCGGCTGAAAAACTTAATGTCACATAATATCCACAATTGTGATACGAGCCCGCATCAAAATCTTTTGCCCATACGCTATCCATTGCTGTATCAGGTATTCCGTCTCCATCTAAATCCATTGGCGTTAGATTGGTCGATACCCCATTCAAACAATACGCTACCGGTGGTTTGCAATTTCTTAGATCCATTATAAAACTTTCTTTCGCTGTGTTGCCACATCGATCCTCTACTTCCCACTTCACCGTATGTCTTCCCAATGGCCACGTCCCACTTGCGACTCGTTCTCCGATTCCTGCTCTCACTACATCGATCGTTCCATCGCTGTCAAAATCTATCTTATACGTATACAACATCAACAACGGATCTGTACAATCGTCTCCTGCTTCTATTGAAAATGTTACTGGAATCGGTCTACAGTTTACATCATAACTACATATAACTGTATCCTTCGTAATCCGATCTATTGTTGGATCTATTAAATTTCTTACTTTGATGTATTGTGTATCCTGCCAGATGATCACATTGTTATCTATATCCCGCTGGCACCAATCGATTACTTTCCATACCCGTATGATTTTAAAACATGGATCCCCGGGTACTGTTGCTGACAATACGTGGTCGTGATACGCATACCCTACTAAACTACACTCATCGTCATTCACTACTGGCTTTCCGTATGGATAGGCCAATCGTTCTGGGATTAACTCATCCGGATTGCAGATTCCAAATGTATCCAGATCATCCGGAAAATCAATGTCATTGACATCAAAACTTTCGTGATTGATTACTGATATGATCTGCAAACAATATGGGCTGTAATTATTTTGTTGGTCTTTAGCTCTGAAATACCTGTAGATATAGCCTAGTCCGCATTGATTCAATCCGCCATAGTCTACTTCTTCTACTACTTCCGGTGGACAATTATCTTCTGCCAAGCCATCTAATGGATGGCCTCCAATTTTATGCCAGTAGTTTGGATCGATTACGATCTTCTCTCTTAAACTTTGTTCCGTTACTACTTTTCCAAATACTTCTAAATGATTCCGGTCTATATCAAACCGACAATCTACTGTAATATTTGGTGGACAGCTGATCAACGGAATGTCTTTATCTTGTACGTCTACACTTACCATGCAGATTGCTTCATTCCCACTGTGATCGATTGCTTTAAATCCTACCATGATTGTCTTGCCTACATCCTCACAACAAAATCCTACTTCCGGACCCCAATCATCTGCTCCTCTCGCTCCGCATGCTTGGTCATCCATCCGTCTGACTTCAAAGTGATGTAACTGGCATTCATCAAAACTGCCATCGTCAAATACTTCTGCCGGTACCCAGTTGTAGCCACTGTGATTTAATGCTACTACCGTATTGCGATCGCATACCGCTACCGGTTCTGTTTCATCTCTCACATGGATTATTATATACGCTTCTGTTAAATTGTAACAGCCGTCATACACTCTATAATATACTGTATCTTCTCCTACTGGTAAATTTACATAACCCCCATTTTGGTTTTCCAATACACCGCCTGGATAGATGATATCGATTCGCAAATTATTATGGCAGGCATCTACTGCTTCGATGCTTGGTAACAATACCCGTGCTTCACAATCTCTCCTTCCCGTGGTAGCTTCAAATCCGTATGGCATGTGCGTGATTTTTGGACCTACTTCATCTCGGATAATAATTAATTGCAATGAATTCGTTACAATTTCTTGATTACACCACCATTCCCGTACTGTCCAAGTTCGCATAATTTTACGGACACAATTAATTTCACCTAAATCCAAATCTTCATACCCAACCCAAACATTACAATCTAAAATTAGATTTAGAGGCCAAATTTGAATGTATGATAAATCGTGTGAATAGAAATAAGGTAAACCGGTTACATATGGACTCGGATTCCCGTTTGCATCTTGATAATAAGGTTGATCGCACTGTAAATCATATTGTAAATATGGCAAGTAAATATCTGTTGCTCGAATCCGTTCTACTAATATAGTATCCGTACATACGTCAGTCAACCCATTGTAGTCAGTAATTTGCAGATCCCTATAGACTGCTTTTAAATAATCTTCATTGCAATCAAAATGCTCTATCCGTTCATCTATTGTTTTAACTGAGTAATGACTGCAGTCAAATCCATCATAAGTTAATGGAAAAAAATGATGAAATGAATAGCAATCCGTAGTATCAGCCCTGCATATGATGGTAGGGGCCAATTTATCTTCAATGACTATATCTGCCCAACAACTATTGCCGGTCAATGTATCCAATACCGTTGCAGTAATATGTTGACCTAAGTAAAGTTCGTTGATAGGATTCGGAACCGGTTTACCATAATGGGTAAGATTCACTTCAAATGCTGGATAACACGTATAACTACCAGTCAAGACCATAGTAGGTGTAACTGTTGCCTGGCAATTCTCATCCAAAGAAACATTTATATTTTTACAAGACAAGGCACCATTCGGAGCACATAGATTTATTCCGAACTCCCCAATTGCAAAACCCACAGAATTTGGGTCTACATTGATTGTTATGGATGTCAAAGTACAACCCGGAGTTGTATAAAATGCAAAACCTGTAGCTCCTGCAATCCCTGAAACAGAAATTAATCCTGAGGAGGTTCCGTCATTTGCAAATGCCTCCACATCAAAATCTGAAAATACATTTGGCTCCACATAAACATAAAATGCATTGGTACCAAAAGGCAGCGTAATGGTAATTGTTTGATCATTTACAAAGTAAACATCCCCCAAATATCCATGTGACCAGGTAGCCCATCCAACACCAATAGCTGTATGGCCGGCAGCTGCTGAAAAATCAATGGCTGTTGTTTGACTGGCATCGGTAAATACTTGGGTTTCACTTCCATATGGTCTAGTATCCGGTGCAAATGGGGTCATGAGATAGGGCCCAACAAATGCAGCTGGTGCATTTGTACCAAAGCTCCCATCAAATACAATGCCTGCATTTGTCGGAGAAACCACCGTAAATTGGAGAAATAATAAACTGATAATCAGCGAAGTAGTAAATTTCATTTGAATGGATTTTAGTAAATAAATTACTTCGCTAAATCCGAGAACTGTGCTAAAAGGAATACAATTGGGATAATTCCTACTGCAAACTTAAGTCTTTTTTTTATATATTATAATTATTTCACATATTTTTTAAAATAAAAGCCCCTGGATTTACATCCAAGGGCTTTTCACTACTTCTATTTTTGATTTCTTACTCTGTAATAATCATCTTTTTAGTAACAGTATTTGATTGATAGTCAATTTGGTAATAGTATACTCCTGCCTGACTGATCTTTGCATTGGATAATTGGTATTCATTATATCCTTTTTCATCTCTACCCGTTCTTTTAACTGTATTTTTCCTGCAAGATCATAAATACTGATCTGTACTTCTCCTGCTTGTGGCAGCATCATTCCTATTGTCGTCTCTTGCGTCCATGGATTTGGTTCATTTTGCATTACTACAAATTCCTGTTCGCTCATTCCTGCAAAATTCATGACCACCTGACCTTCTTCTCCACTTGCTTTTACTACCGATACCGCTGGTGTGATTCCTGAATTTACTACAAGGCTTTCTGACATCCGGATGTTTTGTTTGGCTTTGTACTTCAACTTCAAGATCCATTCTCCATTTGTCATCGGGCCATTGTAACTAAATGTCAATTTACCTTCTGCTGCATGTTGCGTTGAATAATTATCATCCCGTACGCGGATCGCAGTGTTGCCTTCTACTCCTTCCAAGTCTAACTTTCTTGAATCCCATTGTATGGTAAACTGCATTCCTTCATAGTCCGACCCGTTTTTAACTTTGATCACTACTTCTCCCGTTTGACCAACTTCCAGTTGTTGTTCTGGTGTTTCTAATTCCAGTGTCTTATTACTTCGTGTCGTGCTGTTTCCAAATCCTTTGGTCAATGCATTATTTGTTACATCTCCCGTTTTGATTGCATAGAAATCCAATTTCATATCTGTGGTTAATCCATTGATCTCATAACTTTCTGGGAAGTTTTCATTTAATGAATTGGTTACATCATTAAATGAATACAACTGGTGTACAAATCTCCAGCTCGTATTTCCCGGTACATCGTTAGTAACACCCAAGATCAATCTTCTTAAATCGGATATATCTTTTGCTGTGATGCTCTTACTCCGGTTGACATCCGCTGCTATCATTTTATAGGCTGTACTCAAAGGTTCTAATCCCAATATGTGTCTTTGGATTTTTACTATATCCGCTGTACTTACTCCATTCAACCAGCCGTCTGTTTTACTTGGACTTACCGTTACGCTTTGTCCGTTTGGTAATTGTAAGAATGAATACTTGCCTTCGATATCTGTCTTCACTTCATTCAGTCCGCTGTTTACCAGATTGATTGATACATTTTGTACCCGGTCATCTTTCTCCGTCGTTATGATTCCTTCTACATTCGAATTCCGGATATTCGGTGGACAAAATCCCAAGTTATCCTGTACGTCGATAAACGTTCTGCAGAATGAGGTATTGCCATTGATATCTGTTACCCACAACTCGACTGCTTGCAAGCCCCGATCATCGCAATCATACACTCGGTATTTATCATTCGTATCGGCTGAAAAACTTAATGTCACATAATATCCACAATTGTGATATGAGCCCGCATCAAAATCTTTTGCCCATACGCTATCCATTGCTGTATCAGGTATTCCGTCTCCATCTAAATCCATTGGCGTTAGATTGGTCGATACCCCATTCAAACAATACGCTACCGGTGGTTTGCAATTTCTTAGATCCATTATAAAACTTTCTTTCGCTGTGTTGCCACATCGATCCTCTACTTCCCACTTCACCGTATGTCTTCCCAATGGCCACGTCCCACTTGCGACTCGTTCTCCGATTCCTGCTCTCACTACATCGATCGTTCCATCGCTGTCAAAATCTATCTTATACGTATACAGCATCAACAACGGATCTGTACAATCGTCTCCTGCTTCTATTGAAAATGTTACCGGGATCGGCCTACAGTTTACATCGTAACTACATATTACTGTATCCTTCGTTATACGATCTATTGTTGGATCTATTAAATTTCTTACTTTGATGTATTGTGTATCCTGCCAGATGATCACATTGTTATCTATATCCCGCTGACACCAATCGATGACTTTCCATACCCGTATGATTTTAAAACATGGATCCCCGGGTACTGTTGCTGACAATACGTGGTCGTGATACGCATACCCTACTAAACTACATTCGTCATCATTCACGACTGGTTTTCCATATGGGTATGCTAATCGCTCTGGGATCAACTCATCCGGATTGCAGATTCCAAATGTATCCAGATCATCCGGAAAATCAATGTCATTGACATCAAAACTTTCGTGATTGATTACTGATATGATCTGCAAACAATATGGGCTGTAATTATTTTGTTGGTCTTTAGCTCTGAAATACCTGTAGATATAGCCTAGTCCGCATTGATTCAATCCGCCATAGTCTACTTCTTCTACTATTTCCGGTGGACAATTATCTTCTGCCAAGCCATCTAATGGATGGCCTCCAATTTTATGCCAGTAGTTTGGATCGATTACGATCTTCTCTCTTAAACTTTGTTCCGTTACTACTTTTCCAAATACTTCTAAATGATTCCGGTCTATATCAAACCGACAATCTACTGTAATATTTGGTGACAGCTGATCAACGGGATGTCTTTATCTTGTACGTCTACACTTACCATGCAGATCGCTTCATTCCCACTGTGATCGATTGCTTTAAATCCTACCATGATGGTCTTGCCTACATCCTCACAACAAAATCCTACTTCCGGACCCCAATCATCTGCTCCTCTCGCTCCGCATGCTTGGTCATCCATCCGTCTGACTTCAAAGTGATGTAACTGGCATTCATCAAAACTGCCATCGTCAAATACTTCTGCCGGTACCCAGTTGTAGCCACTGTGATTTAATGCTACTACCGTATTGCGATCGCATACCGCTACCGGTTCTGTTTCATCTCTCACATGGATTATTATATACGCTTCCCCCCATTTCGATTCTCCAATACACCTCCTGGATAGATGATATCGATTCGCAAATTATTATGGCAGGCATCTACTGCTTCGATGCTTGGTAACAATACCCGTGCTTCACAATCTCTCCTTCCCGTGGTAGCTTCAAATCCGTAAGGCATGTGTGTGATTTCGGGGCCTTCAGTATCTTCGATAATAATAAGCTGTGGAGCTGTTCTGACAATTTCGGTGTTGCACCACCATTCACGAACCGTCCAGGTACGCATAATCTTCCGAACGCAGCCTATTTCGCCAAGATCTATATCTTCATAACCAACCCAAATATTACAATCCAATAATTCATTTAATGGCCAAATGAGATGCCATGTCCCTGTATATAATGTAAAACCTGGAATTCCTGTAACCAAAGGGCTTGGGTTACCATTTGCATCTAGTTCAATAACTTTTGAACAATTTAAAGTGCTTGTTGGTAAATAAATGTCAATATCATCAGCTGCAATTCTTTCCACCAAAATGGTATCTGTACAAACGTCCGTCAAACCACTGTAATCTGTTATTTGTAAATCACGATAAACCACTTTAATATAATCTTCATTGCAATAAAGATGTTCTATTCGTTCATCAATTGTCTTAACTGAATAATGACTGCAATCAAATCCCTCATAGTTTAAAGGGTAATTAAAATGAAAAGAATAACAATCTGTCGTATCCGCTCTGCATATGATGGTAGGTGCTAATTTATCTTCGATAAGTACATCTGACCAGCAACTATTTCCTGTAGTTGGATCTGTTACAGTCGCGACTAAATGTTTATATAAATAATGGGAATCAACCGGATTAGGCACTGGTTGACCATAATAACTCAAACTCACATTAAATACATCGTAACAATTATAAGATCCTGCGAGTAACATGGCAGGTGTTATTAAAGCCTGACAATTTTCATCAAGTGATACATTGATATTCTTGCATGAAATACTTGTTGAACCAATCACATTTACATTAAAACTGCAGGTTGCAGTTTGTCCGTTAGCATCACACACTTGATACACATTGGTAGTAACTCCCGGAGGAAAAGGATTTCCTGAGGGTATACCACTAATTAATTTTATTTGGAGTCCCCCTTCAAATTCAATAATATGTCTTCTACTAAAGAAATCATTTGGTAAATCGTACCAGGTACCAGCTATCAGATCCCAAAAGAAAACATAATCTCCATCAATAAAACCAGGTTGCAGCGGGCCCCAATTTGTGAATCCCAAGGGTTCTCCCGTTGTCCATTTATAATCTCCAACTATTGGAAAATATCTCAATCCTATCCAATACTGATTGTCAAATAAACTTAACAGTGTTGGTATGTTGGAAGTTAAAAAGTTATTTTCAGCTGCATCCTCAATCGTAACCAAATGTCCTCCTAAGTTAGCCGCAATGGTATTGGCCGTTAACCAATTGGTTTGATTAGCTAATCCTGGTGGCGAAATAAAATAGGTATTCCCATTATGAATTCCTAAAAATTGATATCCTGGAGGAAGTACCGGATTCGTATTGATACAATTATCTGTTGCTTCCACATTATAACAATAGACCCGATTGCAATCAAAGGTATCTAACAAAATAGTAGCACTGGAAGGACAGGTAATTGAAGGGGGGCCATCTGTAACAGTAACTGTAAATGAACACAAACTAATATTCCCAGCACAATCTACAAGATGATATTCAATTGGATAAACCCCTGCTCCTACCGGAGTTCCGTTTCCAGCTCCAGGACTTGATTCCGGATGGGGACCTGCGGTTTGAAATACACTCAAATTATCATAAACAAAATCATAAATGGTCAACATCGTCTGTGGACCTGTATTATTGGATTGAACAAAGAAACACAAAATATCTCCTAAATTGACATGGATGTTGACGCTTCCAGTTGCGAAGGAACCCAATCCATTTGGAGTTAATTGAACTGTATTTCCATTTAATGAATAAAAAGCATGATCTCCAATAAAAGAGGCACTTAATGCGGTTTTGCGAGCTCTCCAATTGAAACTGATGGTACCGTTGCATGCTGCAGTATAGCACATGATTGCATTCGAATTATTAAATGGGGTACCTCCTGTGGTGCCCCGTATTCGCATCGAATCCGGATTGAAATTACTGAATACTGCAGTTCCACCAGCACCTGTTACAGACTGAGTCCAGTTTGAAAATGTAGTGGTATTGACAAACCCATTTAAAATGGTATGACAATCATCAAAACCAGTTGGAGGAGGCCAATACAAGTTTGGTTGACAAACACCGCTGGTAATATCAAAGGTAAAATCCTGTGGACAAGTCAACACAGTTGGCGGTGTCACATCATTTGCACAATTTACTTGTGCAAACAGGACATTATTAAACATAAAAGCACAAATGCCAATAGTTAAAATCAGCGAAGTAGTAATTTTCATTCTTGAGAATTTGAATATGAAAAAATATCTTCGCTAAATCCGGCAAACGCCCTAATAAGTATAGATTTTGGGAAATCTGAGGCAAACATAAATCAAATAATTAACATATTATATATTTTTCACATATTTTATTTTTAAACAACTTTGTTTAAAAATAAAAAAACAGCTCCTGCATTCCTACAGGAGCTGAAAAACGAAACCGATTACTACACACTATTTCTTCAGACCTTAGTCGATCAAAATCATGCGTCTGAATAAATTGTATTTATTTGATTTAAGCTGGTAATAATATATTCCGCTCCGATCTAATTGATTCTTCTGAATTTCGATTTCGTGATACCCTTTATTATAGGTCGCCCTTGTTTCATAAATTAACTTGCCATTTATATCCACGATACGCATTTCAATATCAGATCGTTCCGATATTTGGAATGGTATAATTGTAGACTGTTTAAATGGATTCGGAATATTCTGAAACAAACTAATTCCTTCTTGTCCACTATACTGATTTATAAAATCAACCCGTAAAGGTGCTGATTCCCCATTGGTATAATAAACTTCAGAGTTAAATGCATTTGCATTCATTTCAACTATATCACTCAATTTGCAATTAGCATTTGCGCGAATTCGGAGTTTAATGACCCAATCATTCTCAGTATACTCCCTTTTAACATAGGATACCCGTATGCTATTGGTTTCAGCATTCAACTGGTACATTTCCTCAGAAAGTGTTCCTGTTGCATCCTCTAAAACACTTACAATACTCGCCTTTGCAGGGTCCAACTGGATTTCAAACTGCATCCCATCCAATTCATCAAATCGATTCAAATTAAACTCAACGTCATAATCTTGAGCCTTTTGAAGATTTAAGTCATTTGCAACTAACAATCGGGTATTTTGATTCCTAACCGCAACCTTGTCATTGAATTGTAACGGATTATTGGAATCGTCTACATCCCCAATTTTAATACCCGTAAAATTGATGTAATGGTTTTTATTAATATTGTCAATCTGGAAACTGGTTGGATAGTTTTCATTTAATGGATCTTCCTGATCTTTAAATTGATAATCCGTCAATAAAAATTTCCAACTTGGACTATTTGCAAATCGATCTGTTTTACCTAAAATCAACTTTCTGATTTCCACAACATCCGCCGCTGTAACGCGCTTATTGGAGTTTACATCCGCCGCAATAAATTTCAAAGGATCTGTAAACGTTGCAATTCCTAGTATATGGCGCTGGATATGGATGATATCTGCCGTAGAAACGCCATTTAGTGGATTAATATCATGTTGTGCAGCCACTTTATAACTACCTCCGTTTGGCATATTGTAAAATCCATAAAAACCATCCGTTCTGGTTTGAGTTGAACCATTGATACCTTCATTAAGCATCACATCGATTCCAGGCATGTAGATTCCTTTTCTGCTTTGAACCAAACCTTTCACATGCGACGAGAAGGTGATACCACAAATCGTGTCTTGATCCACCGCTTGCAAGAACGTATTGCATGAATCCATATTCCCAGCAAAGTCCATAAAATAAACTACCACTGCAGTTGTATACTCAAAATTTGTTATTGAATCACAACAAATAGTTCGAATGGTGTCATTAAAGTCATTTCGATCGAATGATGATTTAATTAAAATAGAATCCGTACAATTATCACGTATTCTCGCTATAAAATCTCTGGCATTGAAATCTGCACAACCATTATCGCGAATTTTCTTAACTACTTTTCTGCATGTAAATTCTGGAGCAACGGTATCTATCACCGTAATCCGCACAGATTTCGATGAAATATTACAACATGCATCCTCTGCAGTAAATATCACTGTAGTTACACCCGGTGGATAAAATCCAGAGGCGTCTTCAAAATCATTAAAGCCATAAGGAGAATCGTTTGTGATGATGATCGAAGCAGAATCACAATTATCTACATGTGCCTTTAAGATTATAAAATTATTACAGGTCGAATCATTCGCATATACGGTTGTATCCCGTACACCCAAAATATTTGGGGAGTTTGGATCATCTCTGATGATAAGTTGGACAAAATTGAAGGTAGCATTACTACAACTATCAAAAATTGTCCAGGTTCTTTCAATATCACAGGTATTTCTAATTCTGCAGAGATTAGTATCAATATAAGTTATCAATGGTTTGAAACAACTGATTCCAGCAGTATCAAATGAAGGAAATCCTGTGTTTGCTGGATCAATGCTTTCACATTCATCTATTGTAATTGGAGAGGTCGGCCAATTAATGTCCTGATCTTCCAATGGATCTGTATTGTTAATAACAATGGTCTGAAAACAAGAATCCCTGTTGCCAGAAGCATCTATTGCAACAAACTTTCTGGTAATTGATCCGATACCACAAATATTCTGAGATCTGGTAACCGTTTCAATAATTACTACGCCAGGACAATTGTCTCCTGCATTTGCTATCCCAAATTTTGTCAGATCATCGGTATTTATGCTACAATCTATAGTTACATTCGCCGGGCAACTGATTTGAGGCGGAATGTCTTCGATTACAGTAACCTTTACAGTGCAAGTAGCAGTATGGTTGCAGCTGTCTTTTGCAGTAAACACCACAAAAGTCATTCCTACCGGAAACGTACTGGGTGCATTGTTTGTAAATGTAACACCTGTATTGCAAGAATTATTTAATCGTGGATTTCTCAATTGGAATGTTGCTCCACAAGAATTTGGATCTGCACTTACAATGGTATCTGGTTGACAGGTTATAGATGGCGCCTCCTGATTCTTTGTAATTAAATGCTGCGTAAACATAGGACGTTGATTCAGACTGCATGAATTCACAGCAGTCCATTTTCTTAAAACAGTCCGACATTCACCACTTCCAACAACTGAATCCCGGAAAGTAAATGTAACAAATCCACAATAATCCCTTCGCAAACTGGGCGATCCAGTAATGCCTGGATTTAAATTTGGATTGCAGGAGAAGGTTGTCACCGTATCAACAGGCCAGATGATATCATTCGGATTTAAATCGACATCTCTGGTGATCCGTTGAATATGAAATATCGTGGAATCGTAGTTTGGTTTGCATTTAATACGCACACTCCAATTTCGCTCAACAATATAACACACCTCTACATTAGAGGTAGATACTGTATCATCTTTATAACTTGCTTTAATGGAATCACAGGTACAAAGAGCTACTGGATAGCCATTCAATGAATCTGGTAAAAATGGCTTCTTGCAATCTGTAATCGTTAAATCTGCCGGGAATTTAATTCTAGGCCCATTTGGATTTGTAACTTTTAAAACTTGCTTAAAGTTAAATTGCTGACGGAATTGCCCTGAGCTACATTCATTTGCAACCACCCAAGTCCTATGTATGATTTTACACGTATCATTGGTTGAAATGGTCTGATCAGAAAATTTAATGCTTACATATCCGCAGTAGTCTCTCATTAATCTTGGAACATTATTTATCAAGGATGTGTCAACATATCCTGGACAATTTGTTACAACTACTGTATCCTTTGGCCATTTTATATCCAATGGATCAAGATTAATCCGAATTGTAATAATTTGAGTTCCTTTAAAGGTTCCACTTACCTCTGGAGGACAATTATAGATTGAAGTCCACTTTCTATAAATAACATAGCAGGTATTTGGAACATTTTGTACTACAGAATCCTGATAAGTATGCGTAAATACATTACAAGGACAATTCAATTTTGGATACCCATTTAAGGAATCCGGTAGTAATGACTTCTTGCAATCTGTTATCGTTAAATCATCCGGGAAATCTACTTGCGGTCCATTAGGTTTTACAACTTTCAATAATTGATTGAAGCTGAATTGCTGTCTGAATTGACCTGCACTGCATTCATTTCCAACTGTCCAGGTTCTGCGAATTTTTCGACAGGTGTCATTTTGTAAGATAATCTGATCTGTAAATCGAATGCTTACATACCCGCAGTAATCCTTTCTTAATCTCGGAACGTTATTTATAATAGAAGTATCAACAGAACCTCTGCAATTGTCTACATACACAGAATCCGATGGCCATATAATATCATTTGGATCTAAATTAATTCGGACAGTAATAATCTGAGTTCCCGTAAATGTTCCAGTTGCCAATGGTGGACAATTAAAAGTAGAAGTCCATTTTCGGTAAACTACATAACAGGTATTTGGAATAGTACTTACAATGGAATCCTTAAAATTATGCACTGTAAAATTACAAGGGCAATTGGTACGCGGGAATCCATTTAAAGAATCCGGCAACAAAGGCTTCTTGCAATCGGTAACGGTTATATTGTCTGGTACGATAAAGCGTATGCCCGCTCCTTCAATCACTTTTAATACTTGGCGGAAACCATATGATTGTGATGGATTGCATTTACTAAATACAGTCCAGATTCTTTCATAAAAAATACAATCTTGTTCGCGTCTTATTTCTTTATCGGTGTACATCAACATCACATTTCCATTGTGCACACAAAAGCGTGGAACTTCACCAATCAATGCAGTATCAATCGAACCAATACAATTATCAACAATGAATGAATCCTTTGGCCATACAATATCAGATTCCTTTAAATCTGTAGTAACTACGATCAATTGCGTACGGTCAAACGTTCTGTTTGGTTCACCAACACATTCAAAATCAACTCTCCAATTTCGGTAAACAGCAAAACATGCATTCGGGTAATTGAATGCGATACTGTCTTTGTAATTTGTTGATTTATGAGTACAACCTGTACAATTACCAATTGAAGGTTTAGAATTAATTATTTCAGGATTAGTCTGTTGACTGCAATCAGTAATGGTAACATTTGGTGGAAATTTAACACAACCGCATAAATCAATTTTATTGTTGTCTTGAATATCAATGAACGTATTGCAACATGCTTGTTTTCCATTAGATGCTGTTATACATAAAGTAACTACACGACGGCCAATACTGTCACAATCGTAGGTTATTGATTTATTAGAAGTATCTCTTCCAAAGGAATAAGTAATAGGATATCCGCATGGATGATACGAACCCTGATCAAAATCCTTAGCCCAAATTGTAACCAATTCTGCATCGATACTTCCATTTCCATTTAAATCCATTGGTACCAGAGAAGTTGAAAGTCCAACCCTGCAATAGGCAATTGGCGGTTTGCAGTTTATAATTTCAAAATTACGCTCACAGACTGCTTTGTTACCGCAACGATCTTCAAAAACATACTTTATTTTATGTTTCCCTAGTCTGTAAAAACCACTTGCATCGATTTTAGCACCAACTCCCAAGTCAGAATAATCTTCAATGCCATCCCGGTCTAAATCAATATGGTATTCCCAAATTAATTCATTATCAGGTGTGCATAAGTCATGTCCAGTAGCAACCAAATAGGCATCACCTCCTGAACAACTCGTATCAATGATCGCAAATGTAGTGTCTTTGCATCCAGTTAAAAATACGGGTGGTTCTGTATTAAATACTTTGAGGATTTGTTCGTGGACGAAAATTGCTGGATTATTGTTTGGTAAGAAAATTGGAGAATTGTATCTGCACCAATTTACTACTTTCCATTTACGAATAATTTTATAGCAAGCATCGCTTCCGTTTATAAATCTGAACACATGATCTTCATAGGAAGTACCAACCAAATCACAAAAATCTTCTGTAATTCGTGGGAACCCATAAATTGCAGGCAAGGTCTCTGGTAATAAACCATTTGAAATACAGGTATTGGTATCTAAATCCTTTGGCCATACAATATCTTTTGAACTAAATGGATCTGGATTTTCAACTGTTATACGTTGAACACATACATCGTATCCAAATGAATTCCCTGCAATAAAAATGCGATCAATATATCCCTCTCTACACTGATTGATTTGAACATCCAGGCTATCTCTAAAGATCAAATTGCAATTATCAGAAACCGTTGGAGTCCCAAATTCAGACAAATCATTTAAATCAAAATGATAATCACAACTGATGGTCACATCATGTGGACAATAAATATGTGGAATGGTTTTGTCTTGTACTTCTACCAATACCATACACGTATTTTCATTGCCATGAGCATCTGTTACTTTAAACATAACCATCACATCCTTGCCTACATCAGAACAACAGAATTTTATGGAATCTCTGAAAACTTGACCTTCCTGATCACAAGGTGAATTAGGGCTCATGCGGCGCACCTGCATTGACTTAATATGGCAATCATCATAACTTCCATCATCAAATACAGTTCCCGGAACCCAAACTTCTCCAAACCGATCTAAGGTCACTACTGTTTGACGGTCGCAAACAGCAACAGGTGGTGTGCGATCATAAACCGCCACTTCCATATTACAGGTTGATGAATTGTAACATAAATCGTACACTGTAAATCGCAACAAGTATTCTCCTTCTGGTAGATTCACATAGGATGCTTTAAAATCCTTTACAAATCCCCCATCATAGGATAAATCAATGCGTGATATCTCTCCACAACTATCAAACACTTTTGGCATTGGAATCCAAACATCCCGATCACAGGTCCTAGAATTTGTTGTAGTTATAATATTATATGGGCACTCAATGGTCGGTGCAATGGTATCTATAATCTCTATTAATTGTGGATAATTCACTTGTTCAAAAGTTGTACAATACCAAATCGTAAACTTCCAGTTTCGTATCAACTTTCGCACACAATTTTTACCATTGATAAAATCTATATCCTCATAACTTACTGCGTAATCGCAATATTTATTGTCTGTATTAGGCCAAGCAGGTAATCCGCGATACGTAGGAATACCAGTAACTGAAGGCAATGGATGTCCCAGTGAATCTGTTGCAAATCTTGAACAAATTAGTGGATTTAAATTTGCCCGAATTAAAGAATCTGGAAATACAATTGAATCCAGGTTAATACGTCGTAAAAATATGTTTGTGGTACAAGGAAGTGATACATTTCCGGAATGATCCTTTGCAATATAAACCCGGGTAACAATTTTAGAATAATTAGGATCGCATGGTGTATTTTCTATTCTTTCATCCAATACGATTTGTTCTGGATTTGGATCACAATTATCACTGATAAATGGTTTTAGATAAGAACGCATCAATGTACAATCAATGGTGTCGTTTAAACACACAATGGTTGGTCTTACTTTGTCTTCTACCGTAACATTTGCCCAACATGAATTTCCATTACATACATTAATAAGTTTTGCAACCAATGTTTTTCCAATGTGAGAATAGTACAAAACACTGTTTGGAACTATGGATCCATCTTTATTAAATACCATGACTGCATACGAATTGTAATCATATGGGCCACCCAATAATAACATTTGTGGAGTAATTTGTACCTGACAATTATTATCCAATGAAACCTGAATTGCTCCTATACAACTGATAGGTCCAGAAGTAGAACCAATGGTTACAGGAATTTGTAACGGACTGTAACAAGAATCCGTTTGATCAACATCAACTGTTAAAACATGCGTAGATCCAATATTACCTGTCCACTGAACATCAATTGCACTTTTAAATGGATTGGTAACAATTGTACCACCGGTTAATAAAGTCCAATTATAAACTGCATTTGGAATGTTCTTAACTTCATAACGGATTGTTTGACCAGCACAAACATTATTTTGTGATTTTAATAAAATAGGATCTTTATAAAAACATTTATTAACCCCGGTATTCAGTTTTACTCCGTGTTGATTGGATAAAATAAAGGAATACCCTATGCCATCAATATGAATTCCCCGAATGGTGTATATACTGGTACCATCACCTAGATTAGTTTCATCTAAAATATATCCACCCGGTCCAGTAATAAAAAAAATTGGAATGTTAGGTGGGGACTGACTGAGCTCATGATAAAATCCAGTTACCTGATAAATAAACCACGAATCTCCGGAAATGGACCTAAATGAAATTTCTTCATAAAACTGTCCGTTGTCTTGTGTAGTTGCATTATCCAAACAGAAACATGGAACAGACCGTTCCAAATCAACCACAATAATTCCAGCAGGATCTGCATCGTCTTCGTCTTCCAATCCTTCTGGAAATGGATCTGCCGAACTTCCATCCGAATCGTCAAAAACGATTCCCCCTTTGTCGTTTCCAAGATCATCATCTGGGTTTGAATCATCGTCAATAACATTTCCATAATTTACAGCACGGAATATTTCAGCACGATTTACTAAAATTCCTGGAAGCTGATTTGGATTCACACGAAGGTTTATATAAACTGTCACACTATCACCAGGCAACAATCCATCTTGTGGCAATCGACCATTTTTAGGAGTCATATTATAATAAGCACGGGTAATACCGGCTTCTACATGACGAATCTCCCAATCAGCATCTTCCAATTCCAAACCATCTGGTATGTAATCAACCAATTCCAATTCATCTGCTTTTACAATTCCTTGATTGTAAACCCGAATTCTAAACTTAATGGGTTCTCCTTTTTTAACAATTGCCTGGTCAATATCTTTTACCAAAGCCAGGTCAAAATTTACAGGATTGGATTCTGCACCATCATGATCATCTTCATCCAACGCACCATGGTCGTCGAGTACATTATCTTCTGCCGAACCTGGAACTCCTCCTTTGTCATTGTCGCTGATTGCATCCGGATTTGAATCAAAATCAACAGCAATTTTTCCAGCATTATCTTCAGCATACGCTATTTCAGCATAATTTGGTATAAACTTTCCTTCATCCAACACTTTAATTACTAATTGAATGGTAACCGCAAACGATTCACCTGGATTCAATTGATTTATATGTTTGATTGATACTACGTTTGGATTTACTAAAGTCCAATCTGTATTTAATTCTTGCAGGTAGATATAGCTTGCATGCAAATAATCAACTACATCAATATTTCTAGCGATTACATTGCCTTGATTAAATACTTCAATTTTGTATTCAACCGTATCTCCTTTGCGGTATGCAATGCGATCTCCAATTAATTTTTTCTTAGCGCTAAGTCAAATACCGGGATACCGGCCGGATCT
The DNA here is from genome assembly GCA_016712145.1 of Saprospiraceae bacterium. Classification (NCBI taxonomy): domain Bacteria; kingdom Pseudomonadati; phylum Bacteroidota; class Saprospiria; order Saprospirales; family Saprospiraceae; species Saprospiraceae bacterium. The sequence goes on from JADJRO010000001.1 coordinate 1,384,471, forward strand.
TCATCGTCTTCATCTACTGAAGCTTCAAGATCTATTGCATTATCTGTTATCGTGTTTACCTCTCCACCTAAATCGTTTGTTGGATCGGTATCCGGTGTGCTATCAAAATCACGATCAGAAATATCAATTCCTTTCAAATCGAATGCTTTTGAAATTTCTGCCCGATTGATCAATACGGAAGGATTAACACTTGCGATATTTTTTAAAGATAAGTTAACACTAAAGCTGGCACCTGCTTGCAATGTATTGGTTCCTGTATAGGTCAATTGATTTCCAATAACACTCCAGCCATTGGCTGCTGATTCTTGTGTTAACTCAAAACCATTAGGCATTAGGTCTGTAATTTCAATATCACGTACAGCTACATTACCCTGGTTAAATAGTTGAATCGAAAATGAAGCCGTTCCATTATACTTTAATGAACTTCCGGAAGTATATTTTTTAATTAAAGCCAAATCCATTAGCAATAATGCTTCCGGATCCGAATCATCTTCATCAAAGATGCCATCCCCGTTAAAAATATTATCAGTAGCAGTAAATACCTGTCCACCGGCATCATTCCCATCATTATAATCAGGATTCGAATCCCAGTCGCGATTGCTATAATCTTCTGAACCCAATCCTTCAACAGAAGTAATTTCGGCCCTGCTGAGCAATTCACTTGGTTTTGCATTGGGATTGACACGAACTAATAAATCTAGGGTAGTGCATGCAGACGGTGCAAGTTCAGTTGCAATTACATTTCTTAATACAGTACCCACTTTAAACCAACCGTGATTGTCAAATGGACTTACTTCTAAACCAGCGGGTAAATAATTTACAATTCCTATATTTCTTACAGGTGTATTCGCCTGATTACATACTGTAACCTGAAACAAAACATCCTGATTCTTTTTTACTGGTTTTGTCTCAGTAGTTGTAAGAATTAAAGCAAGATCCAATAATTGAATTGATGCTGGATCTTGATCATCTTCATCAATACTTCCATCATCCAGGATCATGTTATCAGTACTAGCGTACAAAACACCGCCTACATCATTGCCCTGAATTTGATCTGGCGTACTATCATAATCTTTCAGACTAACACCAGAAGCATCATACATAGCAGCTATTTCCGCAACATCTATCAAATTTGTCAAATCTCTTGATTTCAATCGAAGTGCGATGCTTACTGTTTTCGACTGACCCGGCAAAATAATCTCATTCAATTTCAATAAGGCTTTGGTGCCATTCAATGTCCATGAAGGATTTAATACTTGTTCGAATTGAAAACCTGATGGAATATAATTTACAAGGTCTATACTATTAACAGCTACATTTCCTTGATTGTAAATTTCCATATTGAATTGAACAATCTCATTTAATTTAACGGGTGCCGTATTGCTGGTTTTATTTAATAAAGCCAAATCAACCAATGGCAAAGATTCACGGTCATGATCATCTTCATCGTTTGGATTTGAAATCAGTACATTATCTGTATCCGTATTTGGAATACCCCCTTTATCATTATCTTCAATGGTATCTGGTGTTGAATCTTCATCTTTTAAATTCAATCCGGATGCATCCGTCATCTTTGAAATTTCTGCTGTATTGATAATTTCAGAAGGCTTGGATGATTTATTTAATCTCAAATGAATCGGAACGATCAGTTCCTTTTGTGGATCTAAGCCTGTGCTAATGTTGTAGCGTGCTTGTGTTCCGTCAAAGGTCCATGCTGGATTTAAACCAGGTTCAAATGTGAAATAGTCTTTTACATAATCGGTAATTTCAATGTTTGGGATGGCCTGATTTCCTTGATTTTGTACTAGAATATTAAATGTAACTACATCTCCGGTTTTTACGGTTTTAGAACCATTTACTTGCTTAATTAATGCAAGGTCATAAATTTTTTCTGGAACTGGCACCTGAACAGGTTTTGTTTTTACAAAACCCATGTCAAAACTAAAATCATTTTGACCAGATCCACCTGTGTGAACTTTAATGACTGGATACCCTGCAAAATCAGGACATCCCGGAACTGAAGTTAAATCAGCATCGCTATTTATTAATTCAATTCCTGATGTTATATTATGAATTGCTAATTTAAACGTATCTGTTGCTATAATTAATTTTAAAAGCGATTTGTTAAATGCAGGATCATTGACAAGAATAAAGTAATCTTCAAATGACTTAATTGGATCGGTTATTCCATCTCCATCAAGATCTACATTCGAACTATTAAAAAGATAGTTTCCATTGGCATCTGTTGTGGTAGTGCCAATTAAATTGCATTGGCTGTCATACAATGAAATTTGAAGATTGCGAATTGCTTGTTCGCCTGCATCCTGCAAACCATTTTCATTGTCATCTATCCAGACATAATTTCCAATTTCCAAAGGAATTCGTGGACACAATAAAGCCATGTCACCCAATCCGGAAGATTTTCCATAAGCCGAACTGGATGAATTATACAATTGAATAGCAGACGATTTTTTACCATTTAACACACTGTACTTGTGTAATCCACCTGCAAATGATTCGTAAATTGGATCAAAGACGGCATTGACAACACTCGGTGTGCCTTTCAATACACAAACACTTCCAAAGGAAGTTTCAGGGTGCAATCCAGGACCAATGGTCCAAAAATCGTCTCCAAAAAATTCACCTCCACCAGGACCTTCAAAATTATACGGTCCGCTACCAGTGCGACTTCCAGCCACTCCTTTATTTTCTAGAAACCAGGAGGTGCCGCTTTTATACAGCATTAAAATATCTCCATAAGTTCCGGTTAATGGATAGACTGGATCACAATAGGTGTGTCCTGTCCGATCTGCAATACCCAGAATCATAAAGTTGTCATCTGCAAAAGCGATATTGGTAAGCCATTGTGAAACTGGACGCTCCACTGTTGGGTTCGCTAACCAATACTCACGGGCAAATGAACTTGAAAAAATAAGATTAAACGATTTAGATATCAGATTAAACTGATAAATATGAAATGCAAAGTCGCTTTTATTTTTGCTGGTTTCTGCTGTGCAGGTAACTCCTAAGTAAACCTGACCATTGTAATATTCAACCGCACCAACAACATAATCACCCTGATTGCATCCAGGATCCGGTATTTTAATTTCTAAAATAGAAGATGCCGTTGGATGATCTGTAGGAATAATAACCAGGGACTTATTGTATAAATTCGTTACAAATAAATACTGGTCATCATCTGAAATATCCATATCCCCCAAACCACTTTTTCCTACAAGTTTCGAGTATCCACAATCTAAAGGATTCAAAAATTGTCCAGGACCTGTTTGAATACCATAGGTATTTAAATTTATAAATAATTCTGTGCTTGGTTTTGCAGGATCTGTAATATAAATACCTCCTGAACCACCTACGCCCAATGCGGCTCCGTATTTAATAAATGCGGATGAATACAATGCCTGTCTTGAACGATTAAATGCCAAACCCCAAACCGATCCTGTTTGATTTTGCATCGCAATTTTAGAAGGCATTGTCGAACTCTTAAATTGAAAAGGCATTTGAATCAAGGTAGGTGCTGCATCCGAACCATCTGCTTTTACAAAACACGTTGTAAATACATTTGCTATTTCTGGTGCGCAGAGCGCTTCTTTATTTTGCAATCCAAAATTAACATCACAAGCAGGTGCCGTTGTAAAACGAATGTCGTGAGCTCCTTGAGCAGATGATTTTGCAAAATAGAAATTAGCTGGCTTTTGCATTTCCAAGCGGTACACGATGTTATTTACCAGACCGCTGAGGCGGTAAGCCCCATTTCCATCCGAAATGGCTTGTGCGGCAAGTTGTCCATCTTTCCCAAAAGCCAAAATCTTGACTTGTGATTGGACCAGATCTTGTGCATCCAATTGTCCGTTGTAATTCTGGTCCAGGAATACAATTCCCTGGATTTCATTTGGCTTTGTCTGACATTGCGTATACGTAAGTGTTTGACAAAATAAAATCAATGCTGGAACTAACAGCAAAGACATCCGACGAAATCCCATTGTGGAACATGTCAAATGAAAAAATCCAGTTGTGTGTGTAAGTATTAGTTTTCTCATTTTATGAATCAATAAGTTTGGCTCAAAATTGTGAGATTCAGACGGTCTGCACGCGCAGCATGATCTAAACCAGTTGCTAACTCGTTGATTACTAAAGAGATGGAGACTAGTGGGATGAAAATACTATATATATCTCCAATGCAAATATATAACTTATTACAATTTAATCATCAAAACATTAAAAAAAATTAAATATGATTTATTTATATTTAAATATTATACTAATTTATAATGTTTATATATTTGATTAATAGCTAATTATATATTTTACTAGAAATCGAACCCTTCGAATTTAAAAATATATAAATTCGTTACATATATCATTCTACACTTATATACATTATGATTCCTAATTCATTGAGTTTGGGTAATTCGTTAAGCTTTTGCAACCACTGGCAATTTTCTTGCCTCTTTTAGCTTTCATTTCTTGCCAGGGGTTTTGCTTTGTTGAACCCAATGGATATCCATTGTAAAAAGCGGTAAAATGAACCCAAAGCTTTTTATAGATACCTAAAATTGAAAAAGCCGGTTTGGAACCTATCCAAACCGGCTTAAATACTGTAATTAAACCTATAAACTTAATCCTGGACGATCATTCGATCGGATACAGATCCATAACTTGATGATAAAACATAGTAAAACAATCCACCGGAACCTAATTCCTTCTTGTGTATGATTACTTCATTATTACCGCGTACACCTGTCAGTTCTTTACTCAATATCAATTTGCCAGTTAGGTCAAATAGCTTAAGTTGACACAGGCTTTGCTCATGCAATTCAAATCGCAAAATAGATTCTTCGGAAAATGGATTTGGACTCAATGAATGAGATGTTATCATTGGTAAATCAACTGCTTGTTTTCCTGAAACTCCTATTTTTAATGGATGCGCTTGATCATTGAAATACACTTCGCTCAGAAAACCAGCGATGCCTTCAAAAAATGATTTATCCAATTGTGTTTTCTGAACATCATTCAAGATAATCGAAAATAAGATATCTGAATTTTTGATTTCCATGCTTGCATTGGATGCCCAACTTATTTTTAGTTGTTTTTCTGTTAGCTTGTATTCTTCTTTTTCAATTGCAATGGTACCTGATACTAAATCAACGAATTGCAAATTATCAAATCGCGTTTTGATACCCAACTGAAATCCATCGATTCGCTGATCTTTGGAAGCTTGTATATCGATTCGATACAAACCATTTTCCAAACGAACAATCGGTCCGATATTCCAACTGAAAGATTCAGCCCGGTTGATGCTTTTCTCATCTTTAGAATTAGATACTGCTGACAAATCAACATCTCCCGTTTTAATACCTGTAAAATCTGCATTGTTAAAACGATCTTGTAATTCTTTGCTGTCTATATAAGATGGAGCATCCCAGGGATTTTCAGAATCTGCAAACTGGTGGTAAGTTGGAACAAATTTCCATACCGGTGTTGCATTTGGAAATTCAGTGGTAATTCCAAGAATTGCTCTTCTAATATCTGAAACGTCTCGTGCTGTAATGCTTTTTGAATTATTTACATCAGCTGCCAATACTTTATATGGAGAATTTAACTGTTTCAATCCTAAAATATGTCGCTGTATTAATACAATATCAAGTGTAGTTACGCCATTGGTTATATCATCGTTTTTGCTCGCTGTAAGATAAAATTCAATTAACTGTAAATCCTGGAATGCGTAATTTCCACTTGGATTACTGGTTTGTTGTGAAAGGGCACTTCCCGTTGTTGGTTCATGAAATGAGATTTCTACATTTCCAATTGCATCTGCATTCTCCTTATTCGTTTTTCCTGATAAGTTAAATCCCGGACCATTGGTTGGACACACATTATTATTGTCTTGAATCCGAATCGTAGTTTCACAATAATCCTGATTTCCATATTCGTCAGTTACATACACCCGAACTGTTTTTGTAACCACTCGCTGCCTGAATAAACTGTCGCAATTATAAGTTATCGAAACATCTTTGATATCAGGCGAAAATGAATAGCGCAATTGATCCGTTTGTGTACAATTGTCAAAACTATTTAGATTGAGATCTTTCGCCCATACGGTAATGGTTCCATTGCCTTGCATAACCACAGTTACAATTCCATTAATACAATAAGGTGTTGGTTTCTTGCATTCTTTTATTGTAAATACCTGGTCGCAGGTCGAACTGTTACCACACTGGTCAGTAAGAATCCAACGCAAGCGATGCGTACCAATTGGCAGCACTCCTGCTGTAGCGCTTCCAGACTTAACCGGACCAAAACTACCGTCGTTGTTTTCATCGAGACGGTAATTCCATATCAGATTTTGTGGTTCGGTACAATCATCAAATCCCTTCCCTTCAAGTTTATAACTTCCAAGACATTGCTTGGACGTACCATTGTAAAATGCATTTTGATCACAAAATTCAACCGGACCGCAAGATTCAATCGTAGGTGGTTCCGAACTTTTTACTGCAATCACTTGTGTATGATCCCAATAAGAGTTTGGATCATTGCGATCGTATTGACACCAATCAATAACTACCCAATGTCTGATAATTTTAAAACAGGTACTATCAGCCACAAACAATTTGGTATCTGTATAATTTGCAGCAATTTGTGCACAGTTTTTATTATCATACCATGGATATTTAGTTTGATCCGGATGCGTTTGTACATTATCACATGAATAGATGGTTACATCATCCGGCCAGTGAATATCTAATGAATTAAACTTGTGTGAATTAATTATTGTAATTAATTGGTATGCGGAATCTTTTAAACCTTGTCGATCTGTTGCAACAAACCAACGAACAATGGTTCCCGAATTACACTGGATGTATTTCTCATAACGCTCGGATAATTGAACTTCACAATTATCGAAAGCAATTCCATCGCGTCCAGCTATGTAATTTGATTTTTGATAATACGGATCCGCAATAATAATTTGCTGGCGATCTGCTTCATGGTATCGGACAACTCCAAATTGACTTAAATTATTCCAGTCAATTGGAAACGTACATTCTACTGTTATATCTGTTGGTGGAATAACTACCGGTGGTTCTTTGTCCTGAACAGTAGCTTCTATCATGCAAGTATTTTTATTTCCATAAAAATCTGAAACTTGTAAAACAACTTGAATGGTTTTTCCTACATCTTCACAACAAAACCATACATAATCCCCAAATATGTCAGATCCAGTTTTACATGGATCGTCCATTCGGCGAACTTTAAAGGAATCGATTCCACAATTATCCAAAGAGCCATCGTCAAAAGTATATGCATATGCTTTTGCAGTTCCATCTATATTTAAGGATACGACCGTTTTTTGGTCACAAACTGGTATGGGCGCCAAATTATCAACTACACCTACTTCAATGGTACAAGTTGATTGATTTCCGCAAACATCTGTTAATTGATAAATAATCCAAATTCTACCTTCCGGTGCGCCATCTAAAAAATAAGATTGCTGGATGGAATCATAAACCAAATAGGTTTTACCCCGAGTTTGAGGTGTCCCTGATTTAGAATCTGCAAGCATGGTAAATATTTCATAATGCCAATCACTGCAATCATACACAGAATCTGGTGCGGGCAATTTACCGTAGCTACTGCAAGAATACGCTTGCATACCCATGGTAAGATCTTTTGGACAACTGAATTTTGGTGCTTTATCATCAACCACTTTAATAATCTGGTTGTATTCGATAATGTCTCCATCACACCAATTCAAAATAACCCAACGACGAAGAATTTTATAGCTACTTCCACAAATTGGAATTATTAAATCCGAATAACTGGCATTCAATGTGGTACAACCTGATGGTACAGGCCAACCGGTAAAAGCTGGAGATGGTGCACCATTTGGTAATTTGGGATAAATGGTATCACATGCAATATGCCTTCTATCAAAATCATCATAGTGATGCGGATATACGATGTCAATGAACGTAGGGCGAATTACACAAATGGTATCACTGCAATGTGAAGTATTTCCGCTCTCATCTTCCGCCCACCAGGTTCTTATAATTCTACGAATGCAATAACTGTCGCATGGAAATGTTTTTACATTATCTGAATAACTTAAAATTACAGCACCACAATAATCCCAACCATTGACCAGATACGAAGTCGGTCCAATCGAATCAATGGAAACTATAAAACTAGAAGGGATTGGAAAGCCCAATACTTCGGGAGTAATGGTATCACCACAACGAACGGTATCAGGTGCACAAATAAGTTCTGGCGGATATTTGTCTTCGATATATATTTTTCCCCAACACGAATTGCCGGATGCATTGTGCCAAATTTTAAAACTGTAGGTTTTTCTAATATCACTGGCGTCAAATAATAAATCGGGTTGCAAAGAGCCGTCTTTGTAATACACTTGAATGGTGTAGTCGGCAGCAACACCGATCATGTCTTCCAAGACCATTTCAGGTGTTACCGTTGCCCGGCAAAACGTATTTAATGAAATCTGAACAACATCATTACATGCCAAAGGTGGCAAAAAGGTGGCATTTGCCTTGTTGGCTGCAATTCCGATTGTAGGGATCCAACATCCCAGCACAAAAAACAAACGGAGCCATTTAAATAAAATCAAACTTCGGTTCATGGATAAACAGTTTAAGGTTTAGAGTAATCACGTGTAAGCTTAGCTCTTGCCGCATACCCTTCAAAATATATACCAATTATTTATAATGCGTCCGGATTTGATAACTATTTAAAGAAGTTATCTATTATATATTAATGATTAATAACTAATTACATATATTAATATAATTATGTATGATAATTAATTCATATGATTAAAAAATGTAAAATGTAGCTTGAGGGGAAAGGAATGTTGCAATGGTACAATTCTGCAATACTGCAATCTTGTACGGGTTTTACTCAATATATTGAATGTTGCATGTTTGAGACCATGTTAGTTGACCAATAATTTTCAGGGATCCGAATCCCTCAACAGGTAAGCCTGTGTTGCAATTCCTATTTATTAATCTGTGCTTTGATATAGGCTGTCAAGACATCTACTCCCCGGTCAAAACTTTTGTTGTTGTTTATAATGAGATCCAACTCATCAATATAGGGTTCTATATATTTATCATAAGCCGGTGCCACATGATGCTCATACCGGTAGAGCACATCTTCCAAAGGATAATTTCGTTCGGTTTTATCCCGATTGATTCGTCTGATAATTTTCAAATTATCTTTTGCATGAATCAAAACAGAGAGATCCAATAAGGATCTGGTATCCTCATGATGCAATATAAACAGCCCTTCAATGATATAAATACGAGCAGGTTTTATGTGAATGGTCTTTGATTCCTGGCTGTCGTTGTTAAAGGTATACTCTTTGTGGATCACCGGCTCGCCTGCTTGCAATTTGTACAAATCCTGAATAAATAACTCATGGTCAATGGCTTCAGGGATATCAAAATTGATGACACCTTGTGGATCCATGGTTTGGAATTGGCTGGGTTTGTAGTAATTATCTTCAGAAATCAATCCCAGTTCTTCCTCTGAAAACCGTTTTCTCAGATTTTCAATGAATGCCGTTTTACCGGCCCCACTTCCCCCGCAAATTCCTATAAACATATACTTATCAATTCAGAAGCATAAATTTGAGTATTTATTTCTATTTTTCATTTTTTTATTCAAGGTATGAACGGAATTGAAATACTTCGAGGGGTGATTGGTTTGGCTTCCTTGATTTTAATAAGTTATTTATTTAGCAACAACAAGAAAAATATTAATTGGAAATTAGTAGCTGTTGGCTGCTTTTTGCAAATCATGTTTGCATTGGGTGTGATGAAAGTAAATTTTATTCACATCATCTTCCAATGGATCTCTTCGCGATTTGTAACCCTCATTGGAATCTTTCATAAAGGCATAGAATTTTTATTTGGGAATTTAGCAGACCCCGGACAAGCCTGGGCTTTTGTTTTTGCAATCCAAGTGCTTCCCACCATCATCATTTTTTCTGCTCTGTCTGCTTTGCTTTATTATTTAGGCATCCTTCAAAAAATATGTTGGTTATTTGCCTGGTTGCTTTCAAAATCGATGAAACTTTCGGGTGCTGAAAGTTTATCCACCGCTGCTAATATTTTCCTGGGTCAAACAGAAGCACCGATTATGATAAGACCTTATTTAGCAGCCATGAATAAATCCGAAATCTTATTGATTATGGTTGGTGGCATGGCAAATACTGCAGGTTCGGTTTTAGGTGCTTATGTACAAATGCTTGGCGGAACAGACCCGGCTGCACAATCCTATTATGCACTTCATTTATTGACTCAATCTATTATCTCTGCCCCAGCTGCCATCGTAGTTTCAAAAATTATGTTTCCAAATCCGGATGAATCCAACTTGCAACGCGATATTAAAGTTCCAAAATCAAGTTTGGGTAGAAATGCATTGGATGCAATATCCATGGGAACAACAGATGGTCTAAAATTAGCCGTCAATGTGGGTGCGATGCTGATTGTATTTACTGCCCTGATTTATTTGACGGATGCCTTGTTATTGAAAATAGGATCTTTAACTCATTTGAATGCGATCATCATTGATTGGACCAACAACCGATACGACGGATTGAGTCTGCGGCTCTTGTTTGGTTACTTGTTTGCACCTTTAGCCTGGTTAATTGGTACGCCTTTACAAGATATCTTATCGGTTGGTCAATTATTAGGTGAGAAGATGATGGTCAATGAATTTTATGCGTATGGCACTTTATCAAAAATGTTGAATGAAAATATTTTAGAGCCTTTCTCAAAATCAACCTTGATTGTAACGTATGCGCTTTCCGGATTTGCAAATTTTGCCAGTATCGGAATTCAAATTGGTGGTATCAGTACACTTGCTGAAAATCAACGGGAGAATTTAAGTTTGTTGGGAATTAAAGCACTGATTGGAGGAACCATTGCTTGTCTGATGACCGCCTGCGTGGCTGGTATGATCTATCAGGCTTAAAGTTCGAACATCCCATCTGGTAATTGCATGTGAATGGTTTTCTTAGTATCATCCACTTCTGTTATCCATTCATCCCGTAACAAAATGTAATGTTCTTTATTCTGATACAAGATAACCGCCATCAATTGTTGGGGAAATTCTTCAATTGCCTGTATGATACCCGATTGTCCTGAAGTCTCATCCATTAAAATGTAGCCGACCCAACTGGGTTCTATTTCTTCTTCTGATTGCGTCGTGTCTGGAACGTCTTTCATTCTGGATTGATCCACATAGATGGTTTGATTACTCAATAGGGCAGCGTCTTCCGGATTGGTAACATCGCGTAGGTTTACCAACCAACTTTCGTCAGCAGAAATTTTGTCTATAAAATATGGAATTGGATTCCCTTCAACATTAAAAAAAATGACCTTATTTTTTTTTACAAATGCCTGGTATGCTTTATCAATAGAGATCCAAAGGGCTCCTTTGAGTCCATATACTTTATACGATTTTCCTGCTTCAATTAATTGAATCATAAAATCCTGGATGAAACAAGCGTTTGCTTTAATATCAAACCTTTTTCCGCGCGATCTCTGAAGGATTGGGTCAGATTGGTATTCTGGGTATCCAAAATCCACAGTTCGCGAAATACCAAACCAATGCCTCGCGCATAGCGTGCTTCAGAATACCGCTTGCTGATAATGTCTTCGTCATCAACTTCCACCACCTTGCATACTTTATCGTAAACAGTTGTTCCAATATGCTCTTGTTTATCTACATACTTGTACCGGTAATACCAATCATCAAAAGCAACCAGCAATTCACCGCGAATCACTATGCTTGTTTTGGGTTGTATCATGCTATTGCCATCCCATGCCTTGTTGGTTAACACCGGAAACACCAGACGGACAAATGACAATCCATTTTCCTTTTTAATTACATGCAAGGAATTGCTTTCAATAAACGAAGAATTTATCAATTCCCAGCCCAATGAAGTGTCCCTGGCATAAAATACATTCAGCCTGTAAATTAATTGATTGACTGCATCTCTAAACGTGTCAACGACGACTTCACGAATAAACGAACGGGAAGAATCAATTTGAACTGTAGCCTGCAAGGAATAAATAATTGAATCTGTTTGATAGATCCATTCATTGCCAATGCTTATTGGAAAATAATTATATCCAAGCTGTTCATCATCTAATGGATCGGTTTCATTTTTTGAACAAGCACACCAAGTCAATATACACATTCCAAAAACAAGCGCATGTAAGATGTTGCTTCTGTTTTTTCTTGATGAAATTGGAATGTTGAAATTTATCATGGATGCATTAATTAATTATTGATCGATATAAAATTCCTCCACAAACCACATCGTCTCCTTCATAAACTACAGCAGATTGGCCGGGAGCAATTCCCTTTACCGGACCGATAAAATCAATTTCCAAATGATCTCCTGTAGACTTAACGATTGATTGATGACCTGCATCTTTATATCTTATTTTCGTAACGTATTCCGTGTTGGCATTTGTTTCAGGATATTTTAACCAATTGACTTTATTTACAAAACACTTTTGACGAATTAAATCGTCTTCTTCAGTCAACATCACTGCATTGGTTTCCGGAAAAATTTCTGCCACAAACATGGGTTTGCCAAACGCTTTTCCAAGACCCTTGCGTTGGCCGATGGTAAAAAAAGGATAGCCCTCATGTTGGCCAATGACATTTCCATTTTTGTCAATAAAATTTCCATTTTTTACTTTTTCCTCCAATCCTTCAACGCGTCGTTTTAGAAAACCCCGGTAATCATTATCCGGAACAAAACAAATTTCATAGCTCTCAGCTTGTTTCGACAGATCGCTGTAACCCCGATCGTACGCAATTTTACGAACTTCCGGTTTTAATAATTCAGACAAGGGAAACATGCTTCTACGCAGGGATTCCTGACTTAAACCCCAAAGTACATAAGACTGGTCTTTATTGAGATCATGGGCTTTGGAAACAAAATAACGGCCATCCTTTTGATGAATTCGCGCATAATGACCCGTTGCAATGAATTCACAATCCAAGGTATTTGCCCTTTTTAACAGCGCATTCCATTTGATGTGTGTATTGCACAGGATGCAAGGATTTGGCGTCCTGCCGGCAAGGTATTCATCCACAAAATCTTCAATAACCGCATCTCCAAATTCATCCCTGATGTCCAGTATGAAATGGTGAAAACCCATATCAACAGCCACTCTCCGGGCATCTTGTAAGGAGTCCAAATTGCAACAGCCCGTTTCCTTTTTGGAGGATCCCGAACTGGCATAATCCCAGGTTTTCATGGTTACCCCAATCACTTCGTATCCGGCTTCATGCAGTAATAGCGCCGTAACGGTACTGTCAATACCCCCACTCATGGCCACCAATATTTTGCCGTTTTTACTCATAAAAGACTAAGATACAAAGATATAATACATTATAATAATCAGTAATATTAATTTAATTTCATGGGATATCAGATTTCTTAGGATCAATTTCCCGATTTGAATGCAACATGAATTGCAATTTCTTATCTTTATTAAGATTTTTTCAGTGAAATTGTTTTCGTGAAGGGGAATGGATGTATTGAAAATGAATCAGCAAATAGGTGATAGTTGGTGGATGATAGTTGATAGCAGGAACAGTGCCATCTCTTTGCTTCCTTGCTTCTTTGCTTCTTTGCTTCTTTGCTTCCTTGCTTCGTTGCTTCTTTGCTTCCTTGCTTCTTTGCTTCTTTGCTTCTTTGCTTCATTGCTTTTTGTCTCCTCTGCGTCTTTGCGTGAAAATTATTAGCTAATGGGACTTAGGTGATTGACATTTGTGAATTATTATAATTTTTTAAACATAATCATAAACAATAACCAATTAAAACCATAAAATAAGCAACATGAAAAAATGTACCCTTTCATTTCTTTTTTTAATTGCTTTAACTTTTAGTTTAAAAGCACAGTTAAACCAAAATTATGAATCTGCCTCAACGCTTGGTAAAAAAGGCATGAATCTAAGTTCCTATTATTCCAGTCTTCAATTGGTATGTGATCATTCACCGGAATACCAGGATAACGAATACATAAGGAATTTTGGACTTCGTCTCGGATATGGAATTACAAATCGATTTGATTTACAGCTGAGTTATTCTTATTTAAGTTTGGTTGACCTAAATCATCATTTCTGTATAAGTCCGAAATATTCAATTTATAAAAATAAAATTGCTGCCAGCATTCCCTTGAGTTTTTATTTTGGCAATGAAGGCAAACTCTTTACCCTAAGTCCTAAAATTATATTAACCCAACCAATCAGTCAATATCTTGATATTTCACTGATTCCGAAAATGGAAATTGCAGTCGGTGGTTCTTTTGAACGTTTCTATTCTGTTTCAATCGGATTTGGGGTAAGTAAGAATCTTCAAAAATGGGCAATCCGTCCTGAACTTGGATTGCACCATAAACTCAGCAGCAGTTCTGCTGTTTGGAGTTATGGACTAGGATTTCAATATAAATTTAAATAGAATTCAATTTCTATTTTATAAGTCTTTAATTACAAATACATTTTAACTATCGCGCTGCTTTGATGTAACCCCAGCCTTCGTGTTGGCGGGATATGATTTCATAAATCCCATCCGGTACCGTTTGGACGCCAGGTAAAAGTTGCGATTTATCCAATGCATTGTTTTTCAGTGCAACTTCACATACTTTAAACGTGACATTTTTTTTCGCAGCAAACTTAATAACATCATTAGAAACCACCGAGTTGCCGGTGGTAATCATATCCATTGATTTTGCATAAAAGACGACTTCAATGTTTGCATCCGGAGACATATTTGTAATTTCTTTAATCCAACGTATGACCATTTGGTGGACAATTGTATCTTTTGAAGTTACATCAAATACTACGTTATAAGGAGCGGATTGCGCTTTTAAAATATTGCCACACAACAAGAGCAAACAACTAAATAGCACTGCGTTTTTCATTTCAATGAGCTTATTTTATCCTGCAAAAATATATTTACACTTATGTTCCTGAGCACGACCCAAAGCCCAAACACCAGAAGGAACCAATTGAATTCCGGGAAGTAATCCCTCGATCCAATCTTTTCTAACATCTGCGGCCACTTTGCCCATCTGTTCGGCAACTACTGCGCTGTAAACCGTGATTGCAGCTTCACAAACACAAAATAAAACACCTTGGGATTGCAACTGATTGATTCCAATTTCAACCTCACCAATTCCAGGAATTTTAAAGTCTCCCTTCATAGGCATCCAAAAAGGATTTCGCGTTGCAGGAGTTTTGGTTTTGGGATCTTCTGCCTTAAACGTCTCACCAAATTTATAAGTGGACCATAAGCGATCTTCAAAAGCATAGGCAATAGCATCATGACGCAGCACGACCACTACACCGCAATCACTCGGAGGACTTCCGGTTGCTCCGTTAGTTAATAAAAAAACTTTAGGCCATGCAAAGGGAAACAAGCCATTTGGATGCGGAGCATCGTAAACGACACGGTGGGTACCTTTTATTTTATTAAACCATAAATCTGCTGGATGCGTTGCCGGTGGGCGCGCTTTTGCAGTAGTTGGTTTCTGTTGTTGTCCAACGAGATTGAGCGGAGAAGCAATGGCAGTTAATCCAAGTGCAGTTGCAACACTTGCAATGGCACCGAGAAAACCTCTGCGCTCGGTGGTTTGATTTAATTTGTCGTCAGTCATTTTTATTTTATTTATTGCGTAAAATAATTTGGATTTAAATTTTAATGAACAAACATTTCATGTATATTTTAAACAACAAGTGAAACACTTATCGAGAATTATCTAAAGTCTTAATACCATTAAATAAAACTTCTTTATTACAATTCCCAAAAAGCCTGGTTGAAAATGCAATTCTATTAATGTCATTAAATACTATCGCAAGCAAAGATGAGGATAAGTATATCCCATGTCAATCCCATAAGTATGGGAGATTGGGTAGGAAGGGAATAGTTGGAGAAAAGTAATCCTTATAAGTATGCAGAATCACCTGGCTTAAATTCAATTCCAATAAAATTTCACTAAAAGACAATTATTGTAACGTAACTATTCCCATGGACTCATCTCAATTATCCACAATATTAAATATACCCAACTACTAAGAAAAGAAAGACTAAAGTGTCATTCTATTTTTAGAAGTGGAATATTAATATCATTATAACCATCAAATTCCATATTTGTAAATTAAACAAACTAATTATATTTTCTATTACTATGAGCCATACAATACTTACTACCTGGGTCTGGTGAATTATTACATTGACGCCCAGTCGATTTTGCTATTGCTATGCATCTAATTCTATTTGGTTCATGCCAATCACAATAATTACTTCCTGGGTTTGCATTATTTCCGCATTGAGCATTTCTTCTATTTATACCAATACATCTTTTCCTTTCTTGAGAAAACTGAGTTCCTTTTTTTAGACTTTTAGTATAATTCTCATATATAATTGGATTATATGACTCAGAAAATGTGAGAAAGGCAAATAACAACAAAAGGTATTTCATAATTTAATTTTAAAATAGGACTGACAAACTTATTTCATGAGTTGTTCCAAATGCGGCTGGACTTGAAGGAAATGGCAATTCGAATACGTAGTTAAGGTCAATTATTTTTCTTTCTAATTTAAATATTTTAGCCAGAGGAAAACCAATATCCATTTGCAAGCCGTGTACACCAAATTCTTGAGCTATTCCAAATCTTAGTCCGGGGCGTATATTTAACTTTCCATGCCAATTATATTTTAAATAGAGTTGAACATCATCAGATATTGAACTGTATTTTCTATAAACCACTCCTCCTTCGATAGAACTCACATCTCTAAAACCTGGCGACAAAAATTTTATTAATGATCCATTAAACACCAAAACCTGTAATGGAGTAAAAGCTTTAAATTTTCCAATCTCTATATTTAAAGCATTATGATAAGAAGCCCCAAATACCAAACCTATGTCAGAAGAAGGAATTACACCTGAATAACATACTGCAGGA
Source organism: Saprospiraceae bacterium (assembly GCA_016712145.1). NCBI lineage: Bacteria > Pseudomonadati > Bacteroidota > Saprospiria > Saprospirales > Saprospiraceae > Saprospiraceae bacterium. Next base: position 1,401,499 of record JADJRO010000001.1, read on the forward strand.
CTAAAACTTATAAATGATGTTGAAGGATTATTTTCTAACAATGGGTCTACAGGATGGGTCACAGAAGCTTTTGAAGTATTTAGTTGATTTAAATTGTATTGAATAGAAGCTCCTCCAGAAATTTGATTTGAAGAATTTATATTTAAATTATAAACATAATTTCCTGCAACAAATAGACTTTTTAATGGACCAAATGATTCATGATAGATATTACAACCTACTCTGGTATTTTCGTCCAAATTGATATCATAACTTATTCCATTCCATTTTAGGCCTTGATCTAATCCTGTCCATTGGGTTCTATTCAAGATCACGAGCTCATGTACCGGACTGAAATTATTTTGTATTTTTTCAGTATGGGGGGCGGAAATATTAATTAAAGTTCTATTATTTAAATTATAAGATATAGGAATTAGTTGTGCAGAAACAGAAAATACAGATAGCAATAGAATCTCAACTGTCAATGCAAAACAAGCATTCAATTCATTTTTGAGATTCATTGGGATTGATTTGATATTCGCTAATATGGCGTATTACCCGATTGTTTTCAAAACCCTTTCTGACCGCTTTAACTTCCCAGTCAAAGGAATAGTTTCCCTTCCCATTTTGCAATTCCCCAATGGTAACCCCCTGTGCATTTTTCTCAATTATTGCTAATCCTTTGGATTCAAGAGATCCCGGTGTAAGTTGAATGGTCAGTGTACCAGGATTAATTATCAAACCAAAATGTTCAGAGAACTTAATGTCAGCTCTACCATTGACTAGTTTGGAAGTGCCACGTTCATATGCCGCAGCTTCTGGACCTTCAATGCATGTATAGACAATTAAACTATCGAAATATTTTGGATGATCAACAACGAATGACTTAGTAGTACCAAAAAGTTCATAAGTTGAACCTGTATATCTAAAACCAATTCTTAAAATATTGGTTCCCTTGTCAAGTATCCCAATGTTTGCTAAACTCCCAAAATTAGGACTTGCTCCAATTTTATATCCAAAAAATAATATTTTGTCTGTAGGTTTTTCATTCCCTTTATGCACAATCAATTCTCCATCAGTGGGACTATTATATCCAATTTTAATAGGGCCTTGATTCGAATTATAAATAGCATTACCTATTGTAGACCATAAGTTAGTTCCATTGTTATTTGGTAAATTTATACTGTTACCATTTGAAATTGACAAAGCACTTCCAACTATACTTAATGTTTGTTGATCCGAATCAGCACTTGGTGTCCATGTATTAGTACTAGAATTAAATTTCAAAACTTGACCAGAACTTGGAGCTATAGCCGAAACAAGTCTATTTTGGATCTTTTCTACTTTATTAGAATTCTGTAATCCTGTAACATCGCCTGCTAATGTTCCACCTCCAGAAGAATTATCAATGTCTGGTTTCCACTGCGTTCCGTCAAACTTTAAAACTTGTCCTGTGGATGGTGCTGTTGCTGATACAGGTCTATTCTGAATCTTTTCTACTTTATTAGAACTAGTAGATCCCGTTACATCGCCTGCTAATGTTCCTCCTCCGGAAGAATTATCAATGTCTGGCTTCCACTGCGTTCCGTCAAACTTTAAAACTTGTCCTGTGGATGGTGCTGTTGCTGATACAGGTCTATTCTGAATCTTTTCTACTTTATTAGAACTAGTAGATCCCGTTACATCGCCTGCTAATGTTCCTCCTCCGGAAGAATTATCAATGTCTGGCTTCCATTTGGATCCATCCCATTTTAGTACTTGTCCTATTTGTGCATTGTTCTTATCTAATTGTTTTGCCACCATAGAATAAGGCACGCTTAACAATTGAGCCATGCTAAGATCTTTAAAATTTGATACGTTACCTTCGTCTAATTCAATTTTTAAAAAATATGCTTGAGTTTGAAATGAAAGCGTATCAAACCTACCATACTTTGTATTCCCATTTCCAATTATAAAAGATGCCACACCATTTGAAGTGAAAACTTTTGAATGTTCTTCCCTATAAGAAAAATTTGATGGACTATTCGGATTTACTAAAATGCTAATCCTGAAACTCACCTCTTTATCAACAATTGGATCACCATTATCATCGCGTATAGATACTTGGTAGTTAAATTTGTTTGGAATGGCTTGACTAAAAATAATTTTGCTAGTCAGCAGAAGTAAAATAACTTGAAGTAGAATGCTGTTTTTCATGGTTATTGTTGTTTGATAGTAATGGTGCCTTTATATAATAATTTTTTTTGTTTGCTTACAATCAAATATATGTAAACTCCATCAGGCAAATGATCTCCACTTAAATCGACACCATTCCATTTGTTGTCAAAATTCTCTTCAAAGTATACTTTTGTACCCCATCTATCGTATACAGTAAAAATAGCAGGTTCAATCAACTGTGGGTTTAAAGTAAAATATTCATTATAACTATCTCCATTAGGCGTAATAATTGAATTATAGTCTTCCGATATTGATTTTGAAGGTGGATTTATTGAGTTACTATACGTTTGTTGAAATCCTTCTCGTCTTGTAGCTGATTGATTTATTGTAATCTCGCCTACAGAATAAGAAACTTGCCAATCATTTGATGCAAACTTTACATTACTCCCAGCGCATCCAATTAACTGCAAATCGGCATGAAATGGAGATTGCGCTAATGCATAAAAGAAAAACAGTATCATGTATGTTGCTAAAATTAAATTTTTCATTTGTAGGCATTTTTTAATTCAGTTATCAACAATTCTTGTGAATTTAAATCAATGTCATATAATTTTTTCATTGTAATTAACTTATCTGATTTAATATAAATATCATTACTGATTGACGTAAGCAATACATACTTACCATTTGATAAAGTTATACCAATTAAATCTGTTTCAATTAAAATGTTATTACTTTTTCTATTTGAAATTACTTTGATCGCAATTTTAAAAGTTTCATCACCCTTGAAGTCATCAAGATAAAATTCGCTTAAATCATATTTATAGCCTGATTTCAATTCCAATTCATATTCATGACTTGGTGCATTTACTATTTGCTCGATATCAAATGAAAATGGTATTTGAAGTTTAGGATAGCTACCAATTTCAATCAATGTAGGCTTATTTACTATATCAGGACACCCATAATTTTTTACAGAACCACTATCAATAGGACAAAGATCTTCGAGATCACAAATCCCATCACCATCTGTATCCGGACAACCACTGCATTCCATAGGTCCTGACTTATCAATGCACTGGTCTTCTTTGTCGCAAATTCCGTCCAGGTCAGTATCCGGGCACCCAAAACAATTTACTGAACCAGGTAGCAAAACACATGAGTCTCTTTGATTTGGAATTCCATCACCATCAGTATCAAGCACTACAGGGGTTGGAGGCAATGGAATGTATTTCACTGAACCAATAATTAATCTAGTATTTGGATTACCTTTTTCAAAAAGCACAAAAAATGATATCGTATCGGACCGATGCAATTTTTTTTCCTTTTCATTGATATAGTGAATATTTACAACACGGCTGATTCTGCAAACCTTGTTTAAACCACTGGTATCATTATAAACGGTATCTTCTTTGAAATCTCCAAAAGTACATTGCACTGAATATACTCCATTAAATTTATTCAATCTATCATTAAAATACGCCTGGTAAATATCCATATACTTCTGTGCGCTGACATAATTATTGGTAATGTATGATTTTGCGACATTGTCATAAAGCAATGTCATATCTCTATCTTTTATCATTTCATCCAGAACAATTGCAATGGCTTCATTCTCCAGGTTGATCACTGAAAAAGCATTATTATGTATGTTGTTAAGTTGGGCATGAAAATTTTTAACAAAATTATCTGCCTTTTGAATATAGTAGGCATTTGACTGTCCATTTACCGAAAGTACTTTAGCAAACAAGCATAAAACAATTAGACTCATGCACAATTTTTTCATGGCTTATTCTTATCTGTATCATCCAATAAACGATATACAGTCATATCACCAAATTTCAAATTAAAATATTTCCTTCCTGCACCTAGACCGGTTTCGATTTGCTGATCCTGGATTTTAACTTCAATGTCTTTCTCAGTTATGTCTTTGTATGCCGCAATTTTGTCTGCGCCCTGGCCTTCAAATAATTGATACACTCTAAGCTTACCATAATAACTGCCATCCTCTTTTTGCTTTATATCTTCAACCACCTGAATGTATTTCCATTCAATTTGAACATCATCATATGGTAAATGGTCTAGTCTATTCAGATACTCCCGGATACTAAAAACTGACTTCTTCTTCGATAATTTTGAAATAACCTCAATCTTATTCGAATCACTTTCAAATAAGTCAATAGCAAGATCTTTTGCATTTTGACGGATTTTTCGGTCATTTCGCTTGTCTCCGATAATTTTAAGCAGGTCACCCAATTCTCGAGCCTTTTCCAGCGCTCGTTGCTCAATTTCTGCCAGTGTAGGGGCCTGACAATAGCTTATTGGATTATAAAATAAACCAAATATCAAAGGAAGAAAATATTTAAAATGCTTCATAAAGATTGGTTGGCTAAAAATATACAATTTATTCCATTGTTCAAACTATTGGTAACACTTCTAAGTATTACCTCCGGTCTGACTGAATATGAGGTATCAAATCTAATAATAGCTTCTCTATTAATTGAATTGGTTCGATAATTTTTAATTTTCCTGTTTTCTAAGACAATTAAATGGTATAAACCATCCGGCAAACCTGAAATGGTGGCATAAAAGCGATTGTTTGAAAATTGCAATTTGCTACAATTAAAATTGGAAAGATCTCCATTAAAATCAGATCTTAATGTTTGAGTTTCATTGGTTCGAATATATATGAATTTTTTACAGATTTCAGAGGTGGTTTTATTAAACAAAACCACCTCAAATATTCCAGGTTTTTCAAGTTGGAATTGAATTTTTTGGCCAGAATACGGCTTTCCATTTATGGTCCATTGAGCGATTTCATATTCAAGTTCTGTCTTTAGGGTAATTGGGATCCCAACCAATGCCTTATAACACAAATTCGAATCAGTTTTATTTAATATTCCTAATAATATTTTAGGCTGCGCGTTATCCCCATTTATAGTAAAGTTAAGCCTGGAACGGGATTCAGTAGTTTTGCCCTGAGTGCAAGCCCCATAGATCATCAAGCTAATTAAAAGGATTAATATACCTGATTTCAAATTACAATATTTACTTTCTGACATCATTATTTGAAGATCCTTTTATCTTCTGAAGAAATCTTTTTGATATTAATGATTATTGCATCCTTGCAATTTTCACCTGGCTCTCTCAATAGGTTGAATTCAATGGTTAATTCTACACTGTTAGTTGATTGAAGAAGTTCATTTATTTTTGCTTCATTGCATGCAGTTCTATTTTTGAATTTATTGGAATCGTCTTTACTATTATAATAATATACATTATTGCTTGTAGCGTTATGACTTTTTACTCTTTCTACCTTTGTAGTTGCAGAGCCGCAGCTTTCAAGTCTTCCATCTTTACATTGCTCTACATATATTGTATGGTATTGTTTTTCCTGTATCACTTTAATATCCTTATTATTAGGAGGTATAGCATTTAAATTAATTGGTAGTTTTGTTGGTAATACGATACTACTTTCTAATTTACTTGATGGAGTGTCATTGTTTATTTTTGAAGAATTAACGTTAACTACATAAGATAAATTATTTTTGATATTCAAATCATTTTTATTATTTCCATTAGTTTTAGGCTTTTGCACTAAAATTTCGTTTGTCTGGGAGTCTTTTTTTGCATCCAACTTATTTGTACCAATAATAGGAGTTGGTGCATTGTCAAAAGACAAGGAACTTGTATGTAAAGATTTATTGGCGACACAAATAATAAAAAATAATAAACCAAGAATAACTAAAAAAATTGTAACGGATATCAACCATTTTTTCTGGGTAGTTTTTCTTTTTTTATAAGTTTTATCAAAATTGATTGTTGTTGATTCTATTACTCCAGGTTGGCTATTCTCCGGACCAAAAATTGAAGCCAACAATACAGTAATATTATCTTTGCCTCCTGCTTGGTTAGCTTCATCAAGCAAAGCATTTCCTGCATCTAAATCATCTTCATATTCTGCAATTAATTCTTCAATTTTAGTATCTGGAAGCATCCCATTGAGCCCGTCAGAACAGAGAAGGATACGGTCATTGTTTTGAATTTTAATTGGCCCAACAAGATCGGGTTCATCATTTAAGTATTCGTTACTTAGACATCGTAAAATAATGTTGCTTTCAGGTGATACCCTTGCTTGTTCAGCTGAGAAAGCCCCATTTGTTTTAATTACTTCTTGCCATACCAATGAATGATCATCTGTCAAAATCTTAAGTCGGTCCGAACAGTTTTTGTATTGATCGACTTGTAAATTTAATCTTCCATTTTTATTAAATAGGTAAGCCCTGCTATCCCCAATCCAAGCTATATACATGCCTTGCGGTATCAACCAAGCAACTGTAAGTGTGGTCCCCATTTTATACAATGCAGGATTTATTTCAATGGCTGCAGAAATCGCCTGAAGGGCTTTATTAAATGCAAGTTTCAAATGATCCCTAATTGCATCATCAGTGGCATTTTCGCTTAAAATCAATTCTAAAAAATAATTTTTTACTGCTTCTACTGCAAGTCTGGATGCAATTTCTCCTGCATCGGCACCTCCCATCCCATCAGCTACAACCATTAAGGCTCCTGATTTGGAAAGAGGATTCCGTTCTTCCTGGCTATGCCCCCAAATACCTTGCTCTAAATCACAACAGATCCTATAGTCATCTTCATTGTGTTCCCGAATTTTTCCAACATCCGTGAAGCCAGACAGTCGGATCATCCAAGCAGTTTTAGTTTCAATTGAAGTCAAATTCATTTCTTAGAACTGCTTTTCTTGTTCTTCTTATTTGAAATTTCAGTAATTCTCGGTTTTTCCGCTTTAACTTGCTGATTCTTTTTATCAGGTACATCCTTGTGATCCTCTTTTGCTGGCAATTTATCATCTGAGCGGATTGAAAGCAGTTCTTTAATTTTAAGATTCTTTGTCGAACTAACTACAATTCCAGCTAATTTAAGTTTTATAGATCCCCTTTCCGGTATGCATTCAAGATAAAAACCGCCCAGTAAATTTTTATGGTCGCCAATTTGAATCGCAGCTCTTCCGTCTTTCCAATCAGCTTGGATAAATTGAACTTTTTTTTGCATGGAGTCAATTGGTTGATCCCAGCTACCAAAATAAAGGACTAACATACCATTAGAATTTAAATTTTCTGAAGATGTTAGTGCTTGATATGACCTACCAAAAAAATTGATAATTCCAATGTTATGATCATTTACCTTACCTTCAAAATTATTTGCTGACCATTCATCACCGGCTCCATTGATTATAGCAGTTGTATTAACCTGATGCAACTTGGCATCATACTCAGTTTTAAAATCCTCATAATCGGCATCAATAGTCCATGGTCTAACCAACATTGGATCCATCCATAGTTCTTTGCCTTGAGAAATTGCTAGACCATAAGCATGACCAAAATATGCCAAATCTTCTTTGCCATAAGTTTTTCCATCCTTGGTTAAGCGATATTGTGTTTCAACAACAAATACATATGGATCCAAGGCTTTAGAAAGTTGATCTTGGGCAGGACCACTTATTGATGAAGTGTTTTCTATACGCCAGCCACTGCCAGATTGGTTTTTACTTTTAGCTTTTCTTAAAATGTCTTCAATGCGCATAGTGTCTTGCCCAAAAAGCATATTGGCAAGCAGAAACGTTAATACAAAAAAGTATATTCTCATTTTAAATGTTTTTACCATATTTCTGAAATCGGAACTAAAAATTGGACTTCGGATAATCTACTACTAATAATACCTACTACATCATATGTTCCATCAGCCATTTTAATCATTATAGGACCCCCAGAACTTCCTGGTGCTAATGCCGATGCGGCTACTGATATCATTCCGTTGGTAGTTCTTGATTGTACTACTTTCCCCTCTATTAAGAGTGGTTCAATTCTATAGTTTGATTGCAACCAATCACCATAAGAATATCCCAAACCAATAATTTCAGTACCTTTTGGAAGTCCTTTTGCTAATTCATTATTAACTTTTAATTTTCCTTTCTTATTTGCAAATTTGAATACAGCCCAATCTGTGCTCCCTTCTATACATCTACTTATACCAAATCCCTTATCACCACCTCCACAATCCAATACATCTTTTGAAACATCCATTTTAACATCTGCGTTTGTAAACGTAAAATTATCTCCATTCGGGGCAACTGCTTTATAAGTGATTTTCACCGTGCCGTTCATAATTTCAGCATTATTTAGAAATGTTTTGACCTGTTGATCCATATCATCAGACTCCATGCCTCCGCACTTTACGTTAAATTTCCATGGTTGAATTACGTGTCTTGCAGTAATAAAAGAACCATCCTCTGTTAAGAATCCTGTTCCAGACCATCTATAATTAAGATCCTTATCCAATTCAAAGGGCTTTGAAGCATTATTAATTACAGGATGATAAACTTGCACACTGGTAATGTAAATAAAATAAATACTATTTTCAAGCTCTTTTAAAGAAGATGGCATGGATTGATTTAGACTTGGCCCTATGATAGGTTTAGTAATAATTTCTCTACCACTAGCAGTACGCCTATCAATTTTATCAAATAATTCCTTTGTCATTTGAATATCTTTTTTTTGCTCTTCAATAGTTTTTATCTGTGTCTTAATTATAGTATCTTGACTTGCAACTATTTGATTGATATTCGTTATAGATTCATTTGATTTGAAAATGTTCCAAATTAAAAAAGTGGATAATCCTAATATTAAGAAACTCAAAATTGCAATGGCTTGTTTGTAGGGCCTTAAAGCTTGCTTACCGAATTCTCTAAATCGCTGCGTGAAATTCATATTTGCGGTACTCTTAGTTGCTGGGGTATTTATAAACCGAATCCTTGGACCCTCAAAAGACAATCGGATCTCATCACCACTTTGAAGTTCTTTGCTTCCTTGCACTGTTTGACCATTTACCAAAGTTGGGTTTGTTGCATCGGCATTCGGTTCCAAAAAATAGCGACCAGCGTTTAAACTAATTGTTGCATGACGCCTGGATACAGTAGAATACACCTCAGAATATCTGATGGTGCAATCTCTACCACGGCCAATCGTGATGTATGGATTCCAAATAGTTTGTTCGCTATTTCTGGATTCTTCAGAAGTTGGATCTAAAAAGACCAGAGTATAATTCTCAACATTTTTTCCAGAGAGCATCTGAATTCCCTGACGAATTGTATTTCCAAAACTTTGTTTTTGTGTCGGCCTTGACATATTAATTAATTTAAGTTGGTTAGTTGCATTTTAAGTCCTTCGCAGTCCACGATGAAGATACTTTCATCCGAATTTTTAAAAGCCAATCGGCATGAAAACTTCTGCTCGTTCCGCTCGAAAGTATTATTAGTAAGTTTAGCATTTAATGCTCCATGTGATCCAACCAGCCAGCAGGTCGGACAAGTTTGATTATTTTCTTGCTGTTGAATCAAAAACACATTTTCTGTTAATGGAATAATTTCACTAATGGATCCAGAGGCTAGTATTTTAAAGTTTTGGTCCAAAAGTTGCTTGGTGCCAGTAGGATCTACACTTATTAAAAATCCATTGCCTACCGAGTAATTTTGATGATTACTAGCCAGTATTTGGTCCAATCTATCTTTTTTTTCTTGCAAACCATTGGAACTAAAAAACCAGAACTTAGTATCCTCAAATTCCGCTCTTGCCTTTTTCAATTCACCATTACTTATTAAATTATTCACAAGCTTTACTTTATAATTATGAAACAAATAATCAGAACCAACAATCAAAACAATTAAAGAACAAATAACAATTAATCCAGCCGATATCTTCCTCGCATTAATAACATGTTCCGAATTTCGCTTAATTGGTAACCAAAAATTATTTTCGAGAAAGTAGTTTCCCCATTTTGTCAATTCTTCCGGGGAAGGACGTTCTTTTGGATCGAATTGCAAACAGACATTAATTATTTGTTTTAAAATACCGACAACTTCGATGGGGCATTCATCAAAAACATTCTTTTTGCTATTCTTGCTATTTTCACCATAAACCTTTCCTTGATTTTCAAAAGGAACATTACCAGTTATCATTTCAAAGAGGGTGACTCCCAACGAAAAAATATCAGTTTTTGAATTTACCTGACCTTTAAAAATCTCAGGAGGGGCATAGGCTTTAGAAATTCCTTGATTTTTCGAATTCATATCTACAGTTTCTCTTGATAAATTAGAAACACTGTGATTTTCACTAATTCCAAAATCTGCTAAAAGAAATTTAACCCTGGCACCTTGAGACATAATCATTATGTTATCAGGCTTTATATCCTTGTGTACGATTCCATTTTGTTTCAAATAGACCAGTGCATCTGATATGTCATGAATTAGACTAGCTATTTCCAATTCACTAAATAAAGGATCAAAAATTCCATTGACCTTACTTTTAACTTTTAATTTTCTAGAATTTATTTCATCCATTAGGCTGCACTTGCAAAGTGGCATTACTACATAAGAAAAGCCATCCTCTTTTTGCTGATAGCCTATAGGAATTAATAAATTTGGATGTACTAAATCTTTAGATCTAAAATATTCTTCTTGAATTATCAATTCCGCAGTTCTCCTGGAAAATGGATCCGAATTTGATATTTTCATTGCAAATTGACGACCTAGTGTATCTTCCACTTCCCAAACCGTACTAAAACCGCCATTGCCAATTAGACGTTTCAAGGTAAATGTATCAATTCTATTTCCAGGCTCCATCATGACCATTTAAAAAAAGTATTGAAGAATTACATTTCCGAGAGATATTATATCCTCAGATTCAAGTAAACGAGATTCATTTGGTAACAGCTTTGAATTATTTAAATAAGTACCATTCAAAGAAAACGTCCAATTTGGTTTGCTTGAATCCATATTCCATTGACCGTCCCGAATATAATGCCTATTTCCTATTTTCTCGATTGTAGCATGTTTTCTTGATATGTAGGAACTTTGAGTTTCATCTAAATTAATTTCGTTAAAATTATTTCCTTCATCCCTTCTTCCTATTCTTATAATATTCTTCCCTGCATCTCGAAACAGTTTTTCCAAGGAAAATATTGCACCTATATTATCGCCGGATCTTACAATTAAGGTGTTAGGTTCATTAGATTCGCTTGATTTGAATTTACTATTAGGCATATCAATATCAAGCATTTCTAAGACTTCATTTATTTTACTTGGTCTTTTGGCCGGGTCTGGTTCCAGTGTCTTTTCAAAAAAATAACTCCATTTAGTTGACAAGTCATATCTCCATTCACTGATAGGTTGATATTTTTTTGTTTTAATCCTTTTAGTATATTTTAATGGGGTGTCCTTAATCTCTTGATAAGTTCCAAAAGGCAATTTGCCCCCTGACAAAACTTCATAGAGCGTTACTCCAAGAGAAAACAGGTCCATTTGTGGTCCTAAATATTTGTATGCACCTTTTGGATCCATTTGTTCGGGTGCTGAATATGCTAGTGTACCATAAACCTCTACAACTTCACCACTATCATTCATAGTAGTCAATCTGGTATCTTTCAAACCAAATCTGCCTGAAATATCAAAATCACATAATTTAGCAGTATTGTATTGATCAAACAATATATTTTCTGGCTTAAAATCCCTATGCACAAAACCATTTCTATGTAAATCATTTAATCCTGCGCATAATTGACTGGTGAGATTCAGAACATCATATTCTGATCGATAGCGGTTTTTGTTATTTGACAAATTTCCATTGGGACAATAGTCCATTATTACAAAAGGATTGCCATTAAAAAAAACCTGAACTATGATTTTTTACCAGATAATCAGATAAAATTAGTCCTGCTTTATAACCTTCATAAAATCTTTTAGAAATCTGCTTAATTTCTGAAGGTTTCATTCTAAAATATTCCAATAATTTTAAAGCAAAACTGTTTTGGTTATCCAAGTTGTTTATTTTGTATACGGTACCAAAACCGCCTTCTCCTAATACACTTGTAACGCGAAACTGTTCCCCATTAATAAATTTCAAGATGTCTCCTTGCTGGAATTTAATTCTTCCCGGAAAATCGGTCGAATGACCTGTATGCTCTTGATAAATAGACATTAATAAGATAGATTTACAACTTGACTTGATAAAACTTATTCCTACCAATCATAATTATATCTCCATCTTGTAGCTTTTCTTCTGTGCGCACCATTTTAAATACGGCTTGATTTGAGGCAACATTATCTAATGTCCAGTTTTTTTCTTTGAAACTAAATTTAACATGCTGATTCTGGCTTAAGCTTTCGTCTTGTGGGTCAATTTCGATTCTGCCTAACACCCTTTCACCCCCATCCTTTAATTTTATTTTGATTGGTCCCTCCCCTTTGTTTAGTGGAATAAGCTCCATAAAGGGTCGACTCTCATTTGATTCAGATTCAATTAAGTCTTTTAAAGAAATTGTTTTGCTGTTCACAATTTGATGATCATCCTGCTTTGCTTGCGCAATACTTTTATTACAATTTTGACACACGGAGCTAATTATTATTAATGGATAACCACAATGTGGACACTGGTTTGGTGCTTGTCCGGGCGAATTTGGATTGTCCATCTGTTTACCTTTTACTGTCATATTGATTGGTTCCAGATCGTCAAATTGTCGACCCATTTTAGTATGCTTTTGCTCAATTTGATCTTGCTCGCCTTTAACCGTGTTAAAGGTCGAAGTATCTTTTAGTATATCTTTTGATCCGCATTGTGGACATTGGTCGGGGTCATATTCCATCAATTTGTAACTACAATTCTTACATTTTCTCATAATTGGTTTGAAGTTATTGTTTTTCAATATTAATAGATTTCTTTCGACTTTGTCGCCTTAAAACCTCATTTTTTTTTTAAAATTTCAATCCAATCTAATACATATAATAATAGTTTATATGTATTTCTTTTGAAGTCAATAATATATAACAATTTAATTAAATGGAATGTCAATTAACTTTGCAATTCAATTCCTGTGAATAATTAGTAGAATGTTCTCTCGACCTTTTATACCAACTGAAAAGGAATTATTTGAAGGCCTCCAAAATGACAAAGATTGGGCTTATAAGGCCCTTCTTGAAAGTCATACCAAGCTGCTTAGAGACTTTGTCATTAATAATGGAGGAGACTACCACGATGCCGATGAAATTGAACAAAGGGCTTTAATTATCTTATATGAAAATATCCGGGCGGGTAAATTTTTATATAAAGCAACCGTTAAGATAAGTACCTATTTATATAGTATTGCCCAGCATCAATGGCTTAATGAATTAAAAAGAAGGAAAAGAAACTTACCATCCCTGGGATCGGATTTTGTACATTTTCCCGAATCTGAAGATGATTTTATTGAGATGGGATTTAAGGACCAGGCAATAATCTCAGGATTATCAAGTCTTGACCCCATTTGTTATAAAATAATAACGCTTCGAATCTACGATAAAAAGAGTGATAAGGAAATCAGTGAAACATTAATAGGCTTGGAGGCTGGTAAAATAAGAGGTAGGCGTGAAAAATGCCTTAAAAAGTTAAGAAATATTTTGGTAAAAAAATATCCCAACTATTTTGGAGACATTTAGCCAATAAAAGTATTAATATAATATAACAATTCAGTACCCCTCAATTATATATATAAATTAAAGTTTAAATGAACACTAATGATAATTTTGAAGATTTAATTTCCAAGGCGGTTACTCATCTTGAACGGGAACATAAATTAAAACGAATTCAACAAATCCGGACAAGAAACAAAACGAAGCAATTGATTTTTAGAAAATTTCTACCTTGGACAGGAATTGCAGCTGCCTGTATTCTAGGTTTTTGCTTTTTTTACTTTCAATGGATGCAAGCCGGTGAATCAAATGTGTTAATTCAATCCGAATCAATCCTATCGGATAATTCCGGTCAAAATGATAGTTCAAATAGAATTCAATCAATAACAAAACACGCACCAAATCAAATTCAAAAAACTATCAATGAAAAGAATTCAGATTCCTTCAATATAATATCACTTGAAATATCAAACCAGTCTGTAAGCTCCGTCATTCAAGGGGAAAATGATATTGCTTACAGTAAGAATGAACAAACTGAACTTGACAGACCTGGTAATTCTCAAGCAGGTAAAAATCCACATGAACCAATCAATAACAGTGATCGGACCATAATTTTAACGAATCCCAATCAGGCAAACAATCATTCAAAACAGAAAAATGCTACTTTTGAAAACAAGTTATATAAGTTAAACAACACAATAAAAGTAGATAGTTTTAATGTCAAAGTAATCATTAAATCTGGCCTCCAAAACAGTTATTCCATTTCAAATGATACCTTGGTATTAAGTTTTGTTGGAGATGATCAACTAAAGCGTATTATAAACTGCTTTGATAAGCATCATGGCAATTTAATTACATGGATCGATAAGCAAGAGCTAATTACAATAGATACAAGAGACTGCTTTCACAAATTTACAAATCTGAAAAAGCATTAATATTGGAAACTTCTATGTTTTAGCTGGTTGAATCTAATTTAAACTGCGACCAAGTAAATTTTACGATATTCATTTTACTAAACCGTATTTTTTAAACTATCATAATTTACTTATAATTAATTTTTAGGAAAGTTGATTCAATTCATCTGAAACCCTGACGTAGTAAATTCCAGAGTCAAGATTCAGCTAGAGGATATCGAGTTCAATAAATTTTTGATTTCCTTCTATACTATACTCACACTATAAATTAATTTTCCATACAAATCAAACAAATGGATACTTTTAGAAATCTCTGAAAATCCTTCCACAAAAATTGTTGTTTTATCATTCGCTGGATTTGGAATTAATTGGATGCTATGAATTTCATTTTTAGCGGAGCTTGAATTTCTACTCCCTATCTCATCCGGACTATAGGAATTTAAAGTGGTAAAATTTCCAGTAGTAATTTGAGAATAGGCATTAAAGCATTTAGCACGTATTTGAAACTGGTATCGCTTATTTGGAGAAAGATTGGTAAATACATGCTGCAATCCTGGACCACTTGTTCCAATCCAAGGTATATACGTACTCCATTTTCCATAAGAGAGTTCGTATCTATAACTCAGTTGAAAATCAGTGTTGCGCATTAGAAAAATGTCCTTCATCCAAAATGGAATCAACAATTGCAACACATTCAAAAACTGAACTTCTTGATATAATAAAAAAATTCCTACGATCTGGTTTTGAAAATCTTCCGGATCCTTCCGCAATATTTAATGAAATACTGAAAGATGCCCTATATAGTTGATCGACAATGTTTTTTTGCAATTTGGTTTTTTGAATCAGTAAATTCATTGCAACATGAAATGCCTTGGCTTTTTTATAGATCTCCAGATTTTGGAATTCAAACATGTTCTCGATGCTGATTGAAAAAGAGTGAGAAACAGAATGAGAATGAAGAAAAAATCAGAGCAAGAACCATCGCTCTCGCTCTGTTTCTCGCTCTGATTTTTGTACCCGGGGCGGGACTTGAACCCGCACGGCCATCACTGGCCACAGGATTTTAAGTCCTGCCAATTATGCTTTCATGTGGTTTTATAAATATGTAAAACCTTAAATTACAACATTATAATTTTTGTTTTAATACACATAAGACCATATAAAACCAAAAAATGTTCGACCTATGTTCGACCCAAAAGTATTATCTTTGTTTATGGCATCGCTTAAACTTATTCTGAGAAAGAAAGCAAACAAGGAAGGAAAGTTCCCAATTTGTATTCAGATTATTAAAAATAGGAAAGCATCACTAATTCATATTGGCCAATACATCGATGCAATTGATTGGGATGAGACAAAACAAAAAGTAAAGAAGACCAATTCGAATCATGCAGAGTTAAATAAGTATCTGCTACGAAAGTTAACGGAGGCAAATGGCAAATACCTAGAGTTGGCTACTGAAAAGGAAGTAGTTTCTGCTAAATCCATAAAGCAAAGATTAACTAATAACGATAACACCACCTTTAAAAGCCAAGCTGAAATATATTTGGATAATTTAAAAAAGCAAGGTAAGTATAATAGGTATTCAGCCGATAAGCCAAGGATCACTAGATTCTATGAATTCTCTAAAGGAGGAGATATTACTTTTCAGGAAATTACTATTCCGCTACTCAATAAATTTAAAGCTTACCTAAAATCAACAAGACAGATAACGGATAGGACTATTGTAAATCATCTTGTAGTTATACGTTCAATATTCTCACAAGTTATTTTAGGGAATCTTGTTGACCCAAAGTATTACCCATTTGGTAAGGATAAGATAAAAATAAAATTTCCAGACTCACAAAAAGTCAGTCTCACTATTGAAGAAGTTAAAAAACTCGAGAATGCTAAATTGTCAGTAGAATCTTCATTGAATCATGTTCGTAATTTATGGCTCCTGTCATTTTACTTTGCCGGAATGCGTATTTCTGATTTGCTTAGATTGAAATGGTCGGATATTGATAATGGCAGACTAACTTATACTATGGGTAAAAACGCGAAAGGGGGTTCTTTAAAAATACCAGAAAAGGCCTCGATAATTTTGACTTTTTATATGCTCAAGACGAAAAATAAAACTGGATTCGTTTTTTCCAATCTGGAGAATGTCCGTAATCAGTCCGATTTGTTTGAAGTGCAGAAGAAAATTTCTAATGCTACTAAGACTATAGATGAAGCGTTGCAAAAACTCGCCTTTGAACTTGGCATCAATAAAAAGCTCACAATGCATATAGCCAGGCATACTTTTGGAAATTTATCCGGTGATAAGATTCCAATTCAGATGCTACAAAAGCTATATCGACATACATCAATATTGACGACTATTGGGTACCAATCAAATTTTATCAATAAAGAAGCTGATGAAGCTCTAAGTAGTGTTCTTAAATACTAGATTTTATAATCAATCTAGTCCGAAAAAGATTGGCAGAATTTGATCTAGAATTTCAGCCATTTAGTGCAATTACCACTAATTCAATTTAACCAATTTACCTTTACCAATTTCTAAATTCTTTTCATAACAAGAAAAGTAATAAATTCCGTTTGGTAAATTCTGAATATTAATGTTATTCCACCCATGATAGATTTTGGATCTAAAAATTTCCTTACCCACCCCATCAGAAATAATTAAACGAGCATCGCTTGGTAAATAATCGCTAATTATTAAATTGAATCTATCTTTGACCGGATTTGGATAAATCGATACAATTGATTTGTTTTTATCGGTTCCTTCTGTAGCTACAGTGCCTAATTGCAAATTCTTGCAAATTGTATTTTGTCCATTTGAATTCTTAACAGTAAGA
Organism: Saprospiraceae bacterium; assembly: GCA_016712145.1. NCBI lineage: Bacteria > Pseudomonadati > Bacteroidota > Saprospiria > Saprospirales > Saprospiraceae > Saprospiraceae bacterium. The sequence continues at coordinate 1,418,901 of JADJRO010000001.1, forward strand.
CATACTTTAAAAAGTCCTGTCGTGGAAAATGTATGAATTGGAGATGTGTCTATAGAAGTTGGCATAGAACTACTGGGATCACCAAAATCCCAAAACCATTCAGTAGGTTCATAATAACTTAGATCGGTAAATTCTATTTTTAAAGGATTGGTTGTATCTTGATTATAACGAAATTCAGCAACAGGATAATTATTAATCATTAAACTATCACATATACTTCCATCAATGGGCCCAAGTCTATAATTCGGATTAACAGGCATAGTTCTTTGTGGTGCAGGTAGTCGTAGTCCATGTTGTTTTACGTTACACTGAAACCCTTTTTTATCAGGATACTCAATGACATTTAAATAAGTAGCACCCGCAAAAATTGGACTATTATATATTCTACCATCAGGAGCAATTTGCATAAAACCAAATGCATTTTTGTACGGAAATCCTCTATCTATGTCTCCAATAAAATTGTCATAGACAACAACACTTTCTAATTGGTATTGATTATCACTTAAATCTACTTGGAATAAATCAAAAAGATGTGCTATATAAAGATATTTAGAATTAGGAGAAAAACTAATTCCACTTGCCTGGCTATTTGTTTTAAATTTAAATGAATGACTATTTGATAAGTGTCCTGTACATCGATCAAAATTAAAAAGCAGAAAATAACTTGAATCTTTTATTTCGGATTCTGAATTTTTCGCATAATAATTTCCATCAGGTGAAAAAGCATTTTGACCCCAATCAGTAATAATTGGCTCGCCAATCTGTTGGGTATGGTGTAAAGAAACCCCGTACGGACTTAATAAAAATGTATGGTAAACATTAGAATTACGCTTTGACATTATTATCCACCAATCCCTTCCATTTGCATGTTTTGTGGCAACCGGAGTACTATATTCTAAAGTATCTTGATAAATAAGCTGGTATTTGTTAATCATTTCTCCTTTCCCACTATTTAAATTCATGTCAATTTCGCTTTGAATTATTTTAAATCCAGCACCGAAAGGATTAGCAGATCTAATAATTTTATAGATAATAAAATAAATGAAATAACGATTTTCTATAGTAAAATGTGGAAGCACTAAGCCAGAGCAGATGCCAAATGCAGGAATTTCATCCGTATAATAAATATAAAGGGGGTCTGAATTTTTAATTTTTTCGTTTGAGTAATTTTCAAATTCCTTGCCATTGAAAGCAAACATGTATTTTCCTTTATAATCTGAAATACAATTAATTCCTGATGAATAGGTAAAGTCCATCAATTTGTAGCCATCATAATATATCTTAGGGAAAAGACTATTTGTATTAAAATCCATAACTGTCGTGCCATAGGTAGTGTCTGATACATTATCACTTGCATCGTATCCCCAAAGCCAGGTATAATCATATTTTTGACCATTTATGGAATTACTTTGGATAAAAAAAAATATACAAATTAGATAGATAATTCGCATTCATTTAATTTAGTAAAAATTGTATTTACCGAATTCAACTGAATTCGGTAAATACAAAATTAAGAATAATCTATTTTTTCAAGACAATTTTAGGAGAATATAAAAGACCATCACTAGAAATCAACTTGCAAATAAAAACCCCTTCCATTCCAATTTCTCCTCGTGAGATTACGATTTTCTGGCTTTCAGTTAAGATTAGTTTGTTAAATACTTCCTTTCCATTTAAATCATAAATATACAATTTTGAATTAGACGGAATATTCCGGTTTCTGATTTCAATGACGAAGTTGGCATTATTAGGATTAGGATATACATTTAACTGCAACTTGGTGTTATTAGATGATCCTGTTCCCAAGATTAGTGGCTCCGATTCAGGTTGACAGAGTGTATCATTATCAAAATCCAAATTTTCATGTAATTGAAATAATTGTCTTGCCAGAATCACAGATCTTCCGCCCGATCTAGAACAACTATTGGCAACTGACAATCTAACTTCCTTAATAAGGATACTGATGAAGCGCTGGATTCAGTAATAAATTTCTAATTTCAAAAAAACTCTGCTGTAATGCTACTAAGAAATTATGGGCAAATAATTTTCTAAGGCGTTCAAAATATTATCTTTTTGACAATTTTCACATTCCTCTTGAATTGAGTATAGAATATGATTTCGATATGCCTCGCTAGTCATACCTAATTTATTAGCAACTATTGTAACTAGACTTTTCCTATTATAATACTTTAACGCTTCACCATAATTCTTTGAGCTAACAATGTTTTCTAACTTAGAACGATGATGATCAAAAATTTCATTTATTTTGATTGAGCCAATAAGTGTATTAAAATGATCATTTAATTTACTTAAATTTCTATGGTCGATTTCGAAGCTACCTAATTCGTATTTGATTTGTTGACTTGCAAAGTCCGTCGGTTGTTTCTCATTATTTATTTCAACTGATAAGCGATTAATTATTTCATCTTTAACATCTTGAATTATTTGTTTAATATCTCCAAATTTTAAATAATTGCCGACTGCTTCCATTATTTGTTCAGTTACCATAAGATTTTCTGACTCTGCTAGGTTCAATGTATATATTTTATGCGATTGTAATTTTGCAATCTCATCTTCCGATCTATGATCTCTATCAATTATGCCAAAAGCTTCAAAAGCATGTAAAGTACTATTTTGATTAATGCTTTGGGTGTATTTAATAACATTTTCACAAGACTTTACAGGAATTACTTTAAAACCGGAATAATACTGATTATAAAGTTGATAATCTAGACTTTGTTTTTCACCTTCAACAAACAGAATTTTATTTCTTGGTCCGATTAAATCCATAAGTATTTCTCTTGGAAGTCTTTCAATTCCAGATATTTCAGTATAATTCCAATTTGTGCCATCAAATGAAGAAATGAAGTAGGATTTACTATTTCTTCTTGATTGTGCGAATTCAAGCTCATGGGTGATGTATATGAAAAGGCAATCTGGTCTGTAATCTTCGAGTTTGTCCCATAGTGTAGATATTATAGTTCTGTTCAAATGAACTTCTGGTTCATCTATTATAATAATGCTCTTTTCAGGGATGCATAATATTTGAGCCATTAGATACAAAGCTACTCGCTCGCCATCGGACATATCCGTGCCATCATAAGAAGTTGCAAAAGCGGGATGCTTGGCCTGAACTTTAGAATCAACAAGCATTATTTCTCGTTGGGGATATATTAATTTCCAGATATCTTCAATGAAATCTATTTCATCCTTAGAGATTGAACTCATTGCACCTGTTCTCTTAAATTCCTTGATTGCATTACTATCCCTAGTGGCTTTTTTTGAAAATAATAGCGAAAGAACTCTTTGAAAATCATTTAGAACAAAGTTATGTGGCTTGTTTTGGTAAAGATATCTTAGTTTAGTTAGATAGTTTTCTGGCTGACCAGTAACTCCATACAATAATTCAATTTCTGCATTCTCTGAATTTTGAATTAATATGTTAGGAGGTATTTGAAGAGCTTTCTGTGCAGATATTCTTTTAATCTTGAAGATATTTGGTGCATTTTGTTCAATCCATATTCCTAATCGACTCTTACCAGAACCATTTTTACCAATTAATACGATTGGGCCTTCATGCGAAATAGAATTTTTCGTTGAAGAATTACCGTTTCCTGGAATGTTGAAAGTTGGTTTCATAAAATAAATTATAGTGAAGCAAATAAATTCTTGTCAAAGCCTATCATTTTTAATATTCCATTTTATTTTTTATCAATTGATATTTCAGGCAATCAAGTATTAATTCTCAGTAGACAACTGACTCCTCCAATTATTAAGCAAACTATTAAGTTCTGTGGTAAATTTTGAAATAATGGCTTTAGATTCATTCAATAATTCTCGATCATTGGATGAGAAATCTTCTTCAGTTAATAAATTAAAGTATTTTGAGGCCCTATTTAGAACTTGAGTTACATGTCCATTCTCAGCAACAAAATCATTTAGTTCAATAGCAATTTTATTAAAGTCATCTCTAACTTCATTTAGAGAATTATATCTTTTAAGATTCATTAGAGCTAATTTTTTAGTCAGTCTTTTAATTGTATTTATGTCTACCATTTGATTGAATTTAGATTTTTTAGGTCGAAAATTGTGCCATGGAAACATATAAGCCAAAATGACATATATTTATGCCAATATTGTTTAAAGTTAAATAAATTTTAAGATTGAGGTTTTCGATTTAATCTACTTCAAGTGATTAATTTTAAATTATTAGTGGTGCAAGTCTCCCGTAAGGATTGCTTAGAGCCTAAGCCAGATTACGAATCGCGAAGATGTTAACTCATGAAGCCATTCCCGTACCTAGTTTATACCACAAACATGACAAATTTGTGTCATGCCTGCCAAATATCAGGAAAATGACTTAAAAATCGGCCAAAAGAACATTAAATTTTGATTTGGCATATTTTTTAAAGTTTGGTATTTGTGATTAGGACATATCTAGATTGGGGAGTTATTTCATCGCTTAAGAATCTGCATGATTTCGAGGAGCCATATATCTCATTGAATAGAATCTTAACTAAGAATACCAATAATGTATTAATTCCATACTCATCTGCCCACCTGTCAGATTTATTAACTAGCTACAAGCAAAGTGAAACAGGTAAAATTCAAACGGAACTGGATTTACTCTATCTTGAAAAATTAACGACTAATAATTGTATTTTATATGATTATCAAAGCCAATCAACATATCCATTTGCTTATCCAATAAATAAGTACTTCGCTGAATTATTGGAGGGTGATTCAATCAAGGTTGGAAACTTCGATAATTTTCTAAATTATTTTTCCAACAAAGATTTGAACGACTCCCTAAATGCTTCTTTAGATAAGCTCAAACTTATTCCTTCTGGAATTGATCCTGATAAATATAAACTATTGCCTCCAAAATTTGATAAATTCAAAGATACTTTCTGTTTGAATAAATCCAACACAAATTATTATGATTTATTGAAAGGATCATTCGATATAATCGCTGGATACCATGAAGATCCTGATATGTATAGACAATTAAGAAATGCTGTTCTTGAAGAAGCTGGATTGCTATTAGATTATTCAAAATGTGAAAATCCAATTAAAGAAATAAGCAAGAGACTTAAAAATAGCATTCTAAATATGACTTTTGAAGAATTCGCTGAGAATAATATTAAGTCTCAATTTAAAAACAAGAAACCATCCAAATTCGATATTTTTACAAATCATTACATATTGCTTGATTTTTTGGGATATCAGAGAGATAAGCGAATGAAAAATTTAATTCAGGATGCATTTCATGCTTATTATGGCGCGCATTGTGATTTTTTTGTAACAGATGACAAGAATACTTATCATAAATCCAAAGCACTATATGAATATTTTAATATAGAAACAATAGTATGTAATACCAAAGAATTTATTTGGACATATTTTGGAATAGCGACCCTGAATATCAATTCGCATTTGAGCTTAGGTGAAGCGATTAATAATTGTCTACAAACATCACTCATAATTAAGCAGGGATTGGATGGCAATCTAAATCAGTATGTTTTACATAAATTAGACTATCCTATTCTATACTTTTTAACCGACTTCAATTAACACAATTACCAAGTTCAAAATTTTTGATTCAATTATTTAAACATTTTAGGCACTATTCATCTTTTATTTTTGAATGGGAGGTTGCCGTTTTGGTTAACAAACTTGTTGCGGAATTTGGAATTGATAAAAATGGAAATGATTTTTTTGAATCATCTATTGAAATTGCACAATTACATGATGGAAACTGGCCTGGAAGATTTTGGATTATTAACAACCAAAGATTTCAATTGTATGTCTTAGATCACAACGACCTCATTTTAAGCGTAAGTAATTAAGCTGAATCTAAATGGAATTACTATTATTCCAAAATATCTCAAAGTATGTATGTTAAAACTCATTAAGCTTCTTTTTTGTATAGCAGGTCGTTAAAATCCTCAATTTGTTTTTGAATATCAGCATCTGTTAAGTCAGGCCGAGAATTTACCCATTCAATGATACTAGCAATATCCTCGTCCTCATTTTTTAATTGTTCGAAGAATATTTTATACTTCACATTTATTAATTCATTCACGATTTCTGTTTGCCCTGGATGAATAAACCCAATTGGTTCATTAATTCCGAATTTCTCAGTAAGTGGTAATTCAATTAATATAATTGGGTTATATAACGAAGTCAGAACTACAATGTGTTCTACTGTTTGAATTAGTAAACATAAGTATTTATCCAAACTTGATGTTTCAATTTTTGGAATACTACTTCCACTAATTCTGATATCAGGAGAACTCAAATTTTGTATTCCGTAGCTAAATCCTTTGATGTGTGTGTAATCGGAAAGTGCACCGTAGGTTTTTGATAATTCATTCAACCAAGTGTGGTTTTGGTTTATTTTTTTTATCCTATGATTTTCTGAGATCAATTTTTTCATCTCTGAAAAAAAGGGAGTATTTGATAAGGAATTTAACCACCTTTTTTCTTTTTCAAAAAATGCTTTAATATTTTCTTGAACACTCCAATGTTCAGCAGTATCTTCTTGAAAGGCAAAATAAACCGAAACCAAAGACAATTCTAAACAACTTCTTAAATGGTCAATGGCTGCTTTGTAAGAACCGATTAGGGCGTGTTTGATTGAATAATCAAATTGATCTTTTGATTCTATCCAAGGAAAACCACCATGTTTCATTTCCTCCCAATAAGTTGCTTTGAATATATCTATATAAACGTAATCAAAGTAATTACAACATTTGTAAAGCAAATGTTTGTTTGAAAACTCTATCTGGATATAATTTAGGCTCGATTTTATTCTTGCATCAATGCCGTGAGAGAATAGCAGGCCTCTCAATTCAATGGGATCTTGTGGAAGATCAGTTAAGTTTAAGGATTCCATCGCCCAAGCATATTTATTAAAACTTAAATTTACGATTAAATTAGCCAACTGATTTCAATAAACAAAAGGGGTGCGGGTCTCCCGCCAAGATTGCATTTCGCCTTAAGGCAGATATACATATCGCCATGGCGAAATGCAATCTTGCAACTTACCCAAATAAGCATCCTGAGCTAATCATCTACTGAATCCTCATCTTCCGAATCTTCTGTATCTAAATCGTCATTTTCAACTTCTATATCGTTGGATTCTGCATCTTCTGATTCATTCTCTCGTTCATCATCAATTTCTCTTTCAAACACATCTTCCAATTCTTTATCCTGACTTTTGAAATCCCTTAGACTGGAAAGCTCTTGAAGTTGCTTAGCTTCTTCTTGATCTTTCTGGTCTAATTCCTCCAGCTTATTGAGGTCAAATCCGAGAGTTTTGAAACGGTAATGTCTTCCGGATTCATCTTCTACTCCATATACTTTACCACTTCTGCTATACGAATTATATCCCTCGGATTTGAGCTCAGAAAGAAAATTATCAAGCGATTTTGATCGATCAAAAACCGACTGAACGGTTCCCAAAAGTTCTTGCTTTTGTGATAATTTTCCTTCACGATCCTGAAGCTTAAGCTCAGGATCAGAAAGCTGAAGTTTTTGTGATTTCCCGTGAGCAGGCAGGCTATTTACAAGTTCAGGATACCTTTCTTTTTGATACTCATCCAAAGCGAGTTTCAAGTCTCTGAATTCCTGTCTTGAAATTCTATTGGATTCACCGGTGATTAATTTGGTAGAGGACATAACTATATGAAGGTGGATATGCTCTTTGTCATGATGGGACGAAGCCAAATAGATATTGTCTTTGCCTCGAAGTTCGATGTATTTTTTAGTTATGTCCTTTAACAATTCCGGATTAATTTGTTTTTTATCCTTGTTTGAAAAGGAAATGATTGTATGATGAAGGCGGATGCTGTCTTTCCGTCTATTTAATCTTAATTCAAAATTTTTATCCAACTCCTTTGTCCAACCTTTGGTCGTTCGACTTCTTAAATTGTGCTTTAAAATTGGCTTTGGTTTATTATCTTTTTCCTGTTTGAAAAGATAATTTACCAATTGGCCAGTATTTGATCTTCTTGTGAGATTCTTTAGAATCATATTGAATTAATGAATTCAATCAATGAGTTTTTGTTCTTGGTATTTTTCAAAATATGCTCTTTGATTAATACTTCTAAAGATTTTGGATTTTTTAAAACCGGAAGTATTTCTCGTTCCAATTTGTAAACGGCTTCAAAAATTGATTTGCCGGATTTAAAATCAATTTTATTTTCTTCTGTCATTTCCTGAATAGAGTTATATGACATTGTAAGAATTTGAGATATTTTTTTGACTTCTTTCAAATCAGGTACAATGAAAGATTTATTTAGGTATGCAAAGCAAGCTTGCCTAATAAAATTGGTTCTGTTTAATTTATGTCGTTTTGATTCATTACTAATTTCTTTGAACTCTTCTCGGGTAAAAGAAATGGTGATTTCATTTACCATTTTTCGTTTATTGTTCCTCCATTTTCTTTTATATTCTCTCCAATACTCTTTTTAATTTTTTGAATCTCGTCATGGTTTCCGTTTTCAAGAATACCACTGGATTTCAAATGGGAATATAAATTGCTTTTGGAATTAAGCCTTCTTCTCTTCATCCAATTGAATTAAAGGTGGTACATCAAAAGGAAGTTTATTGGATGGCTCATAAGGAGGTCTTTTTGTCATTGAATTTAGCCTCCAGTCATTGTAAAATGGTTTTAGTTGTGCATGAATTGGCGGTTTGTTTCCAATCAATATAATTGCTTTGTCCGTCATCCTAATTTCATCTGCTGTCATGAGTTGTCTCGTATGTCTAACTTCATCTTCACCCAAATACTCAAATCGTCCTAAAATTGTTTCAAGCTCCTTGCATGTTCCAATAGGTTGCCCAGGGAGATAGACTTTGGCGTAGCAATTAGCGGTAATATTCTTTGCTTCATAAGTTCCATAAATATGTTCTAGCTGATGATAGTCTTGGTAGATTAAAAGTATTCCACTATTGTATTTGCGAATATTTGAAATTGTGGTTGAAAGTCCCGGCAAATACATTGACGATGCCTCATCAAGAAGAAAGAAGATACTATTTTCATTCTTATCTGGAATACGCACCAATAATTCATTTAAAAATTGCTGAAAGAATAGAGAAGTTAAAGCTCCATAATAGTGCATGTCTGGCACTGAATTGTTAATAAACAATGCCACCTTCTTGGTTCTAAACTCCGCAAAATCAATCGTATCAATTGAAGTTATGGATGCTATTACATCATCTGTAAACAATGTTAATGAAGCCTTTACTGTTGCGAGTATCGAAGACAAGGTTTTGTCGCCGTACGAAACAAATGCCTTGTATTCTGAAAGCATTTTTTCATCCTTAGTTTTTACAATAAGCCTGTCTATTTTTTCCGGACTACCCGCAAATACATTGACTAAGTGGAGTACATTATAGAGCGTTCGATGTTCCGGCTCTGCATAAAAAATCAGATATCTAATGAAGAGTGAAATGATCGCCTCCGCAGACTTATTCCAGAACGGATCTTTAGCATCTCCTAATGAGTTTCGCACAAGCAAAGAAGCCAGCTTCTGAATATCTGAAATGGTCTTGCATCGTTTAAGTGGATTAAAACACTCCGAAACTGGACTACTATAATTAATGACTTTTATTTCATATCCTTCCGCCATTAATGCGCCAGATACCTTTAATCGAATCTCATGACTAGGGTCGTTAATTACAAGGCTTGAATTTCCCTTAGCCATAAGTAAAGCACTATTTATCAAAACCGCAGAACTCTTTCCAGATCCCGATCCTCCTAGCGCAATGGCATTTTTATAGCTATCGGCTATTGATAAACTATAGTTTCCAGTAAGGCAAAATCCTAATTCTTCCTTGCTCAAAACTTCATTGGTAGAAACAAAATTTGCATCAAATTCAGTCTTTCTTTTTGGACTGATTAATGATGTTATCATTGTAAAAAATATAGAAACAACTTCATCCAGTAGTAGATATACCAAATCAAACGCAATTTTAATAATTGAGATCATTTCATGAGCATTTTCTCCAATGCCTCTCCGGTTTTCAGAAGCACGGAACCAGAAATTTTACAAAGAAAAGCGAACGTTAAAGCCAACAATTTTACGCTAATGATCATTAACGTTCGAAACATTTTGAAAAAAACCTGACCTGACCTTGACTCCATTTTATCCAGGATTTGGACTTGTATTTCCGATTACAACCCTTCCCATTACGGTATTGATGCCATCAATTAGTTCTTGTGGCATTGAAGCGGCAAAATCGAATTGCATTTCAGGATAACTAGTCACGAAAATGTTTTTATCTCTGACAAATCTGTGGGTAAGCCTTGTGAATTCAGGATAGTATCTGGCTGCATTTGATTCCTCAATGTTTATTATTATGCTATCTATCTTTTTCCTAGCGTTCCTATACCGCAGATATGCCAATGCCTCAGCCATATCCTCAGCGTTTAAGATCAACCACAGGTGTAGCATTATGCTTGAAACAAGCATAATTAACTGTATCGTAATTCTAAAGGTCAGAAAACCGAATAATGCTCCGTCAATATCTGGATTGTATCCTTGAAAATGGAAATAGACAGCCAAAATGGAGAAGCCAACTAACACCGGCAGAATGAAATACTGAAGTTTTCTGGAAATCCGTGATGGTTTATCTGCATCTCGTGAGTATAAAATTGAAAAATAACTTACAGCAACCTCTAGAATTATCAGAATCGCCGGAATCAAAAATTTCCATACTTCAGACCAACCGAATTGATCGCAAAGAATGATCAATGCTTCATAAAGAAGAAAGAAGTCTATAAAGAAGCTGAGGATCAAAATTATCAATCTGAAATTCATACGAATATTTTCACGATTGTCTAATAATATTTCATTGTATTCTGGATTACTTTTGTCCAGTTCATCCATACTCTCTTTGAGTTTAGCTACCTCTTCTTTTCTGGATTTGCAGAAGAGAAACAGATTCAATAAATCTTTTACCAGATTCTGAATTTCCTTTATTGCTTTATGAGCATCGAGTCTACTTGTTTTCATTATAAGTATTTTAAATGATTAAGGAATTAATGTATATTTAATCGCTTGTTCCGGCGACTGTAATTTTTTTGAAATGATTGCATCAACTGATGTAGGAATATCTCTCCCCGCGTTTATCAAAATCACTTCGGCTTTGTTGCGTAGCTTTTTTATCTTTCTGTGATAGGTATCCTGACCGTCTGAATATAGCAGAAGGAAATTCTTGCTGGAACTGAAATCCGGAAACTCAAATACCTTATCAGCGATATCAATTGCTGTTTTAAGATCAGTTTGTCCAGAGAGATTAGTTCTGTATACGTCTAAAACGGTTTCAGCCCTCTTACAAAAATCTTCAAATTTAGTGCGTCGATCTTGGTAGTACTGAATGCTATCTACTTTATACTTTTTCAAAGCAGACTCAAAACGTTCTTTCTCCTTTCTTTTTTCGACAACATTTAGGTTTCTTAAATCCTGAAGTGTCGGTTTGAAAAAGTTTAGTTTTGCCATGGAGACTGCAATAAGTTTTTCTGCTGATAAATTGTCGATAATTCCAAAGGACAATTGAATATCCCTGGTTACGTCATCAAAATATGGCATGAAAATTTCGGTCGAGATTATTTCAATACCATTGTCTTTTATACTTCCGCTTGCGTCTTGATAGAAGGTGACTGAAATTGCCGAATAACTAATTGTAGATGCATCCACAAATGTTTCTACTTTTACATTAGCTTGTATACGTTGCTCGTTCCAACTTTGAACTGCATACGAAACAATGCCTAAGAATAATGAGGTAAGGATTAAATTTTTCATGCAGAAAATTTTATTAATGTAAACTTATAATTAATGAGTTGCCTCATGGGTAATGTAATTCGAGACTCTACTAATGAGTGATGGCACAAAGGAATAGAATCAAAAGAGCCCTTATATTTTATTAGTTTTTTCATCGACGCAAGAGTTTACGCCGGTTATCCACAATTGCCGTGGTTGATACTTCTCATAAAGAGGTATATAATGCCTCTGAATGGGTTATCATTGACCTCTTCTTTGAATCCGAGACTTGTTCAGGGTGATCGGAGACAATATCAGAGGCCGGCACGGCAAAGCAGTGGCCGGCTTCTTTTTTTATTTTTTAAATAATGGAACTACTGCCATAATTACAAATTTGACCAAGACAATTTACACTTTGAGCATAGGCCTCAAGCTTGTTTCCTTTTGTGGTTGTTCGTCTTATTTGCTTCGTTTGAAAATGAACGGGTCTACATTCAAGATACATCAAAGATTAAATCCGCTGCCAGCATTTTGATACGTAACTGTAATTTGAGAATTTGAAATTAAAATTGAAGTATTAGATTTGATACTTAAGCTTTGAGAAACAAGCACTTAAATTACCTTGTTTGGCGGCATTACTATAAATAGTAATATTTAGATAGAAAAATTGTAATTCGAAAATTTGCTGAATCTACGATTTAAAAGTGTTTGTTGTAAAATAAAAAACCACTGCGATAAAACTGCAGTGGTTAAATGATTTAATTAAAAAACTTAAAGTTTTACCAACTTTTCTGTTCTCAATTCTTTACCATTTTCGTGAATTAATATGTGATATTCTCCAAGATTTAAAAATTCTGCATTGAATATATTGCTTCCTTGATAAAGTCTTTGAGAAATCAATTGTTTTCCTTGATTATCAAATAAATGAAGTATCATTTTTTCTGGATTATAATCTGCCACATTAACTACAAAATAATCTTTACATGGATTTGGCCAAAACTGAATGTCTGGAATAAAAGTTTTTTCTTTGGTTTTGACCACATTGCCAATGTTTATGGTTCTACACATAGTGTTGTACCCAAATTTGTTTTTAACGGTTAGACAAACATTGTAAACTCCATTTGATGAAAACTTGTGTATAGGATTGACAGAGTTGCTTTTATTTTTATCGCCACTAGAAATATCTCCAAAATCCCAAAACCAGTCTTCAACATTGTAAGCACTTAAATCTGTAAACTCAAAATTTAAATAGTCTACAGTATCTTGATCATACCTCCAGTAAGACCAAGGTATATTGTCTATGCCAAGACTATCACATAGACTTCCATCGATTGGACCTAATCGGTAGTTTGGAAAATTCGGGAGACATGATTTAAAAGTTGCAGAATTAACTGAATGCTGTAAGAAATTGCATTCTTCGCCATATTTATTTGGCTTGTTTACCACATGAATCGATTTTACAGTGCTACCAACTCCAGAATTGTAAATTTTTCCATCAGGAGCCAATTGCATCATGCCAAATTGTGTAGCCATTACCCAATTAGGAGTAAGACGTTCTTTAAATCCATCATAATAGCCAACAGTATTCTTACTAAAGCTTAAATCATTTTTAAATTCAATTTGATATAAACTATCATGAGTAGAAACATATAGATACTTATTGTCAGGCGAGAAAGAACATCCACTATAGTATCCATCCCAACTATATATTTTAATTAATTTTGAATCTACAATTTGACCAATGCATCTATCAAATTTGCTTAAAAACACATTACAATGTCCAAATAAATGATTTACTGATGAACTAACAAAGTAATTTCCATCATTTGAAAAAGTTGATTGTCCGCCTTCTCCACTTGATTTAAATCCAGCAAACTCTTGCTTTCTAATTAATTTAACTTGATTTGATGTAACTAGATAAATGTAATACGATATTTTGGTATCTTCGGAAGCAATTACCCACCAATCTCGACCATTTGCGTGCCTTACTGCTGTAAGGCACGCATCGTCTAATGTATCTTTTAATAGACTTTGTTTGCGAACAACCATTTTACCATTTCCGTTGTTTTTGTTCATGTCTATTAATGAGTAGTATAATTCGGAATTTGCTAATCCATAGTTATCAATATAAGTAAGATCCTTATGAAATAGGAAATATTGATTTGTTGAAATTGGATTAGGTAATATTAATATTGCTTGTGATGACGATGTGCCAAGCAATGGATACATTAATCCTTCAGATAAATTGTCTGAATTTTCCATTAATTTATCATTAGGTCCTTCTACAAAGCCACCATTACAAGCAAATTGATATACTCCTTTTGAATCACAAATATTGGCAGAACTAATTTGAAAATCAATTAATTTATATTTTGATTCGTACAGCAACGGATTGCCACTCGGGGTATCGAAATCAATAAAACTGGAGCCAAATCCAGTATCTAAAGGATTGTCCGCAAAGCTGTATCCCAAGAGCCATTTGAAATCGTGTTTTTGAGCATTTGAGTGGATGGATAGAAATGAAACGAAGAATAAGAAGAAATAATTTCTCATATAATTAAATTTTAAAAGTGAATAAATAATTTAAACCACGAAAACTTCCATCATTATGAAAGTCTTTGAGGTTTAAATTAAATCGAATAAAATAATATTTTTCAAATAACACATTATTAATAAATATAATATGATTTGAATTATTTAGCAAGAAGGGGGGAGCTTTATCTGCACTTTCTGGAAAAATTGTAAATTTTATAGCACAATGATTAAGCTTAAAGGGCAAAAAGGAAAGTAGTTTAAATGGCAACAATAATAGTACGAGATTCATTAGGAATTCGTTTGCTTGATAGCCAAAAATATCGCTGTTGCCGCAATTATCAAAATATTGCTAGATTTTCATTCATTAAAGCAAAATACTCGAGTGGCTATATTGCAGACTGCCACTCGAGTAAGCATGCTCATAAGAATTATCTATTTCCTACGAAAACCAATTTTTGTTTGTGTAGAATTTCATCATCCTTGCCTTTAATAGTAGCAATATAAATGCCATATAGATTGTCTGGAATTGTTAATGTGACATTTCTTGATTTTGGATTTGTGATTTTTTGTGTAAATTTATCCCGTCCATTCAGATCTAAAATTGCGATGGAAAACTCTTCATTTTGTTTTAAATCTATCAATTCGAGAGTAATTGAATTGTGGGCTGGATTTGGTGAATATATAATTTCTATATTATTCGTTTTGTCTTTATTTGATCTTACAACAGTTGGAGCTAATTTGCATGAGGAATCATCAAACAAAGTATCTTTTACAATTTGGTATAATATCCTTGCTTTATATATTATGGAACCGCCTTCCCGAGGACATTGTTTTGCTACACTCAATAGTAGAACACCTTGCATACTATCGTAGTGAAAATCATCTTCCATTAGTTGTGTTAGATACAGATCATTTACAATTTGTTCGTTTGAATCAATTTTATTTATTGGGGTTATTATACTATTTAAATATATTAACGCGCTTTTCCCAGACAGGACTCTGGTTTTATAATCCCGAAGTACTTGCTGGTAATACAATGTAAGAGAATCTAATAATCCCATGCTAGTATCTCGCAAGGTTATATATTGTGTGCTGTCAGTCAGATTAGCAGACAAATAAAATAGGCTATCCAAAATTCGCATAGTATCTCTAGTGATTGCCAATTTACTTACTATAGACTCAATTGTGTCAAGTTCGATGTTTGAGTATTGCAATAAAGTATCAATTTTCCTAGCAATATTGTTAAAGTCAGCAATGGTACTGCTAGACGAGGCTGAATAAAAACTATCAATATATGCATTTTGACTATGACTGGAAGGGTCAAACCACATTCGTTCAAAAAGGCTTTTTCTGGATTCATAATCAAGTGAAAATCCAAATTCTCCAGATTTAAATTGACCTCTTGATACCAGAATGTCTGCAGAGTCTAATGGAGCAAAGCTTACATCATGGTCAGGACTAAGGAAAATAGGGTCGCAACCAGAATCTTCATTGCAATCTTCGGATTCTCCATCAGATAAAGTGAACCAACCAGGGCCACAATCAGCTTGAGTTGGCAATATCGTTGGAGGCCAAAGTGGTTGATCGCAAGATTCAATGTAAAACTTGGATTCATAGAGTATTATCGCATTTGTTAATCCTATTGCACTAGCTAAAGAATAATTATCATCATTCCAATTGTTTCCTCTGTCAAACTGCTTCCCAATAACTGATGAGTAATCTAAGTAAACTCCAGTTTCTTCTCCATCTATTACATTATGGGAAAAACAATTTAATCTCCTGCAATTTCCTGAGAATACGTATCCATTAGTAGCACCTGATACACCATTACAACAGTAAATTGTATTTGGAGTTACTTCACTGTAAAAGCAAGTAATATTTTCAAACTCATCTTCAACAATTACTGAGTTGTCTATTACAAAACAATCCTTTGAGTCTGTGTGTAAAATACCTATTCCCAAGGTTGCGGTCTGGGAAAGATCATCGAATCTGACATCATTGAAACCAGAACCGATATTTGTGACAGCATTATTATGAATTCCGGTTCCATTGGAATGAATATGGATATCGTTGTATTCAAGCACACCACCAATAGATCTATTTCCCACTAAGTTTAATTTTATACCAACTGAATTGTAGTTAGTGGTGGGACTGGTGCCATTTGTTGAAATTGGGCTATTAGTGCTAATCATCGGATAAATTAGACTATTTGCTTTGGATATTTCAATCCCTCTATTTCTAAAATATTGAATAGAATTATTTATAATGGTTGGAGAATTGAATGCTCCGCGGTCTAAAATACCCACATCAATGCTGTATATTTCATTATCATAAATATCTTTTAACCAAGAGCCATTTCCAGTAATTCCCCCCAAGCAGTTTGAAATAGTATTGTGTGAAGCAACTAAAGTGGTATTGAATGCAAGAATTCCTATTCCATCTGGTCCAGTGTAATCTCGATTGCTGTAATATGGAATTAAATTTGAAGCCGTTAGATAGTCGCATTGTATAGTACTGTTTTTAGCATATACACCAACACGCATGTGCTGTACGGTATTTGTGCCAAAGTATCCTGCCACAAGACTACCGATTTGAATATTTGCATTATTGATTTCAAAACCCGCAAAGGCTCTACTATTTGTACTTGGACTTATTCCAGAATATCCGCTAAATCGCAAAAGGCCATATATACCACCAATCGCTGGAGCGTCAAATGTATTTGAGAAAGCATTTAATCTAACGTTATGTATAGCGTTTGTTCCGGTTGTAGGAATGTAAACTCCAATATAATTGTGTAGGAAAGTATTGTTGTTTATCATAATATTTGCCGTTCCGGATGCTTTAACTGCATATTGGGCATCTTGTATAATTGTGCCATTCATTTCCAGGGTTCCACCTGTTGTTATATTTAAACCTCTCCATAAGGCATCACAACCATAGATTCCACCATTGTCTGTAACATTTCTAATAGTTAACTTCTTGCCACTAGGTACTCTGATTTCTGCACCTGCCTCCATTTCAAATCGACCACCTGTAATTAGAATATTTATATCGAGATATACAAAGCCTTTTACAATGTAGCACCCACTAGTAATAATTCCATTTCCTGGAACATAGCCAGAAATAGCTTTAGGCATATTTGAGCCATCACCTATTGTTCCAGTTGGGCTACCACCGCATGTGCAACTTGCATTTAGATCAGTTAATTTAACCATGCTTATTAATAGTATAAATACTAAAAGAGAAAGGGAAGATGGCCTTTTTCTTGAATTCAAGTTAGACATAAATTGTGGTTTAAAATTAAAGAAATAGAAATTTAAATTTGAATTACTTTAGGTAATTGCGTCAAAACTATGGTTACTATGGCTACAGGAATATTTATTTGTAGTAATTGTTGTTTGCTATTTGTAGTATTTTATTATTTGAGTATTATTGATAGGTTAGTTTTGCTTTCTGTTATTAAATTATTACAAATTATAGTAATGAATAATTACTATTTATAGTATTTTTATAATTATTTCGCAATTTGTAAATATTAAGATAATTGGATTATCAAATCAAATAGATATTTGTTTTGATATCTTAATTAATCACCATTTTTAAATTTCAAATTTATGCCAGAGTCTTTTAGCCCAACAACGGGCAGTTTTATTACTCTAAGTCAAGGGCAGGATATGGTCTCAGCCTGGATTACCTTGCAAGGAGATTTGAGTTTGTCTATAAATGAAGCAAATCCAAAAGCCTCCGCTTTTGGAAAAGACAGAATTCAGGAGATTTTAGATCAATCAGGTTGTGAAGGAATTCGGATTTATAACGGATATTATGATTCCAAGCGGCGTTTTGTCCTGGTTGGTGTTGATGAGAATGGAAATGATATGACGAGTGGAAATATTCTAGAATTCTCAACCCCATGTCCGCCTTATTGCGCCCCATTAACATCATTAGGTTGAATTTAATAACAACATTTTCGATATTTTCAACAGTTGCATTGGCAATTTATTGCTTATTGAAATTAAATAGATTTACTTTATATTATTGGATAGTAATTTATTGTATTATTAATGCTTCTGTTGAAATTATCGCATTTACATTTGCTATAAAGGGTCTTAATAATATATTATTTTATTACGTACTAATTTTTATTGAATTTTTTACAATAGTTCAATTTTTATATACTTCCTCTGAGGTTTTTTCAAATATTAAAAGATATATTTATTAATTTTTGCCTACACGTTATTATTGATTATTTTCTTTATATTTGACTCTACTGAGCATTTCAGTCCTTATTCTGGAATGTTTGAAGCTTTTATGGTCTTTTTATTTTGTTTGTTATACTTTGTAAATCAGATTAAAAATCCCATGTTTAAAAATATTGTTAAAGTACCAATGTTTTGGATTATTTCTGCTTTTTTAATATACTATGGTTGTTCCTGGCTAATTTTGCTAGGAACACAGCTATTACCCATTAAACAGGAACTATTTATTTATATTTGGGAGGGACAAAATATATTGAATATAATTAAAAACATACTAATTTTTGTAGGGTTTTTATGGATTCAATAGGAATTGAAAATTATATTCTTCTCTACACTTTACTTCTATTAGTATTTGTTTCTCTACTTATTGTATTTGTAGCAATTGTTCAAAATCGAGTAGCTAATAGAGAAAGCATTTTTGAAAAACAACTTACCGAGGCAATAATTAAATCTCAAGAAAATGAGCGCAAATTATTAGGAGAAGAATTGCACGAGGATATTTCTCCGGTGTTGGTGAGTGCGCTAATTAATCTCAATAGCTTAGTCGATAAATCAAATAATGATTGCGAAAATAATATATTAATTGCTATTAATAATTTAGAACTTGCAATTAGAAAAATTCGCACAATTTCTCATCAACTGCATCCAGCTGCTATTGAAAATTTCGGATTATTATTTGGTTTAAGTGATTTTTCAAAAGTAATCAATAATTCAAAAAAAGTTAATTTGGAATTACATTCGACAATTTGTGAATTAAATATTGGATCTTTTGAACAATTAATTATTTACCGAATTATTCAAGAGCTTATAATAAATGCGATTAAGCATGGAGGAGCAAAGTTTATAAAGTTAAGACTAGAATCCGATGAAGTTAATTTGCAAGTTTATTTGAGCAACGATGGAACGAAAATAAGTGCTCAAGATTATGCCGGTTGGTTGAGAAGTACAGAATCATTGGGCTTAAAAATATTGGAACAAAAACTGAAAATGCTTAGAGGATCTATATTGTTTAATACAAATGTATATTTGCATGATTATGATATATTTATTAAAATTCCTTTACTTTAGTTGCTATTTATGAATTATTCCTGCCCGATCAGAGTTGCTGTTATAGATGATCATAATATATTTAGAGCATCTTTTATTCGATTATTAGATGATTACAATGATTTAAATGTAGTCTTTGAATCTAATAGTGGAGAAGAATTACTTGAGAAATATAATTCGAATCTTATTGATGTGATAATTTTGGATTTGAACATGCCGAATCTTAATGGAATTGAAACTTGCAAACGAATCAGAGAAAGAGATAAAAACGTAAGAATTTTGATGTTGACTATGTATGATGAACCTAGCTTCGTTGTGAAGTCTTTCGAAGCCCAAGTCAATGGATATTTGGTTAAAACGGCAAAACCAAAAGAGGTTCATTTAGCAATCATGTCAATATTAGAAGAGGGAGTTTATTCTAATGAATTTGTAAAGGAAGCACTACTTAAAGATGTAATTAATAAAAATCATATTAACCCTTTGCGGGAGATGGCTTTGGTGGAATTCAGTGAGACTGAATTGAATTTATTAAGACTTATTTCTAAAGGAAAAACATCAAAGCAAATAAGTAAGGAATTATTTAAAAGCAAAGATTCAATTGATAAATATAGAACAGCATTGCTAAGAAAAACTAAATCCCATAATACTGCGGAGCTTCTTATGTATTGTGCCAAGCATAATATTCTCCTTTGAGTTTATCAAAATTAAGGCTTGCAAAATTACCATTTATAGTAATTGGAAAATGCTAAAAATAATTAATCAATATCATTCATTTCCGATACTTTTGTCGTAAGCGAGTATTTCATTTTGAAAATTATATTTGCTTTTAAGTTAAACTATTTTATTACTCTAGCTTTATCTAATGCCAAAAGAAATTAATTATCATGAAGTTTTAATAAGTCCTTTGACCTCTTTTATAAGTGAGATTGGAAAGGATATTGCTGAAGCACAGCAGGCAATGGATTCTCATTCACTAGAATTACAGAAAAGTATTGAAACAAGCATCCTGAATAAAGAGTTGCAGGATTTGGGATATCAAGCAACATGGTACCAAATACCCGAAGTCCAGGTTGAACTCAAAATGGCAGTCTATTACGAAGAAAATGAAACAACAGAAACAAATAAAAAGAAATTATTTTTTACTCCATTTAATGCTAAATATCAAAATAGTTATAATTATAAATCAGAGGGAAGCAGTTCAATCAAAGTTAGAATTGTGCCAGTTCCACAACCATTTTCATTGGAAATATTCAATAAAGTATAATGTGGCCGTTTAACTTAAATTCTAAACGCATTTCTAAGTTGGAATCCGATCTTGCATTAATAGAGGATAAAATAAAATTGATTGATCAAAAAATAAATTTATTTAGAGAAAACCCAGGGATTCAATTTACTGAAAACGAACCAATCGGTCAAAGGAACAAAAAAACAGTTGAAGATATTGCCGGATATTTTAAAGAGGCACTTAATAATGTAAACAATGAGTCAATTAAGTTTGCAGAAAATGAAAATGTACCAAGGTTCGAGATTGAAGATTTTGATGTCGAAATAAAGGGTGGAATTTCGCTCGAATCGGAAAAACTTTACTTTACTCAACTTAATCCTTCCGAATTAAATCCACAAAGTGTAAGCACAATCAAATTCTCAGTAAAACCAATTATGAAAACTAAAATTGATTAATTTCTATAATTAAAACCTCTTATTATGCCAAACAACGTTGGACAAGAATTATTAAATGTACCATTTCCGGAAATGGTACAAAAATTAGCCTTAGGTATCGCCGATGCTCAAACTAAATTGGATTTGAACAGCACTAAAGTGGCAAAATTCATGGCTGACACCAAAATTAAATTACCAAGTATTGCTGATCCGTCACAAGAAGTAGAATTCGCATTAATTGCTTTAGGTTTTTTCCCAGGATACTATCAATTTGCAGAATCTATTATTGAAGTAAAAATGGCCATTACAATGGCCACTTCTACCGAAGCTAAAATTGGTGTATCCGCTAGTGGAGGATTCGGACCGTTTACTGCATCTGTAAATGCATCTTATTCTAGTAAATATGACTATAAAGTGGAAGGTTCAAGCCTCCTTCGAGTAAGGTTGGTTCCTGTACCTCCTCCTGCTATGTTGCAAGAATATATGGAAGCTTTAATTAAAAAAATGTCCGCACCGCTTGAGGCTGAAAAAGACAATCAATTATAAATATTTGTGTGGATTGGAAGTCATGACAACCTACAAAATTTCACAGCCTTTGAATCCGCAGTTCATCCGCATCCTGCATTAGAGAAAGCGTTATGCTAATTTGCAAAGAAAGATTTGATACACAATTTCTCTTAAAAGAATAATTAAAATATAAACCCGTTTATATTTATATACAATTTTGAAATTAGGAATTTTCACTTCGCAATAAAATCTATTAACAAAATAAAAATTAAATAAATGCCAATTTATAGAATTTCGGGAGTTTGGAAAAATTCTAGCAATGTAATTACACATTATGCATTTCATACCGGTGGGCAAACCACAAGCAGAGCAACTAAAATATCAAAACCACAAGCGATTACTCTTTTAGAAACTTCCGGAAACAGTGCTACCACATGGGTATGGAATTATATTACTGCTGGGTGGAGTATCGGAGAAAATGTCCAGGTTGTAAATGGGTTCAATGGTAAATACTTAAGATCAAATCCTGACAACCAAAGAACAGATAATTTAGCTCATCTTATCGATTTTGATTGGATATCACCTTAGTTTTTAATTATCCTATCTAAAAATCAATTCCTCTAATTCATTAATTGAAATCAAGCTCATTAAATTTAATGTTGTGAGTATTAATTTAATATTTATGCATGCGAAGTTTAACAATAAAAAATCTTATTGAATTCAGAGGAAAGTCTGCTCGAAGTAAAAAGAATTTCGTGACCAGCCTAAAGGTTGATAAGGTGAAATTAGCTTCAGAAGGAGGTGGGGATTATTGGATTAGTTGCCTGAGTGCAATTAGCAATAGTTATAAGTTAAACGACTTAGAAGCTATCAAAGACAAAATTGATGAATTGAAGGCAAAAATGAATAAGACAGACTCTACTAGAATCAAAACAATGTATAGTAGAAATATTGAAATTTTATCGACGTATCAGGATTTTGACCTAAAAAAATGGAGAGCAACTAAAAAGTGGTCTTTCAAAAGAAGCATAAAGAAAAATCTGTTTTAATAATCAGAGGACTTCAAATACAAATTACTCCTCAGCATGTTTTTACAATTCTAGGTG
The DNA here is from genome assembly GCA_016712145.1 of Saprospiraceae bacterium. NCBI lineage: Bacteria > Pseudomonadati > Bacteroidota > Saprospiria > Saprospirales > Saprospiraceae > Saprospiraceae bacterium. The sequence goes on from JADJRO010000001.1 coordinate 1,441,782, forward strand.
ATGATAAAACAGAAGTAGGGGCAATATGGTTCATTGCCAAATTGAATGGTTTTCGAATCGAGGAATTAGCAATGTTCTCGGACCTATTATATAGATACCTTAAGCTGCATTTCTCACAACAAAATGTACTCAATCCAAAGTATTGTATTGCAGTAGACGTATTTAAGAAATGTCAAGTAAATTACTTGCAAATTGAAAGGAAGGAAATACCATCCATTGTAAATTCAACTTTAAATGAAATAAGAAAATTAATGTAATGATATACACTGCTTAAAGCACATTATAAATACTATCAAAGTAGCAATTAGTTACGTCCAAAAATTAAATAACTTATTGATTAGATTTTAATTACGTTTTTCCAATCGATGGAGAATAGGAATTCAATTGCATCAACATTTTTATGATGCAAAATATTTGCGATGATATTTTATTGAAGGCTTCAAAATTCAAATCAAATAAAAAAAGGTATTTTATTTTTTTGGGTGACAGTGCCTTTGCCAATATAGATTTTTTAGGTAATGGAACAAGTGGTAGTCACTTTGTGATGATTGACTTTGGATTTTCAAATGTTTATGGGAGATTTAGTGCAATTAGATTTTGGATGGAATATCGGCATCGCGATAGCTTTTTTGTAGTTAATATTCTGGTAACACGAAAGAATTAATCAAAAAAAAATCCCTGTTTTTACAGGGATTGTGCAATAGATGTTTTTAGAATGGAAGGTGTTATTAGCCTTCAAACTGTTTCCGGTTTAAAATATAATCAACCGCTTTTTGAGCCTGTGAAGCAACCTTAAAGATAAATCGATTATCTTCCTTTAGAACTTTCAACCAATCATATAAATATGAAGAACTTCTTTGCAAAAGGGTATCATTATCAATTTGTGCTATTGAGCATAAATAAGAGCTTCCAAGCTCGGCAATGAGTTCCTCGGTGCTATAAACCACGCTTCCAAAAGTTTCAGAATTTACAATTCCTTCTCTATTAAGTCTAGATTTATGTCCGGTCGAATGAGCTAACTCATGAAATAAGCAAGCATAATATGCAAAGCTTGATTGGAATTGCTCCATCTTAGGCATATTAATATAGTCCTTTGAAGGTAAGTAATAGGCTTGATCGGAATCTATGAATTTAATCGGTGGTCTATTTGGCATGTTATCAATAATATCTTCACAAGTTCGGATTTTCTCATTTGGACTCAGTTCTAAATCCTGCATTCCTATTGATATACCTTCCGCATCTTCAATATTGAAGACAGGATAGTATTTAATTAGACGAGAGACTTCTACCTTTATTTTACTCTTTATCATCTCCTTAGCTTCATTTTCACTCAGTCTACTACCTTCTAAATTCTTATATACCAAATTAAAGTAAATGACCTTCTCCGCTTTCGCTCCTAATCTCAAAACGCCTCCTAATTCCTTAACCTGCTTATAAGTCAGAAAGTAAGGAATTCTATGCTCTGAAAAATTCATCAAGATGTAATTGATACCTTTATATATATGACCAGAAACATAGTTTCTAGCCAAACCATAGGAATTCCAAGGTTTATGCCAAGGAGCAACTCCGGAATCTAACATTTTTATAATTTTATTCGTCACCTCATGATATAAGTCTATCTTCGGAATCGGAGAACCAATGACAGCTTCTTCGCTATTATTATTTTTCATTTCAATCAAATTTAGAGGTTAGTGAATTAGAGCATTCCTTCGTCAGCGAAGGAATAAAATCCGGATTGTGGTGTAAGAATGATATGATCAATTAGTTGAATGTCATGGAATTTTCCAATCTCTTTCAACTTTCTGGTCAACTCAATATCTTGGGTGCTTGGTTTAGAAGAACCTGAAGGATGGTTATGCCCGGCAATAATTCCTACAGCAAGACCTTTCAATGCAGTGGCAAATAAAATCCGTGGATCAGCTACAGTTCCAGTCAATCCGCCACGACTTAGTCGTAATAGACCTTTTACATAATTTGCTCGGTTAAGGAACAACACATTGAATTCCTCAACCAACTCCATATCATCACCCCAATTAATCCGGAATATCTTTTCTGCATCCGAAGAATTATTAACTCTTAGATGGTTAGATAATGGTAAATTGGATTGATACTTAACCTTTACTTCAGCTACTTGCAAAAGTGGAGGTATTTGGCTCTCGCCATTTTGATTTTTCATAATTACTGGTTTAAATTGTTAAAGAATAATTCCAAACCAGTGTAATATTGACGATGCATTAAACCAAGATGGTAGAAATTGTCATCTTGGCAATTTTCATTTATGCATCAATGATATTTAAATAATAATTTATTACTGTAGATTAAGTTAATAAATGCAACTCTTAATTAGATAAGCTCATTTTCACTCGCAATTGTTTCATCATTACATGTTGGACATAATGGATGATCTTCATGAAATGATTCACATGGATCGCTATTATCTATTCTCATAAAATTTTGAGAAAGAAACCTAATAAGTGCATCTCTTTCGGTTGGATAATCTCTATTTTCAATATTGCAATCTTCCTCAAGAGAAGTTGCCTCAACCGTGTATTGATTTTCGTTTTTGCATTTCGATATTTGGATAATTCCTTGCTTCAAAGATTTATTACAAGAAACATTGAATGTCCAACCAGAACATGTTCCACATTCTGTTAAAAAAAAATTATTATTAGTTTCAAATTCTCTTATTTCCATTGAATTGAATTAAAAATTAATGAAGAAGTAAAATTACGGGTTAAAACCAATTATTCACAAAATTAGTGTATTTAATTCTAAATTACAAAAGGTAAAGCACTGAATTTTAATATTTTAGCTATATTTACCCATGAAATTAATAAAATTTAACCAAACCGGAATCCAATTGTAATGAACCCTTAAAAATGCTATACTAAATTACGTTCAATCAAACAAAGAAACACGATAAAACAATATGGCCAATTCAAAAGAAGCAAAAGCCAGAATCAAAATAAATAAACTCCTTGAAGATGCCGGATGGAGTTTTTTTGACAGTGAAAAAGGCTTCTCCAATATTGCTCTGGAAATAAATGTCAAAATTGCCAAGTCCTTTACTGATCAACTCGGTGATGACTTTGAATCTGTAAAAAAAGGTTTTATTGATTTTCTTCTTTTAGATGATAATGGATTTCCTTTAGCGGTATTGGAAGCCAAAAAGGAAGACAAGAATCCTCTTGATGGCAAAGAGCAAGCTAGAAGATATGCACAATCTCAAAATGTACGATTCATAATTTTATCAAATGGTAATCTCCACTTTTTCTGGGATTTGGAACGTGGTGATCCGGAAATCATTACTGAATTTCCTACCCAAGAATCATTAAAACATCGTCAGGGATTTCAACCAAACAATAAAAGATTAACAGAAGAAAAAGTAGATTCCGATTACATTGCTTTAACTCAAAATGCTAATTTTAAAAATGACCCTCTCTACCAAAATGAAGCAACAAGAGATCAATATCTCTGGGATGAAAATTTGCGGATTTTACGACCATATCAGTTAAGAGCAATTCACGCACTACAAAGATCAGCCGGAGAAGGCAATGACCGCTTTCTATTTGAAATGGCAACTGGAACCGGAAAAACCTTAATTTCTGCTGGAGTAATAAAACTCTTTTTAAGAACTGGTAACGCAAAACGCATTCTTTTCCTTGTTGATCGGCTGGAACTAGAAGGACAAGCAAAGAAGAATTTTGATAGATATTTAAGTAATGATTTTACCCTAGTTGTTTATAAACAAAATAGAGATGATTGGAAAAAGGCGGAAGTTGTTATTACAACAGTTCAAAGTTTATCGACTCAGAATAAATATAAAAAACTCTTCTCACCAACGGATTTTGATTTAATCATTGCTGATGAATCTCATAGAGCAATTGGTGGAAATTCTAGAGCAGTCTTTGAATACTTTGTAGGATATAAATTAGGACTTACCGCAACTCCAAAAGACTACCTCAAGAATATTGATTCCGAGAAGTTATCTCAGAAAGACCCTCGTGCTTGGGAGCGTCGCCAGCTATTGGATACATATATGACATTTGGGTGTAAAAATGGAGAACCTACTTTCCGGTTTAGTTTATTAGATGGAGTAAAAGATGGTTTTTTAATAAACCCAATTGTTTCTGATGCACGAACTGACATAACAACAGAATTACTTTCCGAAAAAGGTTATTCCATAATGGTGGACAACGAAGAAGGCGGAGAAAGTGAAGAATCATTTTTTCAAAGAGACTTTGAGAAGAAATTCTTTTCTGAAAAAACAAATACTGTATTTTGCCAGGCCTTTATTGAAAATGCACTTAGAGATCCTATTAGCGGAGAGATTGGTAAAAGTATTATTTTTTGCGTGAGTCAAAAACATGCATCAAAGATTACCCAGATTTTGAATCAATTGGCAAGTCAATTATGGCCTGGTAAATACAATTCTGATTTTGCTTTGCAAATAACTTCAAACATCCAGGATGCACAACAATTCACAATAAACTTCGCCAATAACAACTTAAATGGTCACACCAGAATCTTAGATAATTACAAATCTAGCAAGACCAGAGTTTGCGTTACGGTAGGTATGATGACCACTGGTTATGATTGTGAAGATATTTTAAACCTCGCCTTGATGCGTCCTATTTTTTCACCAACGGATTTCATACAGATTAAAGGGAGAGGCACTCGCAAGCACAGCTTTGAATATACAGATGAGTACGGAGAAAAACACAAAGCGACCAAGCAAAATTTCAAGTTCTTCGACTTCTTTGCCAACTGCGAATATTTTGAAGAAAAATTTGACTACGATGAAATTTTAAAAATTCCAATAAAACAAAAAAGTACAGGTGGCAGTGATCCTAAGGGTGTTGATATTGACCAGATAGAGATTTTTAATCCTGATAAAGTTAAGTCAATCATGGAGACACCTATAGGAATTGAAGGAATGAAGGTTGACCGTAAGTTATTTGAGAAAGCCAGAGAGGAATTACATAAGGATACTGAAGTAAAATCAGCTATTGAAAATGAGCAATGGGAAAAAGCCATACAGATAGTTCGAGATAAGTATGAGGATAAACCTCAATTGTTTTTGAATCTTGATAAAATACGGAAAAGCGAAAACCTTGATCGCCGGATTACATGGCGGGAATTTCTGGAACGTGCATTTGGCTTTATCGATGGATTTAAATCCAAAGACGAAAAGATCGAAGATGAGTGCGATAAATTTATTTCAATATACAAGCCGGAAAGTAAATATGTACCCCACATCAAAAATTACCTAAAGGCGTATGTTGCAGATGATAAATTCCGCCAAATAATTAATAACAAGCATTTTGCCGATCTGAATGTGTATGGTGGATTCTCCATGTCGGAATTCAAAGCACTGAATGGATGGAGGGAAACTATTCCTGATTACGTAAAAGATTATGTTCCTATTAATCAATATCTATAATTATGGCGAATCTGACGACAAAAGAAAAGCAAATACTTGAAAAACTATTCCAAATGAATAGTGGCTATGTACTTAATTTCTCGGATAGGACAATGGGTGAGTTTTTTAGGGATGATGTAGATATTGATATCTACAATAAGGAATATATTTATGCAAGTGGCTCTAAGGCCAACAGAGTTCGTGGGTTTTGGCTCAATGCAGATGATAAAATAGTAGGAAAAAGTATAGTAAAGCTTATAGAATATATAGAAAATCAAATTAATCTAGGTAAATTAAATCAAGAAGATTTTTCAAAAAAAGTAATCTTAGAGGCAAAATCAATCTCTGAAAAACTTATTGACGGAAAATTAATAATAGAAACAAAGTCAGAAGCAAGTTTTAAAAATGGGAATATTAATATTAAGCTTCAGAAAGAAATATTTGATCATGTTCAAAAGCTATTAAACGACGGTCATTATTACAATGCAGTTGAAGAATCCTATAAAATAGTAAGGCAAAAACTCAAGGAAATTACTGGAAAGGAACAGGCACATCTTGCTTTTGCAGATGCAAACACAGAAAAAATATTTGGTAGGAAGCCCAAAGATGATGCCGAAAAGGATTTTTTTGAAGGAGTTAAATTTCTGCATATGTCAATTCAGAATCTGCGAAATGAAAAAGCTCATACCCCAGCTAAAAGTCTTGATAAAAATTTAGCCATCCATTACATATCACTAGCTAGCTTGGCGTATGATTTAATCAATAGAAAATAAACTATGCTCGACCAAAATACAAAAAGAAAAATAGATTCTGTACGACAAATTCTTGTGGGTAAAGTTCCTGATCCTAAAGCACAAGTAGAGCAAATCACTATAGCACTCATCTATAAATTTATGGATGATATGGACAAGGAATCCCAAGAGTTAGGTGGTGAAGCTAAATTTTTTGCCAATGGATTTTCTAAATACGCTTGGACAAAACTTTTGGATCAAAAACTATCTGGTCAAGAACGGCTTGATCTTTATACGCAATCTATTTCGTCATTATCCAGAAATCAAAACATCCCGCAATTATTCAGAGATATATTTAAAGGTGCATTCTTACCATACAATGACCCAAGAACACTTTCTCTTTTTCTTAAGGAAATAAATGAGTTTACTTATGAACACAGCGAGGATCTTGGTGATGCTTTTGAATACTTACTTTCTGTATTAGGTAGTCAAGGTGATGCTGGTCAATTTCGGACTCCTCGTCATATCATAGATTTTATGGTGGCCGTTATAGACCCCAAGAAGACTGAAAAGATTCTTGATCCGGCCTGTGGCACCGCAGGTTTCCTGATTTCTGCATATAAACATATTTTAAAGACCAATAAAGACAAGCCTCTATCTCCCGAGGAAAAATTAAAGCTAATGAATAACCTGACAGGATACGATATATCTCCTGACATGGTAAAGTTGGCTTTGGTCAATATGTATTTACATGGATTTCCGGAGCCAAAAATATATGAATACGATACCCTTTCCGATGAAAAGCGCTGGGATGAAAATGCTGATGTTATTCTTGCCAATCCACCATTTATGTCACCAAAAGGCGGTATTCAACCTCATAAGCGGTTTTCAGTTCAGTCAAACCGCAGTGAGGTACTCTTTGTGGATTACATGGCAGAACACTTAACCCTTAATGGTCGTGCCGGAATCATTGTGCCGGAAGGGATTATTTTTAAATCCGATGGTGCTTACAAACAATTAAGAAAATATCTAATCGAGAATAACTATTTATTGGCAGTCGTATCTCTACCTGCAGGAGTTTTTAACCCTTATTCTGGTGTAAAGACTTCTATCTTATTTTTAGACAGAGTACTTGCAAAGAAAACTGATAATATTTTATTTGCTAAAGTGGAAGCTGATGGGTTTGACCTGGGAGCGCAACGAAAGGAGATTGGCAATAACGATTTAACTGAAGTGTTGGTATCATTGCATCAATATAAAATTGCATTGGAGAGCACTAAAGAATTTAAAAGTGAAAGCAAAAATGTTTTCCTAATAGAAAAGAAAAAAATCGCCGAGAAAGAAGAATATAATTTATCTGTTGATCGCTATCGTGAAAATGTAAATGTAAAGCAGAGCCATTTTGAAATGGTTGCAATTTCAGAAATTTGCGAAATACAAAGAGGTGGTTCACCAAGGCCAATTGAACAATACATCACAGAAGAACAGGAAGGAATTAACTGGATTAAAATTGGTGATGTTTCTGAAAATGCTAAATTCGTTTTAAGCACAAAAGAAAAAATAAAGAAGGAAGGTTTGAAGAAAACAAGAATGGTTTATGATGGAGATTTTATTCTCTCGAACTCCATGAGTTTTGGACGGCCATATATAGTAAAAATAACTGGAGCAATTCATGACGGTTGGCTTCTCTTGCGAATGAAAGACAAGGAAAGAATCAACCAAGATTATTTGTATGAAGTTTTAAGAAGCGATTTAACAAAAGAACAGTATGAAAGATTGGCAACAGGTGGAGTTGTTAGAAATCTGAATAGTGAACTTGTTAGAAGTGTTAAGATTCCATTACCACCCTTAAATATTCAAAACGCAATTGTTTCTAAGATTAAAAAGTATCAATCCATTATCAACGGAGCTAAAGAAGTAGTAGAAAACTACAAACCAGAATTTGATATAAAAGAAAATTGGCAAATGATGGAGTTGGTGAAAGTATGTGAAATTAATCCAAAAATACTTTGCCAAATAAGGTTGCTAAAGATGGTAAATTTATTTATTTTGATATTTCCTCAGTAAATAATAAAACTGGTGAATACTCAATTGAAAATATATTGGATGTAAATGATGCACCAAGTAGAGCAAGAAGAGAAATAAAGGAAAATGATGTTTTGCTATCAACAGTTAGACCAAATTTGAAAGCATTTGCTTTGCTCTCAAATATCCCGAAGAATTCAATTGCATCTACTGGATTTGCTGTTTTAAGATGTAAGGAGAAAGTACTTCCAAAATATGTTTATGAGTCATTATTTACTGATTTTATGCAAAATCAAATGATTGGTAAAATGGGAAAGGGAGCTTACCCGAGTATAAACCAGACAGATGTTGAGAATTTAGAAATTCCACTTCCACCAATTAGTGTTCAACAAGAAATTGTAAAGCGCATTGAAGATGAACAAGCATTGGTAAACTCAAACAAGAAACTCGTAGAAATTTTTGAGCAAAAAATAAAAGATGAAATTAATAAGTTATGGCAGGCAGCACCTAAGGATTATGCAATGAGTGAGGGAATAATGACATTAGCAGCAGAGGAATAAAATTTGTGAATACCAAACATGAGGCTACAATTACTGGACCTAGTTAAAAAGACTATTCTGTTCAAATATGAATTGCCAAATACTGTTGCAAACATAGAACGAACAATTTTTTCAAACTTAAATGACAAGTGTTACGAAGCAACCAATAAGAACGATCTTGCAGAAATTATTTATAACTCAATTATTGAATATTCATTCAATGAATTTGAAATAAACGAAAAGGAATACAATGACCTTCAAACAATCGCTTTTCAGGACAGAATCAGATTTGATGAAAATGATTCGGACAAAACACAATTAAAGTATGGTTTTTTCGGCGAGGTCATTTTGTATGCAATCCTGAAAATAATATTTGGCGTTGATGCCTTGATTGCAAGAGGTGTCTTGTATAATCCATTAGAGAATTCTGAATCCAAAGGCTATGATGCTTATCACCTTATAGAAAGTGATTCTAAAATACAATTGTGGGTAGGAGAAACTAAATTTCATCAGAACTACACGCAAGCTGTTAATGATGTTTTGATAAAAATAAAACTAGCGCTATCGGATGACTACCTAAGGAAAAATCTTCTTACACTACGAAAGAACAAAGACAGATTAAATATTCAAGGTTCAACACTTGAAGCACTCTTGAATGATTGGGATAAGAATCCGAATATTATTATTACAAATGAACTAAATAAATATCAAATTGAATTAGTGTATCCTATAATAATCTTATTTCAACAAAACAAAGATGGATATGACGCAAGCATTAAAGCTATTCCTGAATATATCAAAAAGAATTATATAGTGGAAGAATATGCATTGTCGGTTCCTTGCTTTTTATACTTTGTTTTCATTCCTGTAGAAGACGTAAAAGCAATTAAAATAGATGTATTATCATGGATAAAATCAAAGAAGCAACTTCTGTAATAATTGGAATCAATCAATATCGCAACGGTGAAATCAAAGATTATGATTTGATAAAAACTGTTTGCACCTACTTTGATAAGATAAAAGGAGAAGAAATAACAGAATCGGATAGGAGGTTTTTGAAATTTATTTCCAATATAATCGGAATTCCTCACTTTTTTGATTTGTTAGATAAGTTCAATCAAAGTACTACCATTGAAAACTTTGACCTAAATACACTTTCTGCAATATTTTACGAAAGTACTTTGAATTTAGATGAAAAAATCAAGGTTCATAAATTTCAAAAGCGGATATTAGAAAAGTATACCCCGGGTGCGCTCAATAGGTATTTTCTTTCTGCTAGCACTTCATTTGGCAAAACACATATCGTTTTTGAAATAATCAAAAAGATGGAGTATAAAAATGTGGTTTTGATTTTTCCGACAATTGCACTTCTCTCGGAGAATTTGGAACGGCTCATATCCTCACATAACTATCAGTATTTTTTGAATAACTATGATATTCACACACTGAGTGAAGTAAGAGAGTTTAGTGAGAAGAATTTATTTATCTACACACCTGAAAGATTTCTTTCATTCATTGAAAATAAAACAAGTGATATAAAATTCGATTTTGCATTTATAGATGAAGTTTATAAAATTGATAATGAATACATCATTGATGAAGAGGTACGAGAAAATGAAAGAGATGTAGCATATAGATTAGCGGTGTTTGAACTACTACAACCTCATGTTGATGTCTTATTGGCAGGTCCATACATAGATTTTACTCAACAGAATGATCCAAAATACAACTCGTCATTTGACCGTTTTTGTTCAGAAAATCAAATCGAATTGATGGATTATAACAATTACGAAATTGTGAATAAAACATATGTTGATATTAAAGGTAGTCGAGAATATACTGTAGATGATGAATTGACGTTAGATTTTTCAAGTAACAAAAAAGATACACTATTAACTGAAACGCTAAAATCAGTAATTTCTATTAAACAGAATTCTATTGTGTATTGCTATTCCAAGGCTTCAGTTGAATCATACGCAAAAAAATTGCTGGCATCTAGATTGTTGAGTGATCATAATAATGCAGAATATTCTGAATTTATATCTCATATTGAAGAAAACTTCAATAAAGACTGGACTCTAATTGAAGCACTTAAACAAGGAATTGGAATTCATCATGGCTTGGTTCCAAAGTATCTACAAAAAGAGATTGTCTCTTTGTTCAATAATGGATTATTAAGAGTTCTAATTTCAACCACAACCATTACGGAAGGAGTGAATACTTCGGCAAAAAATTTGATTGTGCTTCACCACAAGAAAGGAAATAAGGAATTGAAAAAGTTTGATGCAAAGAATATTGCTGGTAGAGCAGGAAGATTTTTATTCCACTATAGTGGGAGAGTAATTGTTTTAAATAACAAATTTATGAATGCAATAAATTCTGAAGCTGAAGGGATCAAGCATAGAAATTATGATCTTGACGCACAAAAGGATGAGATTGATTTGTTCTATACAATTGAGGAGTTCCTTAAGCCTGAAGATAGACAAAGGAAGTTGAATATTGTTTCAATGCAGGAAGAGCGTGGAATCCCGGATTTCGTTTTTGCTCTTTATAAAGTCGTAAGTCGCTTGCATAAGATTCAGCTTTATGATCGTATTCAAAATATGACTATAGCGGAGTTGAGTTCTATTAAAGCATTGATTCGACAAATAAATTTTAAATTAAATATTGATTATGATGGGTTTCAAACTGTTTTAAATATTATCAAGCCAATTGTTCTTAATCCGAAAATGAAATTTTTAATTGAATATAAAGGAAAAAATGGGGAATACTCTGTTTTGACCCATTTAATTTACTTTTATCTTTCGGAAGGATTTTCAGGTTCTATTAGATATAAATTAAAGCATGGTATAAGTATTGATGAAGCAATTACTGAAACTTCTGATTTTGTTTACAATATTCTTAAATACCATGTTGTCAAATATTTAGGAGTATTCAATGTGATGTATAAACTCTCTCAGTCTAAAAATACTGGCAATACATTTGAAAATATTAATGGAATTGACCGACTGCTTACCAAGCTTGAATACAATGCAATAACAGAAAACGGAAGAATTGCAAGTGATTATGGAGTACCTTCCTCAATTGTTGATTATTATGAAAACCCAACAAACTCAGACAATATTAAGTCTCAATTTGATCAATATGAGAATGGTATTTTTGAGAGGGTAGAAAAGATTATCAAAAGAAAAGAAAATAGAAATGTATAGAATTTTGATTTTATTTATTAATTAGTTATACATATAAAACCATGCCATTGCAAGCGATAGAGCATCGAATAGGCCTGTATTCCTGTCCTCGCTAGTCCAGAGTTTGCGTTTTTTTGGTCGGCGTGTTTCAAGTTCTTTAAACTCTGTTAATAACCATTGAGAAATTTCAAATTTGGAGGTAACTCCGAAATTTTCAAATACATCCCGGATTTCATCTCTCGAAATATGAGCCACATGAAGATTCTCATTTTTTGCAAAAGCTGTAATTCTTGAAATCAAACTTCTGATTCGATTTCCGGTTCTTGATGATTTACCTTCCGGGTCTAACAATATCAAAACCATTGGTTTAAAATAAGTTATTGAATCCTTAATTTTATCCAAAAGCCGGAAATTGCAGATGGGGTTCATCCGGACAATTCCGTAATCAATTAATTTTCTTGGTCCACTCATGTAAACAAAGCCAAAGCCATTGGCATTTGGATAAATAGCATAAACAATTTTTGATTTTTCATTTTGTGTATTCATGTGATATTATCTAATTAATTTTTTAATGGTTTCTTCAAGAAATCTAATTCTTTGGGTGTTCTTTAATGTTATTTGATCTTTTTTTAATTCTGGTACTAATTGAATTAATTTCTGGATAAGTTTTAATTTAATAATCTGAGATTCCTGCTCGAACAAGGATTCAATCGGGACATCAAATAAGTGATGATATATAAGTAATAGTTCAATGGTTGGAGTTCTCTGACCTTTTTCATATCTGGAAATGTTGGAGTAATCCGGTAAATCCAATAGAAAGGCAATATCTTCCTGGACTAATCCGGACCGTTTGCGATATACTTTTAAATAGTTTGGTGGAGAAGTCATAAATTAAAATGGGCACCAGGAATTATTTATCCTGATGCCATAAGTTTATTCTTCTAAAGTTATCAATCGTAGACGGTAGAAATTGCCAATTTGTCAATTTTTTCGCCCTAGATCCATGTTTGGTTATAAATTTATGCTTCAATAAGTATCCGATTAATATAAAATTATAAAACAGGAGCCTCTGCCCCTGTCGAAACGCAAATGCTGTGCATATTGAAGGTTGTCGCAGATTGCAATACAACGGTGCAAAGGCACCGTTGCTAAGGAAATTAAATTCGATTACATGGTTCATAATCGAAATAAGAGAGGAAGTATCTGAAGTCAAGATGTTAACCCATACAGTCCTTCGTGATACCTGTATTTTAGAATAGTTAATTACATTTTGTCAAGTCGTATTTTCATATATTTGCTGAGTAATGCATTTTTTATTATTTGTGCTAATATAAAAAGTATGAGTCTAGGTAAACTTAAAAAGGTTGAACTAAGAGAGGGGTGGAAACACGAAGCTATGGATTTCACCCGATGGTTAGCTCAAGAAGAAAATCTTTTATTATTGAGCAATGAGATTGGATTTGACATTAAGCTCATCCAAACCGAAGCGAAAGTCGGTAGTTTTAATGTTGATATTCTGGGAGAAGAAGAAAACACTGGACATAAAATAATTATAGAAAATCAATTAGAAATAACTAATCATGACCACTTGGGTAAAATTATCACTTATGCTTCCGGTTATGATGCCCGAATTATTATTTGGGTTGTTAAAAATGTAAGAGAAGAACACCGGCGTGCAATTGATTGGCTCAATGAAAACACTATTGAAGAGATTGGTTTTATTTATTAAAAATAGAGTTATGGCAAATCGCTGATTCGCCACTCGCACCTAAGTTTGAGATTATCTCTAAACCAAATGATTGGGCAAAAGTAGTAAAAAGTTCTGTTGATAGCACTGAGCTTACAGATACAAAGATTAAACAATTGCAATTCTGGGACGCTTTTAAAAGTTATGCGAAACAAACGAACACATCTCTACGCTTCCAAAAGAGCTATCCTCAACACTGGACTAACATAAGTATTGGGAGTAGTGATTGTCATATTTCACTTACAATAAATTCAAGGGAAAATCTATTTGGGGTTGAAGTATATATTCCTGATAATAAGGAATTATTTACGAAATTAATAGGCGTAAAAAGCGAGATTGAAAACGAACTAAGTGAAAAATTAGAGTGGATGGAACTTCCGGAAAAAAAGGCCAGTAGAATTAAAGTTTCATATACTGGATATTTCGAACAGGAGCAAAATTGGGAAACTTACTTTTCATGGCTTCTTGGTGTTGCTGAGAAATTTAAATTAGTCTTTCCTAATTATTTTTAATTCTTCTATACTTTTCTTTGAAAGTGAATGGAACATTATTAATTAGAAAGCCTAAATATTATGTCAATAAGTTAGTAAATTGTAAGTTATTATGTAATTTTATGAACTAGATAATATATAATAATATGGAAAACGTTTTTCTAATTCATGGCTGGAATTATACTAATTATTCAAAATATGGCTGTAAAGATGCTTGGTCAAACAGAAATGATTTTATTATAGAGTTATCAAAATATTTCAATGTAATTAAATTGAATTTACCTGGATTTTGCGGTGAACCGGAGCCACCAAAAGATTGGAATCTTGAAGATTACGCCGATTTCTTTGAGCAATTTATTTTAAAGTCTAGGATAAAACCAGATTATGTTCTTGGATACTCTTTTGGCGGAGCTGTTGCAATTAAATGGAAATTAAATTATCACAATAACTCAAAAATTATTTTAGTTTCACCAGCCATAACAAGAGCTTATAAAGAGCGAAAAGAAACAAAATATTTAACAATTGGGAAAAAGTTAGTTCCACTCTTTATATCAAAATACTTAAGGCACATTTATCTTAAATTTATAATAAAGAATTCTTTTTATTTACAAGGAACTAAATTCTTGAGAAATTCATATCTTAATATTGTTAAGATTGATTTGGCAGATGAATTAATAAAGATTCCAAATGATAAAATACTTTTAATCTTTGGTGAAAAAGATTCCGCAACACCACCACAGGTATTTAAATCAAGAATTGGCAAAGGCAAAGTTTTGGATAATCTACACATTATTGAAGGGGGAGGACATGATATTGCGACTACTAACTATGAACAGATAGTTGAAATTATTAAATGTTTCGCTACATGAAGTTTAATGTCAGCATACTTAAATTAATTGATCACGAAGCGGATTTTGTTAATTTCAATGGTGATGAAGAGTTTGATTTTTTGGATATTGCTAAAATTAATAGTAACCCGTTAATTGATAATAACGTACTATATTTTTGTGTTTATGATAATGAGCCGGAATTAGAAGGCTGGTATAACGAAGTATTTGATAGAGGAAAAGAGATTAAAAATAAAATAGAGACATACAAAAATTGGTCTTATGTGATTGATCATGGTACTTTAAAAGAAATTGAAAATAATTCTGTAAAGTTAATAGTAGTGAATGATATTATAGGTTTTGCCAAATCCATTTTCCATTATGTGTTAACTCAAGTAGATCCCCAGATAGTTGCAATTACTGGTTCTGTTGGTAAAACAACTGCCACCGCATTATTAGAAGATGTGATTTCGACAAAATATTCCAGTTTGAGAGTGTACACCAAGCGAATTACACCACTTACGCTTTTTTCATATATTGTCAATTGCTTAGAATATTTTCATGAGGTCGTGGTGTTGGAAATGTCTTTATATAGGAAACACCATGTTTTTGAACTTGCCAAATTAATTACACCAAATATCGCAGTATTGCTAAACATTAAAAATATGCATATTGGTGTTAAGACTATTAATTCATTAAAAGATATATTTGAAGGTAAGATCCAGATAATACAACCTAATACAAAAGCAGTTATTAATAAAGCTGACGATTATTTATTAACTATTAATTATAATGTCGCTATTACATATTCTGCAAATGTTAATATTAATGCCGATATAATGCTTATTAGTTCCCAGTATAATAAAGTTCTAGTAAGTGTTTTTGACAGGATAATTGAACTTACGCTTTATATTCCAACTAGACTATTTATTGAACAATCACTGGTAGCTCTGGCAGTATGTCAGTTGATGAAAATTGATCTAAAGATGGCTGTGGAGAAAATAAGCAACTTTTCTCCAAAAGAGAATAGAATTAGGAAAATTATTATCGTCAACAAACCTGTGTATCTTGATGCAGATGTTACACATAGTGCGAGACTATTAGAAATGTCAGACAATTATTCGAATAATAGCTACTTAATAATTCATCATGTCGATTTTAACCTTGAAAATCCTCAATATTTGTGTGAAGATTTTTATAGGTGCTTTAAGCGGTTTACAAAAGTGATTATTAATGATAAAGAATGGAACCGTAAAAAATTAAGCGCAATAACTATGCCTGAGAACGTAATTTGGAAAAAGAAAGAAAAAATGCTTGAACACATTGAAGATAATAGTTTTATTGTTTACCACTATTCAATGTTTTTTAAAAAAAATCACTCGATTGAGGAAATTCAAAATTTAGAATAACGCCTAAGGGACGAGCCCAGTTAATCGCTATCTGTAAGAATCAATCTTTACTATCAAAATATTTTAATTCTGCTATACTTATTTTTACCAGTGAATGTAACATTATTAGTTCGGAAAACCACACACTACGCCCGCATCCTTGTATTTTTTCTAATATATGGTAAGATTTACCTGAAATTCAGGGGTTATTTGAAATTTAATTTTAAATAAAAGTTTAGTTATTTTAGGTTTTCACTTATATGGAAGCTTAAAATTGCTAAATTTTTATTCATTAAAATATAATATTATGACAAAAGTAATTTTAAATGAAATCACTCAAGATGACATTCTGAAAAAAATGCAACTTATGCAGGAGGATTGTCCTGAAATGTTTGCAACTCCTGGCGCAAGAAAAAATGAAATATGCATAGGGTATTATTATCCTGATTTTGCATTAGCCCAAGCACTTTATTTTCAGACAGTAGGATTATCAAGTGCCAGACCGGATAGTGCTTATTCAAAAAAGCTACCTGTTGAAGGTACAAATGAAGAAGATACCTTCTATCCAATGTTTGCTGATGCAGAAGAGTATATTCGTTTGGAGCTTGGAGTTGAGAATGATTAAAATTTATTGAAAAAATTACAAAAAATGGCCGGATTCTTATGGATTCGGCTATTCATTTTGGTATAACATAGAATAATTCCTTAATTCTGCTATACTTGTCTTTATTAGTGGATGGAGCATTACAAGTTCTGAAATCCAAACATTAGGCCCGCATAGTGCATGTTCGCTTCGTTCAAGAAGCTTAAATCCATTTTTAGCTTTATATGTAAGGGTATTATCAAATAAATTGAGTTCGGAAAAGACTTTTTGCATGAGTTCTTCTTTTTCAAACGGAAGCGCATAATAATAATATAAATAAGCATCTTTTAAGAGTTCGGAAAGAATCACAAGGTCTTTTACTACTTCATCAATCGCAATGTCCGATGCGTTTTCTTCATTATGCAAGTTCTGGAGACGTTCCATTAACTTTGATTCTTCCTGAAGGAAGCTTTCGGGAGAATATACTGTGCTTTTTAGTAACGACAATCGGTTTTCTCGAAGGTAAGCAAGGTCTTCCCGGACTTTACTCATTTGGCGTTCAGTTTGCTCCAAGGACTTTTGTCGCTTAGATTCGAGGGATTTTAAATCAGTTTTTACAAGCTTATCAATTTCTTCAAGTTCTTGCTCAGAATAATAAAGCTTGCTCATAACTTCACCAACCTTGCATTCAATGTATTTTGCATTAATACTTTTATTGGGATTAGGGCAAGTCTTTTCACATCTTGCACCATAATAAGTAATGCCTTTCTTAACGTATGGAGTATAGATACGCTGACAGTTTGCACAGCGAATCAAACCACGATATGGCAATTTTAGCTTTTCAGTATAATGAACACTTACTCGTTTTTTCATTAACATTGACTGAACACGATTAAAAAGCTCTCTGCTTACAAGGGGTTGATGACTATTGCTGAGGCGTAATCCATTTTCAGAATCCTTGTCATTGATCATTCCAATATAGAATGGATTGCTGAGAATTCGATGAATTTGTTGATAAGTTGGTATTCTGCAAATCGGTTCTAGTTTTATTACTTCATCAGATAGCATTTCCGCAGAAGTTCTCCTTCGTCTTGAAGGAGACATTGTAAGTCCTTGTTGTTTTGCCCATTCTGTTAAATCATGAAGACTCCAAGTACCCTCAGAATATTTTTCAAAATTGCTTTAATTATTGGAGCCTTGATGGGATCAATTGGTTTGTGTTCCGCTTTCCCTACATTTAAATATCCAACCGGAGCTCGGTAAGTGCAAATTCCTTCCTGACGGAGCTTTTTATTCTGATTTGAAACTTTCTCACTTATTACTCGGGAATAATGCTGAGCAAACATTGAATCCACATCCATGTGTAGCTCTCCGGCACTGCTATCAGAATCATATTGAGCTTGCACAAATCGAATATCAACTCCTTGCTTCATTAATTTCCGCAAAACACTATCATCGTTTTTATTCCGACTTGCCCTATCCCAACATAGGAAAATAACTCCCTTAAAATATCCTTCCTTTAGAAATTTTACTAATCTTAAGAATTTTGGTCTCTCAATTTTATATGTGACTTTTCCACCTTCATCAATTTCGAAATCTTCATCTTCTTTAAATCCAGTATGGCTTTCTCTTATGATACCGCCCTTGCAAAAGTTATCAATATCAACAAAAGCTATAGGGAGATGATTTGTCTTGGCAAATGGAATTGCTTCACTTACCTGGTAGGCTAAAGAGTTTTTTTGATTATCCACATCATCCGTACTTTTGCGATTGTAGCTCAAATAGTGATTTTTATATGGTTTTTCCTCCTCTACTTTTTTCATTAGATTAATTATATCATAGTAAATTTTGATCGGATAGTTGCTTTTTCAACTCTTCAATAGAATATCCTTCAGAAATAAGTCTATTTCGGATTTTTTGTAAGAGAGAACAGAAGCCGGAAATATTTTCCAATTCCACATCTGAAAAAATTATTTCTTTTTCGGGATTAAGATCCATGACTTTAAATCTTTTCATTATTGGTAATCCTCTTAATCAAAGAATTAAAATATGCTCCACGGTTTTTAATAGCGGTCTTTGATTCATGTTCATTGAAAATACGCCATACTTTTTCCAGAGTATCTTTGCCATATTTGTTAAAAGTAGATAACATGAAATTTATATATCTTTCCTTAAGGTTGGTAGCAATATTTAAGCAAAGTTGTTCATCAAGATTCCGAGGTTCGAAATCCGATAACTTTGTTTTTGCTTTAATGGAAGTCGATATATTATTTTCTTTATCATTGTCGATATCATGAGTCCTGCCATCAGTATTGACTGAAAATGATAAAGCAACAGATTTTATCTTGCTTTTTAGATCACTAAAGTTCTGACATTCACAACCGAAGTTCTGCTCTTGTTCTGCTTCACTAATGCCAGATTGTATATCAAATGTTCTGCCTTTCTCTGCTTCAAAGAATCTATCAAGAGTATTAATTTGCCCTGAAGGTAAAATGAATTCACCAAAACGAACTTCAAAAGAACCTCTGCTTCCAGTTCTTCTCTTATAATACAAGCACTTCTTCCGCTTTAAGGCCAAAAGTATTTTATTGATTGAATTCTCTGACTTTCTACCTTTAAATAGGTCTATTGAGATGTCTGTTAGACTGGTGGTAGCAATTCCATAAGGATTAGCATTAAGCCGGAGCCAGTTGTAAACTTGCATCTCACTTAAGGTGATGACTCCATTGCGAAAATCCGAAGATATTTTTCTTGGAAATGGTATCCAGTTTGCTAATTTATTTTCCTTATTATCCATTTACTTAATGTTAATCAGGATATAGTCGATATCTAGACGGCATTTAATGACATAATGGAAATTTCTGCTGTCTCTGTTTAAATTTATCAGGTCGTATAATCAATTCATGGACTATGAAAAAACACCCCTAAAAATCTTAATTCTGATATTACCTACTTTGGAAGAACCACCTTCCGGAATCAAAATAAGCTGTTTGGCATCAAACAAACAGATAGATTAATGCACACTTACATGATTGGTAAAACGGGAACTGGAAAATCGACTTGTTTAGAAACAATGATTATGCAAGATATTCATGCAGGACGAGGATGCTGTTTACTTGACCCTCATGGAGATCTAGTGGAAAAGGTTGTGAAGGCTATTCCTGAAGGTCGTAAAAATGATTTAATTTATTTCAATATTACCGACCCAAAACTAAATCTCAGATATAATCCATTTAAACGAGTTAGCTTGGAAAAAAGGTCTTTGGTTGCTTCCGGTATCTTAGATGTGTTCTCAAAGCTTTGGGATAGTGCTTGGGGAGTCAAATTGGAGCATATATTAAGGCACGCCATTCTAACCTTGCTTGATCAGCCAGAAGCTAATGTTGGTGATATTGTTGAAATATTACTGAATAAAAGCTTTAGAAGAAATGCTCTTCGATATGTCAAAAGTGAAAGTGTAAAGAAATTCTGGGAAAGAGAATTTCCGGAATATATGAAATATGATTTACTACCGGTAATGAACAAGATTGGTGGTATGCTGGTGCATCCGGCAATTAGACGAGTTTTAATTGAGAATAAGGAAGAAGTTTCATTACGAAAAGCAATGGATGAAAAGAAAATTGTACTAGTCAATCTTTCAAAAGGCCATGTCGGTGCAGATGTTGCCCATATCCTAGGTGCACTTTTCATAACTTCCATTGCATCGGCTTCTTTTAGTCGAGTGGATACCGAAGAAGAAAAACGAATTCCATTTATGGTTTACATGGATGAATTTCACAATTTCACCACATTATCTTTGGTCAATATGTTTTCTGAATTGCGCAAATTCAAAGTAGGGATGACTTTGGCACACCAATACATGAATCAATTGGATGTTGATATCAAAAGTGCTGTACTCGGCAATGCTGGAACAGTAATATCATTCCGAATAGGCACAGAAGACGCCATGCATATGGCGAAGGAAATGTATCCGGAATTTGATGTAGAAGATTTTATTAATCTCCCAAACTACAGGATTTATTTAAAGCTAATGATAGATGGGAAGCCGAGTAGACCGTTTAGTGGGAACACGATTTCTTATAATTAGTTTGTAAAATTAAACCTCAAAGTGACTCTTGATTGCGGACTGTTTGGATGAAAATGGGTCTTAATTTTGGGGTAGCTGTCAATCTTCTCGAACTGGAAAAAGTACTCGTAGACTAATACAGAAAGTCATGGATGAGCGAGGATAGGAATATCGGTTTATTTGATGCATTGTCGATGGCTTTAACGTGGTTTTGGCATAATGAATAGTAGACTGAAATTAACCGTAAAATTTAATTTGAAAAGTGATTGGTATTAATTGTAATATTCACCATTCTAGCATTTCAAATTAGATTAATTTTAACTAATGATGAATGATTTAAAAAAGGAAATTGGCCTTCTTCCCTTTGCTATTAATGACAAGGATCAAGTGGATATATATATCCAAAAAATAATTGAAAATGTAATATTCCTACTTATTGACTAATTCTAATGAAAAATATTCTGAACTGCAGTTGCTGTTTGACAATTATTTCAAGTTTTGATATACTCTAAAGGCAACTATGAAATTCTTTGGCTACAATTTTTATCGCTATTACAGTCCCTCATCCTAGAGAGCTGTTCTTTGCGTTTGTGATACACATACCTAAAAAAAAGCTCTTTAGTTAAGAGCTATTTGTTATTCACAATTTAATAATGTAGACCATGGAAAATCAAATTCGTCTCAACCAAGTATTACTTCAAAAGCAAAACAAATCCTTTGAAGAAATGGAAGAATGTAAGAATCGGAATTCTAGCTGTCAAGCTGTTAGTTACACGGCTTGCTTTACTGGTGGCCAATTGGGTTCAATCGGTTCTGGTGAACATACAGCTCCAGCAATGAAGTGCATTCTTTGTCATCAAGACGGAATTTGTAGGAAAAAGCTTGTTAAAAGTAGACTTGGATGGTATTAAAAGTAAAGCCTAGCAAAATAATATGCTGGGCTTTTTTATTCTATTCTAATCGAAACTTTGAGTATCAGTTGACTGGGTTCTATAATTAATTTAATTTTGAAGAACATCACTAAAATGGAGGAGACTTAGAAGTCTTATGCCAAGAAATGCGAATTGAAGAAAATAAAATCACTTGAAACTTATACAAGGAATATTCCTAGTAAGTTATATTTATCTGAGATTTGTAGTCTGTAGTGCAATCATGTATGGTCCAGAACTGATTTTTATTTCTTTAAAATTGAAATTAGTATAGGGCTTAGGTAAATCTTACATAAAATGCGTTGTTTTAGCTAATTGGTGTTAAGTAAAACCAAAATTAAATATATGTTGGTTTTAAATATTAAAATAAAATACATCAAATTGTTATGGAAAATTCGAAAAGGTTAAATGTTCAAAAAAAGAACTTCGATAAAAATGGATTTCTGATTATTAGAAATGCTTTGAGTAGAACTGAAATTGAGCTTTATAATTTATGCATAGATAAACTTTACTTAGATAAAAAAGAGCTAATCTTAAAAAGACCATTCTCGGTTGGACTAGATTGGAAAAATATTGTATCAGAAGATCATAA
Source organism: Saprospiraceae bacterium (assembly GCA_016712145.1). Lineage (NCBI taxonomy): Bacteria > Pseudomonadati > Bacteroidota > Saprospiria > Saprospirales > Saprospiraceae > Saprospiraceae bacterium. Next base: position 1,464,310 of record JADJRO010000001.1, read on the forward strand.
CTTTATTAACTTAATAGATCATCCTTCAACCTTTAGTATAGTTTTAAAGCTGTTAGGTTATCATATTCAATTAGCCATGTCTCATGCAATAATAAGACCCCCTGGAGATCATTTCAAAGGATTTATTCATACGGACGGTGGCCAGGCAATGAGAAAGATAGAATATTCAAGTAAAGGTTTAAATTTTCAAATAAAAGTTCAATACTTTCTAACTGATGTTAAAGAAAAAGACTCTGGCAACTTTATATATTTTCCTGGAAGCCATAAAAATTATTTTGACGAAAGTAAGGAAAATGAGTATTTAATGTCCAATGCCCTTAAACAACTAAAAGTTAATGCCGGAGATGTCGTAATATTTTCGCATCTTTTATGGCATGGCGCAACGATAAATAGATCATTGACTGAGCGTAAAAGTTTAGTTTTTGTTACAATCAACTATTTATGAAACCTTATGATTATATATCTGCCGGCGAACAGCTATTATTGAAATGCACAACAAGGCAAAGAAGATTGCTTGGAGATGTTGGAGGGTGGAGAACAGGGGCAAATTATTATTCGCCATTTGATCAAATTATACTTATGGATGACATACAAGAGAGTGATCTCTAATTTAATAAATTTATGAAGGATTCATTTCAAAAATACAAAAACTACTTCTTAGATATTGACGAAAGTAATTTCAAAGATGTGATTGAAGCAATTTTATTATTACATGAAATTGTTAAAAATAAATACGATCTTAAGGCACCAAAATTTAATAGCAAGTCGAGCAATGGTCAAGCCAGAGAGTTTAAAAAATACCAGATTTTGGAATAGCAAGGTCGGAAGTTATGGAAAGAGCTGTTGAAGTTTTTGAAAACATGATTCGATGGCAACATCCTCTTGTAATGCATAATATAAATCCTTCCCCGCTTATAGACACGGTGGCTTTTCGTGTTTTAGTAAACTTATACAATCCAAATTGTCTTTGGGATTATGTAAGCGGCCAGTTTATTCCCTTTGAAAAAGAAGTTATCTATAAATTGAAGGAATTGATTCAATGGAATAAGGACTTAGTAGATGGGGTATTTACTTTTGGGGGGAAAGCTTCATTAATATATGCAGTAAAAATAGGTATTAATAAAAGTGATAGATCAACTATAACGCAAGGAATAGTAAATAAAGATTATGTTGTTATTACATCGGATTCTTGCCATTATTCGATAGAGTATGTTTGCAATCTTCTTGGACTTGGCACATCAAACTGCATAAGAGTCAAAGTCGACAAAAAAGACAGAGTTGTATTATCAGTCTTTAAAGAAATATTAATTAAATTAATTCAACAAAAAAAGAAAATTGCTTGCATTATTCTTTCTGGAGGAAATTCAATAAATAATGCAATTGATCCTATCAAATCAATTTATGCTATTGTTCAGTCCTTGGTTAAGAATTTTAAACTTGATTATACACCACATATTCATGTTGATTCTGTAATAGGTTGGCTTTGGTTAGTTTTTAGAAAATTTAACTTTGAGCAAAAATCATATTATGTAAATTCTGATATTATTAAGAAGATAAATAAAACATACAAAAAAATAGCACAAATTAAATATGCTGACTCTGCGGGTATTGATTTTCACAAAAACGCATTTAGTCCTTACAATACAAGTGTTTTTTTAGTGAGAGATAAAAAGCATTTGGACTCCATAAACAGAATGACTCTGATTGAAAATCAACTTGATAAGCCTGGAAATAATTTTATTCAGCACCACACTATAGAGCATTCAAGAAGTGGTGATGGGATTATTTCTGCATGGATTGCTTTACAAGAGATAGGATATGACGGTTTCCAAAATTATGTAATTCAAATGATGAAAATAAAGGATAAATTACTTTCAAGTCTAAATAAAGATGAATTTAAAATTATAAATGAGTTTGGTGAAGGTTTCTGTATTGCAGTTATTCCAATTATTCAGCAGTATACCAATATGTATTCCAATCTTAATATTGTTAGTGGAGAAATTATTGAAGAGATGAACACATATTGCTTCAATTTCTTTGGATTTATATCAAGAAATAATTCCAAAATGGTTCCAATACTTGGGTTTGCGGCGAATTATCAGTCGTTTTTAAACATAAAATGTTTAAATATTCTTAAGATTTATCCAATGTCTCCTTTTGTTGGATCCAAGGAAATAAATAGATTTATGAAATTATTAAATAGTGAAAAAGTGTGTTTTGATAAACTTCCAACTAAGCCATTGACTGCTAATGAATTTAAAGCAAACTACCCAAAATGAAAATCGCTATTTCTAATAATTCAATCGACCCTTTGTTTCAAGCAACAGTTAATGATTTTATTACTAGACTATCTAAAAAGCCTGAAGTATTGGGAATTGTTTTACTTGGTGGATTAGGCATGAAACAACATTTTGATAAATTTTCAGACGTTGATATTTCTGTATTTGTTATAAAGCCTCTAAATAAAATTCCAAATTGGCTTCCAGGATTCGAGTTTGAATTTGAAATCCTAAATTCACGAAATAAATATTTATCATTCAATATCCATCAGCAGGATTTTATACTAGAAAAATCTTCAACATGGAATGCTGTAAAAGTTGAAGCTTATATGAATGGGATAGTTGCCTTTGATAAACAAAATAAAATAACGAATCTAATAAAGCATAAAATAAAGCAATTCAAGAAACAGGCCAGCAAAAGGCTTATTGAAATATTTGCCATGTTGCCAGCATCAATTGAATTTCATCCTCTTAAGCAATGCCATAGGGGATTAATAAGTAATGCCCACTTTATATTGAATAATGCTATTTCCGATATTGTTGAATTGATTTACCTAGTTAATGGTTCAATTTTCCCACATCCTAAATGGAGAATTGAGAATTCTTTTAAATTACAAATACTCCCTAAATTTTATAAGAAAAAACTAAATCAAGCCTTGATCATAAGGGAATTATCAGCAAGGGATATTTATAGACGTATTAAATTATTAAAATCAATATATATGGATTTAAAATTAGAGATTTCGGAGAAGTTAAATTTAAATAGCGACCCTTATACTTATGCTTGTAAAAAAATTCTAAATAGACAATTAATAAATCAGCCTTATTGTGAAAAAGTGATGAAAATTATTAAATTTAGGGGAATAAAAATATCAAGTAAGGATTCGAAATATTTATTTGGATTAATAAATTTTTATTTAATATCGAATTCATCTGAATTAGTTTCTCTATTAAATAGTAACCAAAATATAAGAAGTAGAATGAGTAAAGAAATGTACAATATAATTATGAATGCTTTCAATGATGCAAAATGAAAAAATATAACTTGATCAAAAAATTGCAAAAAAAAGGATGGCAAGTAATTAATAATCAGGACAATTTATCGGTAAAAATAATTCCTGTAAATAAGTTTTGTTTATGGGACTTTGTTTCGAGAGACGAGGAGTATGTAACAGGAACTGAGATGTTGAATAGGGGTAAAAAATGTAATGCACTGTTTAGCTATAAACAGGCTTTAAGCCTTATCAGTAATTCACAACTTATACCTAAGGAATGGGAGAATTATAAGATAGTTTTTCCTGGGGCATTATGGAATTCAAGGTTTGGTGAATTGCATTGCCTATATATTTATCATGATGTAAAATGGCATATGTCCCTTTATTGGCTTTCTTATGACTTTCACCATAACTGTAGATTTTTAGTAGTAAATTAGCACCTTTCAAGCAACTATTATAGGTTGTTTAAATGTAATAATTCGGTTATACTTGAACAAAGAATATCATTTAACGGCTTTTTGGTAATTTCAAGCATAATAAATTAAATCAAAATTAAATAGTTATTAAGGAATTAAAAATAATTAGATTTCCTTACCTTTATTTTTAAAGCGTGATTAATATTAAATAAAATGAACATATTTCAAGAATTTCAATGGAGAGATGTAGTAAAGGACTACACTAATGATGCAGAAAAGCAATTGGCTGAAAACAGGGTAACAGTATATATCGGTTTTGATCCAACGGCAGCAAGCTTACATGTTGGTTCATTACTTCCGATTATGTGCCTTGCACGCCTTCAAAAATTTGGACATACACCTATTGCAGTTGTAGGTGGCGGTACGGGTATGATAGGCGACCCAAGTGGTAAAACAACAGAACGGCAATTATTAACTCCAGAAACAATTGAAGAAAACTTGAATGGTATAAAAAAACAACTTTCGCGTTTTCTTGATTTCGAGACTAATGATAATCCTGCTTCAATTATAAATAACGCCGATTGGTTAGTTTCTGTTTCAATGATGGAATTTTTGAGAGATATTGGTAAATATTTCACGACTAATTACATGCGGTCTAAGGACTCCGTAAAAAAAAGAGAAGAAGAAGGGATTTCATACACAGAGTTTAGCTATATGCTTTTACAAGCCTATGATTTTCTTGTTTTATATGAAAAAAATAATTGCACAGTTCAAATGGGAGGTAGCGATCAATGGGGTAATATTGTTGCCGGAATTGATTTAATCGGAAAGCAAAAAGGAAAACAAGCTTTTGGACTTACTTTCCCATTAGTAACCTCGTCAACAGGTGTAAAGTTTGGGAAAACAGAATCAGGTACAATTTGGCTTGATGCAAATTTAACCTCACCATATAAGTTCTATCAATTTTGGCTCAACATAGCAGATGAAGATGTAATTAGATATTTAAAATACTTTACTTGGCTTGATAAAGCATCAATAGATGGACTTGGAAACGAAACTAAAATTAATCCAGGTCAAAGAAAAGCACAGCAGGTATTGGCTGAAGAAATTACAAAAATAGTTCATGGAATTGATTTACTAAACAAGGCTAAATCTGCTTCTCAGATATTATTTGGTGGCGATATGAAAGGATTGACTGCCAATGAAATTAAGGACATATTTGATGATGTACCTTCTTCAAATTTCCCAATAAAAGATATTGAGGAGGGTAATATTAATATAATTGATTTTTTGGTTACAAACCAAATTATTATTGGGAAGGCTGATGCAAGAAGACTGATTGATAGTGGAGGAATATATCTCAATAATGAAAAAGTTTCCCAAACAGATTTGATAATTACAAAAACACTTTTTATAGAAGAAAAATTTATTGTGGTTAGAAAAGGTAAGAAAAATTATTTTCTCATAAATTTAATATAAGTTGAGGATGAAATACTTAGATAAATTCCCTACTGTCGAAAAATTAAGTGGCAAAAAAGCAATATTTTTACTTGGCACTGATCAGCACATTGGCGAAGGATTAGACGAAAGTGGAAATAAAAAAGAAAGTGAAACTCGTGTTGGTTTGGTTCCAGAACAAGTCGAAGCAATTAAAAAATGGTTGGAATTGAATGGAGTAGGACTTGATTTCTTTTTCATAAAAGGAGCAGGAACTAGGGCTGACTTTCTTGATAGCTCGTATTTAAAAATTGGAGGACAAGTTTTATTTGAGCATCAATTGTCTTCAATGCCTGCACCAGATGTTGTTCATGCTTTAAAGGAGCCTTGCGCTTATGAAACATTTATTCCAAGTCCATTTTTAAGAATAGGTGCATTGCATTCAGGAGCATTTGATGATGAAAGTGGAGTTGGTTTTCTATTTAAGAAAAGAAATTTTTGTGCAATTTTTGATGGATCAAATATCGGTACCGACACTATAATTCCAATAAGAGGAGCCATGTCCGTGTTTGCAGGAGAAATAGCTTCGGAATTTGCGGTAAAAAACTTTATTGAACATGGGCAAAATAATGTAAAAGTTATTATTTCCGGCGGTGGAGTTGTTGGCAGTGCTTCTGTTAATGAATTTCTTAAAAATGGTATTGATAAATGTGAAGAGATAATTATTGTTGAACCTAACGAAAAATTAGTTGAAAAACTTAAAGAAAAGTATACCGATCAACCAAAAATCAAAGTTTTAAAAGGTTCAGTTCTAACATCAGAATTAGTAAATAATGCTAGTGCGATTATTCTTACTGCCTTTGTTAAGGGGCAATCATCCCCAGACGTTTTAATGTTTAATGATATTTCTTTAATGAAAAATAAGTCTATAATTGTCGATGTTTCAATAGATGAAAGAGGTGGAATAAAAATAGATAATTTTGCTAAAGGAGATTTTTCATTAGCAGAGGTTGTTAAAAAAATAAATAGTGAAATAGACAGTTTGTCTAAAGGGATTAAATATATTGCAGATGACCATTTACCAAAGCACAAACCTAAAAAAGCTTCTATTGCGCATGGTGAAGCCATTATGCCCTATGTTTCTATGTTATTGTATTGCTCAGCAAAATTAGGTGGAGCAAGGCAAGCAGCGAAATATATTTTGACTGGAAACTTTAGTGACCAATATGATAAAAAAGCCCAAGAATTATTGCAACATCTTAAGCGTGGGCTTGCATTCTATAATGCATCTCCAATAAGGTATAATAACAACATAATTAATGATGCAATTAACAAAACAAATCTTAGTGATTTTTTTAATGAATCAGGTATTGAATTTGATGAGTTTGTGTAATTATATTTTTTTATTAATTTTCATAAAATTTAGGTTAGTTTTGACAAGACTACCAGTTGGTTTTTAGTTTTTTGATATATTTCTAAAAGAGAATATTGATAAATTAAATAATCTGCAAAAGTAGAAAGTTATGTTAGTCATATGAATATACATGAAAGTAAAACTTGTCATTTTTGATTTTAATAGAACTCTGCTTAATCATGATACACAAAGAGAGAATGTGGGGGCCACTGAACTATTGAAAGAAATTAAAGAAAATAAAATTGATATATGTATCGTAAGTAGAAAAGAAGCAGGTAATATAGACAGAGAAAAGTTACTTTACCAGCAAGATTACATTCGCTATGTAAACAAAATTTACTTTACAAAAGGAAATATTAGCAAAAAAAGTAATTATAAGAAAGCGATGCAATCAATGGAGTGCTTACCATCTGAAACTTTAGTCGTTGGGGATTACTTAATGAAAGATATTAAACCTGCTATCGAATTAGGATGTATAACAGTTTGGTTTAAAAAGGGCAAGTTTGCTTCAGAAACACCTGCTATTACTGGAATTTATCCAACAGATACAGTAGAAGAATTGATAGACCTCCTAAAATTAATCAAATGATCCTGGAAACACACCGACTTATTTTAAAACATTATCAATTAACAGATAAAGTAGAATTGTCAAAAATTTGCTCCGACAATGAAGTAATGAAATTCGTTTTCAAAGGTGCTGTTAAATTTGAAATGTTTGATGTGTTTGTGAATGAGTATTTCGCTAGTACAGATTCTTTAATTGGATTGGGAACATTGCTTATTAAGGAGACAAATGTAATAATTGGTTTTGCAGGATTACATCTTAATAAGGAATTTAATAATACTGATATTGAGTTTGGATTTGTAATTTGTAAAAACAATTGGGAAAAGGATTTGGTAAAGAAATTGGAAAAGCACAAATTGAATTAGGAATAAAATTGGGCTATTCAAAACTTTTGGCATGTGTCCATCCAAGCAATTCGGCTTCTATAAATTTATTAAATCAGTTAGGTCTTGAAGTATTGAATTATACAAGGCTTGATAGAGGCGAAAGAATAATTTTCACAACGAAAGATGTTTAGATTTAAATCTATTGGAATTTTAATACAAGATATTGTAATTATTAAAATTTTTCCTCTAATCTTTTGTAATATTTTTTTCATCCCGATACTTTTGTCTGATCTTTCCCAAATCATTTAAGGACTTATTTGTATACCCCAATTCATATTCTCTTTGCCCAGAAGACATGCCAGATAAGTATGAATTAATTGGTCGAATATCCTTTAATAATAAAGCAAGCATTTTAGGCTCATATTGAGCCAAAATATACGCATTATTAAATCCGACAATAAATTGAATTTCTTCTATATCCATCAGAACTTATCGGTTGAATGTTTATTTAAATACTCATTGATAGAATCAGTATCATACAGAATAATTTTCTTTTCCGGCTGGGAAAATCGGATTTTCCCTTCATCCCTAAGTTTTTGAAGAGTAGTCTTACTTTTAATCCTTAGCTTATCCATGGCTTGATCACCGGAAATCCATTTATCCTCTTTTATACCTTCCTTTTCCTTAATCCTTGAGACTACCTTTTCAATCAACAAGTAAAAGGCTTCATCCTCCAGACAAATGACTTCCATAGAATAAAAATACGCAAAAAATTACGAAGGAAAATAAATATGTATAGAATGGTGTAAAATGTTCGACCTATGTTCGACCCGACTAAAATAAAAAAGGTCCGGATTTCTCCGAACCTAGTACCCGGGGCGGGACTTGAACCCGCACGGCCATCACTGACCACAGGATTTTAAGTCCTGCGTGTCTACCAATTCCACCACCTGGGCAATTCAGTAGTTAGGAGTCAGTGGTTAGGAGTCAGTAAGACTTAAGATGCTAAACATTGACTTTAAACTTGAATTTTTATTACCTATGTAATAAATAGGGTCGCAAAGATATTATTTGGAATTTAGTTTACCCCTTGCTTTTGAAAATATTTTAAGAAGTTCGGTGGATTCTACTCTAAGTAGTGTTAATCCTCTAATATTTTCTGGATACAAGTGCTCTAAAAGCTCAAGCCAGAACTGTGTTTCATCAGTTTCTTCAATAACTACACTGATTTTAGAATACCATTCTCTTTCAGACCTACTTACACAAGCTGCTCTAAAATTAGAAGCTATTGAAGTTGAAGATCGAATTATTTGGTTTTTAAGAATTCTAGATTCTTGATTGTCAGGTATTTGTCTTAAATATTGCAAAACATGCAATGCAAAATCAAAAGTCCGAACCCGATACTTTTCATTGAACATGGTGTCTTCATAAATAGTGTTAATATCATTTGTGTCAAAGTCTATCGAATACTGCCAACCATTTACTGACTACTGATTATTGACTACTGACCACTAATTTGAGCGGGAGACGAGACTCGAACCCGCGACCCCGACCTTGGCAAGGTCGTGCTCTACCAACTGAGCTACTCCCGCATAATATCATTTTGATTGGTTTTTCCTTAAAATCCAGGAAAAAAATCAAAATTTGGTATTTCATCCAGCTATTTCATTAAATAAGCTGGCTATTTTTTTAGGGACTGCAAATATACAATTTCAGGGAATTCCTGCTAATGAAATTGAAAATATATTCTGCAATATGGATTAATATTAACTATTTATAACATATATATATTTCTCAAATTTAAGATATTACGTTTTTATGTCGCTATTTGTTTCCTAATAAAAAAATACCAATCCCTGAAGTGTAAGCGATGTTTCCATTCTAAAATGATTGGTTGCTAAATGACGGGATTTATTTATTGGCTTGTATAGCTATTTTAGGACAATAGAAATTCTTAAATATCAAAGATTTCATTTTTGAAAGTTTAAATGGCTTGTAATTTAGAAAAATCATTGTTGAAGGTAGCTGCATTATTTTTTCTTCTTGTATTGCGTTGTCTTTTTGTCACCAAATTTTTCGATGAGTCCATTTTGAACTCCATTTTTCAAATCTCTGCTGGCTGTAGCCGTTGAAATCTCGGAAAATAGTTTCAAATAATCTTTCCTTGTAAAAGTTTGGGAGGAATCATTTAAAAATTGAGCCAACCGTTCTGTTTCATTTAATTTTTTTGTACCCAATTCAAGTAATTCATCTAATGATTTATCCAGGATACCTAGCATAAATTCTATAAACTTTGTTGACTTTCCTTCCTTGTCAGAAATTGAAAGTGCCCTATAATACGCTTTTTGATTTTTAGAAATCATGGTTTCAAATGGCAAAAATTCAAACAGCGGATATTCACTCATAAGAATCAATGTTTGCCAAAGTCTTCCCATTCTACCATTCCCATCCATAAAAGGATGAATAAACTCCAATTCATAGTGAAAAACACAAGATTTTATCAGTGTTAATTCGGTTTTGTTTTGTAGATATTTGAATAAATTACCCATGAGATATTTTATATTCTGATGTGGAGGGGCAATATGTTCAAGCTTTGATGCTTTTACGATTCCAACAGCTTTTGTCCTATATTTTCCAGGAGATTCTACAAGTCCAATCATCAATTGCTTATGTGCGATTAAAAAATCTTTTTCCGAATCATGGGCATATTTTTTTAGCTCTTTGTAAACTGCCAATGCGTTTACCACTTCCTGAATGTCTCTTACTGGGCCAACGACTCGTTTGCTTTCAATAATTGCAGTAATCTGCTCTTCCGAAAGTGTATTTCCCTCAATGCGCAACGAAGCATGAATGGTTTTGATTTGGTTTTGCTTTCGAAGCTTTGGATTCTGCTTTACTAAATACCTGGCGTTTACTTCTCCAATTTTTTGAGAAATAGAAGTAATGCTTTTTAATATCTCTGAACTCAGCTCGTAAGGTGGCTTTGGCATTTTGATACTATCATTTGATACTATCAAATGTACGTAAAAGATTTAAATTTGAACCCAACTTAAAGTTAAAAATGGCTCAAGGATTTGGGATTGCATAAGCTCGGACTTCTGGCACAAAGTTCCGGTCGAAAGACAACTCTTGAAAAGTAAGCCTTGAATGAATGCTTTAAAAAATAATTAAATTCAAATTCTACTATATTTTGAATTGCATATACATACCTGTCCGGAACCTTAAATATGCATCCACCTATAATACCTAACAGAATTTCCCACTGTAATTTTCAAATAGTATATACCCGTGGCGTAGGTTCTAAAATCTATTGGAATCTTATCCGTCGAATTAGACCAAATGCTTTTCCAAATGATCTGACCGGAAGCATTTAAAAGCTCGATGTGTGCTACTGCAGGTTGATTAATTTTAAATAGGATATATCCAAAATCAGTAACAGGATTTGTTGCAATACGCACTGCCTGAATTATGCCCACATCTTCCAAGTCATTAGGAAATTTTACAGTAAAATTAGCCGTACAGGTTTTAGGGGATTCGCAACTGCTCTTTACTTCAAAGCTTACGTCTGTAGAACCTCCCGTATTGGGTGGAGCACCTGAATTATTATTTGAAAAAATTGGATTGCATCCTCCACTAAAATTTGCAGATGCCAACCAAGCTGAAAATTTTGCATCAATTGCTGATTGCGTTTGTCCGGCTGCTTCTTCACGGTCCATTGGACAGTTTAATATAACCGGTGGTGCATCGGTAACAGAAAATGTAGCATTGCAGGTTTTTGGAGGCTCACAATCGCTAGTTAGCGTAAACCACACAGTCTTGATACCCCCACAAAATGATGGAGCTCCATTGTTGTCATTGCTTAATGCAGCATTACAGCCACCAGAAAATGAAACGGTCCGCAACCAGATAGCAAATAAGGTATCAATTGCTACCTGCGTCTGACATGAAGCTTCTACTTGACTCATAGGACATACTAAAACAACTGGAGGAGCAGCCGTTACACTAAAAACAGCCGAACATGTTACCGTTGGATCACAGGTACTGGTTGCCGTATATGTTACTACCACTACTCCGCCACAGGCCGGCGGTGCACCGGAATTATTATTAGATAAATTTACATTACAACCTCCAGTAAAACTTACCGTACTCAGCCAGTTTGAAAATTTAGCATCAATACTGGATTGCGTCTGACAAGCAGCCTCGGTTTGATTAGCTGGACAATTCAAAATCAGGTCGGCATGCTTCAAACTGCGGCCAAAAATAAATGGATTGAAAAATAAACTTGCAACAACTAGTGCAATCACAAAAGCTGCTTTGTTTTTAGCTTTCATAACAGGAAATTTATTGCAAAATACTATTTTTAATTCTTAATTTTTAATTTTTAATTTTTTTTACTCAGCTCTAACCACTGCAAAACGGATCCATTCGCAGCCAGATTCTGAATGCATCACTAAGTAATAAATCTGATTCTTTAAATGATCAATTGCAATTCGGTTGCCGGATTCTATACTGATAGCTGAAAACCGATTCTTAATTGGATCAAATAACTGCACATTCCGGGTATCTGATAAGGAACTTAAATAGATATTATCAAAAGCCGGATTTGGATACACAAAGGCGTGTGATGCCAATTTTGAATCAGCCTCTTTCGCAGAAACTACTTCATTGATGTTTAAAACAAAATTTATATCTTTAGAACACGAAGTACTCGTCTTTGATACAATGTGCAGCTTTAAATTTGTCTGACTGACTTGATCTATTGGTTCATCCAATACAAGTTGTTGTCCATGAATTTTAAAATAATGATTATCTACTCCCAAAGAATCATAGATAAACTGATACTCTGACTCCAAACTGTCTTTCATTACATTGCTTGTCCAAAATTGTAAAAGCGTATCACCCACTTTTGAATATTTATAAACACTCAATTGGCTGATTTCAATTTTCAAGGAATCGGGAACCGGCTCAAAGACAAAGGGATCTGCATCGTTGCCGATATTACCATTCTCTGTAAATATTAGATGCTGGGGCAGATCTATGATCTTATCCTGGGATGCATCATACAATTTAAAGTGTACTTGGTTTCCACTAATAATGCTGTCGTAAATAACCATATAAGCATAATTGCGATCATTTACGACGCCATCAAAACGTTGCACACCGCGCAACTCACCTCCAATAAAAGCTCCAATCATATCGCGTTCGTCTTTAGACTCCTTACACTGAATTACTGCTACACCTGTCAAAGTCATGGTGTATTCATACAAGGCCGGATCGAAGTTCCAGTTGGGTTGAGATTGGACGGTTATTGTGATTGCCATTACAGCAATCACAATAAACAGTTTAGTCCAAATTTTTGTATGAATCATACAAATTTTTAATAGGTTTTAAATATCGTCTGTGACTTTTGTTTGTCCGACGTAATTAATTCAAAGATGTATCCGGATGGCACTAAATCCAATTTAGAAACATCGATGTGCTTTAAATTAAATCCTTCATTCAAATCAATTTGCTTAACAAACAAGACCTTTCCCTGAAAGTTACTTATTTTAATAATTGCTGTTGGATCCGCTTGAATTGCATTGTATTCCATGTGTATCTGATCTTCAAAAATATGTGGATATACACTGAATCGTTCTTTGTTTTCTTCTGTAGATAATTTCTCACAAATTGATTTAGGAATTTCAATGAGGTATGGGAAATCTATACTTCCCAATGCATCATTTGATCCAAACATCAATTTATGATTTAAGTTATAACTCACATTTGTTTTCTTGTCAATCAAGTAAGCATCCAGAGATTCATCCTGATCACCTGCAATGGTAATAAATCCATAATCCTTATCGTACAATTGTTCGAATGGTGCCTTTCCTCTCCATGTTCCTTTTGCATCTTTAAATCCAATGCCATACTGCCCTGCTTTAAATTTTTCTGTACATGGATTCAATGCTTCCGAAACAATAGTCATATTGGAAAAATAAGCACTGTGATCTACTTCCCAATAGTCTTCATCTCCGGTCCGCACCGTTAAATCAATTAAATTATCAAACATACCGGCAATAGGAAAGTAGAATGTTTTACTTGGTGTTGCATTGGATTTATACATATATCCTTCTCCGGGTACCAATGTTTTCAAACTACCAACCCAACCTAAGGATACGCCATTATACATTGCAAAATTTGTTTTGCTTTTAATTACATCTCCAATGGCTGGATTTAATCCCCCCAATGCTTGGGCTACAGATTGTTGACGGATGGATATAAAACCTAACCAAGTCCAACCTGTTGTAAGTGTAATTGGTTTTAAAGTCGGATTGGTTACCGTTCCTTTTAATACTAAAGTATCATTTACCGATTTATACAATTTGTACATGGATTCTGGTCGAATGCCATAAGGCGTTCCACCTGAAACCAAAGATCCAGTCCAAAGGGTTCCATTGTAATTTGCAAATGCATCTCGATTTTTAATCTGATCACCATTAGTTGCAACAGATGCAAGAATTGTTCCTAAATCCAATGGATTGGGTGTGGTTAAAAAGAAACTAAGCCAATTCCAACCTTTCTTGATTGGAAATTCATAAGACACATTGGCATTGGTTTGAAATATTTTTGGATCAATCAATGTTCCAACAATGGAATTGGCTTCAAAGGTCAGATTGGCTGGGACAACAGTAACATCTGAGTAAATTTTTCCACCACTTGCATCCCATACCCTAAAGGTCAATGCTTCTCCGGTTAAAAGGTTGCTGTAAATATTTAAAAATACTCGGTAATTATCGATCTGTGGTACGTATTCCACATGGGCTATCCCGCGTATTTCCTGCCCAACCATAACCATCAACTTGTCATTGACGTCGGTGGACCAAACTCCATTGATTTTTACTTGCCCAATAATACTCATGGTGTTTTCGAATTTGGATGGATCAATAACCCAATCCGGTTCTTTTGCATTGACTTTAAGATCCAGACTCAATTTTTCTTTGTAATTAAAATCTGTCAACAAACCAAGATTGACATTATACTGTCCCAAATTGATCAATGGATCAACTTTAAAATTTACAGGAATCACACTGTTTGGTGCAATCGTACCCGTAGTAGGTGTGACTGTCAACCAGGATGGGATATCGACAATATCAAATTTTTTAGCTTGTCCACCCCGGTTGTAAATTGCTGAAGAAAATGCAAGATTATCTCCGCGGATTATTGAATAAACCAACAACTGATCTTGCCATACCACTTGATTTTTATCAATATATGCAATCCAGGTTACAGGAGATTCCATCACATTGCCATGTAAATCTTTGATCCCCTCTACTGTAATATCCAGTGTAACATTTTCAATCAATTCCGGTGCTGTGGTTGGCGTTAAAATAATTTGATCATTGTTTACAGAATAATCAAATGCAATGCGTCGAATCGGTCTTTGAATTTTAATTGTAGGTGTAACATTGACCAACGTAGCTCCATTCGGAGTGATTGTATGTTTGACCAAAGCCTGATCAATAAAGGTTTGACTTAATACGTGAATGCCACTTGGATCTTTTGTATATGCTTCAAACGGCAAATACATTTCCAATCCAAGCTCATCACCAATCATCCTGTTTTGCTTGTCGCGTAAAATTTGTTCGCTGGTTCTGGATAAATTCCAAAAGCGGAATTCGTCCATGCCTCCTTTAAAATAATTATTGACGGTTTCAGTTTGAGCAATGGTATATCCTTTTGCACCGAGATACATGCATGCTCCACTCAATTGCCTGAAATTAGTAGCCAACATCGAACTCTCAAACAAGCCATCCATGTAAACGGATAAATTGCCTTCCCGTTTCATTACCAATGCCATGTGATGCCAGCTTCCATCAAAATAATTTTTTGTGGTAGCTACAAAATCTACTTTATTGTGTTTGACGTGGATCATACCTGCTGCATCTTTTTCAATATTCCAGGATACCAATGAATCCGATTGCAATCCATCTCCGGTTCCATTTGAAAACAAACTGGCTACTCCTGCTTGATTGGATTTAAACCAAAACTCCAATGTAAAATCCATCTCATCGGTGATGGCAATATTGGCGGTGCTTGCTTTCGCATAAGCAGTTGCTGCAGTAAAATCAGCAGCAAATCCATTGGGTGAAATTTGCCATGTTGGACCATTGATGATTGCATCTCTACGTTTTAAATGTTCGACTGATAAATTACCACTCGCCTCATCCATTCTCCAGTTGAATAACAATCCTGCTTCTGTACCTGCCAGCAACTTGGATTTATAAAGTGAAAATTCTGCCAAAGAACGTGCCTTACTCCAAATTCGCAATTCATGAATGTTACCTTTAAATGGATATACCGGTTGCGTTGCTACACTGTTTTTTCCGATAATCATGTTGGAAGATCCAATATACTTGGCAAGAATGCTGGTAGCTCCTGTATTAATAACTGTTGCCGTTGTTGCAGCATCTGCAAGGTACATTGTAGCAGTTTCCGTTTTGTAATTATAACTTAAAGCAATAAAATGCCAATTAAAATCATTAATTGCTGTTGTTGATGTTACGGTCGAATTATTTATCGTGAATACCAATTTATTATTTGCATCAAATGAAAGTGAAATGCGTTCATTGACATCTACTCCCTGAGATAATATAATTTGTTGCCCCAAAGAAGCTCGTTTTATAGACAATTCAATAGTAAAATCACGATTGTCTAAAGGCACTCCTCCATTGATAGTCATGCAATCATCAATCCCATCAAACAATAGAGAAGTCGCATGATCAACATCGGTTCCATTTACAATTCCTCTGATATCAAAATTAAATGCTGGATTAATAGATCCCAAATCGATGGGTTCATTAAACTTTATAGAGATCTCATCGTTGGGTGATAAAATTCCATCTGCAGGTGATGGTGCACCAAAAGCATGGGGATTGATGCGATCAATGATTCCTGAATGGGTTTCGGATACTTTTTCCGCTAAAGCACAATTAGAAACCACTCGTAAATCATAAGCTCCATCAGTAAGTTGTGATACGTCCCAATCGTACAAAGTAAACGGAGTGTTTTGTGGAATAGGTTTAGCATTTGGATCGCCTAATCCTGTTGTGTCTTTATAAAATGTTTCCAATCCAATCCAATTGGGTGAACTGGATGGTTTATAATCAAATCGCAAATTTTCAAGATCAAAGAAGTTGATGTTATAATCTACAATTGCAACCGGCATGGTATCATGAAATGAATTATTTAATACCCATTGATCTTCAGGATATGCCAGACTTGTTTTAGAACAAGAAGGTAAAAAGTGGGCAGACAGATAGACAGAATCTACAATATCTGTATTAAATCCTGCACCTCCTGTATATTGACATTGTGAATGGATTGTAACTAAAATATTATCATAGTCATAAACTGCACCTGGACCTTTTCTTATGGTCAGAACTTTGTTGATCGAAGTACCCCCTGGAATGATCACATTCTGAAAAGGAAATCCTTCGATTGCTACAATGGCACCAAATGGATTGGTAGCTCCTACCACATCCACCGTAAATCCATTTATAAAACCAATCTCTGATTCATTGCCTAATGTAAGATTAAATACGGCTGGTTCATCCACCGGAATATTGGTTTGAATGGTTGGACTGGCACTGATGGAGGGCTTGTCAATTTGCAGAGTTCTTTCACTGACTATAGTCCCCGGATTGTAATAGATTGTTTTAGTTTCAGGTTCATGTGGACAAGAAGTAGCTCCTCCTGCTTTGTTTTTAAAAATTGGACCCCATCCTAAAATAGAAGGGAACACATCTACTGAATAAAAATCACCAATGTCCGGATCGTCTAATTTATAGGAAACTGTTTCTGAACTGTCTTCGTCATGTGTCCAGTCTCTGCCACTAGTAAATTTCATTTCAATGCCTTTTTCAAAACCAACTCCATTGTTGCTGATTTTTCCTTTTACTTCCAACAGTAAATTGGCAGTAGTAGCATATTCTACGGATTGTGTATAGGAACTAGCCGTTTGATGACTCATGGAGGATGAAATGGAAGTTCCACCAGTCAGAGTATAATTAGTAGGTGAACCTAGACTCGCAAACTTATCTTCAATTCGTTGTTTCAGTGCAAGATACGTTTGAAACTCTTCAAATATTTCTGCGAGGGCAATTCCAGTTCCAGTAGTTATGGCAAATGTAGCATACCCTGCAAATGCAGTGCCCGGAACCGGTATGGCTATCAATCCGTAAGCAATCACAATGCCACCCAAACCATTTGCAACAATTAATGAGTAATAAGCGGCTTTAACTTCTGAATATTCATCATCCAGATTATCCAGCTCAATTTGTTTTAAACTATCAATTGCGGTTTGATTTTTAATATTCACTTTTTCCCATTCATTCAATCGGATGGCTTCAGTCCAAAGACGAATTTGATTGTTTATTAGTCTTACAGAATCACCATTCAAACTATCTATTAAGTTGATGGCACTGTACTTATAACTAGGACCATCTAAATCTGCATATTCTCCGGTATAGGGTGTTTGGGTAGATGCCAAAACACCAAAGGCTTTATCATCGTTATTTTTTCCATAATTCGCATGTCCTATGGGTAATTTACTCAAATATTTAGGATTGCTCTGCAACATTAAATTGCGTAAAACTTGCAAATTTGGAATCGTGAAATTTTTAATATCGTATTCATTAAAAATAAATTGAGTTTGATAACCACCGGGTACCACAGACAATCCATATTTTTTTGCGAATGAAAAAGCACCACCGGGTTGCGATGAACTGCCACCTATGCATTGGACATCTGTACAGAGTCCATCCGGAATAATTGCTAATTCTTCAGCAACACCAAATTGGAGATTTTTCGATTTTCCAATATACAGATCACTATTTGCACCGGGTGAAATTACAGTACCTCCATAAGTCGACCACTCCCGAGTGTTGGTTGTAACTACAGATTGTGTGCCATTATTTCCTCCACCGATTTCAGCTTTAAATCCAGCAGAGACATTAGACTCTACATCGGTTTCCAACAATACTCCAAAACCCGCTGTAAATTTTGCTCCAACATAAATATAGTCTTTGGTATGAACTGCTGCTCCAAGATTCCATTTCCAGGAAGTCATTTCAGATTTTGTTGAACCAACAGATCGGGTTGCTGTACTTGCAGATCCTGGGGGATCTCGTAATATATATTCTGGAACTTGAGGACCAAAGGTCACAAATTGTGCACCATTTGATTGTGTTCCTAACAAATAACCATGAAACGTTGCATCTCCTCCTGTAGGAATCATTCCTACTGGAACCGGCAACCAAGGAATTGAAGTACCGCCACTGGTAATTAAATTTATTTCAAATTTCCGCGTATAACTGTATTCAGGAATGGATAAATTTTCAATAAAATTGGGTATGCCTGGTTTAAAAGAATAGATCAAAGTCTTTAAACTATCTAAGGTATTTACTTCAGATAAATCCAATTCAACTTTTGGTAGATGAGACAATTCATTATCAAATTTAAGTGTTCCATCCGTTGTTGGCACACTGTCTATTTTATATGGTAAAATATCAAAGTTGGTATAAGATTCATACACTTTGATCAAACATCTGTATTGAAAATTTTCATCTCCTTGATGAAAAACGGGCCAGCGAAATGGATCCGTGCGCAAATTGCGAGTCGTAGTAACCATGGTTACATTGTTGGTGTGCGTATATACCGAATCTCCAATAAATGGACTTAAACCGTCCTTATCATAAACTGCAATTTCTGGATTCACCCGATAGATATAATCAAGTTGCCTGTGAAACTGAATCGAATCAACACTTACTACCCCACCTTGCGTATTAAACACGGTATCATACTTTGTGGTAAGTATGGGTGTACCCGAAAGATCCAATAAACTCAATACTCCAAAATTAATAGTCGGGTTATTCAAAATCTGAACACTAGGTACATATTTCAAAGGGGGAATAAATGTTACAAACTCACCGGTAAGTGGATCTGTAATGATGGTATCTTTAGAACAACCACCACCTTGTTGAGAAGTTAAAATTATTTTTGCTATTCCAATATTATTTTTAGACTTACCAAGTCCGGGAATTTTAGAAGCTTCACGCAATCCACCCACTACTCGACCAACTACTTTAATTAAAGTAGAATCGATGAAACTGATTCCAGCCAAATCATCCTGAAAATTATATTTACCTGTGGCAGGAAATCTGTTTACCGAATAAATATGTCCGGGTTGTTCCGCTTGAATAAAATGTTCACCAATCGGAACTTGAACATCAAATGCTCCGGTAGGATCTGTTTTTGCAGCTGTACCATTTACGATCAATAAATCTCCATCAATTTTTATGAATGCATCACCTACTCCACATGTTGTATTCAGATAATTTAATGTTCCTTGAACACGGAATGAAGATTTATCTGTGAAATTTATATTGTTGTGGACTGAAGCTCCATCACCAATAAATAACGCCGTTGTAGAGGGATTAAACTCATGGGCAAGATAACTGGGAGTTAATACAAATACTTCTCCGGCATTGTTGTAAGGTATTACAATGGTATAATTACCCGATACATCTGTATATCCGGCAGAGCTTAATTGAGATGTTGTCGGAACTGTATTTGACCAAGAAACCGAACCAGAAAAAATTGCATGATTTTTATTAAATAAATTTCCATTTTTTGATCCATCGTAAGCATAGTTGCCAAGGCCTTCATTCATTCTTAAATATAGGGCGATTCCAGGTTCACCTCCTGAAATGATGCGGGCAAAATCCTGTGCTATCTTTTGCTTTGTCTTTGACATATTCCAGATTCGAAGTTCATCCAAATTCCCCATCAAACCATTCCCAATGGTCAGGTTGTTACTGGTTTCATTGATATCGACCGTGGGCAAAAAGCTTGCGGGTACTGCCTGAGATGCTACTCTGAGTCCATTGACAAATAGTTGCAAACTGTCATTGGTCACTTGAGCTAAAATATGACTGTAATTATTTATTGGAATATTTGAACTTGAAATATTTAAAGTTGAACTAATTGCTGGGCTCTCATAAATTATCAATCTATATTGATTGGATGCTTGAATGAATTTTAAACTGAAGCAATTTACTTTCTCAAAAATGGTAAAATTTGCAGCATACGAAGTCGGTCGAATCCAGGTTTCAAGAATTAAATTCGAACCAAATGCAAGCGATGGACTGTTTGGTATCACTAGATTGCCACCTGCAAAAAGTAAACTTTTTCCATTATTTCCAGATGTATTTTCAGAAGAAATTTTAACGTCTTTTACTGCGATGCCCCCAGAGTATGTGACTTGTCCGGTAACAGTTCCTGTTTTAGTACGAAATCCAATGGATTCAGAAGTATTAGAATACACAGTGGTCGCTTCACACAAACCTTCAGCTTGTATGCGGTATTCATACAATACACCTGCTTCTGAAAATTGATCTACATAAATGTTGGAACCACTATTTTCAGATGCCAATAACGAAAACGAATCCAGGCTTCCCAGAATTCTTCTATAAATTTTATGCTTATTAATAATATTTTCATTTCCATTCGTCCATTCCAATTGAATTTTATCTGTAAAATATCCTTTGGAAGCTTGCAACGCGTTAGCTCCATAAGTTTGTTCAAGCATAGGGGTTAACATAGCAGACGCAAACTTAGTTCCATTGCCTGTTGGGTAGCAAGCTGATTTTGCTTTAATTTTATATTTATAGGTTACACACAAATTGACATCTAAATCTGTGTACATGGTGGTATTGGCGGGGACTTCTATCAACAATGCGGCACCTCCGCCGGTGAAAGTTCGCTCCAAAATAAATCCGGATTCATTACTCGAATTATCAACCCAATTGACTTTTATTTTGTTGGTGTCTGCCATTGCTGTTACTCCGGTAGGCTCATTAGGAATTCCAGCAGCATTACCTGGCGGACTGATTGTTCCTGAATAAGTAGTTGACCAATCGCCACAGGTATTTTTTGCTATAAGTCTATAATAATAATTTAGATTAGCAGATACTGCAGCATCTAAATAGGATCTGCTTCCACCAGCGATTGTGCTGGATAATATACTGAATCCGGAATTTGGTGCAGTACTTCGTTCTAATTGAAAATTAACCGGATTCGATCCAGGCCATTGCCATTGCACTAAAATTTTTCCATCACATCGGTCGGTTGAGGCTGAAACATTTGTAGGAGGATCTAATGGTCCAATCACCCTTCCGTCAACTGGTGGATCGGTATACCCAGAGTAATTATCTATATAATTATTAGGTTGGAACAACGCTCTTACTTTATAAGAATAAGTCACTCCTTTAACAGCAGTAAAGTCATCGTAATATCCATTTTTTCCACCATCTCCTAAAAAGTTATTATTCCTATAAACATAAACTCTCCAATCTCCAGTTGGGCAAGGATTACTTGCAGGATTTGTCCAAGCTACCCTTACCTTCTCGCAATAATCATCAAAGGATGCAGACAAAGCAGTCGGTGCATTGATCGAAGTGGTTGCAGTAGTTTTTTCCCAATTTGAAATACTTACATCGCTATCGCCACCTCCACCATGCCAAAAACCATTGATTCGCATTGTAACATTGGTTCCCATTAAATCTGCAGGCAAATTGTAAATCCGAATCTTCATTTTAACCAAATCGTTATTACTAAACTCAACATAGAAAAAAGTCCAGGTCGTTGGACTATTTATATGATAAATGAAAGGGGTGCCGTCCGTATTGTCAGAACAACAATGACCATCAATATTATAATTATCATCATTCGCCCATGCTAGTACTTGTTCGTAATCGCCATTGGATTTTTTGTAATATAAATACATCCATTCCATCCAATCATTTATGCCATCCTTATTGTAATAAAGTATATTTACTTCCATGTATCCTCCACACGTATTGTAGGATACATCCCAGTCACCAGAACCAAATTCAGTTGCTTTCACTTCTGAAAATGATACTAAAAAGAAAAGGCTCATTAAATAAAAACTAAGCCTGGAAATTAAATGATTCATACGTTTTCGTTTTGAAATGAGAAATTGATTTGCTTGTAAATAAATGGGAACCCATGGCAAAAAAACTAAATGAATTCGTCATTAAAAGATTCGCTGTTGAAACAACCGGTTCACTTGTTTGAATAGGTGTCAGACTAATTGATCGTATAATCAATAGAGATGATTTTGAACTCCATGACATTGGAGTTGCTTGCTTCGATCGACTATTAATAAGTCCAACCAAAAGAAGTGATATGCACTTACTTTGCTTCATCGGTTTTTGAGCCTGGTTTTGGGTTACAGGTCCCAGCTTCGATGCAAAGGAAAACTATTGTTACTTATTTAACAAATTTTATATTGTATATTTTAAAAATAATGATATATTAATTTTTAATTAATATTAATATCCAATTATATGTTTGTAATATTACGATTTAATCAAATATGATAACAATTGCAGAAAAGCACCTTCTGCCTTGAGTCTGTACCCCTATACATTATAAAAATTCATAGGTAGGATCGATCAAAACACCTATGTTTTATCAATGAAGTATTTCGGTTATAAGGGTGACTATTCTTTGAGGGAACTATAACGCTTGTATTCAGCTTATTGCAATAAAACAAACTGAATAAATACGTTGTGGGGCTGACTAATTCAATTTACTCTTTAATCCAATTGACAATCGGATCACACAATGGACTTTCACGGTGGGCTATCATTCCAGCCCATTGTCCGTTTTTATCAATTAAGAATTTTTGAAAATTCCATTTGACCGGGGCATCTTGTACCCCATTTTCTTCTTTCGTAGTTAACCATTTATACAAAGGGTCTGTATGTTCTCCACTTACTGAAATTTTGGACATCATTTGAAAAGATACTCCATAGTTTTTACTGCAAAATTCTTTGATCTCCGTATTACTGCCGGGCTCCTGTTCCCCAAAATCATTTGAAGGAAAGCCAATAATCGTAAATTGTTCACCGCCAAACATCGTATACAGTTCTTCAAGTTCTTTGTATTGATGGGTATAGCCACACAAGGAAGCTGTATTTACAATAAGTACTTTTTTGCCTTTGAGTGTATTAAAATCAAATTCCTGGCCGTCAATGGTAAGCGCTTTAAAATCATAAAGTGTTTTTAGATTCATTTGTTGGGAATAGGATTGGTTAAGAAATAAAAAACCACAAGCAAAAAGTAAAATGTGTTTCATTTTTAAAAACATTAAATTGTGTAAATCAGAAGCCTTACAAACTAAACACGAGTGTCTTGTTAAAGTTTTTAAACTTAAAAATGAATCGCTCTGTAAATTTGAAAATTGGAATTAAAAATTAATACATTTTATTTCGCTGCTCCAGGACTGCTTCATTTGCCAGGTACTCATCAAAATTCATCAGTTTATCAATACAGCCATTGGGTGTGATTTCAATAATCCGGTTACACACAGTTTGTAAAAAAGTATGATCGTGAGAATTGATCAACACAATGCCATTAAATGCTACCATGTTTTCATTGAATGCCTGGATGCTTTCCAAATCCAGGTGATTGGTGGGTTCATCCAATAACAAGACATTGGGATTTTGCAACATCATCATGCTGAGCATAGAACGCACTTTCTCACCACCACTCAAAACTTTGCATTTCTTCATGACTTCATCGCCACTAAAAAGCATTCTACCGAGATAGCCTCTTAAAAACACTTCATCTACATCGGTATAACTTGCGGGAACATACTGACGCAACCAATCCATCAAGTTCAATTCGTTTTGAAAATGCTCACTGATATCCAATGGAAGATATGCCTTGGATATCGTGGTGCCCCAACTGTAGCTTCCTTCCGGAGCTTCCTTGGTGCCTGACAATACATCAAAAAAGTGATGGATGGCATTTTGGTTCTTGCTGATAATAGCTACCTTATCACCCTTGTTTAACACAAAAGAAATATCCTTGTAATATACCTGCCCATCTACCACGGCGCCAAGATGTTGTACATTCAGAATTTGATCTCCAACTTCCCGTTCCGGTTTGAAAACAATGCCCGGATATTTTCTGGACGAAGGATGAATCTGTTCGATGTTTAATTTTTCTAATGCTTTCTTCCGGGACGTTGCCTGTTTACTTTTTGATGCATTAGCAGAAAATCGGGCAATAAAATCCATCAACTCCTTTCTGCGATCTTCGACTTTTTTATTCTTATCTGATAGTTGTCTCGCAGCCAATTGGCTGGACTCGTACCAGAAACTGTAATTCCCAGTATACACCGCAATTTTTTGACGGTCCACATCTGCAACGTGCGTACAAACTGCATCTAAAAAGTGACGATCGTGACTTACAACCACCACAATGTTTTCATAATCTGCTAAAAAGTTTTCCAGCCATTTGATGGTATCAACGTCCAATCCATTGGTAGGCTCATCCAACAACAAAATATCAGGATTCCCAAATAAAGCTTGCGCCAATAACACACGCACTTTCAGATTAGACGCCACTTCACTCATTGAGTTGGAATGCATTGTTTCCGGAACTCCCAACGAACTCAATAACGTTGCAGCTTCACTTTCTGCTTCATAACCTCCGATTTCACCAAACTCTTCTTCCAGATGAGCTGCCTTGTTTCCATCTTCTTCACTAAAATCTGGTTTTGCATACAATGCTTCCCGCTCCAAAATCAAATTCCATAATTTTTTATGGCCCATGAATACCGTATTCAATACAGAATGATTATCAAACTCAAACTGGTTTTGTTTGAGTACTGCTAATCGCTCTCCAGGAGAAATATCTACGCTTCCTTTATTGGGAAATAATTCTCCGCTGAGAATTTTAAGAAAGGTACTTTTACCTGCTCCGTTGGCTCCAATAATGCCATAACAATTGCCTTTGGTAAAACTGATACTGACTTCATCAAATAAAATTCGTTTTCCATAAGCCAGGCTGACATTCGTAGTGCTGATCATTTTGCTGAAATATTTGTTTTTTCTAAAAAAATAAAATGGATTAAAAAATAATTTACACTAACAATTGAATTTCTTTTTTTACTGCAGAAAGTGCCTTATCTAAGATCGGTGTTGTTTTTGATGTAAATGGGTGATTAAAACATCTTTAGAGGTATTTAAATCTGTTGATATTAATTCATGACCTGTCCGATCAATTTCATTTAAAATTTCTTCTTTGGTCCATACCACTATTTCCCAAAGTTTTTCACTGACGTATAATTGTTGCACCAAATTGTGTTCAAACTCTTGTTGAATCCCCATAGAAAGCAATTCACAATATTCCGCTGGCTTTGATCCGGAAATTGGAAATCGAAGTACCAGGTTTGTGATTTTTAATCGCTCAAGAAATAGGGTAATGCGTTCATAAGCCTGCAATTTTAATGGCAAGCTGGTCTTATACCGCTCTTTATTTTGAAGAGTGTATAGTTTGATGCGCTCCTGCTCAAAATACTGTTTAAGTAAGAAATAGACCGTCAGAAAAACTACGGTTGATGGGAGGGTGTACTTCAAAACTTCAAAAAAATCATTCATTCCTATCAAATTGGCTGCAAATTTAATCAATTACAAGAGCTGGCTTTAATCCGTTTGTAAAGAACCAAAAGCCTTAACTTTGTGTTTAAATATTAAATACCTGTTTATGCAGACTGAAACCATCCTTGAAGCGCCCTTATCCATATCAGATGCCGCTATCAAACAATTGGAGCGCATCAAAAATGAGCAACAAATACCTGATAGTCATGGACTTAGAGTAGGTGTAAAAGGCGGAGGCTGTTCCGGCTTTAGCTATGTTATGGGATTTGACTTGGCTCAGGAAAAGATCAAATTTTTGAAATAGGTGGTTTCAAAGTTTTAATGGATAAGGCACATTCTCTTTATTTGGTCGGAATGCAAATTGACTGGGTAGAAGGTCTTAATAACCGTGGATTTACATTTGTTAACCCAAATGCAAAAGATACCTGTGGCTGTGGGCAATCCTTTTCAGCCTAAGCCGACTCAAACCCAAATGAAAGATTTATTTGATTTATTAGCACGGGCGATGATCGCAACGATCTCCCTTTTTGAAGCTTTTACTTCCGTATGGTTTATGCATCGTACCAAAGAAACCATGTTGGAATATGGACTTACCTGGAATCCTGACTTGCTGATCTACAGCACTGCCCTGGCCTTAGCGGTTGGAGGCATTTTCCTGTTGATTGGATACCGTCCTGCTTTAGCGGTTACATTATTACTACTCTATTGGGTCCCGGT
Source organism: Saprospiraceae bacterium (assembly GCA_016712145.1). Classification (NCBI taxonomy): domain Bacteria; kingdom Pseudomonadati; phylum Bacteroidota; class Saprospiria; order Saprospirales; family Saprospiraceae; species Saprospiraceae bacterium. The sequence goes on from JADJRO010000001.1 coordinate 1,490,974, forward strand.
TACCTTTATTGTGTACTCATTTTGGGATGATCCTCGTCACATACGCAATGTACAAGCGATCCACTTTATGAAAAATATTGCATTTATTGGTGGAATGATCCACGTATTAGTTTATGGCACTGGTAAATACAGCGTGCGTCGCTTTTTTGGCGTAACCAAATTACCAAAAGAGAAATGGTGATTCGTTTTTATTTCAGAGCTATTCAACAGCTTCCAAAAGCTTGGTTCCGATGTTTAGTTTTTATTTTGGTTATTGTTGCGACGCACTCCGCATCTGCCCAATCGTTGGGTAGTTTCCGTTTCGATACTGTAAAAATTCCGGATTGGCCTGCGATCCATTCGTTTGCTTATGCGGTTATGCCTCCCCATGTATTAATAATTGGAGGACGAAAAGATGGTATCCACGATAAAAAAACCGGATTTGAAATTACTTCCAACAATTCATCCATGTATTTATGGAATACCCAAACCAATCAAATCATTGAACAAAATTTAGATGGACTTCCGATTGAATTGTTTGATTTTCTTTCTGCTTCTAATGCTGAATTTGTGCAAGACAGTTCTTACCTCTACCTGATGGGAGGATATGCGCAATCAGTGCTGGGTGAATTCAAAACCTATTCTGTATTTGCACGATTTGATTTAAAAAATATCATATCAAGCATTCTCACAAAACAAGATATCAGCAATTCAATTAAATATGTGGTTGATGATACCTTCGCAATCGCCGGGGGTCAGCTTCGCATCCTGGATTCTATATTTTATTTAGTTGGGGGTCACTATTTTTCTGGAAAGTACAACGACGATGCGAGTAAAACAGTGCAACGTTATACCGATGCCTATCGAATGTTTAGCCTCCAAAATACACCCGACACTTTTTACATCAATACGCTTGCAGAAATTCGTAATGACTTTAATTTTCATCGCCGGGATTTTAATTTAAATCCCATCATCGATGAACAAGGGAATAAAAAATTGATGGTCTTCTCAGGGGTATTCCAATACAACATCAATCGACCTTTTTTAAATACGGCTCTTATTGATCGCACAACTTATGAGGAACGTTTTGATTTTGATCATAAACTGGCATCTTACACGTGTTCGAGAATAGGTCTCTACGATTCCATTAACAATGAATTTCATCAGGTTTTTTTTGGAGGAATGGCTGAATACTATAGAGACTCTTTAAACCAAATCGTGCAAGATCCGCTCGTTCCCTTTGTAAAATCTGTCAGTTGTCTTACACGCAAACACAACGGGCACTTTGAAGAATCCTTGTTGAAAGAAGAATTGCCCGGTTATTTTGGAACCAATTCTGAAATACTTTTAAGTCCGGATCTGCCATTGTTTTTTCAGGATATTGTTGATTTAAATAAACTTCCAAATGATTCAGTTTTCATCGGAACCCTTTTTGGCGGCATTTACAATCCAACCAACGAACGAAATCCCTGGGAAAAAGATCAGGCAAAACATACTATCAGCAATCCGTACTTAATAAAAATTAATTACATACCAGCTAGCCCGAATCATATTGGCAACTTTTATACACCAAAGAAAGATTTTTCATTTCAGGTGAATTCAAATTCTGCTACTGAAAAAATAAAAATTTATTTTAAAACCAAGACTGCTATTAAAAAGGCTTCTATTTGGATTCAGGATGCTCATGGACGAAGCTGTTATTTTAAAAATTTAACTTCTATTGAAAATCAACAAATCGAACTGGATTTTAAAAATCAAATGCCTGCAACGTATTTTATACGAATTCTGGCAAATGATTCTTTATTGTACGGAAATTCATTCCAGGTTTATAAATAATTAATTGGCTTCGGTTGGCCAAAATACATTTCGCAGGGAGTTGCCTGTCCAGGCTCCTAATAAAGCGGTTACACCGTAAATAAAACCTGTCAAAACCACCAGAATCGATGGTGCTACTCCTTGAAAAACACCTGAAATCATTTGTACCAGCGAATTGCTCCCATTCAACATTGCATAGATGCAATATGCCAAGCATACAACATAATAAATAATAAAATGCGAAACGATTTTAATTCCTGGTGAAATTTCGAACACCATACTGCAGCCCATTGCTAAAATAAAAACGGCAAACCAAAATGGAATAAACAAAGAAGCTATCGCCATTAAAATTGTTAAAATTAAAAATCTGGTTTTATTTTGATTCATTGCATTTAAATTGAATTAATTTATAACCGGAATTTAAATCCGGGATGGTATCTAAAAATTTAAGTTCGTAATAGTTTCCGGCTGACCAAGTATCAATCATTTCCATATAATGTGGACTGCCAGGATTCCCGGATTGTCCTCCCGGATAAATTCCATAAGCATTCATTTTTGTTTTTCCCAGTTCAACGATCATGCGCCAGGAAGGACCAAAGGTTTTAGCATGTGCATTGATGATGTCTGCAGCTCCGGAAGTTCTTACAGAAACTCCAAAAGATGGAATCTTTGCCAGATGTGAAATGCTTGCATCTTTATATGCGGCCCAATCTTTTACTTTTAGTTGATTGTTTGCATAATAGATTAAACTATCAAAAGCAAATTGCACGATTTCTTGTGCAGTTTCAATGGCAGGCGTTCTAACTAAATCAAAATAGCTACTCTTGGGTTTTAAACGCAAACAATTGATGGTGGATTCATCGGATGGAATCGCAACATATTTTTTAGTACTGTCGAGCAAGAGTTCATCCCAAACCATTTTATGAAAACAAGTAAACCAAACATCAAAATACACCGGCTCAATAGCTGTAGAATCGTAATTGTAATTCCAGTTTTTTAATTTGGTATAAATCGCTTGAGCATTTGCTGTCAATGTTGAAGAATCGATTTGCATTAACATGGCTGGTAATGCCGTTTCTGCCCGCAAACTGTAACTGTTGTATTGCAAGGCTTTCATATCCTCAACGCTCCAGCGATCCTTTTTTTCCAACAAACGATTTATTAAAGTTCCACGATAATCTCTAAAATCACCATTGTTGTAGTAATTTGGAAATGACAAATCCGTTGAGCGCTGATTTGCTGACGAAATAAATCCTCTGGAAGGATTCAATACTTTAGGTATTTCATCCATTTCAAGAAATCCTTGCCATGCATTTTTACTTTCTGATCCATCCAACACAAAACGTCCTTGCTGATTTTTTTTAATGGGCATCCTGCCTTGCACAGATATTGCAACATCGCCATTGGTTGATGCAAATGCAAAATTTTGAGCTGGATACGGAAATTGAGTAATTGCTGCCCGATAATCTGTATAATTTGTTCCCTTATTCAAATCAAAAAACGTATTCATCTCAAATTTATCAGATGGATCCTGAATGATCCAATGCATGGCTAAATCCTGTTTTTTTGATCCGGCATCTGTATAAACTACTGGACCCCATTTCGTCAATAAGACGGAATCAATAACATCTGGTTTTCCTTTTACTTTAATGACTTCAATGCGCGTTTCTGTTTGTATCCATTGACCATCTAATTCATACGCAGTTTTTGCTGCATCTTTCCATTTAATTTTATACCAATCCATCACATCCCAACCAGCATTGGTGACTCCCCAGCAAATATTTTTATTAAAACCAATGATGACTCCCGGTATCCCAGGAAATGTTACTCCATATACATTCATATCCGGTGTTTGAATTTGTTGTTCAAACCAAATGGAAGGCAAAGTCAATGATAAATGGGGATCATTGCAGAGAATTGGATTTCCGGTACTTGATTTAGTGGGACCCACTGCCCAATTATTACTTCCCAATCCAGCGTTTCCTTTTTCAGATTGCCAGTCAAAATTTTCAAATAAGCCAAAACTCGCGCTTGAATCTTTTTAATGGATTGAATGTAATCCCAGCTAGTTCCTTTTGGAATAACCGGATCTGTAAGTGAATCCATTTCCTCAAATAGAAAATTAAAATCTGCTCCAAAATAATTGCGGGCATTGGTCAATTCTATATCCATATCGCGTCCACACAAAACCTCCGACATGCTTTTATGAAATAAAGAAGATCTGTATGGACTCCAGTGTTCTGGTTTGTAATTCATTAATTTAAACTCAATGGGTAAATCTGCCTCGGATAATGTATTTAAATATGCATTAAATCCATCGGAATATGCCTGCACCATTTCAAAGGCTTCCGGACAACACCGCCAGGCTTCAACGCTCTTTAGCGCAGATTCTTTCAAGCCTTTTCGCCGTTTGTTTTTATCAAAATCAAGTGCTTTGGGACCAATGAGTTCTGAGATCCTTCCTTCTGCCGCGCGACTGGCAAAATCCATTTGCCACAAGCGCATCATACCATGCACATAACCTTGTATATAATAAGCATCCTTTGCAGATCGGGCGAAAATATGCGGGACCCATCGCTCATCAAAAACTACTTGCGAACTATCAGCCAATCCATGAATTGTCTTTGGAAATACAGCATCCGGATGCAAGACATTTTTCCAAAAACCAGTAGCAGGACTGAAAAATTTGCCAAGAGGTGGTAAACTCGAATCCCCAATTACTAAGGAACGATTTAATAAGATATACCAGGCAATCGAACAGAAAACTGGTATCAGTATTTTAAAAAATTTCATATAAAATTTTATCGGATAAAAAACCATTCTGTCGAACTGGATAATTCCGGATCGAAGGCATAGTTTTCAAAATTAAATAATTTAAGTGCTTCCGGCTTTGTCAGTTTATTTAAAATCAAATAGCGTACCATAAGCCCTCTGGCTCTTTTTGCAGTATAACTTACAAAGCGCAAGGTTTCATTCTTGTATTCTCTGAAATGAATGTGAATTACCGGCTGTTCAATTTTATTTAAATTTAAAACATCAAAATATTCCTGAGATGCTAAATTGATTAGGGCCTGGCTGTTGGTTTTATTTAAATCTTCTTGCAACAACGCTGTTACAGAATCACCCCAAAAACCGTATAAATTTTTTTTGCGATTTATTTTTAAGGGAATGCCCATTTCTAAACGATAGGCTTGCATTAAATCCAATGGTCTTAACAAACCATATAGGCCAGATAAAATTCGAACGTGATTTGCTGCAAATTGAATCTGCTTTTTATCCAAAGTATATGCGTCTAAACCTCGATATACATCGCCTGCAAATGCAAACATGGCTGGTCTCGAATTAGCAGGTATAAACGCTGGTGAGAAATTTTGATAGCGTTGAAAATTTTCAAGAGCTAATTTTTCACTAATATCCATTAGCTTCATCAATGCTTTAACGGATTTCTTTCGCAGTGCAGCTATTAAATCCATGGAACGATCCACCATCCGAGGCAAGTCATCGGATTGAATAGGAATGGGTGATTTATAATTCAGATCCTTGGAAGGGGATACAATTGCAAGCATACCAGTAATTCTGGTACATAGATACAAAATTATTGGATGCTTCTAATCCAATCCGGTTTTTAGAACATCAACTTATTAAAAAAATTTGACCCAACTCATTAGTAAACTAATCCTCATAAGAATACGATCGAATCGCTCCAAACTTAAATCCAAACGTAATGGTAAATGCTTGATAAAACGATTCCTGATTGACTAAGGGTGTCGGCGCATCAATGGTACCGTTGCCATCAAAATCTGAGTTACCCGTGCTGTAAGGTGCATAGGATTGATTAAAATTAGTACGACGGAATGAGAAATCCAGATAGCTCCGATTGCCACGATAGCCTACTCCTAAACTATATCCCGGATTGTATTCATCGACATTTTTATAAGCTTGTTGAATCAATTCATAACCTGCCCTGAAGCGGTATTTGCTTAAAGCCAGTTCACCTCCAAAACGGTATTGAATGCTTGGCTTGTATTGCTTTTTAATATCTGAATTTAATTGTTTTTCATATTCGTAATCAGAAGGATTGTCACTATCAGAGGTAAGATTGTATTTTGCAGTTGAAGGATCTACAAAATCAATATCGGCAGATAAGAAACCGTAAGTTCCAATGGCTGCAATGCTCAAAACCCATTGCATGGGCGTACGCAATCGATAATTAAATTCCCCATCCGGTGAATACGCAGTAAGACTAGTATCTCTCCTGCCATTGTAATAGGTATAGCTTAATTCCGTATTGAATTTATCTTTTAAACTCAAGACACCAGGTGATTGCCAGGCAACTCCAAATCGCAATGCCTGAATCGGTTTATAAATTAGGCCCAATCTGGCATTAACACCTGAAATTTCTGTTTCCAATTTATCCTTGAATTCAAGATCGATGAATGGAAGAAATTCATCCCGGGTTGATTCGTATTCTTTATACGTATTGTTGCGTTTAAAATTTCCAGTTGGAATATTAATTACGGCACCCAGTGCTAATTTTTCTTTGTAGTTTCCACCAAATCCGATTGAAAAATCATACATGCTTCCTCGGGTTTTCAATAATTGTTCTTTAGGGATTGCCGTTCCTGCATAGGCTAATAAATCGGTTGTATAAACAGTCTGATTTGGATTTCCAACCGGATCAAACAAGGCACCGGTTTCGTATGCAAGCCCTGCTTCAAAATCATCCAGATCATTCGGATCCAAACCGATCAATCCACTTTGAGTTGGGTCTAATGACAATTCTAAAAAACGATCTGTTATTGAGCCCGGACTCTTTCCTTTGAAATAGGTGTTTTGATTAAAATCCGCCACTTTAGCAATCTGCAATGAAAAACTTAAATTTTTCCAATTACTGCCTATTGGTTCATTAGTGATTACTAAACCCAATCCATTAAAATTAAATGTAGTCTTACCTTCATCATAACGATCATTTCCTGTGCCCTTAAGTATTGAATTGTTTTGGAAATAGGCAGGGCCCATTGAAATATAAAAATCTGATTTTCTAAATAAGCCTAATCCTGCAGGATTGATTCCGATAGCTCCAAAATCACCCCCCAAAGCGCCCATAGCGCCTCCAATTCCGTTTAATCGTGCAGTTGCTACCGAACGGGTTAAACTGTATTGTAGTGCTTCTGAAGCAGTTTGTGCGAAAAGAAGTTCACTCCAAATGAACAGCAATAACAAGGTGCCAATTTTAAATTTAGCCATTTAGCTTTTGTTGAATATTAATTAATCAGAATCCAGTTTGAAGGAATTTCATTCATCCTATCTGGGTGTGCGACGGTTTCCTCCCGAGGATGACTCTTTATTCGAATTTGATCCTGAATTGGAATTCGAATTATTAGGGGATCTTGATTCAGTCCGTTCCATTTTAGGTTGTGAAAATTCCGACCGTTCTCTTGGTTTAGATTCCGGACGTGGCATGGAAGGTGATTCCGATTGAAAATCGCGATGCGGTTTAAAGCGGTCCCCTTCTTCGCGTTCTTTGCGTTTAGGAGGCGCTGTATTATCCATTGGTTTAGGTTCAGATCGCTCTGGACGATACTCCCGTTTAGGTGGAGTCGTTTGTCTATCCGGTGCAGTCCGTTCGCCAGGAGTTTCTTTCGGTTTATAAGTATCTCTTCCTCCACCCCGTTCTGGTTTGGGTGTCTCGTTATTATTTCCTGGCAATTCTTTTCTTACTGAATTGCGTTCTGGTTTGTATTCCGGTCTTGGAGTATAGGAATCCCCATCGGCTGAACGCACCACCCGTTTTTCTGGTGAAGGTTTTACATGATCGCCTGGTAAATCCGTAAATACTTTTGGAGACGGATTGTACACACGAACAGGTCCTCTTTTAGAGGTATTGGTCAACCCAAATCCACGACTTCCTTTATAGGTCCCTTTTGGATTGTCATTATAACCGTTTCCATGGTGGTTGTTGTGGTAGTTGTTGTAATAATTTCCCCCATAGTAATAATTATTTGAGTAATAACTTCCCGGCCAATACGAATAGCTGTAAGGATTGCATCCCCAGCCATAATATCCATCCCAATAATTCCAATAATTATATCTCCATGGGCGGTAATGATAGCGGGTATAACTGTAATAGGGAGAATAATACCAGGACGCAGAGTAAATATCCCGTTCAAAAAACCAGGGATCATAACTAAAAGGATCGTAAAAATAATAATCTACATAACAAGGATCATAATAGGAGAATCCTCTATAGGGTCTGTGAAAGCGTTTGATGCGGGATGCATAATAATAATCCTGATCATCATATTCACTGTATTCATCATCATAGTCACCTGAATCTTTGTAAGATTCCTCTTGCTGTTTTGATTTTAAGTCATCTTCCGGACGAATTTCTTTCTCATTCGGTTTGATGGTTTCCTTATAATAGTTGTCTTCTTTACGAACTTTACTAGGATCGTAATACACATCATCAAATTGTGCTTTTATTCCTTGTGATATTAAAACTAAGAAACTTGCGAAAACGAGCTGTTGATACGTGTTTTTCATGGTTTTCTGTTATTTATGGTCTAATATATAGATAACGTCTGCAATTTATTACTTTTGTGTCCGGGCTTAGTTAAAATCCATTTAAGATTTCTTGTGTAATGGGTTAATTTTTTTAACATGCCCCCCCACATAGTTAAGACAGGGTATTTAGCATAAAAGTTTAATCATAAGACTTTTTAATATGGCAAAAGAAATCAGTACAAGAAGCGCGGATTATTCGCAATGGTACAATGACATCGTTTACAAATCCGGATTAGCAGATCAATCGGCCGTCCGGGGTTGCATGGTAATTAAACCGCATGGATATGCCCTTTGGGAAAACATGCGCGATATTCTCGACCGGATGTTTAAAGACACCGGACATGTAAACGCTTATTTTCCATTATTCGTTCCTAAAAGTCTGTTTGAAGCGGAAGAAAAAAATGCAGAAGGATTTGCAAAAGAATGTGCCATAGTGACCCATTACCGATTAAAAGCAGATCCAAATCAAAAAGGCAAATTAATGGTGGATCCGGATGCCAAGCTCGACGAAGAACTGGTCGTACGGCCCACTTCTGAAGCAATTATCTGGAATACCTATCGGGATTGGATCCAATCCTATCGCGACTTACCCATCTTAATCAATCAATGGGCCAATGTTGTGCGTTGGGAAATGCGAACCCGCCCATTTTTGCGGACTACCGAATTTTTATGGCAGGAAGGTCATACTGCGCATGCTACTGCAGCAGAAGCCATTCAAGAAGCTGAACAAATGCACGAAATTTATACACGGTTTGCTGAAGATTACATGGCCATTCCGGTCATCAAGGGATATAAAACTGCCAACGAACGATTTGCCGGTGCAGATGAAACCTACACCATTGAAGCCATGATGCAAGATGGTAAAGCCTTACAAGCCGGGACCTCTCATTTTCTCGGACAGAATTTTGCAAAAGCATTTCAAGTGAAATATTTGACCGATCAAAATAAAGAAGAATATGTGTGGGCTACTTCCTGGGGTGTTAGTACGCGCTTAATTGGTGCATTGGTAATGGCTCATTCGGATGATGATGGATTAATACTTCCACCAAAACTTGCGCCTCAACAAGTAGTAATCGTACCCATACCAAAGCCCAGCGAAGAAATTGAAGCGCATGCAAATTTATTGATGGATGCTTTTCGCGCACTAGGCATCCGCTGTTTTTACGATAAGGATGATAAAAATCGTCCGGGATTTAAATTTGCACAACATGAATTGAAAGGAGTTCCTGTGCGGATTGGAATTGGTGCCCGTGATCTTGAACAAGGAGTCATGGAAGTTGCTCGAAGAGATACCAAAGAAAAACAAAGCATTCCAACGAATCAAGTCGTAAGTCACGTTGCAGATTTGTTGAATGAAATCCAAAACAACATGTTTCAAAAAGCTTTAGCTTTTCGGGAAGAAAATTCTCATAAAGTAGATAGCTGGGATGAATTTGTAAAAATTCTGGAAGAGCGTCCGGGTTTCATTTACGCACACTGGGACGGTACCGATGAAACCGAAAATAAAATCAAAGAATTAACCAAAGCGACGATTCGTTGCATTCCATTGGATGCAAAAGAAGAAATCGGCACATGCATATTAACTGGAAAAGAATCTAAAAGAAGGGTGCTGTTTGCGAAAGCATATTGAAGTTTTTACTGGCGGATTCAAATCAATTTTTTGTTTTACTCTTTTACAGAATAAAAACCAACTAAAAACAAGGCCGTCATTTCTAATGCAGGATCCAGTACTTCAACAAATTTTTCGATTTCCCAATCTCGGGGATCTCGAAAATAAATATTGTATATCCGACACAGCGTTTTTTGATTATAGCTAAGTTCCCAATTAAAATCCTGTGGATCCCGATCGCGAATTAAATAATACACCTGGTCTTTGCTTGTAATTCGCCAGGAGTCAAATTGACCAGGCCAGGTTGCTGAAACTGTAATAAATGTATTTCCAGATCGTATTTCCCATTCATTGGCACGGCCATTCCATCGCTGCAATATAAAACCGGAAAACTCTCCCAATCTAAAATCCCATTGGCTGTAGTCTTCCTTTAATTGAAAACGGGCACGCAAACTTCCAATTTCCTGATCTTCTGTATCGAAAAAAATCCAATCACGAAAATCATCTGCGTAATAACTCCGCATAAATTGTATGTCTTGTGAAAATCCTACCGTAGCACACAAGACCAATGCACCAATAAAGACCGCTCTAAAAAAAGCGTACATTAAAAAGGCAGGTCGTCAAAATTCTCTGAGGCATTTGCAAACGGATCCGGTGCATCTTTATCTGCAACCAATTCCTGTCCGGCCAAATTTCCAGAAGCCTGTGCTGCATCTACTTTCCAGGCATTTAAGTTGGTAAAATATTTACCCTGCCATTCACGTCCTCGTAAATCAAAATGGACTGTGATCTCATCATTTTCATTAAAGCGGTCGATTACACCGCATCGATCCTGTACCAATTGAAATTTTACATACTGTGGGTATTGCTCCTGGGTGACAATTACAAACTCTCTGGTCGTAAAACTGGCTGTCTTACTTTCAGCGTCCATTTTCTTAACCAGTTTGCCATTTATTTGAAAACTCATATTGCAGATTTTCCACAAAGGTAAAAAAATTAAAGCATTGTACAAATGAGCAATTAATAGGGTTTTACCTGTTCTAATCGACCCTATTATTTTAAAATCAGGCAGAAAAAATTGATATCATTTTGCAAAAAACTAATTTGCAATACCCACCAATCTCTATAAAATTTAAATGCATTTCCTGATTTTATATTATTGAATAAATTCTGATTGAATTAGAATTTGAGTTGGTTTGATAAGCATTTTAATAATGTCAATTATTATATAAGATTAATTTATATGTGGAATAGATGTAATTCTGACAAGTATTTATGTAATGCGTACGACTGAAGTTATGCGATCTTTAGAATTGAAAAAAAAAAATTCACAAATGTGCCTCCAATCGGGGATAATAAATTTAAAATCATGAAAATTAAATTCCTTCCATTACTGATTGCAATCTTCTTTTTGTTACCGAATACAAATTTTAGTCAAGTTCCTAATTTAGGTGTTACATCCAGTTTTACCTTATTTACTGCAGCAGGAGCTTTTAACAATTTAGGTACTTCAACTGTAACCGGAGATATAGGAACAAATGTGGGTGCATTTACTGGTTTCCCTCCGGGCATTTTGGTCGGACAAATTCATGTGGCGGATCCAATTTCCGCACAAGCTGCAAGCGATGTAGCAATTGCTTACAGTTACCTTGCTGGCTTAACATGTGGATTGGTAATTGGAACAACCCTCGGAAACAATCAACTGTTGACTCCAAACATTTATTGTTTGGGAGGTGCATCCAGTTTAAATGGAGATTTAATTTTAGATGGACAAGGGAATCCAAATGCAGTATTTATATTTCAGATCAATGGTGCATTGTCTACCAGTACGTTTACAAATGTAATTTTGATAAATTCTGCATCAATATGCAATGTTTTTTGGCAAATCAATGGTGCGTTTGCATTGGGAGATGGCAGTGTTTTTAGAGGAACATTACTTGTAAATGGCGCAATTAGTTTATTAGAAGGTTCTTCATTACTTGGCAGAGCACTTTCACAAGCAGGAGCCATTTCGTTGCATAATAATGTGGTAACGCTGGTGTTAAATCCCATTGCTCCAACGATAACAGCTTCCAGTTCTACTACAATTTGTCAAGGTGATCAGGTGACCTTATCTGGAAATCCAGGAGGAACTTGGAGCACCGGAGCAACGAGTCCATCCATTACAACTGGCACCGCAGGAGATTATTTTGTAACCGTTACTACAGGATGTGGAAGTGCTGTTTCAAATCACATCCAGGTAATTGTAAATCCTTTGCCATTGGCTATCACCGGACCAAACCGTACAATCTGTATTTCAAATTCCAGTGGAACAGGAGCAAGCATTCAAATTGGAACCAGCCCTATCGCAGGCCATAGTTATTTATGGACACCTGCAACCGGCTTAAGTTCTTCCGCAATCGCTAATCCAATTGCTAACCCATCAGCAACAACACTATACACGCTTAAAGAAACTATACTTTCCACAGGATGTGATTTATCGCATTCGGTCACCATCACAGTGATTAATCCACCCAGTTGCTTGATATCAGGTAATCAAGGGTTGTGTCAGGGACAAACAGTCCAGCTTTGTGCTCCTTCCGGTTTGACTGGTTATTTATGGAGTACAGGTGCGACTTCAAATTGCACCAATATCACCGTTCCAGGTACTTATTTTGTAACCGTAACCAATTCAATTGGCTGCACGAGCGTTTGTAGCAAATCCGTTTCGTATGCTCCACCTTGTTTGATATCAGGGGGTACTGCAATCTGTCAAGGAACTGCTACCCTATTATCAGCCCCAACTGGCAGTGGAACCACTTATTTATGGAGTACAGGTTCAACTGCGAGCAGCATCAAAGTAACTGCTGCTGGAACATATTCAGTAAAAGTAAAAAAAGCTGGCTGTACAAATACCTGCAGTGTCGTTGTAACTATCTATCCGTTACCAGGATGCAGCATTGCCGGAACAAATGGTTTGTGCGAAGGCCAAAGCAAGCAACTGTGCGCTCCGCCTGGGGCTGCAAAATATGCCTGGAGTACAGGAGGCACTGCCAATTGTATAAACATTGTTAAAGCTGGAAACTATGCCGTAACTGTTACTAGTTCGAATGGCTGTAGAAGTGTCTGCAATAAAAGCATTCAAGTAATTAAAAATCCAACTTGCACAATTTCAGGGCTTCGAGAAATCTGGGCTGGGGAAACGACTACTTTATGTGCAACCAGTGGCTATCTTGCTTACAATTGGAATAATGGTGCAAAAATCTGTTGTATAACCGTTTCAGCTCCCGGTACCTATGTTGTTACAACCACCAATGCAAATGGATGCACGAATACCTGTTCAGCTACCGTGGTCGTTTTATTTCAAGGATCTTCTACTTCAAGGTCTGACAATCATAACTCGGATTTTAATAATAAACCGCAAACGAATAACATAGACGTTTATGTTTATCCAAATCCCTTCAATTCAAAAGCCACCATGTTATTTCAAAATCTTTCTAAGGATTCTTATGTTGAAATTCAACTCTATAATTTGTCGGGCAAGTTGATTTCAAAATTATTTGAGGGAGAAATTTTAAAAGGCAAAATGAATACATTGGAACTCAATGCAGACGAACTAAACCCTGGAATCTATTTTTATAAAATCACAAACGGGGACCAGGTAATAAATCGAAAAATTTTAATTTATAAATAGTTGATTGCAGATAGTTGATAGTTAATGGCTATTAGACTGTTAGACTGTTAGGCTGATAGACTGTTAGAATGATAGACTGTTAGGCTGATAGACTGTTAGACTATTAGGCTGTTAGACTGTTAGACTGTTAGGCTGATAGACTGTTAGGCTGATAGACTGTTAGACTATTAGGCTGTTAGACTGTTAGACTGTTAGGTTAATAGACAATAGCAAATTTCTTTACTCTGATTTTCCTCTATAGTGTTTTAAGTTTTCGGATTAGGCCCGCCAAAACCTTTTCAGCTTCAATAAATTTCGATTCACATAAATCCAACTCCTTTTTTGTTAAGAAATTCAATTTTACCGCTAACCCTATTTGATAGTGGGCTTCTTTAAGAGAAGAAAAAGCAATTTCGAGAAAACGGTAATATTCTTTCTGGCTGTCACGATAACTCCCTTCAACAATATTAGAAGGAACTGCTATTACAGATCTTCGAATTTGTGAAGTAAGACCAAAAAATTTCCTCTTTTGGAAACCTCTTGGTTAAGGTATAAACTTCCCTTACAAGATCATCTGATAAAATAAATGCACGCAACTTAGTGTAATCTCTCATAGTCAAAATATTTTAGGTGTTTATTCTTCAAAAATACACTCTATAGGTAAATAAATAATAAAATAATTAACCAGCAGCCTAATAGCCTATTAGTCTATCAGCCTATCAGCCTGTAAGTCTAACAGTCTAAAAGTCTAAAAGTCCATCAGCCTAATCCCTTTACAAAAAAGCCCTTCCCGTTTTGCAACGAGAAGGGTTCACTGTAATATGATATTTAAACCTGAAGCCTAGTTGTCAAACAGCACGAGTTTGATACTTTTAGTGTATTCCCCAGCTTCCATCTTCAGTAAATAAACTCCAGGTCCGGACAAGATTTCCTTTTTAATAGTCAAAGTATTCTGTCCCTCTTGGTAGCTTTCTTTTTTACGATAGATTAATTTTCCGTTTAAATCTGAAATACTGTATTGAATATCTGTGCGCTCTTTCAAATAAAATTTGAGCGTCGTGAGTTGTGCAAATGGATTGGGCACTGGTTCGCCAATAATAATGTCCTCATCTGGATTGAATTCGTTCTTGCTTATATGGATTCCCAAAATTTCATCCTGTTCAGTATACGCTTCTGCATTGATGACATCAGAATTAAATTCAATAGACGAAACAATTTGTTCTGTAAGATCCTGATCCGTTTCTATAAAAAACAACAGATCCCCTTTGCTAATATCAACATCCTGATCTGCATTCCACGAAACCAGAATATACGATTTATCAATATACGCCCAGCCGATATTTGGATCCATGATTGCAATTTTACCGGGTTTAATTCCTGTAATGTTTAATTGGCTTGAATTAAATTTCAAAGTAAACTGCATGCCACTTAAACGCATAGCCTCTTTGGCAAATATTGGTACAAGATGCTTGTTGACCGGTTCGCCCAGTTCCAATTCCATATTTTTCAAACTGCGCGTCTCTGCATGGTGTAAACCATTCCAGGTAGTTTGACTCACGTCCCCTACTTTGATTCCTCTGAAATCGGCATACATCATAGGTCCTGCTAAACTGATAATGTTATATTCAGCTGGCAGATTCTCTATCCATGGATCATTGGGATCTGGAAACTGATAGTTTGCGTCTAAAAACATCCAGGATAAATTGCTCTTGTATTTTCCATCAACGCCTAAGATTAATTTTCTTACGGCAGCAATATCTGCAGCGGTTACTCTATGGTCACCATTGACATCTGCAGCCAATAAATGCCAGGGCGATGGAAATATTTCTGTGCCTAATATATGTCGTTGAATTTTTACAATATCCATTGTGCTTACCCCATCGAGATAATTTTTATCAACCAATGCTGTAACTTTATAATCGTCTCCAATCCGGAGATTCGTAAATTCAAAACTTCCATTAAATTCTTTTTGCAAGATGCCCTGTGGGCCATCTACCCTAAGGGTTACTTCACTGACCGGTTGATCAAAAGGAGTAACGATTAATCCTGCAAGGTTTGCATTTAATGTAGGTCTGTTTCCGCACACCTTATTATTATCTTGTATTGTAATCGTTGTCGTGCAATAATCCTGCAAGCCTGTTGTTTGATCCGTTACCCATAAATTTACTTTATGCATACCCAAGCTGTCGCAAGTATATCGGATCGATTTAATAGTTGTATCACTGAAAAATGACAGCGTCACTGGATTCCCGCAATACTGGTAACTTCCTTTATCAACATCACTGGCCCAAACATCAATCATGCCTTCTAAACGACCGTCTCCGTTGGTATCAATGCCCATGATATTGATATTGATACCTATTAAACAATACGCGGTAGGGGGTTTACAATTTCTAACCTGAACAATTTGTGTACAAATTTCGCGATTTCCACACAGGTCATCAAAAATCCACAAGAAACGATGTTCCCCAATAGGTAACTCTCCATCAAATGAAATTTTATTTCCTATAACTGCATAGGTACTGTCAAACAAACCATTGTTGTATAAATCCAATTTGAAGGAACTGAACAAACGATCATCCGGAGTACACTCATCTTTCGCTTCATGACTCAAGGTAACGCGCTCTTTTAAACAATTTTGATTTGTTATACACACCCGCACGGTATCACAGTCATCCAATATTTTTGGTGGATTCTTGTTACTTACTTTGATAATTTGTTCGTGATGCCAACTCGGACAAACCGTTTGACCTAATTGGGTATCATAATAGCATTGACACCAGTCAATAACTTTCCATTTTCTTAAAATTTTAAAACAAACCGCGGTATCCTGTACATAATTAAATTGATGATCTTCATAACTGGTTCCAATTAAAGAACAATCATTGTCGATGAAAATAGGATAACCAAACGTATCCGGTAAATTTTTTGGATCTAAATCACCACCACATGAATTTACATGGTAATCATAAGGCCAGATAATATCGCCTCCATCGAAAGGATCATCATCATAGACAGTGATCCGCTGACGGCAACTATCATAGCGATTCATATTATCGCGAACCACGAATACCCGTTCGATATAGCCTAAACCGCACTGATTTAAAAATGAATCAACGTATTCATGCATGTGGACTACACAATTATCATAGTAAGTTGCTTCACCAAATCGTTTTAAATTTATGGTATCATTGTGTTTTGAACACGTCACGCTGTAATCATGTGGACATTTAATGACGGGTGGCGTTTTATCTTGTATTTCAACGCGTACCATACAATCATTGTGATTACCAGATTTATCAACAACTCTGAAGATGACCATTACTTCTTTGCCCGCATCTTCACAACAAAACTCTACAAAAGGTCTAAAAAAAGTATCCCGAAAATTACAGGCATCTCCATTATCCATTCTTCTGGCCAATAAACTGTCGATATGACAATCATCATACGAACCATCATCAAAAACGCTTGCTGGAACTGCAACAATATCATCCCGAGTCAACGTGACTACGGTGTTTTGTTGACATACAGCTACAGGTGGTGTTTTATCATAAACAGTTACGTAGACTTCACAGCTATCCGAATTATAACAACTGTCGCTGGCAACATAGACCACTTTGTTGATTCCCGGTAATAATTTAATATAGCCTCCATTGGAATTATGTAAAATTCCACCAGGATAATAGATATCTACCGTGACATGATTTTGACAACTATCATGTACAGCAATTTCAGGCATCCACACATTGGCTTCACAGATATATCCACCAGCGGTGGTTACTGTAAAATCATAAGGACAATGCAATACCGGAGGTTTGGTATCTAAAATTTCAATGGTTTGTGGATGGGTGTGTACGACAGCCGTGCCACACCACCATTCCACAACTTTCCACAATCTCAGTATTTTCCTTTTACAAGGAAGATCCACTATAACTTGATCCTCATAATTCGTAGAGAGGTTACAAAAAAACAAATAAGAAGGCCACAAGGAAAGTCCGTGTACATTGGGTACACCGGTTACATTTGGATGCGGATGGCCATTGGCATCTTTTTCATAAACACCATTGCATTCTAAAATGCAATCCGTTGCTTTGTTAAAATTTTTTGGATAGGAAACAGAATCAATTGGAATTCGTTTCAACCAAAACATGGAAGTACAAATTTTTCCCTTATTACCAAGATTGTCTACACCTTGCCAATAGCGGGTTAATTTTTTTAGCAGGTATGGATCACAATCAATATTTTCAACTTCTTCGCTTAATAAACTAATCGTTGGATAGGGATCGCAATTATCATAATATACCGGTGTTGAAAATGCAAGGGTATCGTTGCAATAAACGGTGTCCATTCTGCATTCGATGTAAGGACCGAATTTATCTTCAACATAAATTTTACTCCAACACGAATTTTTACTGTTGGAATCATACACCATTGCAATGAGTTCTTGTTTCAGATAAGCTCCCGTAACAAATGGACTAGAAGGGATGGGTTTGCGGTCATAGCCCAATACATCCACCCGAAAACGGGCATTAGGGCAGCCATCGACTCCACCTGTCAATAACATTTGGGGAGTGATTTCAGCCTCGCAACCAAAGCCAATTGAAACATTGACTTTTCCCTTACAAGCCAATTGACATTGTGCAGAAAGGTAGTTCGTAGAATTCGCAATTAACAAGATGAAACAGAGTAACATCCAATTAAAAGGAAGGAGGTACCCCGAAGGGCGTAGTTTTCTTAATCCGAAACCAAATGTAGTTATCGGTTGCATAAGCTTCAAGGTTTAAGTAATCTGCATACCGGTTTCTTTGATCGAAGAATACCGGGCGCAACAAAATCATTTTACAGTGTAACCGACGATTTCAAGAGCTTCAGTTTCCTGAAATAGAAGGTATTTCTTTTGAAGGCTTATTATCAGATGAAAACATCATCCACCAATGGTGGATTGCTCAGGTTAGGTAGGTATATATATAAATATTATTTATATATGGGACAAATATATATAGTAGTTAGATTATAAAGCAAATTATATATGAATTATTTTTATATATTTTTTTATAATATTTATAAAGTGTTGATATTTAAGATATGAGTAGAAATTGGATTGGTGAATAAAGCTGTTAAGATATCAAGCTGAAAAGCTAATAAGCTGATAAGTAGATAAGCTGATATGTTGTGAAGCCTTTATACTCTTTATGAAGGATGTGGAATGACTTTAGGCAATTTAAAAATTATGTCGGAATCCAATGCATATAGCTTGCCAGCTTATTAGCTTTACAGCTTAAGACTTCAAGCTATTCCTTCCCCATCAATTGCATCATTTTTTTATAAATCTCTGTATTCTCATAGATCCCAGAAAACAATTCTGCTCCGGGTCCATAGGCAAAAACCGGAATCAAATCTGCCGTATGATGTTCTGTGGTAAATGCCGTTTTAAGGGCTCCATATTTTTCACCGCCAATAATTGCCAATCCACCTGTCTCATGATCAGCTGTTATAACAACCAGGGTATTTTGATCTGCTGCTGCAAAATCCAAAGCTTCCTTTATGGCTTTATCAAAGTCCAGCATTTCTGATATGATATAATTTGCATCGTTATCATGTCCTCCCCAATCAATTTGCGAACCTTCTACCATCAGAAAAAATCCTTTACTGGATGGTTGATTTAAAAATGCAATTGACTTTGCAGTTGCCTGAGGTAAATAGGTTCGACCTTTAGATTGTTTTTCCGGATCGCCATCCGCTGTAAAAAATGCCAATTTTTGTCCTAATGGAAATTGCCAGGCATTCAAATCCTGATCAAAATAATCCTGAACCAGATAGTCCCGGTTTTTTAATGCTTCAATTAAATTTATACTATCCGTAGTACGACGGTTAAAATACTTCTTACCACCGCCAATGAATAAATCAACATCCGTTGCCATTAAATCAACTGCAATTTTTTCGTAGTCGTTTCTTGATTTTTGGTGGGCATAAAATGCAGCAGGGGTTGCATGTACAATGGTTGAAGTTACCAACAATCCGGTTTTATATTTCTTGCTGGATAAATATTCTAAAATGGTTTGGTGTGGAAATCCCAAGGAGTCCAATCCCAAATACTTATTATTTGATTTCATTCCTATTGAAAACGCAGTCGCTCCCGCTGCAGAATCTGTAATCAAATCATCCGCAGAATGACATTTATGCAATCCGATATGGGTGCAGCGTTCGAGCTCGAGGGAATTGTTATTTGAATACAAACCAGCCGTAATCTGACTCACTCCCATGCCATCTCCTATCATCAATATTATATTTCTAGGAACTGTTTTTTTACTTTGAATTTTTAAATCCGAATTCACTGCAACCAAGCTTTGCTGTGAATCATGAATTCCGCAGGAATTAAAACATGTTAAAATAACAAGCAACAACAAGATTTGTGTGAGTTTCATTTTAATTAATTAACGAGTGAATATTTTTTTCCAGGTTCAAGTTGTATTAATCCTTTAAACTCCAGGTTCAGTAACACACTTGCCAATTGGCTGGGGCTAAATTCCGTATTTTGATAAAAATAATCGATAGGAACTGTATTATTATTTTGTAAAATTTCTATAATTTGTTTTTCGGATGCATCTAATTCAACAAACAAGGATTGCTGAATGCCTTTTGGTGATTTAGCGGCCACATCCCAACGCATGTTAAGGATCAAATCTTCAGCAGACTCAATGAGCTGTGCCTGATGATTTTTAATTAAAAAATTACATCCACTGCTGTAGGCATCTGAAGTTTTACCCGGAAATGCAAATACATCTTTATTGTATTGATTTGCATAAGATGCAGTAATCATGCTTCCGCCTTCCCGCAAGGTTTCAATTACCAAAACAGCATCACTCATTCCGGCAACGATTCGGTTTCTTTTTGGAAAATTTTCCCGATCCGGTTTGGTATTCATTCCAAACTCTGTTAAAACACCGCCATGCATTTGCATCTGTTTGGCCAAATGGGTATTCACTTCTGGATACATACGATCCAAACCATGACCAAGGATGCCAACTGTTTCTATATGTTCTTCAACACATTTTTTATGTGCCAGGCTATCGACCCCATAAGCCAGACCACTTACCACCAAGATGTTTAAATCGCGGATGCCTTCAATCAATTGTTGGATCAACCTTCTTCCATATTCTGTAACTTTTCGGGTACCTACGACCGCTATTATTTTTTCCTGATTTAAATCCGAAGTTCCCTTATAATAAAGGATCAAGGGACTGTCCTGATAATTTTTTAGGCGGGTTGGATACAGCGTATCCTGATAATAAATTACTTGAATCTGTTCTTGCTCAGTAAAACGCAATTCCTCCTCAGCCTTAGAAAAAATTGTAGGATCCTGAATCGCCTGCGCAATACCCTCCCCTATTTGCGGGATCCGCAATAGATGTTGTTTCTTTTCTTTTAAAACAGCTTGCGGACTGCCGCAATAACTGATCAGATTTTTTGCGGTTACCGCTCCAACTTTTTCAATTTTTGTCAGTGCTACTGCATAGAGCAATTCGTCATTGTGCATATTTAGGGTCTAGTGATGCGGCCTGGTTAAAAAAGGCTTTAGCATTGTTCTCAAATTCCTGGATTTTGGCACTGCTTACTTTCCCAAATCGTGCCATCTCCTGATAACAAAGCCCAATATAATAACAGATTTCCGGATCGTGATCATTGATTTTATATGCCATACCTAAAAAGTGTAATGCGAATTGGTAATTGCGTTTTTCTTTATACAACAAGTCGTATCCTACATGTTTTAAATAAGGCAACATAATTCCATTATTCTCAGGGTCTTTGGTCAAAAACTCCATATACTTTGTCACAAAATCCAAATCAGGTTTTGCTTTAATGACCGGTTCCAGTTTTTTAAGAAAACTATGAATATCATTATCTTTTTTAAGATATTCTGCCAAAATTCCTGCTTTCATATTTAAGCCTTGGCCGTATTCAGGAAAAATTGCCAAGGAACGGTCAATATACATTTCAGCAGTTTTTAAATACTCCATTTTCTTTGCCTCATTATCTTCCGGCTGTGATTTTTGATAATAAGATACCCCTGTAAATAAATTGATCCGGGCACTGTTCTTTGAAACATTTACTGCAGATAAATTTAAAGTAAATCCATCTTTCCAATCTGGTACACGCGTTAGGGTTCTGTAGCTATAGGCAATAAGTACCAACAGGGTAAACAGCATTGCCGGTATTTTGTATTTTTGAAATTCTATCAATTTACTTATTGCGAATGCAGAAACCAAACTAAATGCAAGCGACGGCATATATAAAAATCGTTCATTCATAAATGTTCCTACAGGAAACACAAAATTGGATACAATCGAAAACGTGATAAAATAATAGCAAATGGAATAACTGATGGTTTTATTTTTTGAACGAAAATGATAGGCCAACCAACACAAGATGGCACAAACTAAAACTGATACGATCGGAATGATATTTGTAAATCCTACTTTAGGCACATGGTAAGGATAATAATCGTGTGTTAAGGGATGTGGAAAAATCAGTAATTTAAAGTACCACAAAATCGTATAAAAAATACTTGCTACCTTTTCATCCAAACTCATGCCTACAAAAGGGTTATTCATTAAATCGGTTATTACAACTCCATTACTTAAAAAATAACCAATTACTTTCCAACGAACGAGAATAAAAAAAACAAAGCATAGATATAAAGGCCAAGCATTCAATAAACTCGACTTTAAAGGTGAGGATCTAAAAAAATAAATTGTCAGTGGAATAATTAATACAAAGGTGACTGCATTTTCTTTTGAAAACAAAGCCAAACAAAACCACAACATCGATGCACCAGCATGTACTTTGGATTTTGTATCATAAAAGCGAATCCAGGAAATCAATGCTGCAATTGCAAATAACAAACAAAGGATTTCATCTCTGCCTTTGATATTGGCGATTGCTTCAGAATGAATGGGATGTGCAACAAACAGCAAAGCTCCTATAAAGGGCAAAGCAAGATACCAGGGCGAATCCGGTTTTGAAATGTTGAACAATTGAAACAAACGAAAAATCAGACATGCAGTGAATGCATACAAGAGGATATTAATCAGATGGCTTGCAGCCGGATAATTCCCTAAAAATTCGTGTTCGATTGCAAAACTCACAATAGATAATGGACGATATCTCGATCCGGCTACCAGATCCTTTTGTGTACCAAAATATCCCGTAAAGCTCTCTTTGCTCAGGATGTCTTTAATTCCTTTAAAACCCTTTTGGACAAAACTATTTTCAGACAAAACAATCACATCATCCAATACATATCCAAACCCGATAGCTTCTCTGTATAATGCAAATGATAATCCGAATAAGATCAGGTAGACAAAATAATTACGCAAGCTTGTAGAGGATAACCTGTTGAATGTTAATGATTTTGACATATTATTTTTTTAATCCGTGCTGCAAGATATTGAAAAGCAAAAAAAATTTTAATATTAAATAAATAATTAATATGTTTGTGGTTCAAAGGTTTTTCTCAAATATTGAAAGCTTATACCCCCCGTTTTTTAAGCCTCCTATGCAGCTTTCTATTTTCAGCTAGCTTAATTGCCCAGATTAATATTCAGGTTGGTTACGGTTTGTCTTTTATGGATTTAGCTGAAAACACCCAGATTTTACAAAAATACAACGCTTCAAATGCTTGGTTAAGCTCTGGTTTTGGGGCTATTAAAGTATTAAATGGCCTGCAAATTGGACTTCGATACACAGGAAGGATTGGGTCCTGTGGATTTAATTGGACCTATGGTCAAGCCAATACCAAGGCTGAAGGCCTCAATCCTTCAGACAATCTGGAATACAATCGAACGATATATTATAAATTAGAATCCTATAATTTTTTATTGGAAACAGGGAGCCAGTGGATCCAATTCGGCACTTCAATTAATCTCAATTATTTGAGCATTAAGGATAAGTTTACCCCAAATACTAACAAAACTCAAATTACCCGACAAACTGCCTGGGGTTCCCAATTTTATATAAATGTCGGATTATCAAATGGTTCTGTATGCAGAATCGCATTGCAACCCTACTATTTTTTGCCCTGGGAGCAATTTGATCTGTCCCCATTAGAACAGACACTTAATGGATCTACAGGCATTCAATCCGGTAATTTTAAGCATTTTGGGATCCGTTTGCTCTTATTAAATGGACCTCAGAGGGATTAAAATCTTTTTTTTTCAAAAAAATTATAATTTATTTCAATTTATTTGTAATACCTTTGCCTTATATATATTATTGCCTATCAATCAATTTTATCTTACCCGTCTAAATTTTTCTTAATTTTTAAATATTTTTTTCAATGAATCTTTATGTAGGAAACCTTGACTATGGCGTCAAGGAAGCCCAACTTCAAGCCATGTTTTCAGAATTTGGTGAAGTTACTTCAGTTAAAATCATTACCGACAAGATGTCTGGCAAAAGCAAAGGATTTGCTTTTGTTGAGATGCCTAACGATGATGAAGGTCGAGAAGCGATTACAAATCTCGATCAAAAAACCATTAAAGAGCGTCAGATCTCCGTATCTGAAGCTAGACCACCACAAGAAAAAGAAAGACGTCCATTCCGCCCAGGTGGTGGTGGTAGCGGCGGCAACGGTGGTGGAAACAACCGTGATTTTCGCAGAAGATTTTAATTCTGGTCTTTAACGCAGAATATGTCGTTTCTTCAACAAGTTTGTTGTTGAAATTAAATGATATAAACAGAACAAAAAAAAATACCTGCCCAACCGTGGCAGGTATTTTTTTAACCGTATTTTCCATTCTCCATTTCACATTTCAATGTCAGCATTTCAGCAATTAGGTATTGAGGCGCAGTTGCTTCAAGCCATTACAGATTTAGAGTATACAACTCCAACCGAAATCCAGGAAAAAGCAATTCCGGTTTTATTAGATCAGGAACATGATTTAATAGCATTAGCTCAAACCGGTACCGGCAAAACTGCCGCTTTTGGACTCCCAATTTTACAAAATATTCAACTGGATAAACCATTTACCCAGGCATTGGTCATCGCACCTACCAGAGAGTTGTGTCTCCAAATCACATCAGACCTTAACAAGTTTGCACGCCATTTAAGAGGTGTACGCATCCTGGCTGTTTATGGTGGGAGCAGTATTTCTGCTCAAATTAAAGAATTACGTCAAACGGTTCATATCGTTGTGGCTACACCGGGTCGACTCATGGACTTAATGGAACGTCAAAGCGTCAAGATTAACCAGGTAAAAATTGTAATTCTTGATGAAGCCGATGAAATGCTTAATATGGGTTTCCGGGAAGACATGGAATCCATTTTAGCACACACTCCGGCTGAAAAGAAAACAGCTTTGTTTTCTGCAACCATGTCGCCAGAAATTCGAGAAATAGCGGGTCGGTTTTTACATCACCCAAAAGAATTGGTTGCTGGGAAGAAAAACCTGATGCAGCCAAATATTACCCATCAATATGCAGTCGTACAAGCAAAAGATAAAGTCGTTGCACTCAAACGAATTGTAGATTTTCATTCTGACTTTTATGGCATTGTATTTTGTAATACAAAAATTGAAACACAACAGATAAGTGACATCCTGTTGAAAGATGGCTATGCCGCAGATTGCCTTCATGGCGATCTTGAACAGCGCCAACGGGATAAAGTCATGAGTAAATTCAGACATAAATCAGTAAAAGTTTTATTTGCAACTGATGTAGCTGCCCGAGGTATCGATGTTAAAAATTTAACTCACATCATTCACTTTCATCTTCCGGATGATATTGAAAACTATACACATCGAAGTGGTCGTACGGCACGTGCTGGCCAGAAAGGTTTTTCAATTGTACTGTTGCACATTAAAGAAGCCTATAAATTACACCGGATTGAACGGATGGCCAATTTAAAATTTGAGCGCTATACCATTCCACGTGCAGAAGAAGTTTATCAGGCAAGGATTGTGAATTTTATCGAACAAATCACAAACGATGTCGATGAAACTAAATTAATACCTTTTAAGAATGAATGGGTTTGGCCTTTAATGCAAATGGATAAAGAAAAATTGGTTGAAATTATTTTACATTCTGAAATGAAAAAATTTAATTCCAATTATCTTTCCATGCCGGATATTAATGTAGAAGAAAAATTGAGTTCCGGTAGCAGCCATCATGACAGATCCGGAGACAGTCGCGGTCGAGGTGGATCCAGAAGACGTACTGAATCTTCAGCTCCATCTAAAAAATCAAATAATGTGCGATTGCATATTAATCTCGGTCGCAAAGACAATTTAAAATATGATGAAATACGTGAGGAAATATTTAAATTGACTAAAATCAGTGGACGCGTAATCAGGGATATTGATATGAAAAATACCTATTCCTATTTTATGACCGATCCTGAATCCTCTACCAAGTTGTTGCATTGTAAAAATTTAAAATACAAAGGCCGGGAAATTCAAATTAAAAAACCCGATTAACGTTTAAAACCTGTTAATCAAGCTAAATTTCAAAAAACAATTTTAATTTAACGCTGTTAAACGTAGTATTGAATAGCAATGGACATCTTAATTAAAATTAGTCAGCTTTTACTTAGCTTAACCATTCTGGTAGTTATCCATGAATGCGGTCACTTCTTTCCAGCCAGATGGTTTAAAACACGGGTGGAGAAATTTTACCTTTTCTTTAACCCCTGGTTTTCTCTTTTTAAGAAAAAAATTGGCGAAACAGAATACGGAATCGGTTGGCTCCCTTTAGGTGGTTATGTTAAAATTGCAGGAATGGTCGATGAAAGTTTTGACCTCGAACAATTACAATCGGAACCTAAAGCATGGGAGTTTCGTTCAAAACCAGCCTGGCAACGACTGATCATAATGGTTGGTGGCGTTACGGTTAATTTTATATTTGGGTTTTTAGTATTTGCAATTTTAATTTGGAAAGATGGCATTCAATACGTGCCAACTAAAGAAATGAAATACGGCATTGCCGTTGATAGTTTGGCATATACCATGGGATTCAGGGATGGTGATCAAATAACTAAAATTGGATCGGTTGCTATCGATCGATTTGATCGAGGAACGCTTCTAAAAACACTTATTTTTGAAGAATCCCATCAAGTTGAAATCATTCGAGATGGACAATCTCAACATATTTCAGTTGATCCAAAATACATCAGCTTGTTGACTAAACCTGATTTTAAAAGTCTGGATTTATGGACAATTCGTTTACCAGCCCAGGTTGCAATCGTCGCTGACGGCAGCCCTGCTAAACAACAAGGAATTTTAGCGGGTGATGAAATTATTTCAGTAAATAATGAATCCACCCTGTACATTCAGGATGTTACAAAACGGATAAAAGGAAAAATCAACACGCCATTTGAAATTCAATTAAAACGTGGCATGGATACACTGGCTATTAACATTACTACCAATGATAAAGGAATGTTAGGTGTACAATGGGAGTCCATCGATAAATTTATTAAAGTAGAAACTGAAAATTATAGTTTTCTAGCTGCACTTCCTGCAGGAGTGACCAGAGGGGTTGATATATTAACTACCCAGTTGAAAGCATTCAAACAAATGTTTGCAGGAACTATAAAAGCAAAAGACTCTTTAGGAGGATTTGCATCCATTACAAAAATGTTTCCGGCAACTTGGGATTGGAATGCATTTTGGGCAATGACAGCTGTCTTATCTATTATTTTAGCATTTATGAATTTGTTGCCAATTCCGGCATTAGATGGCGGCTATGTTGTATTCTTATTAATCGAAGTGGTTACTGGCAAAAAAGTACCAGATAAAATTGTGGAAAAAGCAACGATGATTGGCTTCTTCCTACTAATGGCTTTAATGTTGTATGCCAACGGATTGGATGTAGTCAGAGGATTTAGTAAATAAATTGATCCGCTATCCGTTTTGGCAATCCACTGAATCTCGAATCTGTGGTTTTAATTGTTTACCTATATGCAAAATTACTTTGAACACTTTGGCATACCAATAGCTCATGAAATTGATCTCAGTCTATTGCGCAAAAAGTATTATGAAAAAAGTCGCGAGTTTCATCCAGATATAAATCAAAATAAACCCGATCTTGATTTTCACACAGCTTATAATAACCAAGCATACAAAATCCTCTTAAATCCACTCAGCAGATTAAAATATATCATTGAATTGACTGAGGGTCCGATTCAGGAAAATACACAGACATTGCCACAAGAATTTCTCATTCAAATGATGGAATTACACGAAGCTATCTTTGAAGCAAAAGAATTACAGGATACCAAACAACTAAATCGCTTAATGGAAGAACTTAGTTTAGCTGAAACCAATGCTCAAAATAAGATTCATCCAATATTTAGAGACTTCGACCAGGGTAATCGCGATCCAGAAATACTAAATCACATGAAATTTTATTATTTTAAATTAAAGTACTTTATTCGTTTACGTGAAAATTTGTCAAATTCAGAAAGCGAAATCTAATCAGTCAATTTATTTCATTTTATACGATTCCAAATTACCAGAGATAATACAATCCAATAGTGCCGGAAGTTCAAAACATCCATAGAGAGTCCCTCTGCACCAATTATCAATACCAACACGAGTAATAAAAAAGTAATCGGATCTTTCTTTATTTGATACCAACTCAAACAGTTTAAATAAAAAATAACCATTACTATCAGAATCAAGAAACCAAACAAACCTGTCTCTGCCAAAGCACCCAATATCGTAGAATGCGGATCATAATTTGATAGTTGCACCGGGTAATTTCCTTGCATTTTTAAATTGGCAATTTCATGATTGAAATTACCAGGTCCAATCCCCCACCATGGATTTGTTGCAAAAATTTTCCAGCTTGTCTTTTTTAATTGATAATAGGAACTTGCCGCAATTGCAAATTCATTGGATTTATACAGTATTTCTCCAGAAGCAAAGGGCCCATTGAGGAGGCTTGAATTATTAAATTGATTTTTTGATATAAATAAAAAATGAGTAGCTGCTAAGTGCGCAGCTAAAAACACAACTGTAATGAAGAGCATGTATTTAAAAGTGGCCTGTATTTTAAACAGAAAGAAAAGTATCCAAATCAAAAGAATAAACAAAAAGGATTTTGTAAAGCATAATACGGCTACTAAGCTCATCAACAATGCCAGGAATCCATATACGTTTCTTTTTGACAGAAATATAAATTCATAAAGCGCTGATGCAATGCCAATGCTTACAATTGAGATGTAAAATGAAGCTGTCGGGCTGAATGCTCTTATTCGATGGGCATCTCCAAAATATGGATATCCCTTGTAGATTTCTGTGGTCAGATTTTCGATTCCGCAAATACTTAGAATCCAACCTATAAGTCCAATGACAGAAATAATCACAGCTAAATGAATAAAAGCCCGGAAGATTCTTACTTGTGGATTTGACGAATTGAGAACCACACAGCAAGCGATGAATACAATATGCATTGATACCAAATACAGTTTACCAATACAGTCCAACAAGCCTCCTGTAGAAAAATTTATCAAACAAGAAATGAAGTTAATACTGAGAAAAGCTATTAACAGAACGCCATAAATCCTTATAAATTTAAATGAACTTAATTTAGTAAAAACGAGATGAAATGTTTTCCAGGAATATTCAAGTTGGAACAAAATGACTAAAAACCACAAATCAGAAACTTGCAATTTTTCTTCCAATAATGGAAGATGCAAGATATTTTGAAATCCACAAAGTAAAATATAAATGTATAAACTGAATTCAAGAAAAGAAATTCGATATTCAGTTGGTTGCATAGTTTAACTTCTAACTATTGCAATAGAAAAAGTATTAAATTGTAATACTAACTTAGACAGCGAAACTTTCGCCACATCCACAAGTACGTGATGCATTTGGATTTTCGAAATAAAAGCCTTTACCTTGAAGCCCTCCTGAAAATTCCAAAGTAGAATTAAATAAATACAAGAATGATTTTAGGTCGGTCACAATTTTTTCACCATTGTCTTCAAAAACCTGGTCATTTGGTTGGGGGGCATTATCAAAATCCATATTATAGCTTAATCCGCTACAACCCCCACTTGTAACCGAAACACGTATGAAATGATCCAATCCAATTCCCGCTTCTTTGCGTAATTGTTCAATTTTTTCTTTAGCAGATGCTCCAAGATAAATCATACAACAGGCACGGTATTCTTTTCTTTATAATCTTTAATAGCACTTTTGATTGCATCCTCAGCCAATACCGAACAATGGATTTTAACCGGAGGCAAGGCAAGTTCTTCTACGATGGCCATATTGTCTATTTCCATAGCTTCATTTAAGGATTTTCCTTTAAGCCATTCAGTTGCCAATGAAGAAGAAGCAATTGCAGAACCGCAACCAAAGGTTTTAAATTTTGCATCTTCAATAAGTCCTGATTCAGGATTTACTTTAATTTGCAAACGCATGACATCACCACATTCTGGCGCGCCAACCAATCCTGTTCCAACATTTAGATCTGCTTTATCTAATGTTCCAACATTTTTTGGATTTTTAAAATGATCAAGCACTTTTTCTGAGTAAGCCATAATATTAGTTGATAGTTGTTAGGTGATAGTTGTTAGGTGTAAACATTCGTAATTCGTAATTCCTAATTCGTAATTAATCAATGCGCGCTCCATTCAATTTTTGTTAAATCGATTCCTTCTTTATACATTTCCCATATGGGAGAAAGATCGCGCATATGATTTACTCCCTTTTTAATTGCCTCAATGGCAAAGTCAATATCTGCTTCGGAGGTAAAACGACCTAAGGAAAACCGAAGCGAAGAATGTGCTAAATCATCTCCTAATCCTAAAGCAACCAAAACATAACTTGGCTCTAAAGAAGCAGAAGTACATGCTGATCCTGAAGACAAAGCAATATCCTGATTAAAGGTCATCATTAATCCTTCTCCTTCAACGTGTTTAAAAGACATATTGGTAACATGCGGCATGCGGTGAAGTACATTTCCATTAATATAGACTTCCTCCATTTCAGATTTTAATCGACTTTCCAATTTGTCCCGTAATTTAGACAGACGCTCGGCATCTTGTTGCATTTCTAGTTTAGCAATAGCTGCTGCTTTACCAAATCCAACAATGCCAGGTACATTTAAAGTTCCGCTTCTCATCCCTCTTTCATGACCTCCACCATCCATTTGTGCGGTAACTTTTACACGAGGATCTTTTCGACTCACATACAAAGCACCAACTCCTTTTGGACCATACATTTTATGAGCTGTGAACGCCATCAGATGAACTCCATTTTCCCGTGGATTTACGGGGATTTTACCAACGGCTTGGGTTGCATCTGACATAAATAACACCCCTTTGCGGGCACAGATTTCACCTATTTCGCGCATAGGTTGTATCACTCCTGTTTCATTGTTAGCCCACATAATTGAAACCAAAATTGTGTCTGGACGAATCAATGATTCCAGTTCCTGTAAATTAATTAAACCGTCAGAGGCTACCTCTAAATAACTGATTTCAGCACCTCTTTTTTCAAGGGCTTTGCAGGTATCTAAAACCGCTTTATGTTCTGTTTTACAAGTTATAATATGTTTGCCTTTACGGGCATACATTTCAAAAACACCTTTGATTGCCAGATTATCAGCCTCAGTTGCTCCAGAAGTGAATATGATTTCTTTCTCATCTGCACCAATTAAATCAGCAATTTGTTGACGGGCGATGTCAACAGCTGCCTCAGCCTCCCATCCAAAGGGATGACTCCTACTGGCTGCATTTCCAGGATGTTCATAGAAATAAGGCAACATCGCATCCACAACCCTTGGGTCACAAGGAGTGGTTGCATTATTGTCCAGATAAACTTTGTGTAAAGACATTAAGCTTTTGATTTATAGCATTTTATTGAGATACAAAGATAACACAGTGAATGCGGATTGGTTTAATGTTCCTTTCATCCAATGGGCCCAGCAGAATAAAATTCCAATCCTTAATTTTTCTGTCATAATATTTAAAAATCCAATCTTGAAAAAGTTTGGACCGTGCGAAATGTCCTTGCTTGCAAAAATTTAATTTTCATAATCCTAAACATATCCCATTTAAATTAAAAATCGAGACCCCAATTCAATAAATAGCTTTGGATTAATCAGGCAAAATATTTAATTTTGTTGCTGAATTATAGTATTTTATACATTAAATTTAATTATATTGTATACTCCGGAAACTATTACATCCTGGATGGCTTCGATTCGCAGTGGAGACCGAAATGCCTTATCAAGAGCAATAACCCTTATTGAAAGTCAGCTTCCGGAAGATCGAATCATTGCCACTCAATTGATCCATCAAATGGGTTCATTGAATTCAAATTCGTTTCGAATTGGGATTACAGGACCTCCAGGTGCCGGGAAATCAACCTTGATTGAAACGCTCGGACTGCATTTAATCCGACAAAATTATAAAGTAGCTGTTTTGAGCATTGACCCGAGTTCGGCGCTTACTAAAGGGAGTATCCTGGGCGACAAGACCCGTATGCAAAATCTTGCAATAGAGGCCAATGCCTTTATACGTCCCAGTCCGACAGGAAATCAATTTGGAGGTGTGGCCCGGCATACCCGCGAAAGTATATGGCTTTGTGAAGCTGCCGGATTTGATTACATCCTGGTTGAAACCGCTGGAATTGGTCAATCAGAATACCTCGTTTCCACCGTGACGGATCTGACCCTTTTAATTAGTCTGCCTGGATCAGGAGATGATTTGCAAGGAATCAAAAAGGGAATTTTAGAATGGTCCGATATCATTGTATTAAATAAAGCAGACGATGATAAAGACATTCGCCTGATTTCCAGTTATAAAGATTTGCTAGCGGCATCCCAATTTACACAAAGCAGATATCCTGGATGGGATCGAAAAATATTGAAAATCAGTGCACTGCATAACAAAGGAATAGATAATCTGGTACAGGAAATAGAAAAATTTAAACTGTATATTGAAGAAAATCAAGCTATTAAAGCTTCCAGGCAGCAACAAATGGTTGATTATTTTAATCAAAATCTCAAAGAGAAATTATGGGAAACCCTGGAACAAAATCCGGAACTAAGTGCATTTCTAATTCAAACTAAAAAAAACATCCTTCATCGTGAAATTAGTCCAGAAGAGGCAACAGATATCAGCTTAGCGTTTATTTTTGCGCTCTTTAATAAGAAGTAGTAGAAATGAAAAAAGGTATTTGGGTTTTCATCTGGCTTTGCTTTTCCTTTAAAATTGATTATGCCAGCTATCCAGATGTAAACACCATACCTTCCGTATTTAAATTGGTCGCTCCGGTGCGTCATCAACTTTCAATCACCGGTAGTTTTGGTGAACTACGAAACAATCACTTTCATGGTGGCATCGATATTAGATCTTCACATGGTCCACAAGGTGATGATATCCTGGCTGCTGCAGATGGGTATGTTTCCAAAATAATGATTGAACCCGACAACCTTGGTAAAAGTCTGTACATCTCGCATCCCAATGGATTGATGACAGTTTATGCTCATTTACATGATTTTAGAAAAGATTTGAGTGATTTTATAAAGTCAAAACAATATGAGCTCAAATCCTATCAACAAGATCTTCATTTTGATCCGGATGATTTTCCTGTAAAAGCAGGTGATTTGGTTGCTTATATGGGAAATACAGGAGCCAGCCGAGGAAAACATTTACACTTTGAGGTACGAAATGCAACTGGTGATGAGGTTTGGGACCCCTTGCATTTTGGATTACCTCTTGAAGACAATATTGCACCGGTAATCCGACGTGTAAAAATTTATGGTTATGATGATGCTGGTCAGGAAACATCGTCAAAAGTTTTAACTAAAACCCAATTAACAAATGCGAAGAATGCAATAGAAGTTGCAGGTGATGTGTTTTCAGTTAGCATGGATGCGTTCGACCGTTCTAATAAATCCTGGAATACCACGGGAATCAAATCCATTCAGTTATATATTGATGGCGGACTTTTTTATCATTTTAGTGCAGACAAGTGGAAGCGTGATGATACCAAATATATCAATGCGCATATAGATTTTAATGCAAAAGCAAAGGCCAGAGGACAATTTCATCGCTGTTTTTTATTGTCTGGAAATAAAATGAATACCTATCTCACTGTTCAAAATGATGGATTCTTTTACATGGCAGATAGCTTACAACATGAGGTTAGACTGGTAACAGGAGATGCACAGGGAAATGAAAGTGAAATTGAATTTAAAATTGTGAAACGTCCATTTAAAACACCTATAAAAAAAATGGAACTGGCTGATTGGATTTATCATGATCAATCTAAATTGTTTCAAAATGAATTTGCCAGAATTTCTTACCCTGCAGGTTCTGTTTACGAAGATTTAAATTGCAAATTATGTACGAATACAAATCCGTCCCGTTTAGCTTTTACTGAATGGACAGGATTGCGTCCGGCAAATGCTCCAGTTCATCTAGCTGCTGAAATTCGTTTAAAAGCTACGAAAGAGATTCCATTGCATCTGCGAAACAAATGTTTCATTGCAATTCAAAAAGGTAAATCTGTTCAATCAATAGGTGGAAGCTGGGAAGGCGATCTATTAGTTAGTCGTGCAAGATCCTTAGGACCCTTTTCGATCATGGTGGATACCACCGCCCCCAAATTGAGTTTATTGGTCAGTAAAAAGCGAAAAGGAGTTTTAAAAAATCAATTGGTTTTTCGAATGTTTGACAACATTTCAACCAGTCGTGAAGTCCCAGCAATTCGTTACGATTTAAAAATTGATGGTCAATGGGTATTGATGGAATATGATAAAAAATCTAATTCCATCCGTCACAACTTTGAAAACTGGTTAGGAAAAGGTAAACACGCTTATGAAATCAGTGTTAGTGATTACCTTGGGAATGCAAAAACATACTCGGGTACTTTTGTTCGAAGTTAATTTATACCTTTGGTTGAATGAATCAATCAGATTACAAGCCTCATTTTAAATTACAAATTGGGGATAATGCTCCCGATTTTAAATCCAAAATACAGAATGGGAGTACCATCCAATTAAAGCATATTAAAGCAGATTGGATCATATTATTTTTCTACCCGCAGGACAATACACCTACCTGTACCAAAGAAGCTTGTAACTTACGGGATAACTTTGACGAAATAAAATTAGCAGGTGCTGCATTATTTGGTATAAGCCCCGACTCTGAAGCGAAACATCAAAAATTTATTTCAAAGTTTGATTTACCCTACGATCTTATTGTTGACACAGATCATCGGATTGCAAGTGCCTATGATGTTTGGGGTACTAAAAAATTCATGGGAATTGTTTACGATGGGATTCATCGCACAACGTACATTTTAAACAAACATCATAAAATTCATAAGATTATATATCCTGTTGATTCCGCTATTCACCACCAACAAATTCTAGAATCTATAAATTCATAATATGAAAAATCTAATTCTTTCGAGTATTTTATTGTTAAGCTTAAGCATTAATTTTCAATGCAAAAACAAACCAGCTGAAACCAATTCAACAGAAAAGCCTGTAATGGAAAAAGTTGACAACACCGGTCCGGAATTCACTTCAAAATACATTTGTCCAATGCATTGCAAAGGCAGCGGAAGTGATACAACCGGAGTTTGTCCTGCTTGTGGAATGGATTATGAATTGAATGAGGCTTATCAACCAAAGTAAATTGTATAGGGAAGCTTTAAAAGTTCCTTATACTTCGTTACGCATCTTTTTAACTCCTCATATTTACAGACGTAAAACCCAAATTAAAAAAAATGCAAGCTTTATCTCAGAGCTTATAGCGTGACTTTATTGTTGATTTACCTTATCAGGGTTACATCACTTGTTTTCCATTTACCCAATTTGTCTTCACCGGCATATTGGATTGCAAACGTATACACGCCAGGATTCATTTTGTCTTTATTAAAGGTGCCATCCCAACCAAAAGGGTCTCCTGGTAATCCGTTCGTGCGTTCGTAAACCATATTCCCCCAGCGGTCAAAAATTCTAAATATCAGAATGGATGTTTTCTCAGGAAACTTGAATACTGGATGGAAGAAATCATTGATATTATCTCCATTTGGAGAGAATGCAGTAGGAACAAATATATCTGCTTCGTCAATTAAGACTGTAATAGTGATTTCATCTTTAATGACACATCCGTTTGAATCCTGTGCGGTAAGCATATAAGTAATCGTTTGATCCGGAATGGATTGCGGATTTAAACAATTATTACAACTTAAATAAAGATCTGGATCCCAAAGAATGCTGGTTGGATTAAAATTAAGTTGTGTTGTAATATTTACAACATTCCCCAATTTAATTACCGTATCGTTTGGCAGTTGCAAAAATAGATTTTGTGAGTTAGCTATATTAAAATTATAAATCGTAGCGCAAGCCGTTTGATCAACAATTCGAATGCTGTGATTTCCTTGAGCTAAATTTGGAATTGTTTGACCCGGAGTGTAATTGATCAATCCCCCATTGTCAATTGAAATTTGGTAATTGCCTGTTCCACCATTTATACTGTTTAAGGTAAGTGACCCTGTGTTTGCAACATTGCATTTTAAAGCATTTTCTGTAAAATTGATTCCGATGGAAGGAATTATTGTAACGGCAACATTCACCAAACTGTCACATCCTGCAACTGAAGCTCCGGGCAAACGGACCTGACCTGTAGGGTTGCTGGCAGTAAAGACTTGATTGCCCACCTGAACTTGTCCTTTACGACAAATTGAAGGTGTAAAACTACCCATTGCTTCATTTACAAAATTGACATTGACCATAACAAAGCTGTCACACATTCTGGAGGAGGCATTATCGATTTTTAAATTGCCTCTGGGGCGTGCCAATGAAAATACCTGGCCATACAATGTTATGGTTTGATTTTCACAAAGTGTGGTATCAAAACTTCCAATTGCATCAGGCAATATGGATATCGCCACTTGAATCATGCTATCACATCCATTTGCTGCCTGATTTGCCAACAAGATCGTTCCTGTAGTTTTTCCATTAAAAAATTGCTCTCCATGTAAATTCAGTGTGTCGCCACGACAAATGGTATTGGTATAGCTTCCTTGAGAATTAGGTATTAAATTAATACTGACATCTAAAATGCTATCACAACCAAAACTGGAACCATTAGCAATTATAATTTGACCATTGGTTTTTGTTTCAGAAAAATATTCATTAATGATTAATATGCTATCTCCTCTGCAAATGGTTGCAGTAAACCTTCCCGTGTTGTCTGGATAATTTAGATTTACGTGAATCAAGCTGTCACAACCGGTGCTGGAACCGTTTTTTAATGTTACATCACCAATTGGATTTGCCTGATTAAATAAAGTTCCTGCAACCAATGTATCCCGGCCCGGGCACATATTTAATCTTATAAAAGATTCTGTAAAATTATTGATGGTTAAATTGACCGTCACGACGCTATCACAACCACCTAAAGCAGCACCACTAATTGTAGCAACACCTGAAGGGTTGTTTTTATCAAATCGAGTTCCTCCGATTGTTACAGAGGCATTATCGCAAATAGTTTGTGCAAAAGTTCCGGCGCCAACTTCTGTTGCTACAATTGTAACAACGCTGTCACAACCAGAGGCCGTTTTGGTAACAATGGAATCTGTCAAATGAAATTTATGAATTTCAACAAGTCCAAAGCGAAGGGTATCTCCAATGCATAAATTAGGCCTTAAATTGATTCGGTAATTGGGTGTAAAACTAACACTGACTAAAACTACAGAATCACAAACGCTCACTCCATCTCCTCTAACAAAAGTGGAATCCTTTGGGTTAGCCTCGGAATAAACTTTTCCCCTGTAAGTAACCGTTTGACCTGAACACAAGCTTGGTGTAAAGTTTATTTTAACTTGACCCGGACACTGGTAACAGTTTGAAAACTCAGAATAGATACTTGGTTGTGTAGCAGGATTGCTTTCAAATTGATATGCTGAAATACTGGTTCTATTAGGATATGCTGCATTTAAAATCCAATTTCCTGTTGCATCACAACGCGTTCTTCCAAGCTCTACACCACCTTGACAAACCGCATTTGGGCATAAAATTCTGTTATTGGAATACACGATGACACTGTCATTTGGAAAGCCTGCGCCTGTAATCTGATTGCGATTGACCGTCAAGATGATAGGAACCGGATGTGCTGGAAACTTTGATGGATCCATTACGATCACTTTGTCATTAATACAAGTCATCCGATTATCAATGTAACGGATTTTTTTAGAAAGGGGCTCGTTTAAATTATAAATTACGGTATCGTAATTATTAATATTATTTCGTTCTACATACAATTCTAGATTGTCTTGAGAAAAAACAAAATATTTACCATCGCGAGCTGTATTATCAGAAACAAGCACTGGGAGTCCGTTTCCACCAGCTGAAATCAAGTCGATTGAATTATTATAAAATCTGTTTTTAGAAATAAATTGAATCCAACTGGAATTAGCCAAAGAGATCGCAGCATTTGTGATTCCAAAAAAGAAATTATCTATAACATCTAATTTGGAATTGTTACTAGAAACGATTGCAAAACTTGGAAGCAATAAATTATTTGCCTTATTGGTATCAACCGCACCAAAAATATTTTTTGAAATAAAGACATCACCACCCTTTACGTCAATCATTTTTACTTTATTGACAAAAATATTTGAATCAATGGTGACCAAAGTACCACCTTGAGTAGCTTCAATAGCAAGGTAGCCTTCCATTTTAAAAATATTTGAAACTGCAAAGTCAATTCCAAATTTATTATTAGAAATAACTAGATCCGGTGCATTGCTAACAGTAATAAGTTGTTTACTAAGGCCGGGCACAAAAGAATTGTCTTCATAAATTGCACAATTACGAATTTGGCAGTTAGCAGCTGGGATCGCTCCGTTCCCAAATTGCATGATCGTTTCTCCAGGATTTTCAAATAAAAATTTACGAATTTCAAATCCACTGATAGAAAATCTGGGAGCGAGGATTTGCCAAAAAGGGAGTCCAAAAAACTGTCTGTAATTAAATTCTATGACCAAAGCACCTGGTCCACCAGGTTGTGTTTCCCCAACAATCTTTAAATCAGGCTGTGTAATATTAGGAAAAGGGCCCGTCGGATTAATAAGATGAGGTCCCGCTAAAGGAATATTGAATGCAATTGTGGAAGGCGTTCCGTCAGCTTCAGCAGCTTTTATAGCCTCACGCAAACTGCAATGCACCCCATCGCACATACCATCATCCACATCATTTGATGAGTTGACTACATAATTTTGAGCCTGACTTGCAAATATCCAGGAACTTAATAAAATCAATAAAATAAATCTACGGTGCATGTTGTAACTAGTTTATCTAGTAATGAGTATTGTACAATAATAATCCAGGGATTGAAATTTGAAGCTTTGAAAAATGGTAAAGTCTGCTTTTTAAAAATTATCCAAGATGGCGTTCAGCGTGGTAACTGCTTCGAACCATCGGACCGCTTTCTACAAAAGCAAAACCTTTCAAAAGTCCTATCTCCTTATATTCCGCAAATTCATCCGGGTGCACATAACGGTCCACTTCCAGATGCATTTTAGTGGGTTGGAGATATTGCCCCAAAGTTAATACATCGCAACCATTATCCAGTAAATCATCCATTGCTTTTAACACTTCAGGTTTTTGCTCTCCCAAACCAAGCATGATCCCAGTTTTAGTCCGTTTTCCATAGTCCTTTGTACGTTTTATTTGCTCCAGGCTCCTGCTGTATTTGGCTTGGGGTCTAACCAGTCTATACAGTCGCTCCACTGTTTCCATATTGTGTGATACGACCTCTTGCCCTGCACTGATCATTCGAATCAGTGCATCCCAATTGGATTTAACATCTGGAATGAGACTTTCTATCGTCGTTTCAGGACA
Organism: Saprospiraceae bacterium; assembly: GCA_016712145.1. Lineage (NCBI taxonomy): Bacteria > Pseudomonadati > Bacteroidota > Saprospiria > Saprospirales > Saprospiraceae > Saprospiraceae bacterium. The sequence continues at coordinate 1,530,471 of JADJRO010000001.1, forward strand.
TCGTTGTTTTACCAAATGGATCGTCTGGTACCATATTTCAGCCCCTCGATCCGGAAGTTCATCTCTATTAACAGAGGTTATAACTGCATGTTTGACTTTCATGAGTTGGATTGCTTCGGAAACCCGATGAGGTTCATCTACATCATATTCTGGCGGGCGGCCGGTTTTAACTGCACAAAAACTACAAGAACGTGTGCAAACATTGCCCAATATCATAAAAGTTGCAGTCCCGGCACCCCAACATTCGCCCATATTAGGGCAATTACCACTTTGGCAAATGGTGTGCAATTTATACTGATCGACTAGTTCCCGAACCCGGCGGTAGTCCTCTCCAATTGGCAATTTAACCCGAAGCCATTCAGGACGTCTGGCTCTGGGAGAAGAATCCTGAACGATATCCAACTCAATCATTTATATTATATAATTTTACTATATGTAAATTACTTAAAATTAATTCGTTCTTTTACCTAACTGCAAATTTAGGTAAAGGTTTATATAGCTGAGCGGATTGCTATGATTGGCGAGGATTGCAGGTCTTTTTGTGTAAAGGTCTAATTGGATTCCAGCTTCTAAACAGCGAACCATTTTTTCAAAGGCACCAGGATCTAAGCGAATTGCAGCTCGGGCAAACATACCTGGAACCAGGCTGATTTCTCCAATTCCTTTAAAAAAACTAGAAGCGCCTAAAATATGGTTTGGATCTAGAAAATCAACCGGATTGTCTGAATATTTGATATCTTTTATTGCAAAATGACCGTCTTGTTCGTCAGAAATTTTTAAATAATTTGGTTTTAATAATCCCAAGGTTACGCCCCCTTCAAGTCTTAAACCCAATGCAATTCCCTTATTTCGAGCTTTTTCACTGAGAGTTTTGATGATGCCACGCCCAATCCGAAGATTGATCAGCTGGTTTTGTTTTCCGAATTTATAGGCGTTAAAACTCTTAAATCCACTATTATTAGGCTTCGTTGAGCGGGTTTCTTTAGGGTGATACAAAAAACCCAAATCGCCGTGAAGGTATGTACTTGTGTGGTAGTTTTTAATTTTTGCTTTGTTATAGCCCAGAAAAAAGCCATTTGTGTGCAAAGCAATGTCCATAGACCATTCAGATTTATAAATAATCCCTTTCCTAACGGAAGCTGGAATATCGACCAATGACTTGGATTGTGCGGATAATTCAATCCAAAGACCCAAGCAGAGAATGAACTGTATTATTTTCACATCCTAAAAGTACAATATTTTTAAATTGGAGCAACAAAAATAGCCCTTTGAATCAAATTCTTCTATTTAATGAAACGATCCATCCACGCTTACAGTATGTAGTATCTGTTTTACAAAGTTATATAACTGCTACCAGCTTCAGAATTACGACATCAATAGAAGAATTTACGGTATATCCAGGACCCTCTATCAATTACAGCAGAACTTCTATCAAATCCAATGAATATTTTATTAAAGAAAGTGGCAATTTATACCACCCACTGGAGCAATTAACAGAACCTATAATCAGGAAATCTGAGCAATATTTCCAAATTTTTCCAGACTTAGAAAGTGATCGGTTTGATTTATTTGCAGCCGTATTTTATTTATTAGCCCGTGTGGAAGAGTACCAATTGCATGAGATAGATAAACACCACCGATTCAATGCATCATCTAGTATTTTGGCAAAACAGGGTGTGCTACAACAAGCAGTTGTTGACGAATGGATTTTTAATTTTCTAAAAGCCTTGGAAATTACATTTAATATAAGCTTGCCAATTAGAAAATATAAACCAGAATGGTCCATAGGCATTGACATTGACCAATTTTATAAGCATAAATATAAATCCACTGGTATAAAATTGGCAGGCACCCTCCGTGATTTTGCTTATGGAAAATACAATGCCTATCTTGAACGAATTCAAATTTATTGTGGACTGATAAAGGATCCATTTGACAGTACGATCCATTTTCTTCATACTCCAATTGCTAAAGAACAATTGACATTCTTTATATTAAGTGGAGGAAACAGTAGCTATGATAAAAATCATTCCTTAAAATTGAAACCAGTCCTTCAAACATTAGATTTTCTAAAAACTATAGGAACAATTGGTTTGCATCCATCTTATAATACGATGGATGCATCTTTGAAAATAAAAATTGAAAAACAAAACTTAGAAACCGCTTGTGGCATTCCAATCAAATCTTCCCGACAGCATTTCCTTCGGTTACAAGTTGATAAAACCTATCCGGCATTAATCGAAAATAATATTTTAATAGATTACAGTTTGGGTTTTGCAGATCAAACAGGGTTCAGAGCAGGAACTTGTAGGCCCTTTTATTGGTATGATTTAAAAAATGAAATGCAAAGCAATTTAAAATTAATACCGATTAGCTGTATGGATCGGACTTACCTGGATTATTTAAAATATAGTCCGGAACAAGCTAAAGAATCCATAATTCAGTTATTTGAATTGGTAAAAAAGTATGGAGGGCAATTTCATTTGATATGGCATAACAGCAGTTTTGATTTTAAAGGAGAATGGACAGGCTGGGATCACGTATTTGATGATATAATTGACTATTTTAATAAACGCACAGAAACAACATGAGCAACAAAAAGAAAATTGGACTTTCTCCCGGTAGTTTGGTCTACACAGGCAAGCAATTGGATGTCAAACCTATTGTTAAAGGAATTCAATACAACCCAAACGATTATTCCGAACTTTCAGAAAAAGAGTGCTTAAACCTTAATTTGAAACAAGGATTCCAATATTGGTTAGACCTTAAAGGCATAAATGATGTAAATCTGATTAGTCAACTTGGGGAAAAATTTAATATTCACCGCCTCATATTGGAGGATGTATTGGATCCCGGTCACCGAATTAAAATTGAAGATTATGATGCAGCCCTTTTTGGAATTATTTACAATGTAGAGTACAACAAAGCAACGAAAACATTAAAAAAAGAACAGATATCGGTATACCTTAATAAAAGTGTATTGATCAGTTTTCAAGAAGATCCGGATGATAGTTTTTCTATCATTCGAAATCGTATGCAAATGCCCTTATCCCGAATTCGTACCAGGGGATCGGACTATTTATTTTATGCCATCATCGATTATTTGGTTGACCGCTACTACATTACGGTAGAAGCATTTCACGATGAGATTGAAGTTATGGAAGAGAAGGTATTACAAGAAAAGTTTGTCCTCCATTTAGAAGATTTACACATATTACGAAATAACATTTTAGCTATGAAACGGGTGGTTTTTCCGTTGCGAGAAGAAATCAATCAGTTAAAAAACCTGGAGACGAATTTAATTGATGCTTCAACCTTTTTATTTTTAAGAGATCTCCAAGACAATATTCAACATTTAATAGAAACGCTGGACAATCAAAGAGAATTGCTCAATGGGATTCGAGAATTGGTGATGAGCCGTACCAATCTGCAAATGAATAAAGATATGAAATGGCTGGCAATGGTTTCGACCGTGTCGATTCCCATTTTATTTTTTACAGGTGTCTACGGAATGAATTTTGAGTTCATGCCAGAATTAAAATGGAAATACGGCTACTTAATCTGGTGGATCGGAATCAGTGTGGTCGTATTTACAATGATTGGTTTTCTTAAACGAAAGAAGATGATTTGATTAACAATACCCCAAATCTTCATCAGTTTCAAGAAAATCACCTTTAGGTAAACTTTCTAAAACTAAATCGGTGTCAGGATTTTCTTTTTTGGAATTCAAAAAACCTCCGTTCTTCTGTTTTTGCTTCCGTTTTGGAAGTTTTCTTTTTGAACAGGTTTTTCATTAATAATTGGATTTATAGTTCATGGATTAATATTCGTACAAATATAAAATAATAATATATGTAATATTTATAATTTATTTGGCGATTTATGCAACATGAATACTTTTAAAAATTGGATCAAATCACCAGTCAACAACCGCTTGTAGTTAGTTATTACCAAAAACACCAAAAGCTTATCAGCTTAAGCGCCTTAAATAAAAAAATAAAGAAGATTTTTGTTGTTTGAAGATGAAGGCGCAATAATCAAAATTCCTAAATGTTGTTTAAAACTCCTGTTTACAGCATCCTTCATGGATAGATCAAAGGTATAACAAAGCTTTGATAGTCCTGTGTTAAATTATTTCATTTTCAAAAAAAAAGATAATTTTTTTTTACATAATATTGAGTGTAACATATAACACGTTAAATTTTGTAAGGTACCAAGCAACTACCGATTCATCAAAACGAAGCAATCCCAGCAATCGAAATCAACATGTATTATAATTTTCTTATATATTATATTATTGTTAATTTTTAATGTGTTGTTTATCAGCATGTTGCATTATTGTCTTGTAAAAGAATAAATTTTTCACATCAAGAAAATATATATATCTAATTTTGCCCAAATTTAAAAACGTATGAAGACTCGGTATTCAGATGAGGAATTGATTGAATTTAAAAAAGTCATAGATGATAAGCTGGAAAGCACTAAAAGAGAGTTGGAGGATATTGAGCAACAAATGATGGAGTTGCGAGATAATATGGCTGACGAACAAGGTGGAGACTGGTTTGATGATAGTTCTATTCATACTGAAATAGAGTTTCTTACAAAAATGGCCGAACGACAAAAGCAGTTTATTCAAAACCTCGAAATGGCTTTAGTTCGAATTAAAAATAAATCCTACGGTATTTGTACTGTAACCGGTGATTTAATTGAAAAACAGCGCTTGTTATTAGTTCCTCATGCTACAAAAAGTGTAAAAGCTAAAGAAAGTGAGCTTCCATCTGCTCCACCTGCAGAAGTGCGGAATGATTCAACCATGTATTCAGAAGAAGAAGAGGAAGACAATCCTCCATTAGAATAAAATCACATTTTACCAGCCGAGAATCCAGGCAAAAATCAAAGGAGCAACAATTGTTGCATCACTTTCAATAATGTACTTTGGTGTATGGATGTCCAGTTTACCCCAGGTAATTTTTTCATTGGGTACTGCACCTGAATAGGATCCAAAGGAGGTTGTAGAGTCTGATATTTGGCAGAAATAAGACCAAAATGGTACGTCGTGCCATTCCAAATCCTGATACATCATGGGAACCACGCAAATTGGAAAGTCGCCTGCAATGCCACCCCTATTTGAAAAAATCCTACTCCTTTCCCGGTTGAATTCTTACGATACCAATCCGCTAAAAACACCATGTATTCGATGCCACTTTTCATCGTGGATGCTTTTAATTCTGACTTAATAATAAAAGATGAAAAAATATTTCCCATGGTACTGTCTTCCCAACCCGGACAAACTATTGGTAAATTTTTTTGAGCGGCGGCCAGCATCCAGGAATTTTTGGGGTCAATTTCATAATATTGTTCAAGTACTCCACTCAATAGCATTTGGTACATATATTCATGTGGAAAATAACGTTGCCCGGTAGTATCAGCATCTTTCCAAAGTTCATAAATATGTTTTTGCAATCTCCTAAAAGCCTCTTCTTCCGGAATACAGGTATCAGTCACCCGATTGAGCCCTTGCTCTAAAAGCTCCCATTCCTGTTGTGGCGTTAAATCCCGATAATGTGGTATTCGTTTATAATGTGAATGTGCAACCAGATTCATCAGGTCTTCTTCTAAATTAGCACCTGTACATGAGATAATATCGACTTTATTTTGCCTGATCATTTCTGCCAGTGATACACCCAGTTCGGCAGTGCTCATTGCACCTGCCAGCGTGAGCATCATTTTCCCGCCTTCTGTAAGATGCAATTCATACCCTTTTGCTGCATCCACAAGAGCAGCAGCATTAAAGTGTCTGTAATGGTGTGCTATAAATTGAGAAACCGGACCTTTATTCATAAATTTATTATAATCTTTTATAAAGTTATTTTGCAGAACGTTCAAAATAGTAAGCCAACATCTTATAATAGAGTTTGGCAGCTAAAAAATCTGGCGCCTGATTGTGTGGATTGGGTGCTAATTCAACAATATCGAATCCTACAACTTTTTTTCTTAAAAATATCATGCGTAAGTATTGCAACACTTGATACCATTGCATGCCTCCAGGTTCAGGGGTACCCGTACTTGGCATCAAGGAAGAATCAAAAACATCCAAATCGAGCGTGATGTAAACCTTGTCTGTCATCTTTTTCAAAGACTCCTCCATCCAAAAATCATTATCCATGATATGATGAGCAAAATAAACCTTTTCTTTTTGAAGGTATTTTTTTTCACTGATATCCATACTCCTGATTCCAACTTGGATCAAGTTGGTATATTTCTGAGCTTCTGCCAATGCACATGCGTGATTGAATTTTGTGCCCATATACTCCTGACGCAGATCGGTATGTGCATCTAATTGAACAACTGTTAGGTTTTTGTGCTTCTGTGCAAATGCTCTTAAAACTCCAATGCTGATACTGTGTTCTCCTCCAAAATAGGTTGGAAGTTTGCCGGATTTGATTTGTTGGATGGCTGTTTTATAAACGATCTCAACCATTTCTTCTGGTGTAGATTTTTTAACTTTTAAAGGTTTTTCCAGAAAAACGCCTCTTTTATAGGGCTCTGACTGCGTTTCGATATCATAAAGTTCCATATTGGCAGAGGCATCCATAAATGCTTTAAATCCTTCATCAGCACCCTTACCCCAGGTACTCGTTCCATCAAAAGGTATAGATGTCAACAATACACCTGCTGAATCATAGCTTGCATATTTTGCAGGAATACCGGCATAGGTTTGAATTTTTTCTTTCATAATGTGTTTAATTCAAATGAAATAAAACCGATTTCAGGGTTCGGAATAAAATTAATCAAAATTCCTTAACTAATTATAGCCCAAAATTTTCAACATATCTTTTGAAGTCTGTTCTTCGCTATAAATCCAGTCTACAAGATTTCCGTTTTCATCCCGATCTACTATGAGATGTTTTGGCGATGGCAACAAACAATGTTTTATGCCTCCATACCCTGACAAAGCATCCTGGTAAGCTCCGGTATGAAAAAATCCAAGAAACAAGGGCTCCTTATCTTCTCGGCTGTATCTGGGCAAAAACAATTGTTGATTTAATGCCTCCGTATTGTAATAATCTGAATTATCACAACTCAATCCACCAATATTGATTCTAGAATAATCATTGTGCCATTTATTGATTGGAAGAAGTATAAATCGTTCAGCGATTCCCCAACTATCCGGTAAGGTATTCATCAATGAATTGTCAACCATATACCAGATTTCAGAATCATTTTGTTGCTTTTGTTCAAGTACAGAGAAAATTGTAGCTCCGCTTTCGCCAACGGTATATTTACCAAATTCTGTAAAAATATCCGGATGATCGACACCCGCTTCATCACAGCTGTCCCGGATCATTTTTACTATTTGATTGATCATATACTTGTAGTCATACTCAAAACCCAGTGAATTCCTAATGGGCAAGCCACCCCCGATATTAATGGCTTTAATAGATGGAAAATGCTTCTTTAATTCGGTATATGTACTAATTCCTTTTTTTAATTCACCCCAATAATATGCAGTATCCTTAATACCTGTATCCACAAAAAAATGAATCATATACAATTCAAATTTTTTATGCTTTTTAAATTTTTCTTTTGCGAATTGGACAATTTGTGAAGATCGAATACCCAATCGAGAAGTATAAAATTCAAAACTGGGTTCTTCCTCCGTTGCGACACGAAGTCCAATTTTGCATTTTTTATGAATCAATTCATCAAAGCGATCTACTTCATAAATATTATCACAAACCGGTATTACATTTTTAAATCCCGAATTAATCAAATTTGCGATATTCTGCAAATATTGTCTGGGTTTGTATCCATTATTTACAATGATTTGATCTTTGTCAATCAACTCATTTTTATAAAGATTTTCAATCAAATCGATATCAAAAGCAGAGGATGTCTCCAAATGCACATCGTGCTGCAATACTTCTTTTAGAACATATGAAAAGTGGCAACATTTTGTACAATAACAATAAAAGTATTTGCCATCATAGTCTAATGACTTCATGGCTTTATTGAATTGGTTTTTTGCTTTTTTAATTTGATCTCCAATGCGGGGAAGGTAGGTCATTTTAAAAGGTGTGCCATATTTTTCAATCAGATTCATGACCGGAATTCCGTTGAAAATGAGTTCGTCTTTTTCCAGATCAAAACTTTCCTGTGGAAAGTAATAAGACTGGTCAATGAGGTCAAAATATTTATTTACCATTTCGGCATAATCGTTTTTCTATAAGGGCACAAATATATTGGAAAATGGGTAGATTGAAGCTTTAAAATAGTAAATGGACCTGTGAATTTGCTAAAAATTATCAGAAGTCGATTGTCAAAGATTCTGTATCAGATCCTGAACGGTTCATTTATTGAATAAAAGCAAGCTTTCGCCCCCTTTGATCTGGAAACAGGCTACATGATCCCAAGCCATTTCACCATAAAATTGACTATGTTTACCGAGCAATCTAAAAATCATATTAAATAATTTTAATATATGTTAGAAAAATTATTCCGTAAAAAATCAATGGCTTCATTTCTTGAAGCCTCTCATACCAATAGCCTTCATAAAGTGTTAACCGTTCAGGATTTAACAGCTTTAGGAATTGCCGCAATTATAGGGGCCGGAAGTTTTAGCAGTCTGGGCGAAGCTTGCTTTAAAGGAGGACCCGGGGTTGTCTTATTATTTATTATAACAGGCATTGCCTGTGGATTTACTGCTTTGTGTTATGCTGAATTTGCCAGCAGATTACCTGTGGCTGGATCTGCTTATACCTATGCCTATGTTTCTTTTGGTGAATTAGCCGCCTGGATCATTGGTTGGGCACTTTTAATGGAATATTCAATTGGCAACATTTATGTAGCTTTTTCGTGGAGCGATTATTTTACCTCCTTGTTGCAACGATTGCACATTCATATTCCTGAATATCTGACCTGCAGTTACCTTGAAGCTAAAAAAGCTTTTGCCAACCAATCTACAAATGCCGAATTGATCGCCGCTTGGAATCATGCACCCATGTTTGGTTCACTTCGAATTATATTAGACCTGCCTGCCCTTATTATCAATGTGTTGATTACAATACTAGTATATATAGGTGTAAAAGAATCCAGAAATTTTAGCAACGTCATGGTCGCTCTAAAATTATTGGTGATCTTTTTAGTGATTGCTGTGGGTGCCTTGTACATTCAGGCAGGAAACTGGATGCCCTTAAATTCAGAAGGCCATCCTTCATTTTTACCCAACGGCTTTAGTGGGGTGATGAGTGCGGTCAGTGGGGTATTTTTTGCATACATTGGATTTGATGCGATCAGTGTTTTTGCGGAAGAAAGCAAAAATCCTCAACGGGACTTACCAAAAGGAATGATTTATTCGCTGGTCATTTGCACGGTCATTTATATCTTACTTGCACTTGTATTGACCGGTGTTTTAGATTACAGACAATTTGATGGCGTTGGAGATCCTTTGGCATTTATTTTTGAAATGAAGCACAATGCGTGGATGCAATTAATTGTCTCATTTATAGCTGTAATAGCAATGACCAGTGTGTTATTGGTTTTTCAAATGGGTCAACCACGGATCTGGATGAGCATGAGTCGTGATGGATTGTTGCCTCCTGCTTTCAAAAAAATTCATCCACGATATCTTACCCCTTCGTTTTCAACAGTCGTTACTGGTTTGGTTGTAGGTATTCCTATACTTTTTACTGATAAAACGTTTGTATTGGATTTTACAAGCATTGCAACTTTATTTGCATTTGCCCTTGTTTGTGGTGGAATTTTACTCATTCCAAGAAAAGAAAAAATTGCAGGTAGATTTCAATTAAAATACATCAATGGCAAATTTGTATTTCCTGTGATGGTTCTATTCACATTTTTTATCATTAATTTTCTATTTCCAGATTATTTTAAAAACCTTTTTGTTTTGGATGGCAACGAAGAAACCTTAAAAATTTCGAGCATAATTTTTTGGTGTTTACTATTAATTCTCTCAGGTTTGGCATATGTGAAAAATTTATCCCTGATCCCTTTACTTGGAGTTTCCAGTTGTTCGTATTTACTAACTGGAATGACGGCAAATAACTGGGCTTGGTTCGTTTGTTGGTTATTGATTGGCTTGATTATCTATTTTTATTACGGGATGAGAAAAAGTCGTCTCAATTAATAACAATAAATAAATTCTATTTGAATCGGATTTAGGCTAGAAAATCTCAATTTCAAATTTTTCTGAATTTATAAAAAAAAACTTATATCAAGATTGTTAGCAAAACCATTCTTTTTTAACTGGCAAAGAATATACTCTTTAAGCACGTTACAGGGCTCCAAAAAATAAAAAACCGGTGTTTACATTTAAACACCGGTTTTTAAGTAGTAGGTAAAATTCTTATGTGTTTCTAAGTATTTAAAATTTACTAATGATCAACATCTCAATACGATTGTTAAGCATTTGACCGTCAAACGTCTTATTGTTTGCAACTGGATATTTTTCACCAAAGGATTTAATTTGAATTCTATCGGTTGCAATTCCTGCAGCTACCAATTGATTTTGAATAGCTTTTGCTCGCTTTTCTGCCAGGATTTCATTTGCCTTTTCATCACCAATATCATCTGTATAGGCCATTAACCTAACTTTTAAATTGGGAAAACTATTCATGATGTTGGCCAACTCAGGAATTTCTTTATTAAACTTTTCGATGATTTCAGCAGTTCGACCTTTAAATTGTAAATAGATAAATTTAAAATCTTCTCCAAAATCATTATCACCTCGCTTTAGATAATCTAAAACCTGCGCAGCAATACCGCCTTCTGTAAAATGCAGGGCTTCCAGATTTTTTAAAGTTTGTTTAACTGTTTCTGGATGATGATATGCAATCGGAACGTAATTTGTATCGACTAAATAAGTTGCTTTTTTTGAAGTGTCTACAGCCGCCGTCGATTCCGAAGGCGAATTGCCAGAAGGCAACTTTTCAGCTTTTTTACATTGCATAAATAAAAAAGCCATCAGCAAAAGCAACATTTGCATAAATGCAATCATAAATACAATTTCCTGTCGCTTGTTCTGAAACAGTATTGGCTTAATTGAAATTTTCATGGTTTGTATTGATGACTTATTTGTTGATAGTTACGATTTTAATGCTAAAAACCAATATTAGGAAAACGAAGATAACAAAATAATGTTTCTCCAGTTAAGGACTATTAACAATTATTTAAAATTTAAAGCATAAAAGTCACAAAAAAACAAATAATAATTTGCCAACCAAAAATTTATAGTCAGCCATGCAGGGTTTCCTGAACCAGCCTAATGAAATCATTCAGCCTTTATAAATACTAACGACAAAAAATGAATTCCGTGACGCAACGTGTTTTTAAATTGTTGATAATTAACATTTTACACGGTACAATAAAATTTTCATACATTTGGACGAACACCATCCTTAAAATAAAATGAACCCTTTGGAATCTACCCTCTCAGGTAAAAATGTAATAGAACCGACAAGATCCCAATCTTTAAAATCAACTAGAATTCATGCTATTGAGTATTCCCAGGAAGAGAAAATACTGAGGTTTTATCTTCTTGAAAATCAGGAGGACATACAGCTTTTAACTACTGTAAAACTTACAGATAAAACTCAAAAACAACTGTCCCAAATTTTTAATTACCTGCAAGGGCCTATTGATTTATATGTTCATGGATTAATACAGCATGATTCCGTTTGGGAAGCAGATGCGGTTGTTTTATTGCCTGATTACTTGATCGATGTAACTTCAGTTGCTTCTTGTTTTAACCATCAAGGCAGTCAGGTTTTAAAACAATTGGTTTCAAACTTTTGGTACAATCCACCCGGATTTTCAACATTGATCGGAACCTCAGTCAATTTATTTTTAGATGAATTAATACTAAACCCTGATTTAAAACTTGAAGATCTAATCACCCAATTATTTAAACACAATCCTTTAGCTTTTTCCTTATTTGATGATGTACAGGTTGAAAAATTTTATGACACGGTCCGTCAACATTTTTACAACATAAAAACCCTAATTGATAGCCGCTTCAATGTAGAAGAAATCCAATTAAAAGACTGTCTCTTAGAACCTAGTTTCTATTCTGTTCAATTTGGAATCCAAGGACGACTGGATGTCTTATATGAAAATTATGAAAAAGCATTTTACTGGATTCTCGAACTAAAAAGTGGCAAACCCTATTTACCAAACAAATATGGAATTAATACGGATCATCATGCACAAATCATGTTGTATTATTTATTAATTCAATCAGTTTATGGAAATGATTCACGCATCAAGTGCCATGTACTTTATTCCAGTCAGTCTGAAAATTCACTCCGCTTTGCACCGGCTATAGAAGAGATCATACACGAGTTAATTCAAATAAGGAATTCCATAATATTAATGCATTTACATCTCGCCTACAGAAAAAAAGAAGATACTTTTATTCTGGACAGTTTAAATGATAAGCATTTTAGTAATTCAGAATCTTATACAAAAAGAGATGCAGGATTTTTACTTAACATTTATAAAAGCTTAAATTCATTTGAAAAAGAATACTTCAAAGTGTTTTCAGGTTTTATTGCACGTGAACAATTTATTGCTAAATTAGGCAGAGCAAATATTCAGTATACTGAAGGACTTGCATCTTTATGGCTGTTGTCAGAATCAGAAAAAATTGAATTTTTTATGATTTTGCCTGGTTTAGAAATTAGTTCGATGCTTACTCCCCGGGATGACTACCCGATTCTTATTCTTAAATTTCCACAGGAGATTTCAATTTTATCAAATTTTCGAATTGGGGATACCCTGGTGTTGTATCAACAACCGGATATATTGCGAGTGCAAGTTTATAAATGTACCTTGATAGAACAATTTCCTTCAGAATACCACATCCGATTAAGAACCAGACAATTTCCAAAACTTGCAATCGCTCAAAGTAAAAAATGGAATTTAGAACATGATTCCATGGATCGCAATTTTACAACACAATTTCAAGGACTTACAGAATTTTGTCAGTCGGAAGAAACCAAAAGAGCCTTGTTATTAGGATTGCAAGAACCTGGTATATTAAATAATGGAATTCCGTTAATTGAAAACACACCTTCCATAATCCAATCTGTCTTACAAAAAATACTCAAGTCAAAAGATTATTTTCTTTTATGGGGTCCTCCTGGGAGTGGTAAAACGAGTATGGTTATTAAATATCTTACAGCATCTCTCTTTCAGAATAGCAAGGAATCTATTTTATTACTTGCTTACACCAACCGTGCGGTAGATGAAATCTGTGAGGCTATTGAATCCATAAATCTATCGAGTGATCTGGATTTTATACGAATCGGTTCGCGCTATGCAGTGCATCCAAAATTCAGAAAAAACTTATTGGAAGAAAAAATAAGTGGTTTTAAAACCAGAAGAGAATTGCAAAAATTGATCAACAGTACCCGAATCGTTACCGCAACCCTTGCATCCATTCAAGGAAAACGTGAATTATTCCAACTTAAAAATTTTGATACCGTTATCATAGACGAAGCCAGCCAAATACTAGAATCGCAATTAATTGGAATCCTATCAAGATTCAAACGATTTATACTGATTGGAGATCATATGCAATTACCAGCTGTAACGGCACAAACTGAGGATGAATCTAAAATTCAATCTGAATTGCTACTCCAACAAGGATTTAAAAGTTTGAGCACGTCCTATTTTGAACGCATGTTAAATATTGTCCAACAAAAAATTGGACCCACTGTTATGATATGCTTCATTTTCAGGGTCGAATGCATCGACAATTAATGGAATTTCCATCAACGTTTTTTTATCAGGAAAGACTTCAAACCCTGCCAGATGACTTTGGTTTAAAACAGCTTGAAAATTATTCTGAAAAATTCAAAAAAACAAATTCAAATTCCTCTTGGCATTGTACCGAACGCATTGTATTTATTGATTGTAAAAATGAAACGGATTCAGTACAAGCAAAAATAAATTTAACTGAAGCCATTTTGGTTGCTAAAATCGTTCAATCTCTATATATTTTGTACCAAGAACAACAAATAAACTGGACCAATTTAACCCTGGGTGTTATTACTCCATTCAGGGCACAAATCGCATTAATAAAACAGCAACTTCAAGTCCTTGCCCTGGATGAAAATCTGATTACGGTAGATACCGCTGAACGATATCAAGGTGGCTCCAGAGATATTATTATACTTTCAACGGTTATCTCTGACCCCTCCCAGATGATCCAAATCAGCTCAGTAAATGCTGATGGGGTTGATCGAAAACTTAATGTAGCGCTTACCAGAGCACGTGATCAAATCATCTTAATTGGTAATGAAGATGTATTAAACACATCCAGCCTTTATAAAAATTTGATTGAATCCTATTATAAAGTAAAGGCCTGATAAATCATGCTCTTGGGCTTTATAAATTTCATACAAGTCCTGAAATCATTAAATCTATCAAAACGAATAATAAATTACGGGGCTTATTAAAGGAATTTTATTTGGTTTTCTTTACCTGGGATTCATTTTCAAAAATTGTAATCTTAATTAAATGGGAAATCATTTTTTCACCAATTCTATAAAAAATAAAGCTTGCGAAATAATTGATTTGTAACTTAAAAATTTCAGCTACATTTAAAACATTTCCCTTAACCTTACAATTTATATAAATTAAAAGCAGCGTTTGACCAAGTTAGGTCTTCTTTAGACTAAATTTGCCTGATTAGATAGTTCGATATGCGGTTTATTTCAATATTCCTGTTAGGATGTTTATTTGTTCCAGCTTCTGGTAAAGGAATCTATGTTTCTGTTACTGGGAATGACCTTAATAAAGGGACTCATTGGTTTCTTCCTTTTAGAACTTTACAAAAAGCTGCAAACATGGCCGTTGGAGGGGATACGGTCTATATCATGAAAGGAGATTATTATTCAGATTCCGAGGCGTTGATTGATTTTGATAAAAGCGGAACAGAGAATGCATGGATTGTATTTAAAAATTACAGAAATCATCAACCTGTTTTACAAGTAAAGACTAAATACGGAATCCATTTAAGCTCCTGCAATTATGTAAGTATCGAAGGACTTACAATTCAGACACAAAAAATATTTGGGACACAAACACAGATATCAGATTCCATTACTACAGGGATTTATTTGGACGGCAGCTATGAGGCACCCTGCAACCATATTAAGTTATACAATAATTTCATCAAAGACCACCGAGGAAGTGCTGTATTTGCAAATTATTTCGATTATCTTACTTTAAGTTATAATAAATTTTTTAAAAATGCCCTACAAGCAGGAGGACAAGCAACTTTGGAATTAAGGAATGGCGTTTTTACGGATGATATCAATAGATTACATAGTTTTATTCAATCGAATACCTTTGAAAAAAACAGTGTCAATGATTCCAGTCTGGTAAGTTCCTGCAGTCCTGTAATGCGGGTACACATGGCAGAAAAAGCTGAAAGTCGATATAAATCCAAAGTTTTAATCCATAATAATATCCTATATACCAATGGTTCCGGAGCCATCTGGATGGAAAATGCCCTTGGAATCGATCTTATAAATAACAGTTTTTATAGAAACTCTGAAAATCACATTTGCAAGCATCCGGAGATCCAACTGATTGGAAGTGAATATATTAATGTATTAAATAATATCATTTATTCCTCGGAAGGCAAATCTGGAATTTCAACATTAGTGAGCAGAGAAATTCTTATAAAAAATAATTTGCAATACAATTGTGTCAACAGTGAATATGGAAATGGGGCCATTAAAGCAGATCCAATGTTTGAGTTTGCTAAACCAGGAAATGATCAATTCAATTTTCGGTTAAAAGGGAATAGTCCTGCAATCAATGCCGGTCTTGATAGTTTGATATCTGATACCGATTATGAAGGTAACAAACGAAAGGTAGACTTTCATGTGGATATTGGGGCCATAGAATTTACAAATCGAATTCTACCCTCGTTAAAAAATTTCAAAACAGAAATTCCTTCCACAGGGATTAAATCCTATTGGAGCAGTTTGTATACAAAAGACCAAAAGATTTATACGGTTTGGAACGAAGAAAACATGCCATTCTATGTGAAAGTATATGATTTTCAAGGCAATGTGATACGTGAACATAAAAATGAAGAAAATGCCTTTGAAATGGATTTTAACGGTTTAGAAGCTGGATTTTACACGATTCAGGTTTTTAATGAAAAAAGCAGTCATTCAGATCGAATTGAAATAAAAAAGAGGCTTTAAGCCTGAATTTATAAGGAATTTACTGGATTTTATATAACTTTGCAGGCACCTACTCGGAAACATGCAATTTGTTTTTCCTACTTTTCTTTGGACTCTATTCATTTTAGCAATACCTGTTTTAATTCACCTTTTTTATTTTAGACGGTATAAAAAAATTGAATTTACCAATGTTCGCTTTCTTAAGGAATTGGTTGAAGAAACTGCAACCAGAAATCGTATTAAAAATTTATTGATCCTGTTGTCCCGACTTTTTGCGTTGGCAGCTTTGATCCTTGCATTTGCGCAACCATTTTCAAACTCCGGTCGAAGTGCAATAAAGCAAACAGAATCCATCAGTATTTACATAGACAATAGTTGGTCCATGAATGCGAATTCTGAGGATGGCAGCTTATTACAAAAAGCAAAAAGACAACCAGGGATATTATCCGCGCTTCTTCAGATAATGATCGCTTTCAATTGATTACCAATGATTTTGAAGGTAAACATCAAAGGCTTGTATCAAAAGATGATGCATTGATTTTTCTGGAAGACATTAAAAGTGGGCCTGCTGTTCAACCTTTATCGAAAATTATTGCAAAGCAAAGTCAATGTTTTAAGAATGCAGGGGTCGCGCACGGTACCGCGTATTTATTATCCGACTTTCAAAGGTCCATTTGTGACCTGGATTCAAATTTAGTGGATTCAAGCCTTGAAATCAATTTAGTGCCTATTCAAAGTGTAGAAGAAAATAATGTCAGTATTGATACAGCCTATTTTGATTCCCCAGTATTACTCCCAGGGCAAACACACGCTTTAATTTATAAAGTAAGTAATTTTGGAAACAGTCCGGTTGAAAATTTAAGTACTTCTTATTCTATTAACGGACAAGAATATCCTGGAAAACCTATTTTTATTCAAACTGGAAAATCTAAAATAGATACTTTTTACATAAAAGTCCCTGATCAGTCCTGGCAAAAAATTATCATCAAAATAAAAGATTTCCCAGTTCAATTTGATGATTCCTATTATATGTGTTGTAAAACGGACCAACAAATTGATGTGTTGGTTCTCTATTCAAAAGAAATTCCAGTAATTTTATTAAAAGCATTGGAATCAATACCCTTTTTTAAAGTTAAAAGTCAACAGCAAAATCAAATTGATTATAGTAAACTTGGAAGTTTTCGATTGATTATTTTAAATGAATTGGCTGATATAAGCACTGGAATGGCAACTGAATTGCAAAAAGCGACACAACAAGCTTGCAATTTATTTATCTTCCCAAGACCAGTAACTGCGCAAAATGATAATATTCATTTATTTTCTGTTTTAAATATTCCACAATTTACAAATTTCGATACCGCAAGAAAACTTGCCACCCATGCCAATCTAGATTCAGATATCTTTAAAGATGTTTTTAATCCGACGAGAGATCAAATTAAATTGCCTACAAGTTTTGGACATTATACACTGATCGGTGGGGCGCCTTATGAACAGATTGTTACGTTTCGCGACGGGCAGCCAATGATAAGCCGGATTAAAGCCGGAAATGCGTCTGTTTTTATTTCAGCATGCCCTTTGAATCAAAAATTTAATGACTTATCAAAAAATGCTGAAATATTTTTACCATTACTATTTAAAGCAGCGATCGCATCAGAAAGAAACCAGAATTATACTTATGATTTAAGTAATAATCCACAAATTAATTTGACCCTTCAGGAAAATATCAATGAACAAGATTTTATAGTCAGTTTGATTGGTCCTGAAACATTTATTCCTTCATTTAGAATTTCCGCTAAAAATTTAATTATAGACTTATACGATCAACTTAAAACCGCAGGAATTTATACGATCAACAATAAAGAAGAACTATTAGCTTATTCAGCCTTTAATGATAGCAGGCGGGAATCCAATTTAGCTGTCATAAGACCGGAAGAATTATCTAAATATTATGGGGGATTTTGTAAATTAATAAATGACAATAACAATTCCGATTTTACGAGTGTAATTAAATCTGAGCGATCAGGCCCCTTTCTTTGGTGGTATTTATTAATTGCATCATTTATATTTCTGATTATTGAATCCCTTTTAATCCGGTTTTGGAAAAATCATTAGAATATGGAATGTATTTTTAGAAACATCCGGATCATAGATCCCAATAGTCCAAATCACCAACTTGTGCGTGATGTCTGGATTAAAGATGGAACCATTGTTGAAATTAAAGCGAAAATCAACCTGAGTAAGAAAGTAAAAGAAATTCAAGGAAAAGATACGTGTTTGTCTCCTGGTTGGATTGATTTGGGATGTCTGCATGGCGAACCTGGATTTGAACACAGAGAAACCTTAGAATCAATTGCAAATGCCGCTTGTAAAGGAGGATATACTTCAATATGTTGTTTTCCAAATACAAATCCAGTTATACATTCTAAATCCGAAGTAAATTTTATAAAAACCAAATCTTCGAATTTACCAGTTCATATATATCCAATAGGTGCCTTGAGCAAAGAATGCAAATCAGAAGAACTCGCTGAAATACTTCAAATGGATGAAGCCGGAGCCATTGCTTTTTCAGATGGGAAAAGACCCATTCAAAAAAGTGGACTTTTAATGCGGGCGCTTGAATATGTGAGACTCATTCCTAATGGATTGATTATTAATTCATGCATTGATAAAGGAATTGCTGGATCAGGACAAATGCATGAAGCTTATACGAGTACTTCTTTAGGACTCAAAGGAATACCTTCTTTGACAGAAACGATCCATATTTATCGGGATATTGAAATTCTAAAATATACACAATCCAGATTATTAATTCATAAACTATCTACCGCAGAAGCAGTCAGTCAACTGAAGATTGACAAGTCAAAAATTAAAAATTTATTTTGTTCTGTATCTGTATTTAATTTATTGTACAATGATACACAGCTTGAAGATTTTAATGTAAATCTTAAATTGGAACCCCCTTTACGGTCAGAACGGGATCGGAAAGCACTTGTTAAAGGAATACAAGATGGCACCATTGACATTATTTGTTCGGATCATACTCCATGGGATATCGAAATGAAAGACTTAGAATTTCAATCCGCTGCTTTTGGAGCAATTAATTTAGAAACGGCATTTGCCGCCTATTCCACATTGTTGGGAAAGGAACTCTCAATTGAGCATTGGGTTCAAGCAGTTAGTATCAACCCTGCTAAAATCCTCCAAATACCAATCAGCAGCATTCAAGTTGGTTCTACGGGTGATTTTACTTGGTTTGATCCAAATAAAGAATGGACTTATGAGCTGGCAGACAGTGCTTCGCTTTCAAAAAATAGTCCTTTTAGTGGTAAAACATTCAAGGGAAAAGTTTTAGGATGTTATAGTAAATCCAGTTTTTATTCAAGTTAAAATACTAGAATGCTATGAAATGGATGATAATTTTAAATAATACCATATACTTGGTAAATTTGTAAGCACTATATTTAAGGAATTATGAAATCATATCAATCAACAATAAAACTTGGACTCATTTGGGCTGGAATTTCCATTGCAACCACTTTGCTCCTTTATTTATTGGGCATGATGGAAAATGTAATGGCTGCTATCCTTATCTTTTGTTTTGGTATTTATATTATGTATCGTGCAGGTATTGAAAAAAGAGAAGAATTGGGAGGCTTTATCAGCTGGAAATTAGCATTAACTCCAATTTGGTTGTGCGCTATAGTTTCTAGTTTTTTTACAAGCTTTTTTAGTTGGATCCTTGTAAAATTTATTGACCCTGGATTACAAGAAAAGCAACGAGAACAAGCCATAAAAATGATCGAGAGTATGCGGTCCTGGATGGGAGATGCAGCAGCTGAAGAACAATTAGCGCAAATTGAGACTCAAAATTTTGCTACATTTAGTAATTATATAATGATGTTTTTTTGGGCAATGATCATTTATTTTATTATTGCTTGCATTATTGCAGCTGTTGTAAAAAAGAATGATCCTAAAGAATTGTTCTCAAAATATTGATACTGAAAGCCCGTTCTATAGAGATAATTGGCACATATATACAATTAATTTATATATATCTAAAAGAATGGCAGAACCTTTCTATTTTTACAATACAATTGCCAGATGGATCTCGCATTAATTATACCCGCATTTAACGAAGAAGAATCACTTCCAGAATTGGTTTTGTGGATCCAAAAAGTTTTAGATCCAACTGACCTTAAGTATGAAATCTGGTTCATTGACGATGGGAGTACGGATCAAACCTGGTCTGTGATTGAGCAATTAAACCTCAAACACCCTCAAATTAAAGGTGTTAAATTTCGAAGAAATTATGGAAAATCGGCCGCATTAAATACTGGATTTCATTCATGTCGGGCCGACGTTGTAATTACAATGGATGCTGATTTACAAGATAGTCCGGAAGAAGTACCTGAATTATACCGTATGATTAAAGAAGGCGGCTATGATGTTGTTTCAGGTTGGAAGAAAAAAAGATACGACAATGCCTTGACGAAAAACATTCCATCCAAAATTTATAATGGAGTGACCAGTTGGATGAGCGGTGTAAAACTTCACGATATGAATTGTGGTTTAAAAGCATACCGTTCAGAAGTTGTTAAATCCATAGAAGTTTATGGAGAAATGCATCGATACATTCCAGTAATAGCAAAATGGGCAGGTTTTCGAAAAATTGGAGAAAAAATTGTTCAGCATCGTGCCAGAAAATATGGGTATTCCAAATTTGGAATGAGCCGTTTCATTAATGGATTTTTGGACCTTTCAACCATTATGTTTATTGGTAGATTTGGTAAAAGGCCCATGCATTTTTTTGGATCGGTTGGTTTGTTAGTCTTTTTTTTAGGCTTGTGTTTTGTAGCTTATTTAGCCTTTACAAAATATGCTTATGGACAAATGGGAATTACTCAAAGACCTGCATTTTTTCTATCTTTAGTGTCTATGATTATAGGTTCACAACTATTTCTTACAGGATTTTTAGCAGAATTGGTTACTAGAAATGCCTCTGAACGAAATACCTATCTCATTGATAAAAGCCTTAATTAATATCCATGTTAAAATTGGCTATTATAGGCCCAGCATACCCACTTCGGGGTGGATTAGCATCATTTGACGAAAGACTTTGCAAAGCATTTAAAGAAATAGGCTGGGAAGCTTCGATTTATACTTTTTCACTCCAATATCCTTCCCTTTTATTTCCAGGAACGAGCCAATACTCTGATGAAAAACCTCCAGTAGATTTAGACATTCACGTTTGCATTAACTCCATAAACCCATTTAATTGGATTAAGACTGGAAGGCGTATTCGAAAATATAAACCCAATTTAATCATTGTTCGCTACTGGCTTCCCTTTATGGGACCCTGTTTGGGTACAATCCTGCGATTGGTTAAAATGGATAAATCAATTAAAATAATATGCATTGCTGACAATGTAATCCCTCATGAAAGAAGGCCTGGTGATACATGGTTTACAAAGTATTTTATCAGCAGTCCACAAGGATTTATAACTATGAGTGAAAAAGTACAAAAAGACTTACTAACACTAAGACCAAATGTACCCAATATGACCTTAGAGCATCCACTGTATGATAATTTCGGTACCGCATTGGATATTAAAACAGCACGGGAAAAATTAAATATTTCTCAAGAGGATAAAATCGTATTGTTCTTTGGTTTTATTCGGAATTACAAAGGACTTGACTTAATATTGGAAGCCTTTTCCCATACTGAAATAATAAATTCAAAGATCAAACTCTTAATTGCTGGTGAATTTTACGAAGATTCAAAACCGTATCTAACCATTATTGAAAATTTAAATCTGTCTGACAAGGTGTTATTACACACTCATTTTATTCCTGACAGTGAAATCAGATATTATTTTTCTGCAGCAGATGTCGTGGTTCAACCCTATCGGCATGCAACCCAAAGTGGTGTGAGTCCACTTGCTTACCATTTTGAAAAGCCTATGATTGTCAGTAATGTTGGAGGATTGCCAGCAATGGTACCCCACATGGTTGCCGGTATTGTATGTGAACCAACACCCCTGGCATTAAGTCATGCAGTACTTCAGTTTTTTGAATTGGATCCATCTTATTTTATTAAGGGAATTCAAACGATACGGGCTAAACTTAGCTGGCATCATTTTGTTAATCAGCTTGTAAACTTTTATCATGATATTTCGTAGCAAAGCACCTTTCCGATTAGGCCTGGCTGGTGGCGGCACAGATGTAAGTCCTTACAGTGAGTTATTTGGGGGTGCCGTATTGAATGCAACGATTTCACAATTTGCCCATGCTACCATTGAATTAATTGCCGAAAAACAAATTATTTTTCATTCGATTGATCAAAAACTTGAGGCCTCATTTCCATTAGGAAGGATCCTTGATTCAGTAAAAGGGTTTAATTTGCAATGTGGAATTTACAATCGATTGTATAGAGAACATTTGCTTCCTGAATGCGGTTTTAAACTTACAACTTCTATGGACGTTCCGGCTGGCAGTGGCTTGGGAACCTCCTCAACGCTGGTTGTCGCCATCCTAAAAGTATATTCAGAGCTGCTAAATATTCCTTATGGTGATTACGATCTGGCGCATTTAGCATATGATATTGAACGAAACGAACTAAAACTTGCTGGTGGGAAGCAAGATCAGTATGCAGCAACGTTTGGTGGATTTAACTATATGGAATTTTATGAAGACAATAATGTCATTGTAAATCCACTTAGAATTAAATCTGAATATTTGCATGAACTTGAAAATAACCTCTTGCTTTATTTTACTCTAACAAATAGAGAATCTTCTGACATCATTAAAGAACAACAAAAAAATGTAATCAATAAAAAAGAAGATTCTATTGAAGCCATGCATCAATTAAAAGAACAAAGCAAACGGATGAAAGATGCTTTGCTTCAAGGAAAAATGGGCGTAATTGGTGAAATATTGGATTTTGGCTTTCATCAAAAAAGAAAAATGGCCAGCTTAATCAGCAATCCATATATAGACGAAATTTATGAATCTGCACGTACAGCAGGTGCGGCAGGAGGTAAAATATCTGGAGCAGGTGGTGGTGGTTTTATGTTTTTCTATTGTCCTGAAAACAAACGGTATGCAGTTATCGAAGCATTACAAAAGCATAAAGGGTACTTCCTGAATTTTCAATTTACAAAGCACGGCGTACAGAGTTGGCGTATAAATTAAATTTATGAAAGAAATTATTCGAGAAATTATACAAGAATCCATTCAAGTAAAATTAAAATTACTAAGTAATGAGTTAATCATTGAACAACTTGAACAAGTTAGCCTGAAAATTATTAAATCTTTACAAAAAGGAAAACGAATCTATTTTTGTGGAAACGGAGGGAGTGCAGCCGATGCGCAACACCTTGCTGCAGAATTATCCGGAAGATTTTATACAGACCGTCTTGCATTGCCCGCGGAAGCCTTGCATTGCAACACCTCTTATCTTACCGCTGTAGCCAATGATTATAGTTATGAAGTTGTTTACCAAAGACTGATTGAAGGGATTGGACAAGAAGATGATATTTTAATTGGACTTAGTACATCTGGAAATTCAAAAAATATAATTCGTGCTATTGAATCTGCCAATGCTAAAAATATGATTACAATTGGCCTTACAGGCTCAAAAGGCGGCCAATTGAAAGAAATCTGTCAATTTTGGATCGGAGTTCCATCAGATGATACCCCTAGGATTCAGGAGTCACATATCCTTTTGGGACATATTATTTGCCAAATGGTCGAAGAACGAATCTTTAATTCTTGATTTTGAAAGAAATAATCATTTTGGCCGGTGGCAAAGGAAGTCGAATCCAACACATTCTCCCTAACCTGCCGAAATGTCTTGCTCCAGTTAATGGAAAAGCATTTCTTCAATACCAGATCAATTACTTATTGCAATCCGGAATTGAGCACTTCATTTTTTCATTAGGGTATTTAAGCGAACAAGTCATTGGGTATTTGAATTCGCAATTTCCTTCTTTGAATAAGACCCTTATTGTTGAAGATCAGGCACTGGGAACAGGAGGTGCCATCGCGAAAGCGATTCAGGCAGCTAAATCTTCTCATGTTTTTATAACCAATGGGGATACTTATTTTCCTGCTGATTTGGAGCTAATGGAAAGACTATTCCACCAAAAACATGCAGATTTAATTCTGGCAACTACAGAAATTGAAAATCCAGATCGATTTGGTAGTTTGGATTTCGATGACGAAGGGCGAATAAGGCACTTTCACGAAAAAAAACCAATTTCCAAGGCCTATATCAATGCTGGATTTTATTTAATATCTAAACAAGCTTTTTTAAATTGTAAGCTTAAAGCTGTGTTTTCATTTGAAACAGAAATCCTTGAGAAAAAAATCAACGATTGGAAAATCTATGCAGCACCTATGGAAAAATTGTTTATTGATATTGGTGTACCCGAAGATTTTTCGAGGTCTCAAACCTTACTGGTAGATAGAAACTAAATGAAAAAACAAATCAGTATCTTTCTGGATCGTGATGGAATTATAAACCAACAAATAGAGAATGATTATGTAAAATCCATTCCTGAATTTGTATTTCGACCCGATTTTTTAAGTGAAATTCAATACCTCTCAAAATCCAGCAACTTTATTATTGTAGTTACTAATCAACAAGGAATTGGGAAAAAGCGAATGACTCAGGAGGCCCTTCAAAAGATTCATGACTATATGGTGTCTGAAACCATTGCCGCTGGAGGTCGAATTGATGCTGTATACCATTGTCCACATTTAATAGATCAAAATTGCAATTGCAGGAAACCAAAAACCGGTATGATTGAACAGGCTATTTTGGATTTTCCTACATTAAAGCAAGATATCCTTATTATGATTGGAGACAGTCCGGGAGATATAGAAGCTGCAAAGTCAGCCGGATTGATTTCAGTAGGGATGATTAAGTATAAAAATGACAATCGATTCCAAGACATAAATCCCGATTATATCATTGAATCTTTGGCACAATTGAGAACTGAAGTGCTACCGGCAATATTAAATAACTAAACTGAACAGCTAGTATGTATGCCGTAAAAGAAATTTTTTATTCCTTACAAGGTGAAGGTGCTCAAACTGGGAGGCCGACGATTTTCTTGCGTTTTAGTGGATGTAATTTATGGAATGGCCGAGAAGCTGACCGTTTATCTTCAATTTGTAAATTTTGCGATACTGATTTTGTTGGTACCGATGGAAGCTTTGGTGGTAAATACGCAACAGCTGAAGCACTTTCTAATGAAATTTTAAACTTATGGCCTAAGCATTCCAGTCCGAAATGTAAACGATACTTTGTCTGTACTGGTGGTGAACCGTTGTTGCAATTGGATAAATCACTTATCGAAGCGTTCCATTTGAATGGTTTCGAAATTGGTATCGAAACAAATGGAACCATAGAACTGCCAGAGTCTATTGATTGGGTATGCATGAGTCCGAAACCAGCCAGCCAAATTAAAGTCAAACAGGGTGATGAACTTAAATTTGTATATCCCCAGGAAGATTTAAATCCGAAAGATTTTGAGTGGATGGATTTCAAACATTTTTACATCCAACCAATGGATGGAAGTCAAATTCAAGAAAATATCAAATTATCCATGAAGTATTGTTTAGAAAACCCACAATGGAAATTAAGCCTACAATCCCATAAAATATTAGGGATCCGTTAGTTTTCAACATTTTATATGTTAGTTGAAAAAAAATTAAAGAAATTTTGGATTGGAATAAATTAATGAATGAATAATCTGCATTACTTTGCAGTCAATTACAAACAAGAACCAGTCCTGATGGAAATAGCCAACAGACAGCAAACTAAATCCAGCTTTGCTAAAATTGATTTTGACCCAAAACTTCAACAAAACCGACTGATTGCGCTCAAAGATTTTAAAAAGGGATCTATAATTTGTCATTTCAGTTATGCTGAAATTTTATCCAGTCCAAGCCGGTATACGGTGCAAACCGGAGAAGACAAACATATTATTCTTTCACCACTCTATTTGGAGTATGTAAATCATAGTTGCGATCCAAATAGTTTTTTCGATACAAATGATTTTAAATTCAAATGTATAAGAAACATAGAACGAGGGGAAGAATTTACTTTTTTTTATCCTTCCACTGAATGGGATATGGAAGAGACCTTTGATTGTCAATGCTTGAGCCCTCATTGTTTAAATGAAATCAAAGGAGCCCGCTACCTCAATGAGGAAAACATTCGCAAATATCGCTTTACAGATTTCATTCAAGGCAAATTAAAGAAGATCCATAAGCATGTCTTTGAATTGTGATATTAATCACTTTTTAAACGATAAAAACTGGCTTGTTTGGGTTTTAGCCCCATACTTGAAAACGGAAGATCCAAATCTTCAATATTATTATGATTTTAGTCAAAGTATCCAGGAATACACCCTGGTATTTGCCGAGTTAGGCTTGGATTGGAAATGGCAATCCGTTTCATTGGAAAATTATGATGCAATTATTCGGAATATTCAAGCTGAGTCCTTTCCAAAGGTGCCCCTAATTTTAAACCTGTGTGATGGGGATGAAGAAAATGGGGTTCCTGGATTATCAGTCGTCAAATTACTTGAATCTTTAAAACTGATTTACACAGGATCCGATCCATATTTTTATGAAATCACCACCTCCAAAATTCCGATGAAGAAATTATTTGATCAACATGCAGTTCCAACACCCAAGTGGTTGATCATTAACCCTGAAAATCCTGAAATAAAAAAGGTGTTTAATACACTTAAGCCCCCAGTTATTATAAAACCTGCAATATCTGCAGGGAGTCTTGGGCTTGGATTAAATGCTGTTGTTACCAATCCCGAATCATTTAAAACGTATATCGATACGATCCAAAATGGTTATAATGGATGGGATTTTATTAAGGGAGGCTTGTTTGTTGAGGAGTTTATAGATGGAGAAGAATACACCACTTTAATTGTCGGAAGCGAACGACATGATAAGGAATCAAAAATCTATGCTCCGGTTGAAAGATTGTTTGATGAGAGTTTACCGGCTAATGAAAAATTTTTATCCTTTGATCGCTTATGGGAAATATATGAACACGAAGCCCCTTTGCAAGATGAAAAAGCGCTATGGCATTATCACATTCCGGATCCAACATTAATTTCTAAAATTAAAGAAATCAGTTGGAATGCATATTGTGCACTAAATGGAACAGGATATGGGCGAGTTGACTTAAGAAGAAATAAAGCAACTGGATCAATTCAGGTTCTGGAAGTAAATGCTCAATGCGGCCTATCAGAAGATGAAAACTATACAAGCATTGGTGCTATATTGAGATTTGAAAATACGAAATTTAGCTTTTTGATTAAAGAAGTTTTATATGATGCTTATTTAAGACATGCTGAAAAATCAAACCAATGAAATCAATAAGTTATTTTGAAGTTTAAAATCACAATTAAATAAGTTAAAGAAAAGTATCATATATCAAGTTTATTATAATAAAGCTTCTTATTTTAGTGCTTTATTTTAGAATCCATCCATGAAAGTTTGTGTACTTCAACCCGATTATAGTCCTTCAAATGTAGATTATAAAAAATATGATCCACCAAGAAATCTCAGTTCATTATTACCTAATGACGAGGTAGATCATGTTTTTCTTAATAAACTTACTACGTATAAGCAATTAAAAGCTCTGGCCAATAAAGATTATGACATATTTATTAATCTGTGTGAGGCATACTTAGAATGGGACGTTCCATCAATTGATGTAATCTATACCTTAGATTTATTAAATTTACCATATACAGGCCCAACGCAAGAACTTTATGACCCATCAAAAGAACTGATGAAGTATGTTGCGCATGTTGCAGGAGTCGAAGTGCCAAATTTTAGGGTGGTGTCAAATTTAGATGACCTAAATGATCTTACAACTCAATTAAAATTTCCATTATTCATTAAACCTTCCAAAGCCGGAGATAGTTTGGGGGTAGATGATCATTCTTTTGTTCAGGATGAAAAATCGCTTTTTATTAAAGTAAGAGATTTATTAGAAGAGTTTGGTGAAGTTATGGTGGAAGAGTTTATCGAAGGC
Source organism: Saprospiraceae bacterium (assembly GCA_016712145.1). Classification (NCBI taxonomy): domain Bacteria; kingdom Pseudomonadati; phylum Bacteroidota; class Saprospiria; order Saprospirales; family Saprospiraceae; species Saprospiraceae bacterium. The sequence continues at coordinate 1,558,767 of JADJRO010000001.1, forward strand.
AGAGAATTCACCATATTGGTAGCAGCAGATCTTAAGGATGATAAAAAATGCATCAGTTTTAAGCCCGTTGAATATCTCTTTCCTCCTGGATTTTCATTTAAAACTTATGCTTTAAAAACTTCTGAATTGCATCCAGAAAGCAATATTGCATGTCGCGAAGAAACTATTGAGCGAAAACTAAGAAAAGCAGCTTCTGCAATATTCCGTGAATTTGGAGGAAAAGGATATGCCCGATTGGATTTTCGTATGAATCCAAAAGGTAAGTTATATTTTTTAGAAGTCAACTTTACCTGTTCCGTATTTTACCCAGTTGGGTTTGAAGGTTCCGCAGATCATATTTTAAATCTTGATGGAATTGGCCAGGCCGGCTTCTTGCAACACATTATTCGCGAAGGCATCAATCGCCATAAACGTAAACAAAAGAAATTCTACCTCAAAAAGAATTCCATATCCGGCTATGGAATTTATGCGAATTTAAAAATCAGAAAAGGCGAGGTCGTATTTAGAGGAGAAGAGCGAAGCCAACGTATTGTGACCAAAGCGTTTGTAGATAAAAACTGGAATGCAGCTGAAAAGGAATTATTTAGAAAATACGCCTATCCTGTTGGCTCAGATGTATATATATTGTGGGATACCCGTCCTGAAGAATGGGCTCCACAAAATCACAGTTGTAACCCAAATACTCAATATTCGGGTCTAAATGTGATCGCCTCCAGGGATATTGAAAAAAATGAAGAGTTGACACTTGATTATGCTTCATTCCTGGATGACCAAATGGAGGCGTTTGTTTGCACTTGCGGAAGTCCGAATTGCCGTAGCTGGATTAGTAATCAAAAGGAACCTGCCGGTAAAAAAACAGTCAAAGCACTCGCATAGGACTAAAATGTTCATAAATAATATTCATATTATTTATTATTATAATATAATAAATTTCTTTTTTATTGAATTTACTTGTTGATATAATCAAATCGTTTTTAGCTTTGCAGGCCAATTAAATGCCGAAATGGCGGAACTGGTAGACGCGCTGGACTCAAAATCCAGTGACCCTAAAAGTCGTGTGGGTTCGAGTCCCACTTTCGGCACATTTTTTTGGAAACACCCTTCATTCAACGATTAAGGAAGCTTTTTATCCAATGGCTCCCTTAGTATTTTAGCCTTTAATTTTTAGAATCTCAAATTGTTTAGATTCAAATCCAAAAAATTAATTGAAATAATACGTTGCTAAGAACTTAACAACAGAATTAGCTCAGAATTTTCTTAAGCAATAGCTTGTGAGTTAAAAATACAATAATGAAAATACGCCTCCTAAAAAATCCATATCAAGGCGAAGTGAGAATTTTAATTGCTAGGAATTTCGAATAGCATCTCGAATTTGAAAATATTTTTACTCGAAATAATAATCTTATCCCAAATTTGAGATAAGGAGTAATTTCTAATAAACACCTGTAGCTTATAAATTATATGGTTTTATCTTGTTATTTTGAATCGGCGAATTCCAAAATTCCTTTGACCAATTTATCCAATTCAGCTTTTGTGGTATAAACATTTGGAGTAATACGCACACCATGAATATTTTCCCAGTTAATCGCTACACAATGAATCTTGTATGCTTCAAATAAGAATGACGCTAAATCTTCGGGTTTTTTATTTTTAATACCCACATTGCCCAATGCTCCGCTGTAATGCTTATCCATTGGATGATTGATCTGTACATTTGGATGATCTTTTACCCGTTCAGTCCAATAATGTTGTAATTCATACAACCTGTTGAATTTTCGTTCAGCTCCAATCATTTCATAAAAATCAATTGCATTTCCAATGGCTTGTTCGATTGCAAATGACCGCGTCCCAAGGTTTTCATATTTACGAATGTCTGTACTTTCAGGATCTCCACCTGCAAAAAGAGGATACAGCTTACTAATTTTTGACTTATTAACATAAAGCAATCCGCTACCAAATGGAGCACTCAACCATTTATGGAGTGAGGCTCCAAAATAATCTGCCCCTAAATCTGGAATTGCATAAGGAATATGAGCAAAGCTATGAGCTCCATCCACTAAAACTTCAATACCCAATGCATGCGCTTTATCCGCAATCTTTTTGGAAGGCAATAGTTGACCATTCCAATTAATCATATGGGTTATTTGAACAATTTTTGTCTTTGAATTAAACTCCCTGGCGAATGCATTTACAATTTCGTCATCCTCCTGAATTGGAAAATTAAAATTAACCCACTTTAAACCAATCCCATCCCGATGCGCTCGTTGTTTCCAGGCATTGATCATGTTTGGGTAGTCTTGTTTTGTGAGGACGACTTCATCTCCTGCATTCAATCGCAATCCAAAAATAATTGTTTCCAGAGCTTCCGAACTATTTCGGTTAAAAGCCAATTCATCTGCATGGCATCCTGCAATTTTGGCCATCTTTTCACGGAGGGGTTCTCTCCCCTGGTCTAAAATTCTCCACATATAATAAGATGGAGCTTCGTTGCTTAATCGGTTGTAAAATTCAACGGCTTCTTGCACGACCCTGGGTTGAGGAGATACGCCCCCATTATTTAAATTTATTATACTTGAAGACACTGAATAGGCCTGTCGGATCTGATGCCAAAAATCTTCCTCGTTTTCACATGGTTTAATCAATTGCTCCATTTGAAATTTGGACTTATCATATGAATTCCCCAGAGCCTTTAAGGTTCCCGAAGGTTGTAATAGGGTTCCGGCTGTTAAGGAGCCAAACCACTGCAGTGCTGATCGTCGATGCATAGTCATGCAAGTTAATATACAATTTTGAAAGCTAAAAACCCCTTAACGCCAAATCGGTCATATTTTTATTGAGTAAGGGATATTTGACAGGGAAGCCTGCTATTTTATAATTGTATTTACTTTACATTAATATGTATAAGCTTTGTCAACAAATGGTTCCAAAGCAATTTGCATTTGATTGATTCAGGTATTAAATTTGAAGTTCAGCTTAATATGAAGAGATTCCTACCAATTCTGATATTCCTCTCCATTCTAAATGGGTCAAACCTATTGGCACAGTGTAACATCAGTGTGGATGCCGGACCTGATTTGAAGGTTTGTAGGCCCGGCGACATGGTTATGATTAATGGAAAAGTAACTGGCAGTATTCAAGAAATTTTTTGGGAACCGCCCACAGGACTTAGCAATCCGAAATCCCCTGTTACAAAAGCGACCGTCTCCGGTCCACAAGAATATATTTTAACAGCCCGAGGCTTAAGTACTCAAAATCTAATTATAAATGGAAACTTTGAAGCAGGAAGAACTGGGTTTACAACAGATTATATGGTTGGAACCACATCCTGTTATGGATTTGGATATTTAGATTGTGAGGGTACCTATGACGTTATAAATAATCCACAATTGGGACATACTGGATTTGCTCCTTGCATGGACCATACTTCCGGCAGTGGGATGATGATGGTAATAAATGGGTCAGCCGCTTTTCAAAATGTTTGGTGTGAAGACATTGTCGTAATGCCAGATATGGATTATGTCTTTACAGCATGGATCACCTCGGTGGTGTCTGCTTCTCCCCCTGTATTGCAGTTTTCAATAAATGGGAGCCCAATTGGTCCAAATTTTTCATCTAGTGGAACGGTTTGCCAATGGGAAAAATATGAAGTAACCTGGAATTCTGGATCCAATACCAATGCAGAAATATGCATATTAAATGAAAATACAGCAACGGGTGGAAATGACTTTGCTATAGATGATCTTGGTTTTAGAAAAATTTGTGAAGTCAAAGACACCATGAAAATTGAAGTGGAGGAAATTATTATTTCAATCGAAGATCCAGAAATTGTTACTTGCGATAAACCCAGTATTCGTTTAAATGCAAAAGCCTCCTCTACTGGAATTGGATGGACCTATCAATGGACCAGTGCGGATGGAAAAATTATTTCAGGTGGGAATACACTTGAACCTGTAATTAAAGGACCCGGAACTTATTTTCTTACTGTATGCTCTCCAATTCCAAATTGTTGTAAAACAGAATCTATCCTTGTAAGTGGAAATATAACTCCTCCAGATCTTCAAATTATAACTAAAGATACATTGGGATGTAATCGACTGAGTGTAACCGTAAATACCAGAAGTACCGTGTTTCCATTAGATTATAAATGGGGTGGTCCCAATGGATTTAATTCATTAGACCCATTTATTGTTGTGACAGAAGCTGGGAAATATACCATAACGATTACGGATGACTACAATTGTAAAACAATTGACTCGGTTACTATTTTCGAGCGAAGCGACAATCCTAAAATTCAAATTCAATCAAATTCAATAAATTGCAAAACAGATACTGCTTACTTAATTGCAAGTTCAACAGTGCCAGGCTCTTTATTTGAATGGATAGGACCTTCTAAGGATACTTCAACAAAATCTCAATGGAATGTCGTTGATAGTGGTTGGTATTATTTAAAAGTAACTTCTCCAACTGGTTGTATTAAATTTGATTCGGTACGGATATTAAAGGACAAACAAGCACAGATTCTCAAATACAGTTTTGATACACTCAGTTGCTTGAAAGACTCTATTGATATTTTAGTTACCGGCAATCGAAATGTAAAATCAGCGTCTTGGCAAAATTTAGGAAATTATAGGTGGCTTGATTCGTTATCGATACGGACCGCCACTGCAGGTAGGCATTCACTTCAAGTGGAATCTGACAACGGTTGTGTTTCAATATTAAATTTAGACATACCAATAGACACCCTAGCTCCTAACATTCAACTGCTTCCAGATACATTAAATTGCAGTCAAACAACAATAGCTTTATTTCCTAAAAAAAGTACTTCTAAATTAATATTAAATTGGGGCGGTCCAAACAATTTTAAGTCACAAGCAGATACCGTTTGGGTGGATGTACCTGGTAACTATTTTTTAAATGCCATCGCTGAAAATGGATGTCAGGATTCTGCAAATGTGTTCATTTCTATTGATACTTTAAGACCATTGCTTACTGGCATGAATGATACATTGACTTGTATTAAAACTCAACTTAACTTTCTCATTTCTGACAATGGAACTTCTCAATATAGTTGGCTTGGACCATCAGGATTTAATAGTACATTAAAAAACCCATTGATCAATTTGGCAGGTGATTATCAAGTAACCGCAAGAAAATCCAATGGGTGCCAATCAAGTTTATTACTTCATATTTATGAAGATATCACAAAACCGATTTTACAATTAAGTGATGATACCCTTACTTGCAGTAAGGATAGCATCAAATTAAAAGCAAGTAGTTCTGATCCGACTGCAATTTTTCAATGGATTGGTCCGAATGGATTTTCATCTAACCAATTAAATCCCTATATAAAAGAGCCGGGAAGTTATATTTTAAAATCCCAAAGTAAAAATGGTTGTAGCGACAGTGCGATCTTGACAATTTTACAAGACATTCGCAAACCAGATCTCCAGACAACTACAGATACACTCAATTGCTTAAAGCGAATTGGAAATTTAACTGCTAGCTCAACAAGGGATAGCCTGAACTATAGTTGGACCGATGAAGTTGGTAGTTTTATTTCATCTTCAAAAAATATCTCAGTAACAAAGGGAGGTATTTATTCAATTAAGGTATCTACACCAGAAAATTGTTTCACTATTTTACAAGTCTTTGTGCCCCAGGATACCATTTCTCCTCAATTAATTGTTTTCTCAGATACATTAAATTGCTTAAAAACACAAACCAGCCTTCGATTTAGTTCAAAGGATCCTATACAATCGTTTGCTTGGAGTGGACCGGGTGGATTTACTTCTTCTTTGCAAAATCCCATTATTAGCTCCGGTGGAAATTATACTCTAAAACTTACAGGTACAAATTATTGCACAACACTTGATAGTCTGAATATTTTAATAGATACTATTAAACCCAGACTTCAATTACAATTTGATTCAATAAATTGTATGAAACGAGAAGTTGACTTGGTTGCTATGGTCATGCCAATTCAATTGGTTGGATCCTGGACACTGAGCAACATGCAAACGGTGAACTCAAATTCTATTAAAACAAAAGAAGGAGGTACTTATAGTTTTAGCGTAACTGCACCCAATTATTGTACAAATTCCCAAACCATTTTTATAGCTGTTGATACGATTTCACCAGATCTTCAAGTACAAGATGATACCCTGAATTGTATTAAACAACTTGCACAAATCCAGGCAATGTCTCAAACAAATGGATTGTTGTATGATTGGTCGGGTCCTGGAAATTTTAAATCAAATTCCCGTCAAATAAACACTTCAATTCCTGGAAATTACACAATCAATGTAACAGGAAAAAACTTTTGCACTCAAACTTCAAATGTATTTGTTTCCATAGATACCATCCATCCTGAATTAAAAACACAATCAGATACTATAGATTGTATTCATACAGAAGCTAACTTGATTGCATCTACAAATATAAATCCGGGTATTTTCAGCTGGAAAGATTCTCAAGGCAATTTGTTAACGAATCAGTTAGTCTATAAAACCAAAAAACCTGGTGCTTACCTTTCAGAAATTGTAAATCCTTTAAATGGATGTCGCACTCAAAAAACACAAACCGTTCTTGCTGATAGTTTGATTATCACTGATGTGCTCATCCAACCTACTAACCCCACCTGTGGAAATAAAATTGGCTCAGCACAAATTGCCAAAGTAATTGGCGGACATTCAGATCTCAGATATTCAATTGATTTCAAAAAAACCTATTCTGGTAATCCCAATCTGAATCAATTGGTCGCAGGGCATTATACATTATTCGTAATTGATAATCAACAATGTGAATTTCAGAAAGATTTTGATATTATTGAGTTGCCTTACATTGAAACGAATCTCCAACCTGAAATTACCATTAGTTTAGGTGATTCAATTAAACTGGATTTAAACATCCTGTCAGACAGGGGATTAATTGATTCAATAAGTTGGAGCCCAACGGATGATTTGAGCTGCTCAAATTGCGAAGATCCATTTGCCAATCCATGGGTAAGTCGTTTTTATACTGTTACAGTCATAGATACCAATGGTTGTGAGTCTACTCAACGAATCCGCATTTTAGTTGAAATACCAAAAGTTTGGGTGCCCAATGTATTTAGCCCAAATGGAGATAATATCAATGATTGGTTGACCATATTTGGATCTAAAGCAGAAGTGACTAAAATTAATATTTTCCAGATTTTCGATCGTTGGGGCAATCGGGTTTTTGAATCAAAAGAATTCCTACCAAATGATTTAATTCATGGTTGGAATGGAAATTACAAAGGTGAAAAATGCAATCCCGGTGTATATGTTTATTGGGGAGAAGTAGAATTAATAAACGGACTAAAATGGGTCGTAAAAGGAGATGTAACATTAATTAGATGAAAGAAACAAGAAGAATTATAAATTTATTGTGCTTGCTTATTCCATGCTTGATCAATAGTCAAGCACAAAACAATTCTCAGCATCATTTTGCTATGCCCAATTCCTGTGGGATTACTGTGAATGCTGGACCGGATATCACAATTTGTGCAGGTCAAGGAAAAAATTTATCCGGGACGGTTAGTAATTCAACAAATTACAGTTGGGAACCTCCGGATGGATTGAGTAATCCAAATGCACTTAATCCTGTTGCAAACCCCAGCATGACTACAACGTATACTTTGACAGCAAGAGCCATGTCAGGAAATTTAATTGCAAATGGTGGATTTGAAACAGGTTCTATAAATCCTTCAACCAGTCAATATACTCAGTATAATACCATACCGAATTTAATAGGATCTACTGGTGGTTATATGATAATGTCAGTTCCACAAATTGCACAAGCATTTGGTTGCAATCCGAATATTGGTAGCTTTACAATGGCCATTACTCCAACTTCATCAAATGTCATGATTTGGTGTCAACAAATTAATGTTAGTAAAAATACAGATTATAAAATTGAATATAAAGTATTTGGAATCCCCTATATTTTTGGCCCACCTCCCACAATTGGATTATTAGTAAATGGAAGTTTTGTAGGAAGCATAGATGCTATTAGCGGCACCTGTGTTGAAGCAGATGCAAGTTTCATATGGAATTCAGGGAATGCTACAACCGCAAATTTCTGTTTAGCAAATTATGGTGGAACGGGAGCTGCGAGTATGTGCGCCATTGACGACATTACTGTAAAAGAATGTTGTGAAGAAAAAGATGAGGTTACTGTAACAGTTTATGACTTGATTGCAGATGTGAATCCTGTTGATGATATCAATTGTACGAATAGACCACTAACGATAGATGCTTCAGGATCTTCTACCGGTCCAGGAATTAGCTATGATTGGTCAACAAAAAATGGTCATATTGTAAGTGGAGATAAAACCCTCACACCTGTAATAGATACCCCCGGTACATATACTTTAAAAATAACCGGGTTGTATGGGTGTCAAAAGGAAGTTATGGTAATGGTAAACGGCAGCACCACACCTCCAGATATCAAAATAAAAGCTGTCAATATCGATTGCAAAAATCCAACCGGAAGTTTGGAAGCCAGTAGCAAATCCAGTTCACCGCAATTTGAATGGAATGGACCCAATGGGTATTATAATACACGTGCCAATATTTATAATTTAACTGAAGCTGGGGAATACACAGTAAAAGTTACAGATTCCTATGGATGCGAATCTACCGCAAAAGTAGATCTCAAAGACAACCGAAGTTTTATTGAGGCTGAAATTATTGGTGATAGCATTACGTGTAATATAGATTCAGCCATTTTAAAGGCAGAATCAATTGGACTAAAACCAATTTATTCTTGGAAAGGACCCTTAGGATTTAAAAAAGATTCTTCTATAAATGCAATTGTGAAAGATACGGGTTGGTATTATTTAACCACACTCGATAGTTTCGGTTGCCAGGAAATCGACTCGTTCTATGTAAAAGACTTACAAACTTCACTAGCGATAGCAATTAATGCTGACACCTTAACTTGCGCAATTCAATCCGTACAATTAAAATTGCTTACCGATACCAGTGCAACGATTTTTGGACGGGACCAAATGGATTTAATTCAAATTTAAGGCAACCATTTGTCGTAGATCAAGGTTGGTATGTGGTCCAAATTACAACAGGAACTGGCTGCCAGGGAATTGATTCAATTTTTGTTGTCAAATCTTCTGATGTGCCCGATCTTTATATTTCAAATAATGACACCATTACATGTAGCAAACCAAGCATCCAAATAAATGGAGGAAGCAATACTACAGGAGCTCAAATAAAATGGATTACACCTGTTGATACCATTTTTAACCAATCAAATATCACAGCCTCAGATTCTGGAAACTATACCTTAATTGTAACAGGGCCCAATGGATGTAGTGTCAATAAAGGCATCAACATATTTAAAGATGTTACAATCCCAAGTTTATTCGGATTTCCTGATACCTTAACCTGCACTAAAGATAGCCTGATATTAAAACTTACGAGTTCGTCGGTTGAAACGATTTCCTGGACTGGACCCAATGGATTTGTCAGTCAACAATTGAATCCTGTTGTAAAAGAAAAAGGAACGTATCAACTAACTGTGACTGGATTTAATGGTTGCACGAATGCCATTGACATTGCGATTGCTGAAGACAAAGCTTTGCCCTCGCTACAAATTTCATGGGATACCTTAAATTGTATCCGCACGGCTGTTATTCCAAGTGTTACAGTAGATTCCAGTATCTCCAAATTCAATTGGTCTGGACCCGCAAACTTTACTAGTTCACTAAAATATCCTTTGTTAACCACAGGGGGTAATTATATGCTCCAGATTACTGGATCAAATGGATGCACTCAAACTCAAACTATAAATATTATTGAAGATTTTGTAAAACCAAGTGCACAATTGGAAGCTGACACAATACAATGCAAAAGCACTGCATCCATCAGAGCACTAAACACGCCAGCCGGACTTCCAATTCTATGGACAGGTCCTAATAATTTTGTTTCAAATCTTGTGAATCCCACCATAACAAAAAGTGGGTTTTATGTTTTGACAATTATCGGAACGAATGGTTGTGTTTTTACGGATTCAATTTTTGTATTTCAAAAGGATCAACTCCCTGACATATTTGCAAGTGATGATACATTAAGTTGCATTAAACAAAAATTAATAATTCGGGCGGGATCTGCAACACAAGGTGTACTTTTTGAATGGACAGGCCCGAATGGGTTCACTTCAAACATGGCACGACCAGAAATACAAGATTCCGGATTGTATACATTGAAAGTAACCGATCCAAATGGTTGTGAGTCGATAAAGCAAATTTTCATTTCAAAATTTGCTGATATCCCTGTGCTTAACTTGATAGCCAGTAATAATTTTATCAGTTGTAAAGACAGTACGGTCAATTTAAAAATCCAATCCACAAATCAAACTAAAACAATTAGTTGGATTGGACCAAATGGCTTTTCAGCAAATACGGACTCAATAGTGGCAATCGAACCAGGAACTTACAAGGTGGTTCTAACCAGTGATTTCGGTTGTATTGCTTCAGACAGCGTTTCGATTCAAGATATTCGAAAACTTCCAACTTTTACTGTAGCTAATGATAGTTTAAATTGTAAACGCATTTCAATTAATTTAACGCTAAATAGCAACGATACCGATTTGAACTTTAATTGGAGTGGGCCGAATAATTTTAATAGTACACTTAAAAATCCTACAATACAGATGGGAGGTACTTATCTTGTAACGGTGACCAATTCTGCAGATTGTAAATTAATTAAAATGGTTCAAATCAGTATTGATACGATGACACCTGATTTAAGTCTTTCAGCCGATACGATCACATGTCTTAGAAACAGTGCGCCGGTTAAAGCTTCTTCCAGTTTGCAAGGATTTACTATGAAATGGACGGGACCAAATGGTTTCAATTATACGCTTCCTCAATTTGCAACAAAAATTCCAGGTCGTTATTTCTGTACGATAACCAATCCACGAAGCGGTTGCAGCAATTCTAGCTTTATAGATATTCTGGAGGATACCAATAGAATTCAAAACGTTTCAACCCAAAGTGTTTCATCAAGTTGCAATCGAAATAATGGTAAATTGCTTATAAACCAAATTATAGGGGGAAAACTGCCCTATAAATATTCTCTTGATAATGGCGTTAATTTTATCAATGACATCTCTACAATCGATTTTGCTCCTGGAAATTATAACTTAATTGTAGAAGATGCAAATGGTTGTCAATTTAATGTGGCTTTTAACATTATTGAAACAGGCGATGTTAGAATATTGGTTTCACCTAAAATTGAATTGCTCTTTGGATCTAAACAAACATTGAATTTAACGATCCTTTCAAATCCTATTGATATCAACAGCATCCTATGGACGCCTTCAGATCAATTATCTTGTTCTAACTGTCCGGATCCAGAGATTACAGCAAATCATGACGATTTAATAACTGTTACCGTTATTGATAAAAATGGATGTTCAGCAACAGCAACAATACAGGTAATCGTAAAAAAAGAGAGTAAGGTTTATTTTCCAAATGCCTTTTCTCCAAATGGTGATAATATCAATGATTATTTTTATCCAATAGGCTTACCTTCAGATTCTCCGATAAATATTTTTAATATTTACGACCGTTGGAGTAATCTTGTATTTTCAAAAGAAAATTTTGTATTAAATTCAGAAAAAGATGGCTGGGGTGGCACTAGTGGATCACATGAAAAATTAAATCCGGGTGTTTTTATTTATATGGTAGAAATTCAAGAAGTGGATGGGCCTAAAATTTATACAGGTGACATCAGCTTAATCCAATAATAAGCCTGTTAATAGCCTTATTTGTCTTATAATTTACATTTATGAATCAAAGGGATCTTGAACTTTATTGTGAAAGTCATACCCACCAGCCAGATGCTGTTTTGAATGAATTGGAACGACAAACCTATTTACAAACCATTGCTCCGCAAATGGTTTCCGGCAAAATGCAAGGTCGCTTACTCAGTCTGATTTCTAAACTAAGTAAACCTCAATACATACTTGAAATTGGTACATTTACATCTTACAGTGCATTGTGTTTGGCCGAAGGCTTAATACCAAATGGGGAATTGCATACTATTGAAATTACTGAAGATTATAGACATATCGTCACATCATTTGCTTCTAGGTCAAGCTATTTTTCTAAAATTCATTATCATTATGGTGATGCACTGAAGCTAATTCCTAATTTAAATTATTCCTGGGATCTCGTATTCCTTGATGCTGCCAAAAACAAATACTTGGAATTCCTTGATATTTTAGAAGAAACACTTAAACCAGGAGCCATTTTAATTGCAGATAATGTACTTTGGTATGGAAAAGTATTGGATTCTGAAAAAGATGAAGAAACAAACACGCTGGATCTTTTTAATAAACGGTTACGGCAATCCCCTCTTTGGGAAACACAAATTTTAGCATTACGTGACGGATTAAGTATTTCGATAAAACAAACAGGGTGAGCGCTCAATTTCTTTCAAATAATGAATTGTACCCTGAACAGGTTTCAATGAAAATTAGTAACCATGGAAATCTGGTACACCAAGCCTGGTATTTTAAACTGTTAATTAAAAATTGCTATTTAGTTGAACAAAATGGATGTATTGTTCTGGTTCCAGTAAAACAAAGTTTCATCGGTATAAATGCATTTTTACCTCCAGGAGTTCAACGGTTGGATCCAATTTATACAAATCATGAAAATAATATTGAAAATAAATTATTAGAAATAATTACTTCTAAAATTCCATGTGGAATTATTTCATGGTCTCAAAACATTAATTTATTACCAGCAGGATTTACTAAAGTGCAACGAAACAATTATATTCTTTACCTGCAACCTGAATATAAACACATTCGTCAAAATTACTCCTCAGGACTAAAAAACAGTTTGAATAAAAATAAGCACAGTGTCCTCTTCAGTATTGATGCATTCCAATTTGCTGAATTTTACTTGAATAACAGCAATAAAACAATCCCGGACGCTTATAAAAACGCGCAACTACTTTCAAGCCTCATTTCTACTTGCATTGAAAAACAACATGGATTTATTAAATATGTGATGGATAGTAAACAAAATCCAATTGCAATGGCCTTTTTTACCCATTTTAATAATCGGATCGTCTATTTATATTCTTGTTCCACATCGGAGGGTCGATCTGTAGATGCAATGCATGCAATTTTGGATCATACGATACATGCATATTCCGGAAAAGATATATACCTTGATTTTGAAGGGAGTATGATTCCAGGAATTGCAAAGTTTATACAAAGCTTTGGAGCTGCAATAGAACACTACTACTTATATACTTGGAATACGCATTGGATTTGCAAAATCAAACTAGTTTTTAGAAATTGGTTAGGCCAATTTAGAAGAAATTAGTGTATCCAAAGTGAATTTTTCCATTTGAAAAGCTAAGTGTCTGATCTTTAGATTGTCCTAATGCATATTGTAAACTAAAATTACCACTTTTAGTTTGAAATTGAATACCCGTTCCAAAACCCATATTATAGGTCCACTCAAAAGCAGTTCCAATTGATTGATTTAAATAAGCCATATCAACAAACAAATTAATAAAACTTGCTCGATCAAGGAAAAATCGATATTCAAGTGTTTGAATTAAATCATCAGAACTTTTAAAAAAATCTTCATCAAAACCGCGCAAATCTTTAAAGCCTCCAATTCTAAAAAGCTCATTTGACACCAGACTTCCAGATGCTAAAATGCTTTGGAGATTTGTGCTCAACTTGAATGTGTGCCGTCGGCTCAATTTCAAATAGTAATCTAAATTTAATTGAATTAAAGCCTGATCCTGATTAATATTTAAACTATCGTATTGCTGCTTTACATTCAATGCATCTGAATTATAAGCTAATAAAATGCTACTTTCCTTAATCTTCTTTTTCCATATTGCAGATTTACACGAAATTGAAATCCCTTAATAGGTAGGTTTATATTATCCAGACTGGTCCAATGATAGCTAAAGCCTCCAGAAAGATACCGGTAATCTAACTGCTCTGGCAATCGTTTGGTACTAAGCAAACGCAAAGTATCCGGATTTAATAAGCTAGAAGAACGATAATTGAATGTTGCTTTGATTCCTTGATTGAATGCAATTGGATAGCTAATGCCTGATTGATTATATAAATCAAAGTACTCTTCTCTATACTTGTATAAATTAATTAATTGGCTTACCCCTATCGGCAAATAGTTCAAATATGGAAATTCAAATCCCAAATTCAGCCGTGGAGATTGATCATTCAAATTTTCATACTTCATAAAAATACGTTCTGTCATACGAAAAGCATTATGCAATTCAAAACCACCTTCACCTGTGAGTCTGAATTTCCTGGAGCTTAAACCTGTTTCTGGACTAAATCCCAATATAAAGTCAAATCGATTTAATTTGTTTTTATCCAGATAAAGCCATACGATTCCTTCATCTCCTAAAAATAAAACCCGTGGCTCACTGCTCAAATGCACTGCAGGTATATTCTTAAATACAAATGGGATATTTTCAACCAATTCTTGATTGTAAATTGATGCAGGAAAAATTCTGGTCAACCGATTTAATACAAAATCTCTTAAAGGCTTCTTGTTCCTTTGTTCTGTTTGCCTAAACTGGATTCTCGGACCCAGGATCTTATTGATTTGATAATGGAGGGTATCATTTAAAACGCGAACGCCTTGCAATTCAATCTTACAAAATGGATATCCTAAGTTTGCCTGGTTTCGAACCCATGCATTCATCAAATTGACAAGATCCGCTGGCTGCAACTGAAAAAAACGCTTATTCGAAAAATTACCAACTATTGATTCTAAGCTATCCAATTCCGTTAGAGCCATTTTATATTGCGAACCCTTATAAAGTTTAGCATGAATCGGAGGATTTAAAAAAACTGAATCTTGACTTGCAAGCAAATGACCATCTTGCAATTGCTTGAATATCCAATGTTCAATTTTTAATTTAAGTTCATGAGTATCCTTTACATTTGCAATTAGAAACGTATTGCTATCTGGTTTTTCCTGATTCGACAAGTTAATATGATCTGTTTGAGAGATCCCAACGGCAATACCCGCATAGATAACCACTAACCAAATTAATATCTGGATGGGTGAAACCAATAGACCATATCTCAATCCTGCTGGATTATACATACACATTCCTTATTGTAAACGAAAATGCAGCTATTGTTGTTTTCATTTCTCCACGAATTTAAGTACACGAAACGAATTAGTTCAAGCATTGCTTAAAGAAATAAAAATACGGGCTTCTAATCTACCTAATCATACCATCCATACCTTGTATTTCGGTGGAGGGACCCCCTCCTTATTTACTGAAACCGAGCTGTATGAAATTTTACACACCATAAAAGGCAATTACCAATTATTACCTGAAGTAGAAATAAGCATAGAAGCCAATCCAGATGATATTACAAATGCTTATTCAACGAGTTTATTAAATCTGGGCTTCAATAGAATTAGTATCGGCATACAATCCTTTTTTGAAGAGGACTTGAAGTGGATGAATAGATCACATACTGCCAATCAATCTCGGGATGCTATTGAAACTGTTATAAATGCTGGATTTACAAACCTGAGTATTGATTTGATGTATGGGCTTCCAAGCACAGACCAAAATAGATGGAAATACAATCTGAATGAACTTATAAAATATAATATACCCCATTTTTCAGCTTATTCTTTGACACTGGAAGAACGCACATCGCTGCATCATTTAGTTAATGAAAAAAAAATAACAATTCCACCTGATGAAGAAACGATTCGGCAGATGAATTATTTATTAGACTTTTGTGAATTAAATAATTATGAAGCTTATGAAATTTCAAACTTTAGCAAAACTGGGTTTCGCTCAAAACATAATAGTTCCTATTGGGAAGGGATTCCCTATCTTGGATTTGGCCCATCAGCACATTCCTATATACACCCTTATAGAAGTTGGAATGTATCAAATAATAATGCTTATATCAAAGCATTAATCAGTGAGGAATCGTTTTCTATGCAAGAAAAATTAAATGCTAATGAACTTTACAACGAGTATATGATGCTGCAACTCCGCAGAATAGAAGGACTTGATTTAGAATATATAGCGAATCATTTTCCAGAGTTTTTAACATATGCAGAAACCGCATTGCAAAAGCAGCTTAATTTAAAAAATATCCAATTCCTGAATGGTCGTTTTCAATTAACCCGTCAAGGAAAAACGATTGCAGATTCTGTAAGTTCAGATTTGTTTGTAGTTAGAGATAAATAATTACTATAATTTTATTATGTAACTTTATGTTGGTCTTATTTAGCAAGTACAATTTCGCAATTATAAATTCGTAATTTAATTATAAATGCCTTCAGCAATCGGTCATGCTATTTTCGCACTTAGTTTGAGTCCATTCAGACCCTTTAAAAACAAATTATTGCTCAGCCTAATTTTAGCAATGGTTTGTTCAACGATCCCGGATCTGGATGTGATTGGGTTTGAAGCAGGCATTCGTTATGGTTCGGTGTGGGGTCACAGGGGATTTTCACATTCCATTCTCTTTTCAATCATCACTGGAGTAGCTGTAAGTTATCTATTTTTTAACGATGAATGTGAAACTAAAATCGACCGCTTTTTAATAAGTTTTTTCTTTTTTATAATCACCTTAAGTCATGGTTTATTGGATGCGATGACAGATGGAGGATTGGGAGTTGGTTTTTTTATTCCAGTTTACAACGAACGTTTTTTCTTTCCAATTAGGCCAATACCTGTTTCGTCCATGCATATTGAAGCATTTTTTACAAGTTTCGGGTTTTCCATATTTAAACAAGAAATGAAGTTTATAGGGTTCGTTTCAGGATTTGTTTTGATTTCCGGATATTATTGGAGGAAATACTTTTTTAATAAATAAAATCAGGACATTCTGTTTTTTTCCCATTTCCAGGCAGATTCTAGAATCATATCAAGGTTTCTCGTAGGTTTCCAATCTAATAACTGAATAGCTTTTGTGTTATCCGCATAAATACTTTCAGTATCCCCTGGTCTTCTTGGGCCCATCTGATAATTCAATTTAACACCACTCAACAATTCAAAGGAATGAATCATTTCCAACACGCTATGACCTTTCCCAATTCCAAGATTAAATGCATCAAAAGGTAAACCATCCGAATGATTCATTAAATAATTCAAGGCTTTAGTATGAGCATTTGCCAAATCCATTACATGAATATAATCCCGGATACAAGTTCCATCCGGCGTATTATAATTTGTTCCATGAACAATAAATTGATCGCGCTTTCCAATAGCGGTCTCAGTAATTACCGGTACCAGATTTAAAGCCGGATTTGTTGGTGCTTCTCCAATTAAAGCGGACTCATGAGCTCCAGCTGGATTGAAATACCTAAGTGAAATCGCTTTTTGATCAGGACCTGTAAACAAATCTTGTAACATCCATTCGCCAATTTGTTTTGTCCTTCCATAGGGTGAAGTTGCTTCACCAAAAGCAGTCGCTTCTGTAACTGGTAAGTCGTTTGTTTGACCGTACACCGTGCATGATGATGAATAGATTAGATAAGGGATGCCTGCAAATTTCATCCATTTTAAAACTTCTATCAATCCACCTACATTGTTCTTATAATAAGTCAATGGATGTTGAACGGATTCACCCACTGCTTTTAATGCAGCAAAATGAATGATTCCCTGAATGTCCTTCTCTTTTGAAACGAACTCGCGCCAGGAATTTTCAACAGACAGGTCAATTCTGTAATTAATAATTCGCTTACCTGTAATTTTTTGAATCCCATCCAATACAGCCTCCGAACTATTGGCCAATGAATCAACAGAAATTACATCATATCCGGAATTCAACAGATCAATGATTGCATGACTCCCGATATACCCACATCCACCAGTAACCGCTATTTTTATTTTAGTATTCATTCCTCA
Organism: Saprospiraceae bacterium; assembly: GCA_016712145.1. Classification (NCBI taxonomy): domain Bacteria; kingdom Pseudomonadati; phylum Bacteroidota; class Saprospiria; order Saprospirales; family Saprospiraceae; species Saprospiraceae bacterium. The sequence goes on from JADJRO010000001.1 coordinate 1,576,706, forward strand.
TTTTTAAATTCCAAAACAGTTTGGTCAAAATAATCCAACACTTTTTTAGTAATTTCGGGACCAACCAAATTAAGCAATTCGTCTTTCTCTGCATCCTTCAAACCTTGAATCGAACCAAATTTTGTCAATATTTTTTGTGCTGTTTTGGTACCAACCCCCTTGATATTGAGTAATTCTGTTTTTATAAAATTTTTTGAGCGTTGATTTCTATGGAAATTCAGTCCAAATCGATGTGCTTCATTTCTCAATTGCTGGATTAACTTTAGAGATTCACTTTTTTTATTGATATGTAATGGAATTGGATCGTTTGGAAAATAAATCTCCTCCAATTTTTTTGCAATACCAATAATTGCAAGTTGATTTTGTAATCCCAATGCCTCAATGGATTTTATAGCTGAGGATAACTGACCTTTTCCGCCATCAATAATGATTAATTGGGGTAAACTTTGTCCTTCATCCTGCAATCGTTTGTATCGGCGGTAAACAACCTCCTCCATGGATGCAAAATCATTTGGCCCAACCACACTTTTGATATTAAAATGCCTGTAATCCTTTTTGTATGGTTTCGCATTTCTAAACACTACACAAGCGGCCACTGGATTTGATCCCTGAATATTGGAATTATCAAAACATTCAATATGGATCGGAAGTTCTTTTAATTGCAATTCTTCCTGCAAGGTCTTCAAAATGCGTTCATAAGGAAGCATTTTGGTGCCATGGTTCATTCGCTCCTTCTTTTTTTGAAGCTGGTAATATTGAATATTACTAATTGATAATTCCAATAATTTTTTCTTATCACCTGACTTAGGAACCGTAATTTCTGTTTTGTCATCAGGGATGTATACATGAAACGGAACAATAATTTCAGGAGCCTGGCTATCAAATTTATCCCGCAACTCCGGAATAGCTAATGCTAAGATCTGAGCCGGATCCTCATCACAATTTTTGTTGCTTCGAGTGTATACGTATGGATTACAGCACCGTCAATTACTTTTAAAAAATGAATATAGGCTTCCTGATCATCATATGCAATAGAAAACACATCCACATCCTTAATTGAAGTACTTACAACGGTTGACTTTCCCTGATAATCTTCAAATGCATTTAATTTAATTTTACATTGATGTGCTTTTTCAAATTCCATATTCTCTGCAAAGCCATTCATCTGGGAGAGTAAAAATTCTTTAACTTTTTTCAAGTGCCCCTTGAGTATATTTTTAATCTGGTCAATTTTAAGTTTGTAATCTTCAACAGATTCAAAATGTTGGCAAGGGCCATGGCAGTTTTTTATATGGTACTCCAAACAAACTTTATATTGATTTCTGGATAAGGCAACAGGACTTAAATTTAAATTACAAGTTCGAAGTGGAAAAAGTGTTTTTATCAAATCCAAAATAATTTCAGCTTTATATTTAGATGCATAGGGTCCAAAATAAACAGAACCATCTTTTATCAATCTACGTGTAAAAAATACTCTTGGAAAATCTTCCTTTTTTATACAAATATAGGTGTAGGTTTTCCCATCCTTGAGCATTACATTATACCGGGGCTGGTGGGTTTTAATTAAGGAATTTTCTAATAAAAGCGCATCTTGTTCTGAGTCAGTAATTGTAAATTCAATTGATTTGGCTTTGCGCACCAATGCCTTGGTTTTTGCCAGTATGTATTTCTTTTCTCCAAAATAGGTGTTGAGACGATTTCTTAGATTCTTAGCTTTCCCAACATAAAGAATTTCCTCTTTAGCTCCCATAAAGCGATATACCCCGGGATCTCTGGGAATGGAATCAAGAATCAATTTAAAGTCATCTAAAGTCACGAATGCAAAAATAATCCAAAAGCGCAGGCTTTAGAAGCTTTGAATATCTTGATACTTAATAACTTAATTAGGCAGTAGCCTCAACGATCGGAACGGTTTCTTTATCTGAGCATAACACCACCATTAGATTACTGACCAGTTTCACTTTTTCATGATCGTCCATTTTGACAATTCCTTTATCAGACAATTGCTTTAAAGCTCCATCTACCATGCCAATAGCTCCTTCAACTATTTTATATCGAGCCGATACAATCGCCTCTGCTTGTTGTCTTTTAAGCATCGCTGCAGCAATTTCCGGAGCATAGGCTAGATAGCCAATTCTGGCTTCTAAAACTTCAATGCCAGCAATTTCCAGCCTTTCATGAAGTTCTTTTTCCAATACTCTATTCACTTCACTTTCTTCTGATCGTAGGGTAATTTCCTTATGGTCATCAACATGATCGTAGGAGAAACTTCCTGCAAGTTTCCGAACTGCTGCATCTGTTTGCACTTTCACGAAATGCAAATAATCTTCAACTTCAAATTGTGCTTTAAACGTATTCCTTACTTTCCAAACCAGGATAACCCCAATTTGAATGGGATTCCCGCGTTTATCATTCACTTTTAGGCGATCGCTTTCAAAATTCCGAGCACGAAGGGATAGATTTCTTTTTAGAAAAAACGGATTGGCCCAATAAAATCCATCCTGCTTGATCGAACCAACATATTTTCCAAAAAGTGTCATTACTTTGGAATTGTTTGGGTTTACAATTATAAAACCCAGTAAAACCAAGGCAAGGACAAATCCTGAAATAATTTTAAATACAGGATCTTCAACTAGAACAATCAATACTACAATTACCAAGGCGAACAATAGCATGATCCAACCCGAAATTGGTTTAAACACTTTTTCATCCATGTGTTTTCGTATTAAACGGTCAATAAATAGTTAAACAAATAAATTCTGGCTAAATGGCCAGTATACTATTTAACACACTAATAGAATTATTGGTTCCTTTTACCGTTTGATTTAAGTTCTTTGGCTTTCATTTCTTCATATTTAAAGCCTTTTAAACGATGTAAATCGGCTTCTGCAGCTATGTAAGCCATTTGATTCCAAAACGGACTGCTCTCGATTTTTTCAAGGACACGAATTTGTTTATCCTGAGTTCCTGCCAATTCCGCTTTAAGAGCGATTGCATATGCTTTAACAGTCCAAGCCAATGCTTCTTCAGAAGTCGTTGGAAGTTGGTCAAGATTTACTAATTCCGACTCTTTAATGCTTCCTTTAAGATATAACAATGCATCTAAATAGGGCTTTGTAACAGGCATGATAAACATCTTTGGATCTGCAGATTCTAATATGTTTTTTGCATCCTGTACTCTGCCAGATCGGCTATAGGCCTGATACTGCCAATAATAAGCCATGCAATACAAATCTGAATTAGTTGAAAAATCACCACAGACTTCAAACATTTTTTCAGCGTTTGGAAAATCATTTTGACATTGAAATGCCAATCCCATCCACTTGTAAATTTCATAATGCATGCCTGCATTGATTTTTTTCTCGATCTCTGTTTTTTCAAGCATCCCTTTCACATCTTTTTGTCCTTCAACCGCTTTTCCTGCTTTCCAAAAATCATTTACGGCAGGACCAAATTGCCTGCCCTGAACAAAAGCAATGCCTCGATATAAATACAGATCCGCTGTGTTTGAAAATTGTTCAATGCCTTTACTCAAAACCTGAATGGCATTTTCAACATAACCGCATTTTAAATTTTGGGCACCATAAGAAACATAAGACTTCACATCGTCCAAATGGCCCAGATAAAAATTTCGGCTTGCATCCAATTTTGCGTTGTTCTGTGTTTTAATGGAATCCGGCTCCGGCAATTCCTTTAATGGTTTTCCATCCAGGGTTACTGCATAGGTTGATCCGGCAAGATTTTCGTCAGCAATTGCCTGGGCTGTTTGTGCTTGTTCAGGCAACGCTTTTGGTTCAGATTTACAACCAAGTAAATTAAAGAGACTTCCAAATACCATTAAAACTAAAACTGTATTGAATTTCATCAGACATTTATTTAAGATCACAAAATTCCTAAGTTTTATTAATTTCATTCTTTTCTTTGAGAGCCATTAACAAAACCCCGGTTTTGTATTATAATTCAATGTAAATCAATCATTTAAATAAATTTTAATTTTTGAAATTTCAATTCGTCTGTCTGGATTCTTCACTTTGCCTTATCAATTTGTTATTTCTTGGCCTTTGGGTATTGATTTTAACAAACTGCAATGTTCCAGAATCTGATTTTGAACCCTGCTCTCGGCATTATGAATTGGAGTCGCTGAGACCAGCTGAAGTTAGCTTCGATTGGATCCCTTATCATAGCGGTCAAATTTTGATTGCCAGTTCTCAAACTGGAGCAACTTGTCCTTTTAGGGTGGATAGTTTCCCGATAATTTCCAAAAGTGAACGCTCATTCTTTGAAATTCCTTGTTATGAGGATTCTTCAAAAACAAACCAGGTATTCTATGCAAGCAGGGTATATCAATGTAAATTAATCAACCAGACCGCATTGGTAGCAATTCGTGAAATACACATTACATTATATGTCTTCTTAGACGAACTTAACAGCCAATTAGACCAACTCAAAATGGCCGATATTTTAGAAATAAGCCTTGTTTTAAATAATGGCACGCTGTCTGGGGAAAAAGTGCATACTTTAAAGTTTCCAGTTTTAGACCGAGGAATTTCCAATTTATTTAAATCGAATTATGCATTCGATCCTGAATTGATCGTTGCTGGTAAAAAATTACAACAAGTTTATTCAAATTATGAGACCAATGAAAAATACAAAATCTTTTATTCAGTTCAGGGACTCCTTGGATTTGAACTTCCAGATGGAAACCAATATCTATTTTAATAGTATCCAACGCCTCAATTCAATATGAAATCGTTAAAGTGGTATTTCTTTAGTTTGTTGGCCCTCCTACTGTTTGAATTCTTGCGAGTCTATTTTATAATGCCACTTCCTGGTAGTCAAAAATTTCAAACTGTGGATATTGCTTATGGATTACATCAAAACAGATGGTTGATTCGAAGTATTTGTTGTTTATTAATTTTACTAAACCTACACTTTGCATATCAGCAGTCCAAAATAAAAAGTATGCTATTTCTTGTGTTTGTGATTTTTTCAATTACTTTCATAGAAACTCAAATGATGGCTGACACTATGTTTTATCAACCAAAACAACTCATTTTAAAAAATTCTTCAGAAAATAAGATTCCTTTAACCCGTCAAATTATTGGAATCCAACAAGGTCAAGAAGCAAAAGCCTATCCCATTTCATTTCTAACCTACCACCATCAGGTTCGTGATCAAATTAATGGGCAGGATGCATTAATTAGTTATTGTTCTGTATGTCGCTCCGGAAGAGTTTTTATACCACAAGTTAATGGGCAAACGGAAACTTTTCGACTGGTTGGGATGGATCAGTTCAATGCAATGTTTGAAGATTCAAAAACCGGAAGCTGGTGGCGACAAGAAAATGGAGAAGCAATTACCGGACCCTTGAAAGGCCAAATGCTGGAACTTTTTCCGAGTACACAGCTCAGTTTAGCTCAATGGTTGGCATTATATCCAAACAGTAAAATCATGCAGGCGGATCCTGCTTTTAATTCAAGCTATGATAGTCTGGCATTATTTGAACAAGGAAAGTCAAAAGGATCTTTAACAAAGACTGATACAAGCTCATGGGGAGAAAAATCCTGGGTCATTGGCATCTCAAAAAATAATGAACATCTAGCAATTGATTGGAATCGTCTGCAACGCGAAAAACAAATTGTGTTTAATTTAGGTGGTCAAAATTGCTTTATCACATTGACAACTTCGAATGCAGACTATTTTGCTTTTGAAGTCCCGTTCGAATTTAAAAACATCAACCTTAAACAAGACACCATCTTCCTGGATCAGTTTCGTTATAGTTTAAATGGAAAGTGTATCGATTGCCCAGAAACTGATGCATCCAAAAATCTCATATCCTTACCGGCATACCAGGAATTTTGGCATAGCTGGAGAACCTTTCATTCAAATTCTCGAATTTATTAAACAGGTAATTAAATTAGAAAGCCCGATAACAATTATCGGGCTTTCTATAAAACCGCATTTCAATCTATTCAAATTTTTTACTTCCATCATTTTGGATGACATAGCGAAAACTATAATATCGCGCAGGGTCCCTTTGGGCATTTGGATTTGCCGGAGCATCTTTATAAAAACTTAAAATTTCCATTTTAACATATTTGTTATTATTTGTTTTTATTACAAATACTTTACCTGGCTTTGGACTTATAATATAACTTACCGGATCATAATTGTACCAAGATTTACCGATAGCAAGCTCTGTTGGTGTAAGGTCCTTTTTGAAAACCGAATCTTGTGGAATTACTTTTAAATCAGAAAATAAACCATTAAATGTAAATGCTTCAGCTTGACCGGGTCCACTGGATTGACTATTGATTAAAATTGTTGTTGAACGAAATGCAATATCCCATTTTGCAGTAGCGCTGTCGGAATTCGGTACAATCGTGCTATCTGAAAATCTAAAAAAGGTAAATAAATTTGAAAACCCTGAAGGTGCACCGGTATTCGGATCATAAGATGTGGCAGGATCTGCAGCCAGATTGTTAATATTTACAGTTTGAATGTTAACTCCTGTAATTGGATCATCATCACTGCATGAAAGTAGGCTGCTTATAATTCCAACTCCCAATAATAAATACCATGTTTTCATAATTTCAATTTTTTATAAGTTTATAATTAATAGTGATATACAAATTGCGTCCAAATAAATTTGGAATTCGGTCTGGATCTTTGTAATTAAATAAATTGTCAGCACCAAGCTGGAATTTTAATTTAGAATAAAAAAGTTTTGAAATGGAAATATTGCAGAGAAAATAACCAGAAACAAAATGATCAAAGCGATCTAATATTGCATTTGAATTGGCATCTGATGATGGCCTTACATTCCCCTGAACGCTGCCAGCAGTATTTGAAATTCCAAATTTACTTTTATAGATAAGCCTAAATGAAGCATTCCAATTTGATTTAGAATTTTCGTAAAATAATTTAATCGACTCAGTATGCCGGGAACGATTATACAAACCGAAATAATCAGATTTTGAAATCTGATAACTTACTTTTGTTACTGGGTCTCTACCGAAAACAAGACCATCTTCAATAGATTTTAAAACTTCCTTGTCTTTAGCAAATAATACCTGGGAATTTAATTCAGTCTGGATACAATCCTTAATTTTAAATCGAATACTGGCCTCAATTCCATGTGTATATGCTTTTTTTATGTTTGAGTATGAATAAATTGTCTTGAGATCCTTAGTAATTGCGACTGCCTGTGTTTCTATCAAATTCTTTAAATCGTTTCTAAATAAATTTATTTCAAATTGAGCTTTAGAATGAAAATCATATTGTGCTCCAAGATTAATAGCAATTGATTTTTCAGGAAAGAGTTTACCAATTAAATTGACATCATAGAGGTATTGCTGAATTTCACCTTTTTGATCTAATGATTCCAATTCAGATTTTAACTCACTGGTGCCATACACAAAATATCCGGCTGCAGCATTTCTGAAGTTCAGATATAAATATCTAAAATCAGGTGATTTAAATCCGGTTCCAAAAGAAGTTTTTAGTTTTAATTCAGGAAACACTGCCCATTGAATGGCTGTTTTCGGACTCCATTGATTGCCATAAACAGGATTCATATCATAACGAATTCCATTTACCCATTCGACTTTATTGCGCCAACTGAATTCATGTTGTATGTATAAATAATTGGTTAGTTGAATCCGAAACTTGTCATCATCATAGCGGTTGGTTTTTACACCTTCATATGCCAAACCTGCACCTATTGTATATTTATGTGCAGCATTAAAAAAACAACTTGCCTGAATTTCCGGTTTAAACAATCGTTGTTCAAAACTATCTGTATAGTATGCAAGCCCACTGACATTTTGATTTAGATAGGTGTATGCTTGATACATGCTTCCATAACTTGTAAGGTTTACAAATGCCCGTTCTCCAATTTTCAATTTGTATTGTGGTGAAATACTGTAGTCATTGATTTGCGTTTTCCCAAAGACCCGGATTGAATCTGATGCATTAACAACCTGGTAGTTGTTTTCCTGATTTTCTCTAAAAGCTTTTGTATTCAACAATAAAAGATGTTTACCATTCCAGTCTTGCTTAATCTGAAACTGCAAGGTGGAATTAGAATACGGTGACACCGTTTGTCCATAAATATCAGGGTGAAAATCAAATCCAGCGGTTCTGTAATGATTTCCAAATAGACTGACATTTAAATTGGAATGATTCCAATTGGTATTTAAAGATGCATCTACAGTATTGTTTGTGGCATACTTCAAACCCAAATCCAATTGACTTTGTAAGGGAGATTTTGTAATAATGTTGATAACGCCACCCAAGGCTTCTGAGCCATACAAACTTGAGCTTGGGCCCTTGATAATTTCAATTTTTTTTACATTGGCCAGTGTGACCCGATTTAATTCAAGATTACCAGTCAGTCTTCCGATAATCGGTTCACCATCCAATAATATCATAGTGTAATCAGGATTTAAACCTTGCATTTGAATGCCATTCCCAAAACCATTGATTTGAGCAACTACATTTAAACCACTTTGTTCGTTGAGAATATCTTGCAGACGGCTTGATCCACTCAGGTTGATCATTTTAGCTTTAATAACAGAAACCGGCATCGGGACTGTCCCAATACTCCGTTCTGTTTTAGTAGCAGTAATTATTACTTCATTGAGCTGAATGCTATCCGATTGGGCTATAAGCTTATTCAATAGGAAAATCAGGCATATAATGGTCAACAATCTCATTCGGACCACAAAAGTCATACAGCAATGAATTTAAAAATAACCCATTCAGAATAAAGCCTACCCCAAAACGTTATATCTTGGCGTATGAATTTAGCCATTTTTTTTTTACTTTGATCCTATAATATGGCCAAACAGTCATATTTTAGCTGATTGCTTGTTTAAAATCCTATCATGCCCAATAAAAAAAATACCCAGATCGGAAATACCAAACCTTGTTTTGATGAACCCGATTTACAACTAGCTGTAATTGATTTAAATCCTGAATTTCAAATTGAATCGCACCAATTAAGTAAGCTCCGGGTTCATTTTTTTCTGCTTGAATACTCCGATTAATTTTAGATTTAGTCCATTTTATAGCCGCAAACTTGAACCAGAAAAGATTTTCATAATTTACAATCCCGAAAAAGAATTAGAATGTAGTTTTGAATGTGAAACTCCATCATCAATTATCTGGTTGCATTTAAGTCTGCAAAAATTACACCAGCTATACAGTCCGGAAACTCAGGCAGCTCCTATTTTTAATCCTTCCTTTATTCATTCTAAATCCTACGAAGAAAAAGAAGCACCGGCAGAATTAATGGTTGTACTTAACCAGGTGTTACAAAAAAGTAAGTTGCAAAATTACAGTCGCTTATTTTTTCAAGCTAAAATACTGGAAATATTCAGTTTACTCTATTCTGAAAAAACACAAACTACAGAAAATTGTCCGTTTCTAAAAAATGAGACTACGGTGCGAAAAATTAAAGCTGCGAAAGAAATTTTAATAAAAAATTATAGAAAACCTCCAACAATTCCTGAACTTGCAAAGCAAGTTCAGCTAAATGAATTTCAATTAAAAACCGGATTTAAAGAAATTTATGGACAAGGCCCTTATCATTTTCTGATGGCTCATAAATTAGAATTAGCGAAACAATTATTAAGCTCCGGCAAGTTTCAGGTTCAAGAGGCGGCTTTTGAAATTGGGTATAGCAATACAAGCCATTTTATTGAAGCATTTAAAAAACAATTTGGAGTCACGCCGAAAAAGCTAAGCAGCAATTCCTAAGATCTAATTTCCTTGTTGTTGTTTCTTTACCATTGTTAAAATAGTAGCTATAGCAACCGTTTCATTTGACTGATCTATTACTTCAACTAACCAGCGGACAATTCCACACTTCACTTCTTCTTGAAGTTCTGATTCGTTTTTTGCAGGAATTTTAATTGTATTATCTTGATCTACTTTTTCTTTTACGGTCAACTTTACACCAATGGTCATGCCTGGATAAACCGGTTTTGTAAATCGACATTCATCAATTCCGTAATTCAATAATACAGGACCTTTTTTTGCATCGACAAACAAACCGGCCGCTTTGGATAAAATAAAATACCCATGTGCTACTCTTCCTGTAAATAAAGTTCCTTCCAAAGAGGTTGCATCCATGTGTGCATAAAAGTTATCCCCACTAACGTTTGCGAAATTGGTAATGTCGGCTTCTGAAACGGTGTGATTTGCTGTAATCAATTGATCTCCAACTTGCAATTCTTCAAAATATTTTCTAAATAGATGGATTGGAGTTTGATTTGCTAAAGCTCCTTGCTGATATACTTGAGTAATCGCAGTTACCATTTCCGGAGAACCTTGCAAGGCCACACGTTGCATGTAATGCTTTACTCCGCGAATACCACCCATTTCTTCACCTCCACCAGCACGGCCTGGTCCGCCATGCATTAACAAAGGCATTGGGGAACCGTGACCGGTACTCTCTTTTGCACATCGTTCGTTAAGAATTAAAATTCTGCCATGATGGCTTCCCGCTTGAAGTGCATATTCACTTGCAATTTTAGGATCGTTTGTAACAATGGAAGAAACTAATGAACCTTTACCCAACTTAGAAATTGCTACCGCCTCTTCTGTTGTATTATATCCTAATATCGTACTCACTGGCCCAAATGCTTCCAGTTCATGGGATATTAAATTTTTAAATGGAAATTCGTTTAACAAAAGTATGGGAGACATAAATGCACCGGCTTTAGAATCTGTTCCTATAATTTCTGGAAAATCTAAGGTTCCATAAACTATTTTAGAAAATTCACTCAATTGAGCTACCCGTTCTTTTACTTCATTTAATTGAGTAATTCCAGCCAATGAACCCATGCGCACTGCTTCTGATTCCGGATTTCCAATAATGGTTTTTTGCAATCTTTGTGACAATACAGCTTGCACCTCAGCAATCCATTGTTGTGGTACAATAATTCGTCGAATGGCGGTACATTTCTGACCGCACTTTGCAGTCATTTCCCGGTGCACTTCCTTGATAAATAAATCAAAATTTGCGGATCCAGGTGCGACATCTAAACCTAAAATACAAGCATTCAATGAATCCGCTTCCATATTAAAAGGGACCGATTCATTTAAAATTTGTGGATGCGATTTAAGCATGCGTCCTGTACTGGCAGACCCAGTAAAGGTTACAACATCCTGATTGGTAACTGAATCCAAAATTGAATGCGCTGATCCACAAATCAATTGCAAAGCACCAGCTGGTAAGATGCCAGATGCTATGATATCTTTAACAACTGCTTCTGCTAAAAATGTTGTGATGGTTGCTGGTTTCACAACTGCAGGAACTCCTGCCAACAAATTAACAGCAATTTTTTCCAGCATACCCCATACCGGAAAGTTAAATGCATTGATATGAATAGCAACCCCTTCTTTAGGCACCATAATGTGTTGTCCAATAAAGCTGCCGTTTTTAGATAAACCGGCCATTTCACCATCGACATAAAAAGACTGATTGGGAAATTTTCTTCGCAGACTTGAATATGCAAATAAAGTACCGATCCCTCCATCAATATCGATCCAACTATCTGTTTTAGTTGCACCCGTTTTATAGCTAAGTGGATAATAATTTAATTTCCGCTCAGAGAGATACAAAGCCAATGCTTTTAACATTCTGCCTCTTTCTTGAAAACTCATGGCTCGTAATGCAGGACCGCCTTGGGTTCTGGCATAATTGAGCATTGCTGAAAAATCAAGTCCTTTGCTAGATACCGATGCAATGGGTTCACCATTTACAGCATTCAGTAAAATTTGACCTTCCCCATCGCCTTCAATCCAGGAACCTAATGCAAAACTTTGTAGTTTACTCATAGCTTAATTAGTTATTGTGTAATGCCAAATTGATTTAAGTGATGCCAGGCATGTTTGTAAAGAAGTCCAACCCAATGTTCGTAATCAAGATCTCCAAAAAAAGGATTTCTTATAATACCATGAGGATTTTTTGACCAGGTTTCAAAAAAATGATTTACTTCTGTTTCCAGTTCAGTGATACTTTCCTCCAACAAATGCTTTTCAACTGGGAGTGGTTCATCTGGAAGTAAAATGTTTTTTGTATTTTCTTTAAAAGGAATATCCGAAATAACAAAAGCCTGTGCTTTTAAAATTCGTTCATCTGGAGTAAGAATGCTGGTATAGATATCCCTTCCATTTCCCATTCTAAATGCTTGGGTCATGTGTTCTATCATTTGATGCACATTCATCTTTCCCCATTTTCGATTGCTGTCTGGATTCAAACTGCGAATCAATGGAAGGTATTCATTTTTAAGAAAATTTTCTTTCATGTCAATTTTTAAAACAAAAACAACGTATTAAAAAAAAAAATTAGTATTTCCTAAACAAAGCAATAAATACTAAAATAAGTTCAAAAAATTCGTAGCTCGAAATTCTTAATTCTTAATTAATCAAACTCTTTCCAACACACAAGCATATCCTTGTCCAACTCCAATACACATGGTAACCAATGCAAATTTCTTTTGTTGAACATGCAGTTCAATGGCCGCAGAATGTAATAAACGTGTGCCCGACATACCCAAAGGATGTCCAAGTGCTATTGCGCCCCCATTTGGGTTTAAGCGAGGATCATTCCATTCGATGTTCCATTCTTTTAGACAAGATAAAACTTGTGCAGCAAAGGCTTCATTTAATTCAATAAGATCCATATCATCCAACTTTAATCCTGCACGTTTTAGTGCGATTGCTGTTGCAGGCACTGGACCTATTCCCATAATAGAAGGTTCGACTCCGCTGACTCCTGAGGAAACAATGCGCACTAATGGTTTCAGTTGATGTTCTTGTATCGCTTTTTCGGATGCCAGCAAGATGGCCGCGGCACCATCATTTAATCCAGATGCATTTCCAGCAGTTACCGTACCATTCAATTTATCGAATGCCGGTTTTAAATTGGAGAGTGTTTCTATACTTGTAGATCCTTTTATAAATTCATCTTTGTCAAATATCGAAACGTTGCCATTTTTTGAATGCAACTCAATTGGATGAATTTCTTTTTCCAAACGACCGGACTGTTGAGCTGCAAACGCTTTTTGCTGACTGTGAAATGCAAATGCATCTTGAGCCTCTCTCGATATTGAATACTTTCTAGCCAGATTTTCTGCAGTTTCTCCCATCGCTTCTGTGCCATAAAGCGTTTTCATTTTACCATTAATAAAACGCCAGCCGAAACTGCTGTCAGCCATTTCGGCATCTCTGCCAAAAGGAGTGGATGTTTTTGAAATAACCCAGGGACCCCGTGTCATGTTTTCGACTCCTCCGGCAATAATCAACTCTGCTTCATGAGATCGTATTGCATGAAAGCCATTAACTGCTGCCGCCAAACCTGAAGCACACAATCGATTGACAGTTTCTCCAGGAACGCTCCAGGGTAAACCCGCCAATAATAAGGCCATTCGGGCAATGTTCCGGTTATCTTCACCAGCCTGGTTGGCGCAACCCAATAATACATCATCAACACGCATTGGATCCATGGTTGGATTCAATTCAAGCAACCATTTAAGGGGAAGTGCTGCTAAATCATCTGTACGAATGTTTGCCAAACTTCCGCCAAATTTACCAATGGGAGTGCGGATGCCATTGACAAGGTAACATTCGTTCATATTAAATAATTATATAATATATTATAAAAAACCCGAGCAATTGTTAAGCAAAATTAGCTAATTTATGTCAACCAGATTGTCCCGATAGACAGCAAAACAATAAGCTCATTGAAAGGTTTATGTCGGTCCAATAACAGGTTTAAATTAAGCAAGGGTTCCACCACAGCTGCTGCCAGAACCGGCAGTGCATCCAAAACAATGTTGGTTGACTACGATGTTCCGGTGCATCAGTTCATTGATATCAAAATCATCGATGTGCTGACTGTTTGCGTGTACTTTCAAATCCAACATTTGGTTAAAATCACAATCATATATGAATCCATCCCATCCAATACTCAAGGTATTTCTACACATGACGTTTGAAGCAGCAATTGGATTGTATGATTGAATGAGTTTATTCATATAATTTTCATAATTACCACTTACCAATAAATAATCCAGATACCTGCTGATTGGCATATTAGTAATTGTATACAACTGGTTGAAAACAATATTAAAATCCCGCTGTAAACTTTGTTTAAATTCTTTTTCAAGGATGGATTGATCAGCAGGTAAAAATGCTCCAGATGGATTATAAACTAAATTTAAAATCAGTCCACTGTCTAGCAGTCCGTAACCAACTTTATTTAACATTTGTAAAGCTTCAATGGAATCTTCAAAAACCCCATCTCCGCGTTGTTTGTCGGTACGATCTTTAGAATAAAAAGGCAATGAAGAAATCACTTCCACCTGATTTGATTTATAAAAATCAGGTAAATCATGGTATTTTTTATTGGCACGGATAATGGTTAAATTACATCGAACCATCACATGAATTCCAAGCGCTCTGATTTGTTCGACAAACCAACGAAAGTGCGGATTCATTTCAGGAGCTCCACCAGTTAAATCAACTGCAGTAAACAGCTTGTTGGATTGTAAAATTTTCAAACAAGTTTCCATAGTGTTTTGCGTCATGATCTCTTTACGATCCGGACCTGCATCCACGTGACAATGTTTACAGGTTTGATTACACATTTTACCAATATTAATCTGAAAGATTTCCAGATTTCTTGGTTGCAATGGATATAGATTAGACTCAATCAATTTTTGTGTGAAGGGAATTAAATTCGCTTCATGTTCTAATAAATTAATCTGATACCCTGAATCTGCCAATGCATGATGCATTGCTTTTAAACTTTTCATACTTTGAATGCCGTACTAATTACATACTGATTTCCTTCACTTTATTCATCATCTGAACCCCGTGAACCAAAGAAGCACCTCCACGGATAGCGGCAGCAACATGCACGGCCTCCATCCTTTGTGCTTCACTGTATCCTTTTTCATAGGCATCAGTACTATATGCATCGATACAATAAGGACATTGGACTGCATGAGCTACAGCCAGTGCAATCAATGATTTTTCGCGAACGGTTAAAGCCCCTTCATTAAATACATCTCCATACCAGGAAAAAAATTTGTCTGCAAGATCCTTTTTAAATTCTCCTATATTTCCAAATTTGGATAAATCAACTGCGTTGTAATAGTGATTGCTCATTTAAATTAAGTTTCTGCAAATATAATTGAATCCTACACTATATTCATCAAGGACAAATTAAAGTGCATAGGCTATTAAAATACTTGGCTTAGTTAAATTTATAAAATTTGCCAGCTCCTATAATGGAATCGTATCAATTTTATAAATTGAGATCCCGTACCTGGATCCAAAAAAGTTTTTAAACTAACCAATTCATCCTTGAAAATTCTTGTTTCGAGCGGGTCAGTGAAGCATTTAACATAATAAACTAAACCTTTTAATTTCTTGCCCATTATACCTGAGTTAATTCGCAGTACATGTTAACTGAATGCTAGTTAAATTGGTGTTAAAAAGAAATCAGTTTATTAAATCGGTTAAACAATTTGAATGAATAATACATTTACTTACATTAAATAAAAACTTAAATTAATAGCAATGAAACAAATGATTTTACTATGCTTTTTAGGAACCCTATTTTTGGTTCAATCTGGTTTTAAACCAGCTGTTGTAGCACATAAAGTGGATTTACAACAATCGTCTGTGTCCTGGACTGGTTATAAAGTTTCGGGAAAACACCAAGGATCCATCCAAATGAAATCCGGTGAATTGAAATTTGATGCAAACAAACTTGTAGGTGGAAGTTTTGAAATTGACATGACCAGTATTCTCTGCACTGATTTAACCGGTGAATACGCAGATAAATTAGTCGGTCATTTAAAAAGCGATGACTTTTTTGGGACTGCCAATCATCCAACTGCAAAATTTGTAATTACGCAAGCAATGCACCAAGGGAATGAACTTTATAAAATATCCGGAAATTTAACCGTTAAAGGAACTGCAAAACCTATTAAATTTTCTGCAACAGTTAAAGAAGAAAATGGCAATAAAATTGCCAATGCAGAAATAAAAATTGACCGTGCTGATTATAATGTAAAATATGGTTCAGGATCCTTTTTTGAAAACTTGGGCGACAAAACCATTTTTGATGAATTTGATATCAATGTAAAGCTTGTAACCAAGAAATAACAAATTAAATAATTTTATAATATATAAACCGCTGCAATTATTTGCAGCGGTTTTTTTATGTTCATACTTGACCTTCATATCAAACATTTCGTATATTTGAAATGACAAAACGTTTTTTTCAAACAAAACAAAAATTTTATGAACACAAAAACATTGATTTCTGGCCTACTGGGCGGGGTATGTTATTTCCTGCTGGGTTGGTTGATTTATGGGGTCTTACTGAAAGATGCTATGAACAGCTCCATGGGTTCCGCCACCGGTGTCATGAGAGGGGAAGCAGATATGCTTCTTTGGGCAATTGCCATTGGCAATATTGCTACGGGTTTAGGGATGGCTTACATTCTTGGTAACTGGGCAGGTGTAACCAGCTGGGCAGGAGGTGCCAAAGCTGCTGCTACCGTTGGTGCATTGTTTTCTATAGGTTATGACCTCATTATGTATGCAACCAGCAATATGATGGAGCTTAATGGCATCTTTATGGATGTTCCAATTTCAATTTTTATGTCTGCTTCTGCCGGTGCTGTGATTGGATGGTGGCTTGGCAGATCTTAATTTCTTAATTTTTTAATTACAAACAAACGATTATGAATTCAAAAATTATAATTGCCGCAGTAATTGGCGGTTTATCGTCTTTCCTTTTAGGATGGCTATTTTATGGAATCCTTTTTAAAGAGGCCTTGGCCGGAATGGCAGGATCAGCAACCAATGTAATGCGTGCAGACAGCGAAATGGTTTGGTGGGCATTGATTATAGGTAATCTAGTCATTGGCTATCTGGTAGCATTTATGTGGAGCAGTTGGGCAGGAATTACAACTTTTATGGGTGGAGCTAAAGCGGGAGCTATCATTGGCTTTCTTTTTTCATTTGGATGGGACATGCTGATGTACGGTACAACCAATTGCATGCAAATGAGTGGCGCCCTTTTAGATGTCATGATTTCTACAATCATGTGGGCCATCTCTGCCGGACTTGTCGGCTGGTGGTTGGGAAGATCTTAATTTAATAAGCTCATTTATTATAAACCGTTGGAGTTCGCTTCAACGGTTTTTTTATTTCCATTCAGCATCTTTTACAAAAACAAGGCCTTTAAATAATGCCACAATGACCTCTTTTTGATTGCGGACCACCACGTCGTAGTTTCCTAAGGTCTTGGTTCTGGATATTTCTTTGGCTTCTGCAGTTAATTCGTCTCCTTCAAAAATAGGCCGCACATGATTTACCGAACACTCTATCGATACCGCATGTTTTCCATGGCTGTTGCAGGCAAATGCAAATGCACTGTCTGCTAATGAAAAACTGATCCCACCATGAGCTACCCCAAATCCGTTCAACATTTCTTTACGAACCTTCATCCGAATTTTTGCATACCCCAAGCCTTCCTCAATTCGTTCAATACCCAACCACAAACTGAAAGGATCGTTAAAATACATTTGATCCACAATTTCCGTTACCCTGGACTTTAAATTCATGCCTTCAATTTTATTCAAAAGTAATCAATGAATGGATCATTTATAAAGTCCAGACCTAAAACCCTTTGAAGTTCTACTACTACACTACCCTAGCATCTATATTTGCTCAAATACTTGATTCAGATTTAATTGTTTAACTTTGATTAATTACTTAACTCACATGAAAAAAACAACTTGCTTTTTACTGTTAACCACCTGCTATTTTGTGAGTCTTTTTTCTCAAACATCCTTTAGTGGAACGTATTCAGGACAGGTCAATGGAGATCAGGTTAAACTCAATTTGCAACTCGTTTCTGCCAATCAGTTTCAAGGGACTATGGAAGACAGTCAGCAAAAATTCAACATCAAAGCTGAATTAAAAGAATCCCAATTAGTAGGATTCGCTACCGAGGCATCCATGGGACTTGATTTTCAATTTACTGCAAAGTTGGAATCACAACAATTAATCGTCTCCTTATTTTTAGCAGAGATTGGAATGACAGAACCTCTGATTTTTAACTTGAACCAGGATCAACAAGCATCTGATGCTAAGCCACCTGCTCATTCAAATTCAAGCCCAAGTAACCAGGCCATAAATTTTAAATTTCCAAAAGAGGCTCAACACAATCCAGAACTAAGCGGAATTTGGAGAAAAGAAGAACAATACAATTCTGGATTTGGAGATACTTATATGGGTGCGAGTTCAAGTCAAAAATTAATCCTTTACAGCAACGGCGCAGTAGCCGATGGAGGATCTCAAACAACCCTCAGCGGATCCAATTATTTAGGACAAAGTGAAGGAGGTTTTCAGGCATTGCCCAATGTATTTTGGTACAATGTATCCAATCAACTGTATCTGGTTACTATAGAAGATGGCAAAACCAATACAGTCCATCTGGGAAAATATTATATAGAAAACGGCGCGATGCTTATTACCAGTAGCAATGGAATAAAATCACTGTTTTATAAGGAATAAATGAGAATACCTTTATCAGCAGATAGGTTAAATTTGCTATGAAGGTTGCATTAATTTTTTATTCTAGTTTCAACATCCATGCTCTTATGCAAGATCCTATCGATCCATATTTTTTCATCCTTTATCTGGTATACAATTAGATGCGATTTTACTTTTAAAACCTTATGATTTTGTTTGATGTTGGCAATTGACTTTCCAATTGCTGGATTTTTACAGATATCTTCAATTTTTGAGATAATAAACTTATAATAACTATTTGCTTGCCTAATGGACCATTCATTTACTGTGTAAATCCAAATCTCTTCTAAATCTGTTTTAGCCAAATTACTTAACTCAAAAAGAAATTTCATTTAGCGTGCTTGTCGTTCAAACTAGCCAGGTGTTTTATTGGATCAAATTTTTTGACATATCCACTTTCTTCTCCTTTTTCAATGGCTTCTTTTAAAAGTTGAATTTTTGATTCTTCAACTTCAATAAGCCTTAATCCTGCCCTTATTACTTCGCTGGCTGAGGCAAATCTTCCAGATTTAATACCTTTTTCAATTATCTCCTCAAAATGATCCCCAAGTGAAATCGATGTGTTTTTAGACATGCTATTTTTTTACAAAAATACCAATTTTTGGTAATTTTGTCAATAAATAATTAAAACAAACCAAGTCTTTTTTAGTTAAAAATACCTCTCCGTCAAAATTTAAATTTTCTGATCCTGCTTGTTAGACTCTTGATACAATAATCAATAATTTATAACTTAAAAGACACCCAGACAATATTTTCAACTTCCTCTGTGAGTATAACCACAATAACTTTGGTAAAGAAAAAAACCTTCCTTCCAGGAAATCAACTTGTCGAAAACAAAGCAATGTAGATTACCAATAGCAATGGAACAATATCACTGTTTTAAAAGGAATACTAACATTCAGTTAAAATTAATAAACATGATTAGTTAAGCCTATAGAGACGCGGTATCGCTCTTCCTTATAATTTAAATACAAGCGATTCATGGTATCAATACAATGTTGTTTCCCAATTTCTTCTCCCCAAGACAATAAGCCTTTTGGATAATTGACACCTTTGGTCATTGCCGCTTCAATATCCTGATAACTTGCCAATTTATAATACAAGGCATCGTACGCTTCATTGATAAGCATTACTAAAATCCGCCAGGCTATATTTTTAATTAATTCAGGATCCTTGATATTTGGTCCGGGAAGTTCGTTTGAATAATCATAGTATCCTTTACCAGTTTTTTTTCCCAGCCAATTCGCTGCTACTAAATTGCGTTGTGTAAACGAGGGTTTGTATCGGCTTTCAAAAAAACAAGATTCCCAAACTGAATGCGTCACTGCGTAATTAATATCATTGCCAATAAAATCCATTAAGGCAAAAGGTCCCATTTTAAATCCATACACACTGGTCATAGCATAATCAATGCTTGCAAAATCTGCAAAGCCTTCTTCGTAGATACGGATCGCTTCTGAATAATACGGACGCGCTATTCGGTTTACAATAAAACCAGGAGTGTCCTTTGCCACAACCGGCCATTTTGACCAGGACTCCATGAGGGATTGCAATGCATCGACATGAATCCGATTGGTTTGAACAGCCGGAATGATTTCAACCAAAGGCATTAATGGTACCGGGTTAAAAAAATGCAGTCCAATAACACGTGATGGATTGTTGCACGCTGCAGCCAATGCTGAAATACTCAATGAAGACGTATTGCTGGCAAGTATGCATTCTGGGGAAACAATTGGTTCCAGCTTTGAATATAAACTTTTTTTGATCTGTAAATTTTCAACGATGGCTTCAATTATCAAATGACAGGATTCAAAAGCTTGCAACTGATTGACAAAATAAATCCGACCCATGATCGCCACGGCTTCCTGGGCTGTCAATTTGGATTTTTCCACCAGCTTATTACAAACCTCTTGTAATTTTTTTTGTGCAGCTTGCATGGCTGCTTCCATTTCATCATACAAGATCACTTCATGACCAGATTGTGCTGCAAGTTGTGCAATTCCAATTCCCATGGTACCTGCACCTATGACTCCTATTTTAAATGTTTTCATGAATTGATGATCTTACTTGCCTTTAAAAACTGGCATCCGTTTTTCTAAAAACGCTTGCGTTCCTTCTTTGTAATCCGCTGTCTCACCGGCTTCTTTTTGATACTGAAGTTCGGCCTGTAATTGTTCTTCTAAATTATTGCCAAAACTTTGATTCAATAATTTTTTAGTCAAGGCCAATGCTTTGGTAGGCATTTGTGCAATTCTACATGCCAGCTTATTAAGCTCCTCTTTAAACTCCTCGTCTTTAAACATTTTATAAATCATTCCTGATTGGAAAGCTTCGCTAGCTGTACATTTATCACCTGTCATTATTAATGCGGATGCTTTATTCCACCCAATCAATCTGGGTAAAAAATAACTGCCACCACTATCTGGTACCAATCCAATTTTTGAAAATGCCTGAATGAATGAAGCAGATTCACTGGCAACCACCACATCACATGCCAATGCAATGTTGGCACCTGCTCCTGCAGCAACCCCATTTACACCAGCAATAACCGGCTTATCCAAGTTTCTGATTTTTAAGATGATTGGATTGTAATGTTCTTTCAATATTTTTTCCAATCCCGGACCTTCAGGATCCATGGCTTCCTGCAAATCTTGTCCGGCGCAAAATGCTTTCCCTGTTCCTGTAATGACTACACATCGAACGGAATCATCTGCCTGAATGGCATCCAATAATTGAATTAATTCCATAGCCATTCCCCGATGAAATGAATTAAAAACCTGTGGCCGATTTAAAGTAATCCAGGCTATTGAATCCTCCAATTGATAATTAATAAATTCCATACTTTCAAATATACGCATTAATGACATTTAAAATAATCGAAGGGCTCTTTGCAGTCCAAACATCGGTAAAGTGCTTTGCATGCTGTCGAACCAAATTCGCTGATTTTTTCTGTGTGTTCTGATTGGCATCGGGGACAAGCAATCGCAAGTTCTCTTTCAAATAATGCTGGAATACGTCCTGAAAATCCAACAGGAGCTGCAATGCCGTATTCCTTTAATTTTTGTTTTCCGCTGGCACTCATCCAATCGGTTGTCCAGGCTGGACTTAAAATCGTTTCGATGCTTACTGAAATTTTTTCTACATCAAAAGCCGCTTGCAAATTCATTTCAATCAATTTCATTGCAGGGCAACCGGTATAGGTTGGTGTAATTTGAATTTTAACGTGTTCATCAAGGATTTCTACCTTGCGAATAATTCCCAAATCCACAACACTCAATACGGGAACTTCAGGATCCAATATGGTTTCTAAAATTTCGAAAATATGTTCCCTTGTGATCATCTTGTTTATTATCAATAAAAGGCTGGAACTCCATCCATGGGCAATCCCTTACCAGGTCAATCCCGGATAGGAGCGTTGCATGTATTGCATATCTGCTAATATATAACCCATAGCTTCTGAGTGAATGCCTGTTTTCCCTCCTGATTGCATCCACTGGTTTTGAGGTTGAACCAAAGTGGCTTCAGCAAGTACTTGTTGTACCTTCTGATTCCAGCTGTTTTGAATTAAGCTTAAATCCGGTGCTACTTGTTCTTCAAGCATGCTTTGTTCGTATATGGCAGGTGTAAATAATTCTCCTGTATAGGACCATAATTCGTCCAAAGCCGTTTGCATTTTTTGATGTGAAACGGAGGTGCCATCACCCAATCGAATGACCCATTCTGCACTCCATTTTAAATGATAGGCTGTTTCTTTCACCGTTTTTTCTGCGATCGCTGCAAGCTGAGGATCTGCACTGTTTTTTAAAGCAGTATAATAGGGAAAATGAAAAGCTTCCAATAAAAACTGCCTACCAACAGAATACGCAAAATCAACATTTGGATGTTCGGCCATCAATACATTTTTAAATTCACGCTCATCTCTTAAAAAAGCAAGCCGATCTTCATCTGTTTCTGTTTCAGAAAGTGTAGCAATGTATTGGTAAAGCAATCTGGAGCGACCTATGTAATCCAAAGAAATATTGGTCATAGCAATATCTTGCTCTAAAACCGGTCCATGACCACACCATTCCCCAAGACGTTGACCCAATATCAAAGCAGTATCGGCAAGATAAAGCAGGTAATCAATTTTATGTTGAGAATTGGTATTCATTTACATGTGTTTTACTTCATCCGGCAAATCGTAAAAAGTAGGATGCCTATAAATTTTATCCAAAGCAGGTTCAAAAAAGGGATCACTATCCACCGGATCCGAAGCACTTATGTATTTTGATTCTACAACCCAGATACTAATGCCTTCCTGTCTGCGTGTATAAACATCGCGCGCATTTTCAATTGCCATTTGTGCATCTGCTGCATGCAAACTTCCAACATGTTTGTGATTCAATCCGGACTTGCTCCGAATAAATATTTCAAATAAGGGCCAGTTTTTCATAAGAGGTTTTTTTGCTGTTAGACTATTAGACTGTTGGGCTGTTGGGCTGTTAGTAAATAAAATCATTGTAATTCGTAATTCGTAATTCGTAATTAATTTTTCTCCCTCCTCTTCTCCGCATACGCCACCGCAGCATCCCGAACCCATTCACCATTTTCATAGGCTTGAATTCGATCCTTAAGGCGTTGTTTATTACACGGACCATTTCCTTTTACAACATTCCAAAATTCATCCCAATCAATTTTTCCAAAATCGTAGGATTTACGTTCTTCATTCCATTTTAAATCCGGATCTGGAATTTTTAAACCAATTAATTCAGCTTGTGGAACGGTCATATCAATAAATCGTTGGCGCAATTCATCATTAGAAAAACGCTTTATTTTCCATTTAATACTTTGCGCTGAATGCGTAGAATCATTATCATTTGGACCAAACATCATGATACTTAGCCACCACCATCGGTTTAAGGCATCTTGTGCCATGTTTTTTTGTTCATCAGAACCTTTGGAAAGGGTCAACATGATTTCATAACCTTGTCGTTGATGAAAACTTTCTTCCTTACAAATCCGGATCATGGCTCTTGAATAAGGTCCATAAGAAGTTCGGCATAAAGGGATTTGATTCATAATAGCCGCTCCATCTACTAACCAGCCAATTGCACCCATATCGGCCCAGGTCAATGCCGGATAATTAAAAATCGACGAATATTTTGCTTTGCCTGTATGTAATTCATTTAGTAATTCTTCCCGATCAATCCCCAATGTTTCACACGCACTGTATAAATACAATCCATGACCTGCTTCATCTTGAATTTTTGCTAACAAAATGGCTTTACGTTTTAAACTGGGTGCTCGGGTAATCCAGTTTCCTTCAGGAAGCATCCCAACGATTTCAGAATGAGCATGCTGGCTGATTTGTCGAATCAATGTTTTCCGATAAGCCTCAGGCATCCAATCTTTTGCTTCAATCCGATCTTCTTTGTCAATTTTTTCTTGAAAATGTCCTTCCAAATCAATGCGCAACATAGGCTGTATTATTTACTAATGGGTTCAATTAATTAACTGCTTGTTATTTGTCAAAATTAACTTCAATTTTTGATGATTTCGGAAAGGATTGACAACTTAAAATATATCCATTTTCAATTTCATCTGCTTCCAATCCATAATTAACCATCATTTCTACATCGCCTTTTACAAGTTTGGTTTTGCATGTACAACAAACCCCTCCCTTGCATGCATAGGGCAAATTTGCACCTTGCTTTAAAGCTGCATCCAATAAATTATCTGTATTAAAAGGCAAACTAAATTCAAAGGTGCGCCCATCCAAAGTCATGCGAACTAAACAGATTTCAGTATCCGATGCATGATTAAAATGTGGTTTTGGTTTTTGGATTTGCACTCCAAACAATTCCATGTGGATATGGTGAGGATCCACTCCCATGTGCTGAAGTTGTTCACGAAGTTCAAGGATCATGGTTTCTGGCCCGCACATGAAAAACTCATCGATGTCTTCAATTTTAAAGATGCTTTGCGTAAATCGCTTTAGTTTCTCTGCATTGATTCGACCGTGAAATAATTCTTCTTCTGTTTCTTCTCTAGAAAGTAAAAATGAAGTGCCAGGCGTTCTTTATTTAAATTTTTAAGCGCTAATAATTCTTCCAAAAATATAATTTGTTCCGTTCGCTGACTGCCATAAAATAATAGTACAGAACTTTCGGGCTCTACCTTTAAAATTTGTTTAATAATTCCCAGAATCGGTGTGATACCACTTCCCGCTGCAAAAACATATCGTTTGGATTGTTCTGGATTCAGTTTTGTAAAAAATCGTCCTGCTGGTACTTGAACGGAAAGGATATCTCCAATTTTAAGTTGTTGATTTACAAAACAACTAAAAACCCCATTGTGCACTTCTTTTACTGCAATGCGCCATTTTTTTTCAAAAGGGGCGGAACACAAGGAATACGATCTGCGTAAAAGTTGACCATTTAGTTCCTTTTCAAGACTAATGTATTGGCCCTGTGAATATTGAAAAATATCTTGTAATGAATCCGGAACTGCAAATTCAACACTTACACAATCATCGGTTTCGCGGCTTATATTTTGTACTTTTAACTCGTACAATTCATGTGACATAGCGCAAATTTACCATAATCACAGCAGAGTTCAATACTCAATTATTCAAACAAATTCTTTTTGGAAAAATGGAATTTATTAAAATTTAATCCCCATAAACGGAGCCTTTTCCAAATTTTTCTACTAAAAGGTAATAAAATATTGCCCGATATTTATTTCGATTACTGGAGCCGAACTGGGCAGTAACTTCAGCCAAAGCCTCTTCAATGGCTTGATCATCGGTTATTCCTAGTTTTCCATTTAAAAAACTGGTTTTAACCCGATTCATTTCATCTGGATCAGAACTTGACACCAAGGAGGCATCGTCGCTGTATAAGGATGGACCCAATCCTTTTGCAACTTTTGAAAACAAGTCCAGATTTACATTCAAACCCAGTTTTGTGGCTTCACCAAGCAGAAAATCTAATTTATCATCAAACGCACTCATAAAATTTTGGTTTATTTGTCCTAAAGTTACTACGAAATCCATCTCAGCAGAATACAATTTTAAATAAATCATCCCTTGCTTAAAATGCCATTAATACCTGTCATTTCATCTTCTAACAACCTTCAAACTGCTTTGAACAAAAGAAACAGAAATCGTAATTGGTCATCCAAGATTTTAATTCAATTCGTAATACTGGTCATTTGTTTAATTTTTGATTGGAGCATTAAAATACAGGCCCAAACGCCTTATTTTCAACAACGCTTGGAATACACGATTCAAGTTACATTGGATGATCAAAACCATGCGCTATCTGCTTTTCTCAAATTAAAATATGTAAACAACAGTCCGGATTTATTGGATAAAATTGGATTTCATTTATGGCCGAATGCCTATAAAAATCAAAAAACTGAATTTGCCAGGCAGAAAATTCGACAGGGAGATCTGAAATTTTATAATGCGAATGAATCGGAAACTGGATCTATAGATAGCCTTCAATTTAAAGTGAACGGTTTAGTTGCTGTCCTCGATCAATCCAATTTGCCTGTAGATATGGCCTGGCTCCTGTTACCAGAGGTATTACAACCCGGAGACAGTATTTTAATAGAAACCCCTTTTTATGTTAAACTGCCTATTACGGTCAGTAGAATGGGCCATATTGGACAATCCTACCAAATCAGTCAATGGTTTCCAAAGCCTGCGGTATACGATCGGAAAGGCTGGCACCTAATGCCCTATCTGGATCAAGGTGAATTTTATTCAGAATTTGGTCAATTTAATGTACAGATTACGCTTCCTAAAAATTATGTTGTAGCTGCAACCGGAACACTGGAAACTGAAAATGAACGCGAATTTATTAATCAACGAATCCAATTCACCAAGGATGTTCTTACAAATAAAACGGTAGCAGACAGTCTGTTTTTAGTTGAGTCGGTTATTCAATTAAAAACACTTCAATTTGTTGCTAAGGACGTTCATGATTTTGCCTGGTTTGCAGACAAATCCTTCTTAATCCAGCAGGATACTGTGCAACTAACAAACGTTCGTTCGGTATTGTGTCAAAGTTATTTCACTTCTCCAGATCTTTGGGATGAATCCATACAATCCGTTAAAAAGTCGATTCGTTTTTATTCAGAACAACTTGGAACCTACCCTTATCCTCAAGCAAGTGCTGTTGAAAGCAGTTTGGGTGTAGGTGGCGGCATGGAATACCCCATGATCACCGTGATCGGCCCAAGTTATAGCAAAACGTATTTAGACGAAGTCATTGCTCATGAAGTTGGTCATAATTGGCTGTATGGAATATTAGCAAGCAATGAGCGTGAGCATCCATTTATGGATGAAGGGATCAATACATTTTATGAAAACATGTATGTTCGTGGTGCAGAAGCACAGTCAACATATATTGAACTAACAGGTCCGTTAAAAAAGATTACAGGCAATACCAATTTTAAACAGTTACAGTATCAATTATTTGCAAAACAGGCCATAGATCAATACCCAAACAAGCATTCAAAAATGTTTAGTGAATTAAACTATGGATTGGATGTATATTATAAAACGGCCTGGTTTTTTGAATATATAGAACACTATCTTGGTAAGACAAAATTCAATGAAATCATGCAATCCTATTATGAAGCATGGAAATTTAAACATCCATACCCGGAAGATTTGCAAAACATATTCTTTCAAAAAACTTCCAGCAATTATTCCTGGCTGTTTGATGGCTTGCTTAGTTCGGAAAGAAAATGTGATTATGCATTGTCTAAAATAAAAACAAAAGGGGATTCTATATCAGTAACCATCTGCAATAAAAAATCAATTGATGCACCGATTCAAATTGGAATGTTCAAAAATGACAGCGCTGTCTATGTAAAATGGATCGATGGATTTACAGGTTCGAAAACCATACAACTTCCGAAATTAGCTTTTGATTATATCAGCCTGGACCCCAATCACATTTCGTTTGATTTAAAAGATTACAACAATTACATCCGGCCATCAGGTATATTTAAAAAGACAGAGGCGTTAAAATTTCATTTGTTTCCATTGATTGATCAAAACCATCAAACAGATATTGGTTTAACACCCTGTCTGGCTTACAATCAATACAATGGACTTCAAATTGGGCTGTTTATTTCAAAACCCTGGCTACCCAGTCAAAATTTCAGAATGGATCTAGTGCCTTTTTATAGTTTAAAAAGCAATTCGTTAAGTGGCCAATCCAAACTAAGTTATATCTGGTATGTGGCGGATCAATCCATTCATTCAATCAAGCTTGGTTTAAATTTAAAAACGTATGCATTTAACGAATTACAAGGAAATACATTAGCATATTACCAATTAAGCCCTTACTTAAAATTAGATTTTAGTCATGAAGCCTATTTAAACCGAACTTCAAACATCCAATGGACCAGTTATTTTATCAAGGATGAATACCTTCGCTTTGATGATAGTTTAACAACCAATGGTACGGTATCTGATTTCTGGCGTTCAGCGCATAAACTAAACTATCAATACAATCAGTTTTCAATTTTAGGAAATTCTGAATTGGCTTTACACCTAAACTTCTACAAACATGCTCTGGTTTACGGTGGGACACAATCCCTAGTCAACCTTGAAATGCAATTTCAGAAAGAGTTCCGTTATCGTAATAAGCGCTATTTTTCAGCCAGGATGTATGTATCATGTTACCCATACAACAGTGAACGACAATCAGATGCTATTTCCAGTCGCTCTAAAACGACTTCTTATGTTGGATCAACTGGCTTGGCTTTTCAAAACTATTTAGACGGTGAAAATGAAGCGCTCTTTCTTGGAAGATCGGCAGATCATGGATTAAGCGCACAACAAATTTTTATTCGCCAGGGTGGATTTAAATTGAATCATGGAGCAAGACAACGCGATAACATTGGCAATAGCAATCGATTTGTGGGCTCATTAAATTTAAAAACGGATTTGCCTATCCCAAAAATAGGTACGTTCATTAAACCATATTTAGATTTAGGGTATTACGATCAAAAACAAATAGAAGCAAAAAATAGAATTATTTATAGTGGTGGCATCCAGTTGAATTTACTATACGATCGGTTTTGTATTTACTTCCCATTGGTTAATTCAAAGTATATTAATACATTGTACAATTCTGTTGAAAACAATTCCTATTGGAACCGGGTTTGCTTTTCAATTAATTTGCAGGTTCCTGAGTTCAGAGAATTGTTAAAACATTTACAGATTTAATTACAATAAACCTTTGAGGGTTAAATTACTCATTGGAGAATCTAACAGAATATACTTCAACACTGCTTGCAATAACTTGCAGCATGAATTATCCAAACTTAGTAATAATACTTAAATTAAATAACCTGGCATCGGGGAGTTTAACCAAATCCACCCTTACAGTTTATTAACAATGATGTTATAGCTTGCCTTTGGAGTCTGATTTACTAAACCTGTAATCAAAATGCTGTATTTCTTATTTGGAAGAATATTTAGGTTTGATATACTAACAACTACGGTCGCACCGGATTTTATGGTCAAGTCGTGTTTAGCAGGTGTCAAACTTGTAAACAAGGAGGTTGATTTATAATTTACTCCAGAAACCAAATCAGCTCCTGAACTAATGGATGATGATCATTGGATTGGAATTTGCAGACAAATTGATTAACCGAATATACCCTTTGGTTGTATCTGCAACACTTAAATCATCCTCATTGATTATGAGTTCGGGTGAACTTAGTGTCCCTATGGCCATCAACGAATAATTTTTAGCAGATCCAATATTAAAATTGGCATTTACAACAAATGCATTCGATATATTATCCCGAATTTTAAAATTCTGATTCCCACTATTGATTTCCTGATATTGTGTAATTCCACCAAACCCAGCAGTAAGAGCAACAATTACGGAATCTTCTACCAGAACGGTACTTAATTTTCCATCTAAAATACCATTTATAAACATAAGCTTAGATGGGCCAGAAGGACCATCGTCTGATGAGCTGCAGCCAAAAAATGAACAAACGATGGAAAGGACTACTATTGCAGTAGTAAAAACTGAATTTTTCATAATACAAATAAATTTAGGTGATCAAAAAGATTTCCCAGAAAATAGGGTTAGTGCTTAATAAGAATATTGAAAGAGGGCGATTCGTTCTGTAAATATACTACAGAAACAAATTAAACGCAAATATTCATTTTATAGTGCATCAAAAAAAAGCTTTTGTAGATTTGGAAAAAATATAGAAATGAGTATACTACGAAGGTCCAACGAGCGGAACCCAGTGAGTCAGATGGGATTCGGTAACTCAAGAATTGGAAGCACCCTGATATTGGCTTTAATCATTGCAGGTTTTTCGTACTTTAAATACTGTAGCACAAAGACTTACAATGAATATACCGGCAAATATCAACACGTTGGTATCAGTCCTGAACAAGAAATTGCGCTTGGTTTAAATACGGCTCCAGCAATGATTCAACAACACGGGGGTTTACATCCTGATCAACGAGGACAAGATCTGGTAAAAAGTGTGGGTCGAAAGCTGGTGCAAAGCACTATAGCTAGTAAAACACCGTATCAATATGATTTTCATTTATTGGCCGATGAGGAAGTTATTAATGCATTTGCGTTGCCGGGAGGACAGGTATTTATCACCGCCGCATTATTTAATAAATTGAAAAATGAAGATCAGCTGGCAGGGGTTTTTGGTCATGAAATAGGTCACGTCATCGCACGACATGGCGGCGAACGCATTACACAGACCGAACTTTTTGAAGGCTTATCGGGTGCAGCAACGGTCGCAACAGGAGATTATGCTACCGGACAAGGTGTTTCTGCCTTACTGAATCAATTTTTTTCTATGCCTTATGGGAGAGATCAGGAACTGCAATCCGATGATATTGGAGTGAAACTCATGATGGATTCTGGTTACAATCCAGAAGAATTGATTGGAGTCATGGAAATTTTAAAAGCTGCAAGTGGTCCAAACAGAACCCCGGAGCGATTGAGCACACACCCAGATCCTGAAAATCGGATCGAACGAATTCGGGAAGCCATTCAAAAATATAAGAATCAACCAAATTAAATAAATATTATATATATTTATAATTGGTTATTAAAAAATTATATATTATTTTTTAATTTAATGTGATTTGAGTTTTAATTTTTCGAATCCTTTGAAAACAATAGAATAATTGTAAATTTGCACCTCCAATTTCTACTTTGGATCGGTAGTTCAGTTGGTTAGAATGCCGCCCTGTCACGGCGGAGGTCGCGGGTTCGAGTCCCGTCCGGTCCGCAAAAGCTTCACTTATTTGGTGGAGCTTTTTTTTTCTATATGCCTTTTTTTGTCTACATCATTGTCAGTTTGCAAAATGGTACTTTTTACAAAGGGTTTTCTCTGAACCCCGTTCTTAGACTTAAGCAACATAATGATGGTCTATCCAAATATACTTCCAAATTTAAGCCTTGGAAACTGGTTTATGTTGAGCAGTTTTCTTCCAAGTCTGATGCTTTGATTAGGGAAAAAATTTGAAAAAAGCGACTAATGAAAGGATCTTGGCTTTGATTGATTCTCCTAAAAATATTGTCAAGACTTTTATTCCTTAATTTCTAAATTCCTCATTGTTTGTATGCCGCCCTGTCATCCCCACAATCCTGTGGGGACGGGTTCGATCCCCACAATGCTATGGGGACTGGTTCCCGTCCGGTCCGCAAAAGCTTCACTTATTTGGTGGAGCTTTTTTTTTTCTATATGCCTTTTTTTGTCTACATCATTGTCAGTTTGCAAAATTGTACTTTTTACAAAGGGTTTTCTCTGAACCCCGTTCTTAGACTTAAGCAACATAATGATGGTCTATCCAAATATACTTCCAAATTAAATCTTGGAAACTGGTTTATGTTGAGCAGTTTTCTTCCAAGTCTGATGCTTTGATTAGGGAAAAAAATTTGAAAAAAGCGCCTAATGAAAGGATCTTGGCTTTGATTGATTCTCCTAAAAATATTGTCAAGACTTTTATTCCTTAAATTCTAAATTCCTCATTGTTTGTATGCCGCACTGTCATCCCCACAATCCTGTGGGGACGGGTTCGGTCCCCACAATTCTGTGGGGACGAGTTCGATCCCCACAATGCTATGGGGACTCGCTCCCGTCCGGTCCGCAACTCAGGTCCCCACCCTTTTGTGAGGGTATCTGAAATGCAAGCCTAAAACTCCTTTTATTGATTTTAATTTTCCAAACAATCCATAAGGAATCGTTTGGAAACTCTTTGGCTTCAGAAATTCATTCATCTCTAAAGTCTTTTTTGAATTTCACAATGATGATACCTGCTGTCTTCAAACACTTTAAACTGGGTATAAATTTGAATGGATCAAAAATATTTTCAAACCTATCGCTTGTTTCACTTAAGTTTTCTCAAAACGAATTGATAAATCCAGAATTGTCAGTTGAGTTTGAATTCGATCTGATAGATTCCTACTGCTTATAGCTATTTTATACTAATTCTACTTGATTTCAAAAGGCTTGTGAATCGTTTACTAAAAAATTTAGTATAGATAAAGTACATGTAAACTTAAATTAAGAAGCAATCAAAAAAACTTAATACACTTTGAATATTTATACTCCTTGACAGATATCATTCGATCGTTTGACCCCCGTCATCATTAAATAATTTAATCAAAACTAAAATTGTGAAAAATTAACTATTTAAAATTAAATTATTTAATATGAAATCGAAGGTATATTTCTTAATGGCTATAGTAACTACAGCCCTAGTTTATTGGACTTGCACACACGATGATGATAATATCACTCCATCAGGTCCTAAAATAACAAGAGGAACAAATGTTCATTTACCTGGAAACCTTACAACAGGAAATCCCAATGAATGGAAATTTGATAAAGTACATTCCAGTGTACTATGGCAAACACGATATGTTGGAGCATCTGGTTTGCTGACAGGTAGATTCAATCAATTTGGATTGCATGATGTCATCGATGCAAAGGCTATCAATTACACTGTTACTACACAACCCTTACCAGATTCTTCCTGGGCATTTTATGAAAATGAACCAGCTAAAAGTTATTTTAACGGATATGTACAGATCAATACCTCTAATACCGGTGAACCTGGTAGAGATGCGGGTTGCAATGTTGCTGGAATGGGTACTGTAGCGATTGTTACAGGAACACAAAACTTAACTCCACAAAATTTAGCAAAAATTAAAACCAAAGAAATAAAATTTGACCCTGCAAGCAATGGGTATATTGTAACGCTTGATTTAACTTATCAGGGAAAATTAACAGCACCCCTTACTAAAACAATCCCTGCAAAACTGAGCTATGTTCCAAAGCAAACTGTTCAATTTGGAACTGCTGCAGCTTATGATGTATTTGGATTACAATTAAGTTTTCAGTTTAATTGCAGAGAT
This sequence comes from Saprospiraceae bacterium, assembly GCA_016712145.1. NCBI lineage: Bacteria > Pseudomonadati > Bacteroidota > Saprospiria > Saprospirales > Saprospiraceae > Saprospiraceae bacterium. The sequence goes on from JADJRO010000001.1 coordinate 1,609,753, forward strand.
TATGGCATTACCAGCACCAGTATTGCAGACATTATAGAAATTCAGTGCAATGCTAACTTTCATAATAAATAAATCCAAAATACAATACAATGAAACCTCAATATAAAAAAACTGGCTACTATACTTCTTCTTGGTTTTCTGATAATAGGTTGCTATGAAGATGTAATTAGCCCTGAAAGAGACCCGGATGGTCCGCCGCAATCAGTCAGCTTTAAAAATGATTTGGCCCCACTACTTAATGCAAAGTGCACAGCGGTAGGATGCCATGTAAATGGAGCTCATAAGCCTTATATGGAAGATGTATCACTCTCGTTTAGAAATATAACAAGCGGTGGATTTGTAAATACTTTGCTACCAAAAGAAAGCATTCTTTACAAGCAGGTAAACGGAGCTATGTCAGAGTTTATTCCATCTAAAGCAGATAAACAATTGATTTACGATTGGATTCGAAACGGAGCACCAAATAATTGATATTAAAACGAAAATTATGAAAGCAAATAAAATCTCTATTATAAAACTGGGCATCAGCTTTATATTTTTTCTAACTTGTTTTAGCTGGGTCATGGCACAGGAATTAGAAACAAGCGTGGAAAAAGCTCCACGAAAATATGTAAAAAACACCTTTGAAAGTGTTTGGCTTATTGACAACCAAACCGTTATGGTCCCTTATAAAGGTACCTTCGAGTTTGACATCGCACACAGGTTTGGAAAAGTAAACAATGGATTTGAAGATTTGTACGGCCTCTTTGCACCATCAAATATTCGATTTGGTGTAAGTTATGCCCCAATTCAAAACTTAAATGTTGGTTGTGGGTTGACAAAAGAACGCATGATCTTAGATGGCAGTATAAAATATGCTATTTTGAAACAAACTCAGGATAGTTGGACATTTCCTGTCAGTATAACTTACTATGGAAATATGTCATACGATCTTAAAGAAGATCCTGATAAGAGCTTGTACAAATATGAAACAGACCGGCTCCGCTTTTTTAATCAATTGATTATTGCCAGAAAGATTACTGACAAACTATCGATTCAAGTTGCACCAAGCGTTTCACACCAAAATTTTGTGAACGGCTATTATTTTCAAGTCAATGACTCTACAAAAGAGATTAGAAATGAAATGAATCACAATCATTTTGCGATCGCATTCTCAGGTAGATACAAATTAACTGAATCCATTTCAATAATGGCTAACTACGATCAGCCCATCACGAAGCACACGATTAACAATCCGAATCCTAACCTTTCCTTTGGATTTGAATTCAATACCAGCGGCCACTCATTTCAAATTTTTGCAGGTAATTATGCTTTCTTAAATCCACAGCGCAACAATATTTTCAATAAAAACAATCCAATAGATTACAAAGATGCCAATAACAATACAGTAAAAGGCGGAACCTTTTTAATTGGATTTAACATTACCAGATTGTGGAATTGAATAGTATTAACTAATTATACCTAATTTTATTCAATTTCAGTATTATAAAACCCCGAATACTAAACGATTCGGGGTTTTTTAATTTATTAATACATTTGTACCATGTACAATAGATTAAACCTATGCTTCACTGTATTACTAATTCTTTCATTGGAGGTATGCTTTCTATTTTCATGCAAACAAAAAAGCGAACGATCCGGAATCGAAACAAATACAAATAAACAAGTTAAGCATAAACCCAAATCAAACTATTCAGATAGTTTAGAAATTACAGGTCCAACAGCTGTCTTTTATTACCCGGATTCCATTCAATTGAAAACGATTCAATCGATTACAGATCCACAAATACTGGATGGTACGTTGCATGAACTTCAATTTCAAATAAAATATTCTAAAAAAGTAATTCGATCCAATTGGAGTGAGTTAAATATTGTGGATGCCCAAAATGTTAGATTTCTTGTATTTAAACATGACACCGGTATTCAAAATATAATTGATCTTGATGCCTATGATGATCCCTATGGTTTAATTGTATTTAATGGAAATAAACATCCCGTCTGGATTGATATAACTAATTTAGAGCAAGGACTTCATTATTATTTAAAAGTCAAATAATGCAACGCACAGACCAACAAATCAGATTAAGAGCCTTAATATATGGCAACTAAATATAAGTTTGAAATAAGCCTGATAGCCAGCATGGTGTTGCTCGGCCTTTCGATTTATACTTATAATAATCTAAATTTTGATTTCAATCTGCGTAAATTATTCCCATCCACAAGCTCAGATACTAAATTCTACGATGAATTTGTGGAAACATTTGACGCTCATGTTGATGAAAATGCCATGATCATTGTAATTCCTGCAAATGCCGGCATTTTTAACCAACATTTTTTATATAAACTGGATAGTCTGAGTAGTTTTCTAAGCTCTCAGGAATTTATTTCAAAAGTATATTCCATTACCAATTTAAATTGTATCTACTTTACAAATAATGAATTTAATGCAAGATCATTGGTTCGGATTGACAAGCCGGAACTTTATGAACAAGATTCACTTTATATTTTCTCATCCCCAGAATATTATAAACACTTCTTTTCTAAGAATCACAAAGCGTGTGCACTGACGGTCTTGTTTAAAACACCGCTTATAAGTACCCAATTCAATGTATTTAATAATAAGTTGATGCTTGAATTAAATAAATTGAATCTCTCTCAGGTTCATATTCTTTCAGCAAAACTCATCGAACAAGCTTATGTACAACAAATAAAAAAAGAAGCTATTCGATTTTCAATAATTTCCTTTTTGTTTATCACTATAGGTTGGGTTTTAATATTCAAATCAATAAAACAATTGTTCATTCCAATACTAGCCCTTTCTATTAGCCTGGTAATTGTATTATCTATCATGGCGTATTCAAACCAAACTATAAATTTACTAAGTAGTTTGTTGCCAATTATTCTTATAACAACTTGCCTTACCGGAATCATTCATCTGATTTCAATAAACACGGAGCTAGAGACATCGCGTAACCACAACAACCGTTTTTATAATAGCCTTTCAACCGGTGAAAAGGCTGTTTTAATTTCATCAATAACCAGTGCAATTGGCTTTCTTGCCTTAATTTTTTCGGATATTCAAGCTTTACAAACTTTTGGATTATTTACCGCGCTTGGAATAATGATTGTGTTTGTAACTAGCCTTTTATTTCTAAAAAGATTCCTTCCCGGATTCCAAAATGTTCGAACTGAACTATCACACAGAACATGGTATCCTTTTTATACTAGATTTTACAATTTCCTAGTGAAACACTCTGTAAAAATAATAGTCTCTAGTTTTTCTATATTGATCGTTTCAATTTTTTTTATCACTAAAATTAAGATCAATGGAAGTCATTTAAACGAATTTCCAACAAAGCACCCAATAACGAGCGCTTTGTTGTTTTTTGAAAAAGAATTTGGCGGAAGTTACCCCATTGAGATTGTGTTAACCAATACGAAAAAGAATGAAAGCTTTTATGAGTTGTCGCAATTGCAAAAAGTGGATACATTCATACAATTTCTGGAAGATTCCTGTAATTTACAATTAATCCGATCTCCTGTTTCACTTATTAAAGCAACCAACAAAGCATATAATGGAGGCAATCCAACGGAATATGAATTTCCAAAAGAACAGTCTCAATTAAATGGGTATCTGCAAAATATAATGCAGACAGAATATGCTGAAGATCTCAGACGCTACCTAACAGAAGATGGTCAACAGTTAAGAATTAGTGGCACTCGAGCTGATTTACAATTAATAGAAAAGCAAACGTTCGATAAAAAAATCACAGGTTTTTCCAACCAAATGCCGTTCAAAGTCCAGCAAACCGGAGCTGCATATACAATGGAACTGATTCCCTATTCGCTGATTGAAACAATGTTACCAAGCCTTGTGATTGCACTTTTCATTTTATCAATCCTGATGTGGACCTATTTTAACATGGCATGGTTAATTCCCATTGCTCTATTTATCATTCTTTTCCCTATGATTCTATTAGCCGGCTTTATGGGATTAACGGGGATTTATCTAAAAGCAGATACTGCCATCCTTTTTTCTTTTGCCTTTGTTCTTTCTGTGGACTATACCATTCATTTTTTAAATAGGTTTAAAACTGAGAATTCAAAATCCAAACATTTGGATGATGCCTTACGAGCTACTGGTGTATTAATAGCTAAACCATTAACTATCAAGTCATTAATACTGCTGAGCGGATTTTTAAGTTTATTGATTTCTGATTTTAAAGGGATTTATACAATGGGCATAATGATTTCAATGAGCATCGTTTTTGTTTGGATATGCCATTTGACTCTCCTGCCTTTTATAATTCGTAAATATTTTAACAAGTTTATTGATAACCAATACCACTGATAACTATCATAGTAATACATGCTTGGTATCAATAGTCAGTATAACGGAGTATGCTACCTTGCACTTATAATGAATTTCGATTCAATTTTCAAAAAATTAAATGTTATCTAAAATGAAAAATTTATTAAAAAAGGCCCTTTATCTCTCGATTCTAACCGGGGTTTTTATCGTTTATTCTCAAAATTTAATGGCTCAAAATGCCTGGAATGCGCCAGCAAAAGCCATTGGTGTAGCTAATCCTATAAAAAGCAGTCCTGCTTCTATAGCAGCTGGTAAATCATTATGGACCAGACATTGCCAGTCTTGTCATGGCAAAACCGGAATGGGGGATGGATCCAAAGCTGCCCAACTTAAAACAGAACCAGGGGATTTTACAATTGCAAAGTTTCAGGGACAAACTGATGGCTCCATTTTTTATAAAACTTTGGAAGGCAGAGAAGACATGCCAAGTTTCAAAAAGAAAATTCCGGATACCGATGATATTTGGAATTTAGTAAATTTCATCAGAACCTTAAAAAAGTAAGTCTTTTCATATTTGCTGCCGGTCATCGTACCGGCAGCTCCTATTATTTATAAATACATCATTCTTTAATCCTCGGTATTTTGGATTGAACAGATTTTCTATTAATTTTTTGCAATATGAATTTATTTAAAACTAACATATCAAGAAAAAACTTCGTTGTGTGGATGGGCGGCTTTGCAATTCTTCTTACCGCAATTCGATTTAAACTTTTTACTTCAAAACCAAAAAGCAGTATGAAATTTCTAACTGAAGATGGTAAATTAGTTGAGGTAGATACAAAACATTTAAATAAGAAGGGAACTAAAATTTACACTTCAGATATCTTTTCCTGGATTAAAAATAAATAATTAAAATCATCGTGAGCATGGACAATAATAAATCACAAACACGAAGAGCTTTTCTTGGAGGAGGCCTGATCTCTGCCTTGATGTTGAATGCGTGTGATCAAAAACAACATCCATTTATTACGGATGAATCCGGGTTGCCATCCGGAGACATGGTAAAATTATTATCGGTAGATGGAGAGATCATTGAGGTGGATCGCGCATTTTTAAAACCAGTTCCAGATTTACCACCAATATCAAATGAAGAAGCAAGAATTGGAATTGAGGGTAAAAAATTTGTAATGGTGATTGATTTGTCGCGTTGCAAAAATCTTAAAAAATGTCAACAAGCTTGTAATCATGTGCATCATGTTCACCCCGGTCAAAATTGGATTAAAGTATATTCAATGCAGGAAGCTGAACATACAGCGCCATATTGGCAGCCAACCACTTGCATGCATTGTGACGAACCTCCATGTGTAAAAGTGTGTCCAGTAGATGCAACGTTTAAAAGAAAAGATGGCATTGTACTAATTGATAGTGATCGTTGTGTGGGCTGTCGTTTTTGTATGGCAGCGTGTCCATATTCAACCAGAGTTTTTAACTGGGAGGAACCAGATATCCCATTAGAAATTGCCCAAAAAGCTTATGACTGTGAAAGCAGTACGCCTCAAAAGAAAGGAACAGTTGGCAAATGTGATTTTTGTCCGGATGCTGTAAGAAAAGGAGAACTACCGCACTGTGTGTCTTCTTGCCCGAATGGCGTTTTCTTTTTTGGGGACCTTATTGAAGATTCTGTAACTAATGGCGCTGAAACGTTTCGCTTCTCTGAATTAATCAAAGACAAAGCCGGATACCGTTTGATGGAAGATTTAGGTACTAAACCAAGTGTTTATTATTTACCTCCGGTAAGTAGAAATTTTCCCTATGAAAGCGGATTAGAAAATCAAGCCCCTGCAAATTCACATTCACATTAAATCCAAGCTATGAATGCCGTTACAATTTCCAAGACAGAACAAATAATAAAAGATACTCAACCAAGAGCATTTGGAAAAGTGGGAAAAGTGTGGCTTGGTTTTCTAATAGCAATTTGCATCGTCGGATGTTATGCCTATTATTGTCAACTTCGCGATGGTTTGGTGGTCACAGCGATGGGGGATTATGTTTCATGGGGTATTTACATTTCCAACTTTGTGTTTTTTGTGGCTATTAGTTTGGTTGGATCATTAATAACAGCAATATTCCGACTGGCAAACATTCATTGGAGTACGCCCATTACACGAATCGCAGAGATTATTGCAGTAAGTGCTATATTTTTTGCATCGTTGATTATCATCGTCGATATGGGGCGTCCCGAACGTTTATACAATTTGTTTTTACACCCCAGGCTACAGTCTCCTATCATTTGGGATGTGGTTGTAATCGGTACCTATTTTATAATCAGTTTGTTACTCTTATATCTCCCATTGCTTCCGGATATAAAAATACTTTTAAAACAAAGTAAAGATATGCCGAAATGGATGCGTACATTTTACACTTGGCTTGGATCTTTTTGGACTGGTAGCAAAGTTCAAAAACAACTAAACAATCACAGTATTAAAATATTAAGCATCATGATCATTCCGGTGGCCTTCTGCATTCACACCGTTACGTCCTGGTTGTTTGCAACCACCTACAGACCCGGATGGGACAGTACAAATTTTGGTGCCTATTTTGTTTCAGGAGCATTTCTTGTAGGTGCTGGTGCTGTTGTCATTGCGATGTATGTCTTCCGTCAAATGTATCAATTGAGTGATTATATAACCGAAAAGCATTTTGACAGAATGGGAAAAGCGGTGGTTTTATTGGCATTTCTTTATTTATACTTCAATGTCAATGAATACTTAGTCCCTGCATTTAAAATGAAAAAACCGGAAGAAATTCATCTTACTGAATTATTTTCCGGACATTTTGCACCTATGTTTTGGTTTGCAATCATCGTTGGGATGTTGCTTCCAATAGCAATTCTAATTACAAAAGCTGGCAGAAAACCCATGTTAGTATTTATTGCAGGCATCATGGTGGTTGTGGGAGCATGGTTTAAGCGCTATCTCATTGTGACCCCTACTTTGTTACACCCCTTTCTTCCCATGCAAGACGTACCTGAAAAATTCAGAGTCTATTTTCCAAGTTGGCATGAATGGGCTATAGCTTTTGGATCGCTTGCTGGTGCTTTATTGATCATTACTTTATTCGCTAGAGTATTTCCTGTAATTCCTATTTATGAAACAATAATTGGTGAAGATGAAAACGAAGAGCATCTTATTTAATTTAGCACTCATCTTGGTTTTTATTACAAGTCAGCTAAACATTATACTTAGTCAGTCTGATACGCTTGTCCCTGTAGTAAAAAAGAAAGCCATCCTTAAACTAAGTTATTTTAATTTAGAAAATAAAATTCAGTTTCTTAATTTTCAAGGATTAATAAAATCGAAAGAGCGTCTAGATCCGATTTCATACCGTCCAATTCATATTTATATAAATGATGCAGAAGATGAAAAAAATAAAATTGGTGATTTTGTAACCAATGACCAGGGTAGAATTCAAACAGTTATCAGTCCAGTATTTGCTGATCTATGGAAATCAACCAATCCAAATCTATTTATTGCAAGACTTGATTCTGTAGATGAAATGGGAATACTGGAAACAGAAGTTGAAATTACAAAGGCAAAAATTAAATTGGATACGATTCAGGAGGATGGAATAAAAAAGCTACTGGTCCAAGTCTTAAGCCTGGAAGATACCAGTTGGATTCCTGCAGTGGATGTTGAAATAAAAATTGGAGTACAACGGTTAGCATCTGTTTTACCCATAAATAAAGAAGCAACAATAACAACAGATTCTACCGGTAGGGGGGTTGCTGATTTTGAATTGGATTCAATACCTGGAGATCAAACTGGAATGATTCACTTAGTTGCAAAAATTGAAGATCATGAACTCTTTGGAAATCTTGAAACCTCACTTCAAGTACCTTGGGGTATACCAAGCCATTTTATTAATACCCATTTTGAAGCGAGAAGTCTGTGGGCGAGGGGGGATAAAGTTCCTGTTTGGTTGGCAGTGTTGGCATACTCCATCATTTTTTCAGTTTGGGGTACATTAATTTATTTAATCCTCCAATTTTTTAAAATTAGACGATTGGGTTTACAGAAATAAATTAAACCAAAAATTTTTTAAACAATTCAATTGGCACCTATTTATTAACTGGAAATCAACCGGGCTGTCATTCATAGAAACGAAGCTTTTTAATATCCAAATCAGCCCATAGTCAAGCCATAGATGGAGTTTTTAGTATTTCCTCGATACAGCGGTTGGAGTTACAAATTTTGATTTATATTATTATTATTATTAATGTATATAATATTAATTAATAACAATTTATATTACTTATTAGAAAAAGTAGTCCGATAATAATATTCTCAGCCGACTTTCCTTTAACTTGGCTTTTAAAACGAAACGGATTGATTACGGCTGAAATGCCATAAAATTTTGATTTTATGATATTTATGGATTTTGAAAAGCCTCTGGAAATACTATTTGGAGATCTGGAAAAGCTACGGAAAATTGCAAAAGATAGCGACATTGATATGTCCGAAAAAATAAAAGAACTCGAATTAAAAATTTCGGATAAACGCAAAGAAATCTACAGTAATTTAACTGGTTGGCAGCGGGTAAGTTTATCAAGACATCCAAATCGACCTTATACCTTAGACTATATTAAAAACATGTGTTCAAAGTTTATTGAACTTCATGGGGATCGTACCGTAAAGGATGACAAAGCCATCGTTGGCGGACTTGGTAAAATTGATGGTCAAACTGTAATGATCATTGGTCATCAAAAAGGCAATACCACTAAAATGCGCCAATTAAGAAATTTCGGAATGGCAAATCCGGAGGGATATCGCAAAGCATTGCGTCTAATGAAAATGGCGCAAAAATTTAAAATCCCAGTGGTCACTTTAATTGATACTCCAGGTGCTTACCCCGGAATAGAAGCAGAAGAAAGAGGACAAGCGGAAGCCATTGCACGGAATTTATTTGAAATGGCCCAATTGGAAGTTCCGATTGTTTGTTATATCATTGGGGAAGGCGCTTCCGGAGGAGCATTAGGTATTGGAGTTGGTGATCGCGTATTTATGCTTGAAAATACATGGTACACAGTAATTTCACCAGAATCTTGTTCGTCTATTTTATGGCGAAGTTGGAATTTCAAAGAACAAGCTGCTGAAGCATTAAAGTTGACAGCCGATCACATGAAAGATTTTGGATTAATCGATGGGATTATATACGAACCCATTGGAGGAGCTCATTCAGATCCTGAAACCATGGCGACTATTTTAAAGAATCATTTGCTGAATCAAATTAATGAACTACAACAATTACCTGTTGAAACTTTATTAAGCCGACGAATCGATAAATACAGTGCGATGGGTAAATTTATTGAAGAACCCATTAAAACGTAATCAAATTTAATTTTTCTATCTTCGATCTGTTCAGAAACTAAATTTGCAATGAATACCAATTACGACTTTTTACGAGGCACTGGAGTTGCACTGATAACACCATTTACAAAAACTGGACATGTAGATTATGATTCACTTAATCTTGTAATTAACCATTGCATACATGGAAGGGTAGATTATTTGGTGAGCATGGGCAGTACCGGAGAAGCAGCGACCTTAAGTTTTGATGAACGCTTGGAAGTGATCTACCACACGATTAGAATTTGCTATGGCCAGATCCCGATCCTTGCTGGGGTTGGTGGAAATAATACCGCAGAATTAATCCGGGAATGCAAACTTCTCAATCCTGAAGGACTTTCTGGCATTCTATCTAGCAGTCCAGCCTACAATAAACCAAGCCAGGAAGGGATCTACAGACATTATATGGAATTGGCCGAACACTCCAATCTCCCCATTGTAATTTACAATGTTCCCGGACGAACCGCATCAAATATTAGTCCTGAAACCTGCCTCCGATTGGCATTTGCTTCAGATAAATTTGCAGCTATCAAAGAAGCTTCCGGCGATTTGACACAAGCAACAAAAATTATAAAAGATAAACCGGCTCATTTTCAAGTTCTTTCTGGAGATGATCCTTTAGCCTTGGGTTTAATAGGAATTGGTGGAACCGGTGTGATTTCAGTAATCGCCAATATCTATCCTGGCATGTTTTCAAATATCATCCGATATGCATTAAATGGTGATTTTACTAAAGCGCAGCAATTGAATTTAAAATTATTTGACTTGCATAAATGGCTTTATATCGATGGGAATCCATCAGGAGTCAAGGCTGCCGCTTTCCATTTGGGTTTGTGTGAAAACAATTTGAGATTGCCGCTTGTCCCTATGAGTCAAACTAATTTTAATAAGCTGGTAGAGGAAATGAATCTAATTGGAACTGATTCCATTTAATACTTTTTTTTAAGATAGCGGTTCTACGAATACACTTTAGACGAGGACTTTCGTTATTAAAAACTTCGATTTTACTGCTGTAAATACCTTGCTTAAAAAATGCTTCAAATAGGATTAGGGTTTTGGGCAGATTGCTTAAACTTAATAATTTCATAATTTAGTCTAAACCTTAGACTTACAATTTGCTGGTAGCTTTACAGGTAGATAGAATACACTAACAACCTGTAAAAATGAAACTCATTGTAGATAGCACCCGTCATCAGGTAGTTAAGGATGAACAGATTATCCAGGATTTGACCCGAAAGGAATTTCAAATATTGAGTCTTTTGTGCAAAGATCCAGGTCGTGTATATACAAGAGAACAGATTTATAAACAAATTTGGGACAACCCATTGGTATCGAATGATCGCACTGTTGATGTACACATAGTACAATTAAGAAAAAAAATAGATAAAAGCTTTATTAAATCAATTAAAGGAGTTGGATATAAAATTATATTGGAAACTCACGATGTTAATATGATTTGATTCGAATAAAAATTATCAGAGGCTTAAAGACATTACCTCACTAAATGCTTTTGCTGGAGCTTCCTTAAAAATTAGATGCCGATTTAAATATTGGTATTCCATTTCATCATATTGATAGATTGACCAGGTTCCATCTTTATATTCCAAGGCAGTTAAATTTTCCACCCAATCTCCGGAGTTTAAATAAGTTAATTTTCTATTCCCTAAATCAATGCTCTTCATCTTTGGAATATGAATATGACCACAGATGACTACATCTGCATTTCTTGAACTAGCATACTGTGCTGCTGCATCCTCAAAATTTTGAATGAAATTTATAGCTTGTTTTAAACTGGATTTAATTCGATGTGCAAACGATACACGTTCTAATCCAAGTTTAAAACGGATGTTATTTAAAATTGTATTGATCCGAATCAAAGTATCATAACCAATTCCACCTATTTTAGCCAGAAATGGAGAAAATTGTACTGAAAAATCAAAAGCATCTCCATGAAAAAAGAAATGCCGTTTTCCATCCATTTCTAATAAAAGTTGGTCTCGAAAATAAATATTTCCGGAATAGAATGGTATAAATTTTCGTATAAACTCATCATGGTTACCAGATAAATAATAAACTTTAGTGCCTTGCATTGCCATTTTCATTATTTCATAAATAACCTGAATATGAATTGGTGGGAAATATTTTTTATTAAACTGCCAACCGTCAATAATATCACCATTTAAAATCAGTATTTCTGGCTTAATGGATTGCAAGTAATTTAATAATTCTCTAGCTTGACAACCAAATGTTCCCAGATGTACATCAGAAATTACCACAATACGAAGTGAACGTTCCATTTATTTTACAATATTAATTTCATTTCCTTCCATGTAATCCAGAACCGTTCAAGGCGATGTAAGTATCGTTCGTTCTGCTGTTACTTAATCCCATTTCATTTAACCAGGACCTGCCCTCAATGTTGCAATTACTGCAACTGTATAAATCTTGATTTTCTCTGTATAATAAGTGATCCAAAGAAGTTGCTACAATATCAACTTGCACCGGGCAGCTTCTGTAATCCTTACTAGTATATGGATTACAAGCATCATTCATGTTTCCACAATCAACAGTTTGAACCTTCACTTTTTTAATTCGATCGCTATATGCTATCCAAACTAACTGCCTTTCGCTTACAGAAAGTCCACCATGTGAAAACAGGTAACCTCCATGATCTGTAGTCAAAAGAATTAACCAATCCTCATTTTCATAATTTGGTCTACTATTAATAGCTTCAATAAAAGATCCAACTGCCTTATCAATTCGTTCAACAGCATTTACATAAAATGGATTATTCAAACTGAATCCACTTATATGACCTATGCAATCCGCAGCACCTAAATAAATAAAACAAAAATCCAAATCCGTCTGTTTCAACCATTGCGATCCTTCTCGCTGGGTGCGTCCAGTTCTACCTAATTTGCCTTCAATTAACTCATCCCATTGCAATTGCTTGCATTGATTTGCTAATTTATCCCATTCCATATACATTCCAAATTTCAAATTTGGATTTATCCGTTTGCCCAAGGTATTGATCATAGGATACTTCGTATAACAAGCTCCATTAAATGAATTATCTAGAACTCCATGCTTGTCATGGTAAACACCACATAATATACTAGACCAGGATGGGCCAGAAATGGTGATATCCTGATGCCATGAATTATAGGTACCAAAACCATTGTTTGCCAAGTACTTAATATTCGGCGTATTTGCAAGAAATGCTACATCAGAACGAAGGCCATCGATGCCAATAAGCAACACCTTTCGTTCTGCCCCGTATAAACTAAATGTAATACACGAGAATACAATTAAAATAATTAAAAATAAGTCACGCATCGGAATTGGATTATAAGTACAAAATTAGCGTGACTAAAAAGGATTCAGCTAATAACGAGCATTATCGAATTATTATTTATACATTAAAATAATATTAAATATGTCATTATGTTTTTTCCTATTGTAAAACTATTATTAAATTAATATTACTAAAATGTAAACAAATAGATTCGCTTCATGCTACGCAATGGATTTCAAATCAAGCTTTCTATATTTGAGTTAATATTTCTAATATAACATGTCGCAAATAAATAGCCAAAACGTTTATGTTTCGAATAAGGATTGCAAGCGACTCAAAATAAATCAAGATCAGGGTTTAATTATTTGTAACAAATCAATATCTGAAAAAAATATTAATTGGCTATTACAGACAATTAAAAGTCAGAACCCTGATCATGATATAAAATTATTTAAAACAACGAATGGTGAACCTGCCGTCGATTCAATTCCTGTTGATTCACTTTCCTCAAAGCCCATATCCCCAAATCCAACGATTACTGTTCTGCTGCTTGGTACCAATACCAAGGAACAAATCCTTGACTGGCTTAGTATTGTGAATATTGTAAAATCTGAAAATAACAAATTACAACAACTACTAGAATCTAAACCATCCATCGTTGTTTGCAATTTGATCACAGAAAACTCAAAAGTATTTAAACAATTGTTAAAGACTGTGTTTAAATCTAATGAATTTTCAAATCCAAAAGAAACGGATTTTATAAAATATATATTAAGAGTCAGCCATTCAATTCAACATTCCGAACTTAAATCTTTTGTTGGTATTTCTCAACTTAAAAGGTATTTAATAAGTAGACTTAAAATCTTGGAAACCGGGTCGAAAGAAAACAAACTGATCCAACTAAATAAATGGATTACAGGGAACACCATTCCACAAGAAATAATTAGCCCAATACCAACAAACGCATTATCTGATGAAATTAAATCTTTAAAAGTCGAACATTGTATTGCAAAATGGAATGAATTTGAACTTTACATTATAGATTTCAATAAGGCTCCCAATTGTATGTTAGAAATTGGTAGACTTCGCGAATTGACATTCAGAAATGCCAAAGAAGGCACTGGATTTGTTGTAGACCTGGATTCATATGATCCAATCTATAAACACTTGTTTGTATGGGATTCGACTAAATTGAAAATTGTCGGAGGATATCGCTTTGCTGAAGGCCACCAAATTATCCCAAATTTTGGTAAAAAGGGATTCTATATTTCAAGTCTGTTTAAAATTAAAACCGAATTCACTGAAACCCTTTTGCAAACTGTAGAACTTGGAAGATCTTTTATCATCCCTGAATATCAAAAGTCCAATTTCCTGTTGTTGCTAATGTGGAAAGCACTTTATCAATACATTTTCAAAAACCCTAAAAATCGCTATATTATTGGACCAGTAAGCATAAGTCAGGAATATTCAAAAATTAGCCGACTTCTGATCATTGATTATTTAAGCAAATATTATAAACACACAGAATTCAGCTTGTTCTTTAAACCCCGTAAACCTTTTAAATTTGTAAATATTCGAGGAACTGAGAATATAATTATTCGGAATTTTGAACAAGATATTCAAAAATTCGACCAACTTATTTCAGAAATACAAGCAGACGCCATTAAACTTCCCGTCTTGCTGAGGCAGTACCTTAAACAAAATGCAAAAGTTCTTGCTTTTAACAAAGATCCTAAGTTTCAAAATGTTTTAGATGCGCTTTTGATATTAGATTATCAGGAGATCAATACTGAATTCAAACATATACTAGACAATACACTACAAACTGAAAACACAAAAAACATTACTTAAAATAACAAACTTCCATCCTAGCTGACAATTTTTTTACAATTTAAACTTGTAGTGAACGTCAAAAGATAAATTAAGACTTGATTCCACACAAAAAAATCAGGTAGAATCAACGCACTAATTTCGATAGGTACGAAATTCAAAAAGTGTTCAGTATTTTAAGTTATTTTGGTTCGCAATAGAATTCCTATGACAATTTCTGATTAAATAGAAAAAAGAGGACCTAGCTATCTAGATCCTCTTTTTATAAAGACTTGGAAGCTCTTAATCAACAAGAACCATTATATTAAACAACTTCCAATAGTATCACACACAATTATCAGCAAATAAACAGCATTCAGCTTTCCTGAAATTTAAATTATTAAATGCTAATAATTTAAAATTCAATCACTCAAAGATATTTAAGCCGCTAACTACTTGCACAATTAAAATATTAAGAAATTAATAACGATTTGTTATTACTATTTTAAATTCATGCTAAAATGAAAAATCAATAAAAAAAAAAAAAAAAAAAGCCATTTCCGCAACGAAATGGCCTTGTGTAAATATAAACAATGTGTTTACAAAATATTACTTGCTATGAAACCAATAGTTCTTATCTGCACTAATTAGATTATTGTACAATAAATTTTTGAATTCTGCCTTCCAATTTGATTAAGTAAATTCCTTGTGGCAATCCATTCACCTTTGCATGGTCTGAATCAAATCCATGAAGTATTAATTTTCCTGAAAGATCAAATATACCAAAGGAAAGTACTTCATGTCCAAAATTTAAAATGCCATTTTCTACAGGGTTTGGATATACAGCCTGATATTTAGCATTTTCAATTTCTTCATGCGTACTAACAAGATTATTTAATACCGGATTGTTATTAAAATTAGCGCCTTCACATGCTGGCGAAATAATGGACACCGGACGAAAATCTGGAGTTGTTGAAGCAGCCAATGGATTTATCAATACGGTACCCATTGTAAATGGCACCGGATCAATATTATTTGCTAAATCTCCTCCACTTCTTAACCAATTTGTCAGTGCATTCAATTTGGGTCCACAACCTGCTCCACGTGATACTTCTACCAATCCATTTGCTGTGGTATCACCTGCTGTTGTATATGCAGATCCTGTATTGACTATTAAATTATTTGCAAATGAAATTTGTTTGCTTTTTACATCTACTGGTGTATTTGGATTTACCAATGACAATGCTCCAGGATAATTTGTATTTCGTACACAACTATCTCCATCTATCATTAAAAAATTTCTATAGCCCATGAAGATGCTATTGACGATTCTTAAACTGGAATTCCTTCTGATTCGTGCTCCTCGACGGAATGCTGATCTTGCTACTGAATTTAAGTCAGTATATTTTGTACCTACCGGAACGGGACCTACCATCGTATAATTTGAAAATACACCACTTGTATAGGGTCCAGTTAAATTTGCAGTTCCTGTTGCTTCATTATCGCTTTCAAATCCTTCTGATGTTGATGATCCAGATGGCAATGCGTACGTCAAATCATAATATGATGAATCGCGTACTCCTATTCCAAATTGGCTAATTCCATTGTATCCGTTGTCTGTATCAAAATCATCATCTGTTCCTTTCCATGCAATCAAATGGCTCGAATTTACTGAACCTCCAAACCATTCAAATGAATCATCATTTGAATAAGATGCCTGAACATGATTGATTACGGTACCAGATCCTACTGAACCCAATGTCAATGCATTGATCTCTTTATTATTTTCAAATGCCAAACCTCCAAATTCCAATCTCAGATAACTTATGATCCCTGAATTGTCAAGTGGATCTGTTCCTCCAAATCGAGCCAAATTTGCATCAAATGTTACATTGTTAAATCCTTCCATTTGAACGGCATCTGTGCCTGCATTCCATAAATTATGTATGGATCTTCCTGCGATCAATAGGCCTCCCCAGTCTCCTCGTTCACGACTGCCTGCTGCTTTTGCCGAACTGATTACAACGGGATTATTTCTATCACCCGTTATTTCTATTTTTCCTCCCCGCTCTACAATTATGGATGCATAATTCTTAGGGGATGCATTTAAATCTGCTATTGCACGGATAATGGTACCCGCTGGTATTACCAATTTACCGCCGTTTCTTACGACTACAAATCCTTTAAGCAAATACACTTTTGATGCATCCAAGGTAAGTGTTGTCCCTCCGTCAATATTTTTTTCTCCAGGTATTGCCAAACTTGACAACATCCCATTCAATGTGGTTGTGTCTGTTGGATCTGGATAATTCGTGTTTTTTGGATCAAAATTGGTCCAGCCTGTTGTCCAATCATTCGTTAGGTCCTTAGAGAACGCACCCACATAATCTGTGGATGTAAGTTTAAAATTACTTTGTGCATTATTGCTATTTGCAATAAAAATCGACAATGTAATAAGTACAAGTAAATTCAATTTCATGGTGAATAATTTATTTTAGATTACAATTAGTATTATTATTAATATACTTTTGTCAAAAATGACGGAACCACTATTTGAATTCATTTGTATCAAGTCTATTAAATTAAAATGAATAGCTAAGATTTAATGTCGAGGTAAATCCATTGCTAAAAATGAACATCAACCTATCAGAATTTTGCAAATTTGAAGAAGTGTATTTACCATCATTATTTACATCCTGATAATAAATTAAATCTTTATGCAATAAATCCCCTAAAGTCAACTTGATGTTGATATTATTAAATGTTTTACCCACTTGTAAATCCACTACGGTGCGGGGTTCTTCATAAATATCTTGTCGTGTATTACCATATTTTGGATCAACACCCACATAAGCAATCCTACGTCCTACTCTATTAAGACCGATATTACAAGACCATCCATTGTTTGGATTTTCATACTGGAGTCTCGCATTAATAATATAGGGTGATTGTCCTTGCAATGGCCTGTTAGACTTAGCTTGTGAGCCCTCTTTAAAACTCAGTTCAGAATGTATTATTGAAAAATTGGAATAAACCGCAAAGTCTCTGAATAAATCAGATCTTCCAATAAAGTCCAATTTCTTTTTCAATTCAAGCTCAATACCGTAAATTCTTGATTCTTTTTCATTGTGAAAAGTAAATGTTGTTTGAGCTTGAGTAATATCCAAGCTCAGTTCAATAGGATTTTCAATTGATTTATAAAAACCACCAATTGAAATCAACTGTCCGCCTTGAGGATAAAATTCATAACGAATATCAAAATTCCTAAGATTTGCAATCTTCAAATCATTATTCCCCCTGATCTCGGCATTTTTATCAAATACGTAAAAGGCAAAAGGTGCAAGTTCACGAAACTCAGGTCTGTTTACTGAAGAGAAATAACTTGCTCTTATATTCGTTTTTTCATTCAATGAATAGGTGAGGTTTACAGAAGGTAAAATAGACATTTTCTTAATGTCTGCTATTGGCGCATTCACTTTTTGATTGTCTACATTCAAATCAATATCTTCAAAACGCAATCCATAAATTGCTCTGAATCTATTGAAATAATTCTGATCAACCGAACCATAAAATGCACTTACAAAAGATTTACCTCTATAATACGCAAGGTCGTTTGATGTTTTTTCTATAAGGAATAATTTTGTTGCATCAATATTCTTTGAACCCAAATCAATTTCAGGGTTTAAAGTAGTCTCATTGGGTGTACCCCCATATACAAAACTTCTTCCTTCAAATGTTCTGTTCCTGGTTTGAAAATAATAACCTGTTTTAAATTCAGTTTTAATATTAGAAGTTCTGATTTTCTTAGTGAGTTCAATTGTTCCACTGTATAAATTTTCATCCAGGTTGGATGCAAATCGTCCGGTACTAGAATTAAAGAAATCACCTAATGTTAATTGGTAAGATGGAAAATCAGGCAATTTGAAATAACTTGCAATTCGGTAATCCGGTATTTCACGATGTACGTTTGAATAGCTCAAAGAAGCATTTACACATAATATACTATCTCCAATAAGTTGTTTCAAAGAAGCTATGCCATTGTATAGTCGATTATAATTTATTACGTTAGCTGTATTTTGAACCGTTAGAACATCTGTAAAATTTGCAGTACCCGTTCTGTAAATTGAATTATTGTCTGTATTAATGTTCAATAAATTATGAAAATTAATTTGCGTATTCGCACCTATATAATTCAAATTGAAAATTCCACCCGTGGTGATATTCCTAAGATAGGATTTATCAGTAAATCCCGATACCTGTCCAGCACCATCATACGAATTGATCTCGTTTCCAGATATTCTACGTGTATTGGAATAATTTAAAGCAAATATCACACCTAATTTTCTATAATCATTCAATTGAATTGGAAATCCAATTGAATATGCTAATCGGGCATTGGGAGTTACATTAATTGAACTACTTGACCAATCATTATTAAATGTTTTAGATATAGCACCCAACCTGATTTTATCTGCACTGCTTGGAAAAGTAGAAGATAATATTAAAGCACCCTCTTCAAAACTTGGAATATTTCGCTCTTCGCTCAAAAAGTTCAACTTTTCAGATGCATAGGTTTTAAATTGTTTAAAGTCATTAAATGTTGTAAGCGAATGGTATTGAGCGCCTACAGATATATTTTGGACCAATTTATCAGGAACAGATTTGGTATTAATCTTAATTACACCCCCACCAAAATCGCCTATTAATTCTGCAGAACCTGCTTTGACGATCATTAAATTATCAATTAAATTTGCAGGAACCACGTCAAAAGCAAATGCCTTACGATCCGATTCCGTAGAAGATAACAAAGCGCCATCCAAATAACCGGCATTATACCGATCGTTCATGCCGCGAATAATTGCAAAACGTCCTTCCTGAATGGAAGCACCTGTAACTCGTTTAAGTATATCCCCTACGGTGCGGTCTGGGGTTTTTCGAATTTCGGAAGCTGTTATTCCACTAGCGATTAGAGCTGCTTTTCGTAATTCGATGTTCATGGCTACATCACTTGATTTTTCAAGTGTAGCCGATACAACGACTTCATTCAATGAAAGAGCTCTTGCCTCTTCCATTGCAAAATCAAGATGAATTACTTCATCTGATTTTGTTTCAATTTTGATGATTCCTGGTTCATAACCAATATATCGGATATTAACCGTATAGGTGCCAGGTTCAACTGTTAGTTTAAAATTTCCTTCGATATCGGTAACAGCTCCTTTTGTAGTTCCTTCTAAAATTATTGTTGCTCCAATCAATGCTTCTCCATTGGTTTTATCAATTATTTTTCCAGAAATAATACTGAGGTTCTGCGATATTGAAAAAGAACTCAATATTGGGAATAAAAAAACCAAAAGAAAATTGCTTTTCTTGTAGTTTAGGTTCATTTGCGTTAATTTCATTGCGTTTATATTTACGTTGCAAAGTTACCGCTGCCAATCCCAATTGAATTCGACGCAATATTAAGTTAATATTAAATATAGATTTTTTGTTAAGGCAAATTAAAGTTATTAGAGAATTTAACACAGAAGTTGCAAAACCAAAATAGGAAACCATTCTAACGGAACTGGTAAACAGAAAATAATTAAATACAAAATATTAAATTAAGACTTTAACTTAATTTCAGGATGATATTAAGTTTATATTTATACAGTTGAAATACACCTGAAAGCTCCATATTTCAGGCCATTTGGGACAGATAATTTTATACACAGAAAATTATTAGTCAATAAAAAACAATGTATATACCATAGAAATTCAAAAAACAGCCACCTGAACAAACAGGTAGCTGCTGTAAAAAAGTGTTGAAATGATTCTTTATAGACTATTAAATTTTCTAAATTAACATGTAGAAAAAATAATAATACGATCCATTATTTAAAATCTAATTGAAATACTTTTAAATTAATATTGAAACATGCAATTTTCTATGTTAAATAAAAATAGTTCGTTGCTTACTTACTTTGCTGATAGTTCGATTCATTCAATTTGTTGAATTACAAATTTCTTAATCTTTACTAATCCGCCTGTTTAAGTAATATTGCTTGTTATTGTAAATTTTAGGGTTTTAAAAATAACAATAAAACAGCAATACAATTTTTCAACATTTTCTTTAAAAAGTATACAATACAAAGTTACAACAAGTGTGATTCCAGATCCATTATGCCAGTATTATCCTTATTTGATCTTTATGTTAAGTAATTGTGTGCTAATTGTATTTTTAAAATAAAGGAAAACACAAATCATGGAATTCAAATCCCCAAACAAAATCCTGATTTAAACTGGCTGTTTCAGGGTTAAAATTTGAACTAAAAAGAGTTAAAACCCTCTGGTTCAGTTGGATGATTATCGTTAATTTTTTATATTTGCTTGGCCGACCCTGATAATTCCCATGATGAATATTCAGCAAATTCGAATGGATTTAAGAAGAAATTGCAGCTTTAACATCCTGCTATTAGTGCTTTATAGCCATTTCTTAGGCTTTGGCCAACAGGTCAAGTTGTTTGTATCAGACCCCGTAAATGCCCAACTCTGTCAAACCGCAGAAGCTGGTAGCACATTGATAAATACAGGTACCATTGATATTACCAATGCGACATTGTGGCTTGAATTGCCCATTGGGATTGAATATGTTCCCGGAAGTGTACAAGGTGCCAGCGAACTCAATATTTCCCAACTAAATCGCGTCCAATTTCAAGTTGACTTATTGAAAGCTTTGGATAGCCTAAAAATTCAATTGAGTCTTAGCTTTAAATGCAGCCTTTTAGATCAAATCAATCAATCCATAAGCTTTAGCAATAAATGGGCTTTTTACAGTATGATTAGCGCAGATTCTGCGAGTTCATTACAACCTTATAAAATAGCAACTCCATTTTTGGTAATTCAAGACGTTTCTCCCATTAGCACTCCCACAGGATCGAAACTGCAACGGAGCATTCAAATCACAAACAGTCGATTAGGTTCATTGGAATCATTTTTCTTTGAAGACCACCACGATCCAATTCGTATTCAGTCCACTAACGGCAATACGATTATTGAAACAGATCAGCTATTAAACTTAGAATTAACAAAAACAGATTTTACAAAAATTGGAGATCGGGATAGTTTATTTGAACGTGATGAAACCATTATAATAACAGAACAAATAGAACAAACATCCTGCGTGGTAGAAAAAATCCAATCAAAATTTAATGCATACTGGAGCTGTTTTCAAGACAGTTGCCAGAAATATGAAGAGTACAGTTTTATCGATTTTTTTTAAACCTGCCCAGCTAGCTAAATTGGAATTTTCAAGCAATACAAATTATCCGAACTGTATTTGCTCTGATAAAGGTGCCATTCAAGAATTAACGATTCGAAATACTGGAATGCAAGTTGCTGATAGCATTCACATTATTCTAAGAACTACTTTAAATCCAAGTTCTCAAAATCCATTTGGGATATTAAGAAACAGTCTAAAAATGAGCGGTGCATCAACAATTCTTGATACACAATTTATGGAACAAGTTACTTTATCCACTTGCCAAACTTCAGATGGCTATGCCTATGTTCATTTAAGAATGGCTTCGCTTTTACCAGGTCAGGAAGCTAAAATTGAATTTAATTACATTACCTGCCTTGCTTGTCAGATTGAATCCAATATGTTTTGGTATTTTTCATATGAATATGAATCCCGTTGTGTACAAAATAGCAAACAAATTAGTGTTAACAATACACGAGAAATTATAAACCCTTCAAAAAATTTCACTATAGACTATACCATCAAAGATGCATTTGGAGAATTATCTGAGAACAAGAATTATTTAATTCAAAGCAAATTCAAATTTTCTAAAAATATAAGCAATCAATATCTGATCCTCAATTTTGCATTACCCTGTCCAATCCGGCTTGCTGACACAAGTTTTCTTCTAAATGGAAAATCACCTGTAAGTAAACAAATACTGGATGATTCCAGTCTGATCATCCAATTGACCTATGCGCCACCATTTAATTTGGATCTCCTTCATGAATTTCCTATCTATTTAGATTGCGACTTTTTGTGTAAAACTAAAAATCAAAATTTCTTCAATACGCTCTTTCTTTCTTCTTGTCCCAATCAACAACAGCTAATTACAAGTCTTGCTGCAAAAATTTGCATATTTGCCCAATTAAGTTGTCCGGATCGAGAATTCGATTGCGGTCCATGCAACACTGCAGTTTATAATTTTGATGTCGAATGTAAAAAATTCCGGCACACAAAGACAGTATTTTCGCTTATTTAGATGGAACCATTAAAACATTTCGGAAAAATTATGGCTATGCAGATTCTGATAATGATCGCATTTTTGAATCTGCTCCATTGGATCTAAGCAAGGTTGCAACCAAACGATTTATAACCGGAGATACCATTGTGCATGAATATTTTACCAGGGTAGTTAAAGATCAATCAAAATATAATTACGATTCAATTGTATTCCTTGTAAGTTCGAATTTAAGCTATGATACGGTGTTTACTGAATTGGAAATAATAGACAGTTCGACACAGATTAATTACAAATGTTCTTACCCACTCTTTACAAATTATCAACAACCTGGAGGAATCCCAAACTGCGAATATACGATTGCTGCCCGCACGGGCTATGGACGTGGCATAATGATTCCAATTACCCCTGAACTTCTTAATACATATGGAGCTAATTTGCCTAATGGGTTTAGATTCGAGCAAGGCGACCAAATCCATGCCGTAATCGTTGGACGAATTGCAAATTATGTTGGTGAACGTATTTTAAGTATACCAATCAATTACCGGGCTTTTTTTATTGACAGATCGCATTTAACAGTGGATCCTTTTTCCTGCATGCATGAAATTGATACCATTATTCAAGCAAGCCTTGGGATATCTTTTGATCAAAGCTCTACGAATTTATTGATATGTAATAATTACATAGAATTATCCAGGGCAACCATTAAAGGAACCAAAGAGCTCAATAACTTTTTTCCTTATGAATTCAGACCTTTTTATGGCTTAGATTCATTCCGCATTCAAATAAACAATAACAATATTTTAGTTGATAGCATTCGACTGGAATTCTTTTATTCAGACTCAAGTGGCAATCAACTTCTTTTTGATAAACATTTTTTAGCCAGAAAACGCGGTGCTTTTTGGGAAATTCCGCCCGATACTTTAGCGAATTACCAATTTGATGAAGCATATACCATAAGAATCACTCCTTATGCCCATGTTACGGATTGTAAAACATTTCGGGATGGATCCAATACGCTGATTTCAAGTTATTATATCAATGGAATTCAACAAACTAAATTTTACGATATAAATAGCATCTCAAGATTTTATGAAAAAATACTATACTCCAGAGCCAATACTTTAGAAATATATAATGGCAATGAGCAATTCAGCTTTTCATCAAAAATTCTATTTGGGTCTTCAGGTAAAATTTCAGCAAGCGCTCTTATAAATAATTTAAAACTTCCTGGCGGATTTGAATTTAAAATTATTTCAAACAACAATTCAATAAAAAATATTCGTTTGCAAATTAATCCGGGAGGTCAAATTGACATAATTGATAGCATGCACTTCAGATTGATCGATTTGAAACCATTGCAAAATTACCAATTGAATATTCTGGCGGATTTCCAGGCATGCGAAACAGACAGCTTAATCCTCTTGAGTCGTTGGTTTTGTGAAGGTCAAGATATCCAATTACAAGATACCTGTAATTTGGATACCTTTATTTTTATACTGCTTCCAGATCTACCAGAGCTCGAACTCGATCTGAATCAATTGCAAAAAGAAGTGATGCTATGTGACACACTGCCTGAAATTGAATTGGAACTTTATAATGCTGATAAAGGTGCAGCTTATGATATTTTATTGAATTATACCCTTCCTCCTGGAATTGAGCTTGCAGAGGCTTTATACAGTTATCCAAAAGGAAGTCCATTTAAACCATTACCTACAGCGATTCTGATTTCTCCGGGTCTGTTCCGATGGACTTTCGCAAATTTCATCCCTCAAATCCAGTCCAATGGTTTGGCAGGAATTACTGAAATTCCCAACAACAGTATTTTAGTGAAATTAAAATTATTGACAAGTTGTCAATCCGTAGTAAATGGATTTCCTGAATTCGAGTTTAAGGGATTTGATGCCTGTAAAAGACCCACAAACTCCATTTTAAAAACGGGTCAACTGATTAAAATCAGCGGACTT
Source organism: Saprospiraceae bacterium (assembly GCA_016712145.1). Classification (NCBI taxonomy): domain Bacteria; kingdom Pseudomonadati; phylum Bacteroidota; class Saprospiria; order Saprospirales; family Saprospiraceae; species Saprospiraceae bacterium. Next base: position 1,634,778 of record JADJRO010000001.1, read on the forward strand.
GAAATTCCCCTTAAATATTCTGTAAATTTCAAAGCAGATTCTATAGTGAATTGTGTGGACGAATTTCCGGTATACGTGAATCTTTTCCGAAATGGCATAACGAATCCAGGCGACAGCATTATGATTGTAATTCCAGAGGCCCTGGAATATGTAACAAATTCTTTGATTCCCATTAAAAATTTCATCCAACAAAATCCAATAATTATTCAAGAAAATGGATACACTGTATTGCATTTAAAAATTCCAGAAAACATTGCTGCGCGAGATAGCATTCAGTTCGTATTCAAATTGAAAGGATTGTCAAAATTGCAATGTCAGGAATTTCAGATTCAATTAATTTGCTTTCGGAATGTAGAAACAAAGTGTAAATCCAATCAGGAACTTTGTCCGGTTTTCATTGAGTCAGGCATGAATAAACAGAGCTTTAAACTGGAAGCCCCTTCCATTGAGTTGGATCGTTTGCATATATACAATTCAACAGATAGCCTAATCCAATTGCTCAGACTTTCCTTTACTTTAAAAAATGCCCTTTTGATACACGAAGACAAGCTATGTTTTGAATTGTATGCAGATTTTAATTCAAATCAAATAATTGATTCTACGGATAAAGGCTTCTTCACGGTTTGCATTAATAGAGACTATTTTGACCGTGATTCAAGCTATTTATTTGATAGCATCCCTTTTGAATCTGGCCTTCGCAGTTGCAACTTTATATTAGTGACTACGAATTGCCTGTGCCGTTCGGATACCATTAGCCTTCATATCAACCAAACAATTGAACAAGTTTATTCATTTACCATTTGTGCTGGAGATAGCATCTTCCTTGGGATATCGCCTGATCCAAATGCTCAGTATGTATGGACACAAGGAACCACTGATTGCGACACTTGCAGTCAATTTGTATACCATTCAAATATTAATTTAAGTCAAGATACTACTTTAGAATGGAGCTTGTTAGAGTCCTTCCCTGATCAATGCAACCGAATCATTCATTATAAACTCAACTTAAGAAAACTTCCAGAAAATAAAGTCTATTACTATGAGGCATGCCCAGGAGAATTTATTGCTCTGGATGCGGGCAACCGCAAAAATTATAAATGGGAAGGTGCATCCATTTCTGATGAGCGAGCCTTTCAGCAGCTACTACCTATTTGGAAGGATGAGCGAATTTTACTTCATTTTAAAGATGAATTTTTTTGCCCAGGAACAGACAGTTTTTATTTAAAAGTATTGGAAGATACCAATACGATCCGATTTATAGGTGATAGCATTTTGTTTTCGGGCAAGGCTGCAACATATTGTGTTGAAGGAGGTATTCGATATCAATGGGAATCCAATGAATTTATTGATTGCCCCAGTTGTCCTTGTATCACGATTATCCCAAAAAATGATTTTAGTTTAAAAGTCACTGTATTCGATCGATTCAATTGTCCTCATGTTTTTCAAATTACTATTAAAGTTGTATTTCCTGATTGTGATTCGAGCACTGTGTTCATTCCAAATGCATTTTCACCCAATGAAGATGGACACAATGATGTACTTTATGTCAGAGGTAACAATATCAATCACATACATTTAATTATTTACAATCGTTGGGGAGAAAAAGTTTTTGAATCCAACCAATTGAATGTAGGTTGGGATGGAACTTACAAAAACAAGAAATTAAGTCCGGATGTCTTTGCTTATTATCTTGAAGTCCTTTGCATAGGAGGTAGAAACTATTCAAAAAAAGGAAATATCAGTTTATTAAAATAAATTTACTTAAATTCCATTTGTTTTTAACCAGGAAATCAAGCCGGTAAAATAGATCGTTTGATCATCCCACATAGACATATGACTGCCATTGGGACATAATAAAAACTGACCCTTTTCAAATTGACTTGCAACCCATTTCATATGTTCCGGATCCATGGTGTCGTGGTTTGCACCAATCACCAGGGTTGGAACTTTTATTGTGTTTAATTCTTTAGTAACATCCCAGGTTTCCAAATTTCCGGAAAGTCCAAATTCACTTGGACCTTGCATCATCGTATAAATTGTATTGTTTAATTTAGCAAAAGCTCTATTCACTGCATCTGGCCATTCTTCTATAGGCAATCTTAAAATATGCTTGATATAAAAATTGGGCATTAACAATTCCATATATCGTGGATTGCTGAAATCCTTTTTAGCTTCTATTTCACGAATTTCCTTGAGCACCAGGGGATCCATTTGTTTTGCTAAAACGTCTTCTGCATATTTTCCATACAAAGGTGCACTCATCATCATATTTGAAATGATCAAGCCCTTTAAATGCTGTTGATATTTAAGAGCATACTGGGCTGCAAGAATACCACCCCAGGAATGACCCAGTAGAAAAAAATTGTCTTTATCAAGATTCAAGGCTTTACGAACTGTTTCAACTTCTTCTACAAAACGATCTAACACCCAGAGACTGCTGTCTTTTGGCTGATCAGAATATGCCGAACCCAATTGGTCGTAATAATAAAATTCAATGCCTTCTTTTGGTAAAAAACTCTCAAAAGATTCAAAATATTCATGCGTTGCACCCGGTCCACCATGAAGTAGCAATACTTTTATCTTGGGATTATTTCCGATACGCTTGGTCCAAACCTTATATTTTCTGTTTTCAACAGAAATCAGGCGTACCCCTCCCGATTTGATTCCAGGTTCAGCCAAATCACAATAATCAGAAACGGATCCATCCATTGATTTTTTTTGATCAATTGGCTGGCAGGATGCAGCTAAAATTAAAAGGAACACCCAAATAACTTGTTTCATAATAAAGATTTTAAAAAAAAATACAGTTTATACAAGATGAAAACCAATTTTATCTCAGTAGGAGCTAATTAAAATTGTCCCGATTTACACCAATCAAAATTAATCAAATTTACCGCTTAAACAAGATACCTATAGATACGATTTCAAGATGAATCTGGATTTCAGTTAAAACATACAAGGTTTTTTTTATCTTTGGTTTAAATTCATTCGCCAGTGCGCGCATTTTATATAAAATTCTGATTTTCAATTTAAAAATACAGCCAACTGGATACCCAGACATTGATCGATCGACTGCAACAAGGGGACAATGCTGCATTTGAATATTTATACGATCATTATGCCGCCACCCTGTTTGGGATCATCAAACGAATTGTGACAAAAGAGGAAGATGCAGAAAACTTGTTGCAAGATTGCTTTGTGAAAATATGGCGTTATATAGGAACTTACGAAGTGGAAAAAGGGAGTCTGGCAACCTGGTTAATTAATATTGCCCGAAATACAGCGATTGATCATACAAGATCCAAACATTTTATAAGGGAAACCAAAAACCAAAATCTGGATTCTCTCGTATCTATAGAAAGCCGTGTTCTATCCGTTTCTCAACAAGAAGATACCCTTGATTTACGTCAATTGGTATTAAAAATCGATCCTTCCTGCCGAAAGGTTTTGGAGTGGATGTATTTTGATGGCCTTACTCAACAGGAAATTTCTGAAGAGTACGGCTTACCGCTTGGGACTGTAAAAACGCGTGCTCGGAATGGTCTGAGGGAGCTAAGAGAATTATTTGAACAACCAAAACCCGTTTAATTCCGTTAAATTAAAAAAGCGAGCTTGAGAAAAGATCTAACAATTAACAAAACTCAAATTTCAGATTGGATTGAAAACCAGAATTCTGAAATAATTCAGCAAACTGAACATGCTTTGGAGCAATATGCACGTTGTTTTCAAGAGACCCCATCCTTTGACCTTAAGAATCGAATATTAGAACAGATTTCCGTGTTAAATGCCGGACGGCAAATTATAGACTTAAAAAACCCGCCACTTTTGACAGAAAAATCCAATCTTCTTGATTGGACACTTGCATTAAAAGGAATTGAGCCCCCTAAGGATTTTGAGGATATTCATTTAGAGCCTATCCATCAAGATGATAAAGTCCAATTATTTGTAGCTTGGGTTCGAAACAAGGTACCTGAAGAAATTCATCATGATATGCTAGAGAGTTTTATGATTTTAGAAGGTAGTTGCATCTGCCACATCAAAGATCAAAACGGCAATTGCAGGGAGGTTTCTATGATAGCAGGAGATTATATTACCATGCAAATTGGGGAAGAACACGATATCGAAGTTACTTCTGAAAAACCAACTAAAGCCATTCTTCAGTGGCTTAAAATTGCAGCCTGATAGGCTGGTAGGTTTCATTGATTTATCGTATTTTTGCGATAAAAAGAGATGGGAGCCAGTAAAACAGAATTATTTTCAAAGAACGAAATAAAATTAGCAGCATTTGCAAAGGCCTTGGCTCATCCTGCACGAATAGCAATTATCAAACTATTACTAAAGAAACAACGCTGTATTTGCGGTGACATCGTGGATGAAATCCAACTTGCACAAAGTACTATTAGCCAACATTTAAAAGAATTAAAAGATGCCGGAATCATTCAGGGTACTATCGAAGGTCCTGCTGTATGTTACTGCATTGATCCTAAAACCTGGTCCGCTATGAGTGAAAGCATCGGGAAGTTTTTTGATGTCGGACAAAAATCTATAAATAATTGTTGTTAACCAAAACCTTTTATCGTAATATTACGTTTTAATAAAAAATAATTTATGAAAACAGATTTGGAAATTAAAGAAATGGTTCGCCAGAAATATTCGGAAATCGCCTTACAGGATAAGGATGTAAATCAAGCGTCTTGTTGCGGTGCATCTGGTTGCAGTACAGAGGTTTACAACATAATGACCGATGACTACTCAAACTTAAGTGGGTATGAAAAAGACGCCGATCTCGGATTGGGATGCGGTCTTCCAACTGCATTCGCCCAAATTAAAGAAGGCGATGTAGTTCTGGATTTAGGTTCTGGAGCGGGGAATGATTGTTTTGTAGCGCGTGCTGAAACCGGAGTAAATGGTAAAGTGATTGGTATCGATTTTACAGAAGCTATGATTCAACGCGCACGACAAAATGCAGAAAAACTTGGCTTCCACAATGTTGAATTCAGACAAGGTGACATTGAACACATGCCAGTAGCTGATAACACGGTCGATGTCATTGTGAGTAATTGTGTTTTAAATTTAGTGCCCAATAAAAAACAGGTATTTTCTGAAATATATCGGGTGCTTAAACCTGGTGGACATTTTAGTATTTCTGATATCGTGTTATTTGGTCAACTGCCAGAAAAAGTTTTAGCCAGTGCCGAAATGTATGCTGGATGTGTTTCCGGTGCAATTCAAAAACAAAGCTATATCGACCACATTCAGGAACTTCAATTTGAAAACATCCAAATTCAAAAACAAAAACCCATAAGGATACCAGATGATATTTTAAATCAGTATCTGGATGCGAATCAATTAGCTCAGTATCATGCAGGGGAATACGGTATCGAAAGCATCACTGTCTTTGCAAGTAAACCAAAAAATAAATCGGCTTGTTGTGCCCCAGGTTGTTGTAGTTAATTGAAGATGTGAATAAGTCTGAGATAGACAGCTCAAAATTGAAAGGAATTAGCTGATTGGATTTTTGGGGTTAGAACGACTCATTTCTTAAGCCGTCCACGGCGATGATTCGTTGCGAAATATGTTGAAAAAAGATTAAATCCTGCTCTTTCTTTAAGAGGTACCTCGTTGCGAAATACTTCACTCTACCCTCCGCGGGGATAACTTCAGGAACTGATCTTTTTGATTAAATTATATTGAGTTTTATTTCCGCAAATCCTATCGAAGAATCAATCTGAGCTTCTGATAGTCAAACATCCGCTATTAAAATTTCAATTTCTTGAGCTTAATTCTACTAAACTTATTGCATTATACTAACTATTTCATAATCCATTATTACAGAAAAAACATTTAAAGAATTGTTTTCATACTCTCCGATGATAACATTTTGAATATTCGCTGTATAGGTGAGCAGCTGTTGAATTTCAGCGATACTATTTGTCAATCGAATCAATTGTCCGGATTCACTTTTTAGATACCAGGATTCCTGGTGTGAAGTAAATTTTACAGAATTGAGAATAAAACAATATTGCTTTAATAGTGGATTTATAGAAATCCGTTCGCAGTAAAGATCCAAGGCGGATTCTATTGTATGTGATTTAATAAAATACTCTGAAGCGAGGTAACTGGACTCGGATTGCATTTCTTTAATTCGTTGTGGTGAAGCAGATGGATAAAACTGTACCGAGCTCTTGTAAATACTGCCATTTTTAAATTGCTTGATTGGAACAAACCGATTGAATTGAAATTCTAAAAACAATACACAAGACTTGCAATTCAAACCATAAAACCAGTTTCGATTTACAATTAATTTATCCTCCTTTTCAGAAACAGTTCCGAGATAAAGCCAATCGTCTGTATAAAAAGAACTTTCAGAAAAACTGGTTTTTGTAAATGGAATTCCACAATAGTTTAACAAGTCCTCCTTTTCAAATTCATTCAACGCAACTATGTTTTTAAAGGACCTTACTACTAAATAAAATTCACCCAATTGTTGGAAGGTAAATTCCATCCAATTGGATCCTTTAGCAATTCGCTCTGGAATCATGCGCAATTTCCTAGCAATCCCTGGAGCACCGTAATCAACCATACGGCTTGCAATTTCGTTTAGTTTATCAGGATCATGTTGCAGTTGTGAAATGCCTGCAATCAATAATTCATCCAACCAACTATTAAATAGTGAAACGGCTTCCAGAAGTTTTTGCTCTTTTTGAAAATTGAGCCTTTTAAAATATTGGGCTTCCGCCATAATTAATAAGCGCTTTAATCCTTATCAGGATCATCCTTAACCCCAAGATGTTGGATTGCCAATTCGGATGCAAATTGTTCCGCACTTTTCTTGTTGTAATCTTCTGCTGAAGATATTTCTTGTCCGTCGATAAATACACCCACTTTAAAGCGATCCCTTTTATCTACTTTGTATTTACTCAATACTTTAAAATCAATTTCTCTGGAATGCTTTTGACACCATTCCAACAACTGGCTTTTGTAATTATCATCAAATTCTTCCAGTTGATCCATGTTGATGAATTTCTTGAGGATGGCACTGAGTATAAAGTGTTTTGTAAATTCAAACCCACGCTCAATGTAGATTGCACCCACCAATGCTTCCAATGCATTGCCCAACATCGATTGCGAAATGGCTGTTTGATTAAACTCCATCATCAAATGATCTAAGCCCATTTGTTCGGCTATGTAATTAAGCATTTTACGCTTTACAATTTTAGAACGCATTTTGGTGAGGAATCCTTCATTGGCAGAAGGGTATTTTTTAAATAGATACTCTCCAACCACAAAACTCAATAAAGCATCTCCAAGATACTCCAGCCGCTCATTGGATTGATACAAGCCATTGGTATCGTTAGGAAAATTATTGAGTGTGGATTTGTGATAAAAAGCCAGTTTAAAAATGTAGATGTTGGATGGAGTAAATCCAATTAAATGATGCAAACGCTCTGCAAAATGTTTATCCTTAGAGAAAAACTTGTGATTGGTCTTATTGTAAAACTTAACTAGGAATCCTAACATCTTTTAAAAATCACTGAACTGTTATGCCCTCCGAATCCAAAGGTATTACTTAAAAAAGCATTTACCTTTCGACTTTGTGCTTCATTAAAAGTAAAATTTAGTTTTGGATCCAAATCCGGATCCTCAGTAAAGTGATTAATGGTAGGTGGTATAAAATCATGTAAAATGGCCATAATTCCAGTAATAACTTCTATAACACCTGCAGCACCCAGGAGGTGGCCAGTCATAGATTTAGTTGAACTGATATTAACTTTATAAGCATCATCCCCAAAAACATTTACAATTGCTTTGGCCTCAGCAATGTCACCTAGAGGTGTGGACGTACCATGGGTATTTATATAATCTATTTGAGAAGGGCTTAAGCCGGATTCCTTTAAAGCCAAATGCATGGCTGTACTGGCACCCAGTCCATCCGGATGGGGGGCCGTGATATGAAAAGCATCTGCAGTAGCGCCAGAACCAACCATTTCTGCATATATCTTAGCTCCGCGTTTTTTGGCAGATTCGTATTCTTCTAAAATCAGGGAACCTGCACCTTCACCCAAGACAAATCCATCCCGATCCTTATCATAAGGTCTTGATGCCGTCATAAAATCATCGTTGCGCTCAGACAATGCCTTCATGGAGGAAAATCCTCCTACCCCGGCGCGGGTAATTGCAGCTTCTGAACCTCCGGTTACCATCATATCCGCTTTATTCAAACGAATATAATCAAAAGCATTTGAAATGGCATGTGCTGAGGAAGCACAAGCCGACACGGTCCCGTAATTAATACCCATCAAGCCATATTTTATAGAAATATGACCTGGTGCAATGTCTGAAATAAGTTTAGGTATCAAAAAAGGACTATAACGCGGTGGTCCGCTCGCTAAAGCTGCTTCAGAAATATCATGTTCAAGCGTATTAAATCCGCCGATTCCAGATCCCCAGATTACACCAAATCGAGCCAAATCCACCTGATCCAATTGGATCCCTGAATCTTTCATGGCTTCTTCAGCTACAATTAAGGCATATTGAGAAAATGGGTCAATTTTTCGGGCTTCTTTTTTATCTAAGAAATTTTCAACATTAAAATCCTTAAGCTGACAGGCAAAACGCGTCCGAAACAGGCTTGCATCAAAATAACTAATTGGACAAGCACCGCTCCTTCCTGCTTGTAAACCTGCAAGAAAAGCATCCTGGCCAATGCCAATAGGCGTTAATGCGCCGATTCCGGTTACTACGACCCGTCTCATTCGCTAATTATTGTTCGTATGCCCTTGAACCATTCAAAAGGCATGCTAAAATAACAAATTATTAAATTGATTATTTACAGTTAGCCTCAAGGTAGGCAATAGCTTGCCCTACAGTTTGAATTTTTTCTGCCTGATCGTCTGGGATAGATGTATCAAACTCTTTCTCGAATTCCATGATAAGTTCCACAGTATCAAGGGAGTCTGCACCTAAATCATTAACAAAACTCGCTTCGATGGTAACTTCAGCCTCATCTACAGCTAATTTGTCTACGATAATTTTTTTAACTCTTTCAGCAATTGTTGACATGATAATTTAGATTTTTTTATAATCAAGGCGCAAATTAAGGGATTCATTAAAGGATTACCAAAATAATTTTCGCTTTTTTTAAAGACCTTAGCCCTGTTTTACATTGTAAACCAAAGTTTTGCTAAATAATTCCCTAAATCTGATAATTATTTTATGATTCACCATAATACTAAAATTGTAGCGACAGTCGGACCAGCCTCATCATCTTATGATCAATTGGTGGCTTTGACTTTAGAAGGCGTAGCCGTATTCAGGCTTAATTTTTCACATGGAAGCTATGAAGACCATGAAAAGGTAATTCGGCATATTCATGCAATCAATGAAAAATTTGATACCCATGTGGGCATCTTGTGTGATTTACAGGGTCCTAAATTAAGAATTGGAACCATCGAAAACAATGGTTTGGAAATTCTGCCGGGTGAGGTATTAAACTTTATAAATAAGCCATGCATTGGAACAAAAGAACAGATTTACATGAGTTATGTAAACTTTGCCCGAGATGTCAAAGTTGGAGAAACCATCTTAATCGATGATGGAAAACTAGTATTTGAGGTTCTTACCACCAATGGAATTGATAAAGTCCAACTGAAATGTCTCTTTGGTGGTATTTTATCGTCAAACAAAGGCGTTAACCTTCCGGATACTGAAATATCCTTGCCTTCATTAACTGAAAAAGACCTCAAAGACCTTGATTTTATACTCAAACACAAAGTCAACTGGATTGCCCTTTCTTTTGTACGAAAAGCTCAAGACATTGAAGAGCTCATTCAATTAGTAGAAAAAGCCAAACATCCGGCCAAAGTGATTGCCAAAATTGAAAAACCGGAAGCCATTAAAAATTTAGATGCCATTATTAAAATCAGCAACGGCATCATGATCGCCCGTGGGGATTTGGGCGTTGAATTTCCAATTGAAAAATTGCCAACGATTCAAAAACTAATCATCACAAAATGCATTCAACGTGCCCGACCGGTGATCGTGGCTACACAGCTTATGGATAGTATGATTAATAATCCGAGTCCAACACGTGCAGAAGTAACCGATGTGGCCAATGCGGTATTGGATGGTACAGATGCAGTCATGTTATCGGCTGAGACCTCTGTTGGTAAGCATCCCGTAAAAGTGGTTACTGCAATGAATAAGATCATCTTTGAAGCAGAAAGACATTATGCTATTTTAACTAAAAGACCCCGTCCTTCCGATAAATCCTCTACTTTTTTGTCGGATGTGGTATGTTTTAATGCTGCAAAGACAGCAGAAGATATCAAAGCCCAAGCAATCATTGGGCTCACGATTTCCGGTTACACTGCCTTTAAAACGTCTTCCTACAGAACCCATTGCCCGATTTATATTTTTACCAGTGCAACGCACATGCTGGGAACTTTAAATCTGGTTTGGGGCGTTCGATGTTATTATTATGATAAAATGAGTTCAACCGATGAAACTATTGAAGATCTTATTGAAATTTTAAAGAAAGATCATAAACTGAAAGCGGGAGATCTCGTTGTTAATACCGGTAGCATGCCCATTCATAAAAAATTGCGGACCAACATGCTCAAGGTAACTGAAGTAGAATAATTTTAGCCCTTATGTCTAAACCATGCATAGATTATATCATACAATTTTAATTAACATTTTAGTTTCTTTCACAGCATTTAGTCAGGAAGTTGAAAAAAACCTCCTGAACCAAGGTATTTTAATTGATGCCCTGAAAGAAGAACAAATCGGTAATCGGCAAAAAGCCATTGATTTGTTCATTAAACTTAAATATGCTCCTGAAACCAAAGGAGTCAGCAATTATTATTTAGCTCGTATTTATCGGGAACAAGGTAAACACGACGAGGCTATGAGTGCCATTGACGAAAGCATCGCCGCTGAACCTCAGAATAAATGGTATTTGATTCTGAAAGCGAATCTGGCAGAAGATTACGGGCAGTTTCAAATCATTGCAGAAGTATATCAGAAATTGAGTCAATTGGAACCTGATAATTATACTTATTACGACAATGCAGCTTTAAATTATCTCAAAGCTGAAGACTTTGATAATGCTTTGATCGTATTGAATGCATCGCAATTACATTTTGGACTCCTACCACCCATTGGCATTAAAAAATCCAAAATTTTAGTTCTTCAAAAAAAATCTAAAAAAGCATTGAGCTTGCTGGAAGAATGCTTGGTAAAATATCCTGGTCATTTAGAATTAATTGAAGAAATCAGATCCATCGCCCTCGAAGAAAACAATACTGACCTATTAAATAAATATGGCTTAAAAACTAAATCTGTAGATGTCGAATCACAAAATCAACAAGCCCAACAAAACTTAACAAATTTAATAAATAACACAACGGTCTCATTGGATGAAAAAATTAAAACAATCATCAAAACGCTGACTGATTATATAAAAAATTCGAATACACAAGGAATTCAATCGTTAATTCCATTAACCAGTGAATTAATCAAACAATATCCGGAGAGTCCAAAATCATATGCGTTGATGGCTGATTTGCATTTTCAAATGGATGATTTAGTGCACTCCTGCCGATTTTATATCAAAACAATTTCGTTAGGTACAGTCCCCTATTCAGTTTGGGAAAACTTATTGAATTGCATTATTTCTTTAAAACATTGGAATGCACTTTCTTATTATTCAAATATGTGTATGGATTTCTACCCTGCACAAAGTTTTCCAAACTACTGTCAACTCTTAGCTTCGTTACAGTTACATAAACTTAATTTTTCTGAGTCGGATTTAAAAACCCTGCTTTTAAAAGTAAAATACAATCCAGTCAGAAATACAGATGCACTTATACTTGCTGCGCGATTGTATAAAATGAATCAAATATTGGTTGCGTCTGATTCCGCATGGCAGCAAGCCTTGCGTTCAAACTACAATGAACTTGCATTATTGGAATATTCACTCGATCAATCTGTTATCAATGGTTCAATTAGTGATGCCACACTCGCTACGCTTTTGAAATCAGGTCAAATTCATTTTGCAACCAAATTTTACAAAATTGCACAAATTTATTTCAATCGGAAAGATTTTGCAAAAGCACGTGATTACCTGGAAGAAACATTAAAATTCCCTATTGCGAAAAAGAAAGAATTGTTTCAAATGGTTGCATCCGTTTATGAAGCTTTAGGAGATACGCAACAAGCTAATCTCTCATTAGTAACAGCCAATGAATTTTCAGAAGAACGCATGGAGTATCCATTTATGCTTCAAAGCAAGGGAAAATGAAATTTTTGCTTTTAAATTTAGTAATCCTGTGTATCCTGATTGCTTCTTGCCATACAGCTAAAAAGCAATCCGAAATCGACCGCAATTCGAATGCAAAGAAACTAGACTCTTGCAATGTCGATTGCTTGCTTAATAAAATAACTGCAAATCAAAATTTACACTACTTTATGGGTAAAGGATCCATTCGGTATCGATTTGAAAATGACCGTCAGGATGCCCGCATTACACTTTACGCAATAAAAGATAGCCTCTGTTTAATTTCATTAAAAAAATTAGGAGTGGAGGCTTTTAGAATTTTATTATTGCCCGATCACATCCTTGTAATAGACCGCTTAAATCAGGAATATTCAAATCTCAACTATTCCGATTTACAAAATCAATATCAATTGGAAATTAAATTTGACTGGTTACAAAATTTGTTAAGCAGTGGATGCTTTATAAAAGAATTTATGGAATATCATGTAACGGATTCTGCTTTTAATTTTATACTTCAAGGAAATTCAAAAGCGTATGCTATTGCTTATACCCTGTCCAATCCAGAAGTGTTGTGTAAAGATTTTAAACTGGAAAATTCACAATATGCATTAAATCTAATCGTAAGCGACTATTTAAAACTTGAAAACAGGTCAATTCCTTCAAAATTTCAAATAGAATTTGAATCGATCGATCAATCTGTTTTAAATTTGGATTTAATTTGGAATGAAATTAAGTTGGATCCAATCCATCAGGTAAAATTTAGCATTCCCGATCACTATAAAAAAAGATGAACAAATTCACCCTAAAATCCATTCGCATAAATTTCCTTTTACATCCACAGTATAGGTACATTTTTCATGCGATTTGCAGCAGTTTGTTTATACCTATTGGCATTATTTTATGGTACCAATTAACTAGCCAAACCAATCCAGCAAATAAACCAAAGGATAGTCAAATTAAAGAGATTCAACAGGCCATTGACCAGACTGGTCAATTGATCAAGCAAAATAAATCGGAAAAAAATCAACTTCTTAAAAATCTTGAATTGTATCAAAGTCAGATTTCGTACCGAACTGAATTACAAAATGCACTTACGAATGAATTAGCCACTACACAGAATGAATTAAAAAATTTACAAGAGCAAAATAAGTCCAATGTATTAAAACTGCAACGTTTTAAAGAACAATATGCTGTTTTGGTAAAGAATAAGATTATTCACCGAATTACCTATAATCCCATGTTGACATTATTCCATCCGGAGGATCTGGATGCTAAAGTTTTAAAATGGTATCTATTGGAAAAACTGGAAAAGCAACGAATACAAACGCTGGATTCTTTAAAAACCTGGAATCAATTGTATACAAAAAACTTTCAAAAGCTTAAACTGGAATTAAATACCCAGGATTCCTTATTGAAGAATATTCAATCCGAAGAACTGCGTTTAAAACAAGATCTATCCAGTTCGGGACTGCTTATTAAAGAATTGGATAGTAAAGAGGCTAATCTCAATGCAACCCTTACGAATTACAAAAGGAAAAAAGAAGCGCTGACTAAATGGATAGAGGCCAGCGTTCATGAGCTTGTAAAAACGAAAACATCCACTTCAAAAACCAATCAGATTAAAAGGATGCGGTATCCCATGCAGTCCCCTACAATCATTTCGAGATTTGGGAAAAACATGGAATCCGGTAATAAAAATCTGGTCATCCGCAACAATGGAATCGATCTTCAATCACAAAATCCTTTTGTGAGTGCAGCCAATCCAGCAGAAGTTGTTCAAATTCGAAAAATGCCCAATCAATTGTATTTACTAATTACAAAATCTGATGATAATTACATTGTGTATTCCAATCTAAATTCAGTGTTACTTCGGAATGGAGAACGCATAGAAAGTGGAACTAATATAGGACAAGCAGCTAAAAACGAACAGGGATTTTATGAACTCCATTTTGAAACCTGGCAAGGCAAAACACCTACAAATCCAATGAAATTTTTAAAATAATTCGCGGTTCTTATTTTATCACAGGATCATACAAAGTCTAATTTTTAATAGCAGAAAAACTATAATTTTTTGTTCAGTCTGCCAAAAAATAATTCGAAAAGCAAATGGTCTTTTGATATATTTTGAAATGTATTTTCATTCACATTGGTCAATGTTAAATTTATTAAATCGATTGAAAATAAAAAAGCCATCCCAATGGAATGGCTTTTTTATTTTAATATCCAATTGTTCTTTAATGAGCAACAATTAATTTAGAAGTTTGTAAAGTAGTTCCTTGATATAAACGGATCATATAATTTCCGTTTTCCAACAAGTTAGTCTGAATCGGTAAAATAATATCACCAGATTGTTGACCATAATTTTTAGATGAAACGACGCGACCGGTTAAATCCAACAGCTCTATTTTTAAAGCAGTTGCCTCTTTTAAACTGATGCTGATTTCAGTTATAGAATTAGCTGGATTAGGCGTTGGATTCAAATTACTTACTGAAACGGATGGATCTCCAGTTGCAGTAAATAATCCTCTAGCCACAGCTTCATCAAAAGATGCTTCATTTCCATTAATATATTCTCCGTTAGGATCTAAGATGACTCCAACAAATTTCAATTTTGCAAGATTCGTTGTAGCTGGTATAATGTATTTATAAGATTTAATATAACTGGTTCCTGCTGGAATATCATCAGGTAAATCACCAGGCACACCAGACCAACCATCCATGATTGCACGTGCAACGTGATTGTATGTCATTCGAGCAGCTGGTACTGGATTGGGTAAAATTTCATACCCACCCATAACACCATTTGTGCCACCTGCATATGCATTCGATTGGTTATACGTTGATGCTGTTCCTTTAACACCATCTTCAACTACCATCATGTTAAAGCGGTGATCTCCTTGTACCGATTCTTCAAAGTCCGCTTTAACTTCTACAGTAACTTCGCGGGTAGCTGCATCATATTTTGCACCAAGATCAATAATTACTGGTGTCAATTCTACCACATGATCATAAAAAATCGGTTCCATTCCACTTGGATCTAATAAATTTTTTCTGTCCATGATTACACTTGGATATCCTGAAAAGCCAGGGAAAGTAGCAATCCCAGCATCATAATTTGCTACTGTCATAGGGTCTCTGTTGTGGACTGCAATTCCAACAAAATGTTGTGGAAATAATTTTGTTAGAGAATCCATATAAACAGCACCTCTTGGGCACCACTGACACCAGGTTCCGGTTGCTTCTTCAACCACAATTTTTTTATTTGGAGCCGGAGTAACTCCTTTAATGGTACAGAGCGGCTGTTATTTGATGGCTTATCATCTACACTTGCATTTACTTTAGTAATTGCAATATCAATTTTACCAATTCCTGCAGCATAATTAATACTTCCACTCAATGGCAGGATAGCAGATTCTTTTAAACTGTCTAAGTTTAAAGCATAATTTTCTGTGGTTATTGGTCCACCATTTACAGACCATTGCACTTCGGCAGCAGTTATTTTAGTACGTCCAACATTTTTAATTTTTATGGATGCAGGTGCTGTACCTCCAGTCAAATTTTTTGGTCTAACGGTAACACCAGATAAAGTAGCATCCAGATTAAGTGCAACAAAAGGTTCGTAGGTATAACTTACATCATCAACATAATAAGTCGCAAGGTTATTTGAACTGGTTGGATAAATGTCCATTGAAGCCACAGCATTGTTTGGATTAGCCCAGGATCCAAGGGATTTATCATCAATAAAAGCTTCCCAATTATTATCGGTCATGTTGGCAACCACTTTTATTTTAAACCAAGCATCTTTCGGATGTGTACCTTTTGCGATCGTTCCTGCACCACCCGTACCTAAGGTAAATCGAACATCTCCGTTAGGATCAAAAAATGCATCCAAAGACCAGATTCCTCCAACTGCGGCATTTCCCTGGAAATTAAAATAACCACCTGTGCCATTTACTACGTACATCCACATTTCCAATGTGAATATTCCACTGGTTTTACGGCCTCCAAATGGAAGAATCACGTCAGCTGGCCCTCCACCTGCGGCGGTACTTAAAAATTTAATGGATTTTGTGCCGCTGTGTGCTTGTTCGTTGCTCACTTTGGTATCATCAGCACCCCCTTTTACGCCACTCCAGGTAGTCCATTTAGTTGAACTAACCCCAAGGAAAGCACCTGCTGTGTATGCCTCAAAATCGTCCGAAAACGAATTTTGGGCAAACACATTGCCGAAATTTGCTCCAATGAAAATCAATAGTAAAATTCTCTTCATATCAGTAATTTTTTCTGTGAATAAATTATTAAAGGCTCCAAATATAAGGATTAGATTAAAAATGAGCTGAAAATTAACGTTTTGTGGTTGAAATGGATCGCTTTGCAGGACTTAGGCTGATTCTAGGTCTACTCCTGCAACATATTACGCTGGGAGTAGGCTCAGCCTACGGCTAGCTTTCGTTTAGTTTGAAAATTACTATTATGAAATATTAAATTATGTCTGTTTCCTCTTCTTCTTCTGATTCATCAAAAGACATTAGGGTTCCGGGTATTTCTTTTTGAGAATTGAGTCCAAGTTTTTTCATTTTTTCAGCGCGACTGACCAAACTTCCACGGCCATCTCGTAACTGTCCAACTGCTTTGTGATATGCATCCTGTGATTTATTGAGATGCTTGCCAACATCTTCCATGCTTTCTAAAAACCCAATGATTTTGTCGTACATACGTTCTCCTTGTTTGGCAATTTCCAATGCATTTTTACTTTGTTGTTCGCGCTTCCAGAGGTCAGCAATTAATTTTAGGGAGGTGATTAAATTCGTCGGACTAATCAACAATATTCGTTTGGCATAGGCGTAGGCCCACAGTTCCTGATCTTCCTGCATTGCAATGAGATAAGCCGGTTCGATTGGTACAAACATCATGGTAAAATCCAGGCTTTCAACTAAGGTATCGTATTTTTTATCACCTAATTGATCAATATGTTGGTACATGGATTTTACATGTTCCTTAAGAGCTGCATCCTGATCTTCTTTTGTTTCAGAAGATGAAAAACGATCGTAAGCGATGAGTGAAACTTTTGAATCAATGATGATCGTCCGGTTATCAGGTAAATACACCACAACGTCCGGTTGAAGGCGTTTACCATCTTCGGTTTGCATGCTGACTTGAACTTTATATTCCCGGTTCTTCTGCAAACCTGATTTTTCCAAAATACTTTCTAATATGATTTCACCCCAGTTTCCTTGTTTTTTAGATTGTCCTTTAAGTGCTGATGCAAGGTTATTGGCTTCCTTACTTAATTTGTGATTCATTTCAACCAACTCCTTGACACGTTCTTCCAGTGAAAAACGTTGCTTCGATTCTTTATCATAAGTTTCTTCGACACGTTTTTTAAACTGATCTATATTTTCACCCAAAGGTTTTAGAAGACTGTCAAGATTTTCTTTGTTGGCAGATGTAAATTTCTGGGATTTTTCTTCCAGAATTTTTTGTGCCAATTCTTGAAATTCCAACTGTGCACGATTCTTCATCTCTTCAAAATCACGTTTTTGGTTTTCCAGTTTTTCAAGAAAAAAATGATTTTGAGTTTTGCTTTCAGCCAGGTTTTGTTTCAGCTGATTAATTTCATTCTGGCGCGCGTAATTCTCATTTTTTTGTTCAGTTAATTCACCAACTGCTTTTTGCAACTGTTCCTTAGCATTTTGAATATGACTCAACAGCGATGCATTTTCAGAAATCAAACTATTGAGTTCACCTTGTTTCTGTTCAAGTTTTAAATTATTCTGCAATAATTGCATATCATATTCCTTGAGTCGTTCATCAGCTGACTTTATTCGAGCTTCCTGCGAACTACACAAATTTCTAAGTGCTTCTCCTTTCTTATTTTGGTTTAAATAATTGAGTAAAAAAAATATCAGACCGATTGCAAGCCCGAGTAAGAGCGAAATAAAATCAAATGATTGCATGGATTAAAATTAAAACAAATTTGAGTGATCCCGGGTTTTGAAATGGGTTGGTTAAATTAATTATTCTGTTAGTTTTAGCCCTCTGTAAATTCTCCAGCTTCCGTAGAGGATGCAGGCAATAGAAAACACATAGCCCCAAGGTGCTGAAATTATAGGGTAGAAATATACATACCCACCCAAGACGATGTAGCTGATTCCCAATAAAATGAAAAATATCCTTCGCAGGAGCACTAGCCCTCCAACTTAAATCGGATTGGGAGCGTAAAACTCACCGGGACGGCTTTGCCATTGTGTTTGCCTGGTTTCCAATTTGGCATGGATTTGACTACCCGTGAAGCTTCCTCGTCGCAACCGCCGCCAATGCCTCGGGCAACCTGTACCCTTTGGATGTCGCCATCTTTGGTTACGACAAACTGGATTACTACGGTTCCTTCAATTCCGTTTTCTTTGGCAATAGCCGGATAACGGATGTGCTCACGTATGTATTTCATCATGGCTGCATCGCCATCTGGAAATGCGGGCATTTGTTCAACAAACTTAAATACCTCTTCCTCCTTTTTCTCTTCAACTACTGGTGGAGGAGGTTCAAGCAAGGATGCATCGATTCCATCTTTATCGCCTTCTTTCGTTTCTGTGGCAATTTCCTTATCCTTCATTTCCTCAATTGTTGGAGGTGGTGGTTCTTCTTCTTTTACTTCCTCATCTTTTTTAACCTTCGGGGGAACAAATTTTATTTGATCTTTAATTGGTGGAGGCTCTACTTTTGGTGGAGGAGGTGGCGGTGGTTTTTTAGGATCCAGCGGTGGTGCATCTGCTAAAACCACTTCTTTCATAATTTCTTTATCTGCTTTTTCAGGGATCCAACCTTTCACCATTTTAATGATCATGGGCATACTGATTCCCAATATAAAAAGCAAGATGCCCAAAATGGCAGAACGAGCCATGTTGTCGTCGTAAATTTTACGCAACAAATAGGCACCATAGGATTTATTTCGTCCTTCAAAGACGATTTCATCCATGCTTAGTTTCATATAATCTTTATTCTCCATTGCTTTTTATTTAAGCGTATTAATGGTATAACAAAAATTTCTTCAATTTATTTCCTGGATTGACCAATCTTTAAACAAACCAGACTGTCCACTGGATCATTTGGCTTTAAGATTGCGTAAGTCCGAACATTGTTAATGGTCATTTCATCCAGAATATCAACGATGTTTTTGTATTTAGACCCTGGTAAGGGTTTAATCATTACAAACAAGTTGGTCGTATCCGTCCACATTTCGTGGACTTCTTTGATTCTCCTTTTAATAATTTGACGAACGCCATTGGCACTGTAATCCACACTGTCTAATTCCAAATTGGTATCGGCATTGATTTCATCCGGAGATACATACCAATACACTAAATTATTATTACCCAAAAGGAAATTGACAGTTTTGGACATTTTGATGGGTGGTTCTTCAACATCTTCCTTTTGTTTGGCCGGTTTATTTACCTCCATGGTTTTGGGTTTATTGAAGGTAGTTGCCAACATAAAGAAGGTAATCAATAAAAAGCCCAGATCCACCATCGCTGTAAGGTCTACACGAGTAGACATCTTTTTCGATCGCGCCTTCTTTTTTCCTTTCTTCGCCCCACTTTCCGGGACATTCATTTCAGCCATAATTCATTTGAATTGTTTGCTTTAAAAATGATTTTACTCTTTACCGGTTCGAGCCGATGTAATTAAATTAAAACGATTGACTTTTTGTTCCTGAAGCGTTTCAATTACTTTATCAAAGGCTTTGTATTCAGTTGTCTTATCTGCCTTAATGGCAATTCTTAAATTATTATTGGCACGTCTTGAAAATAAAATCAAGTCCTGCAATTGATGTTCACCTCCCGCGGTATCAATTTTCATACCTGGTTGTGCAGCTGTTGCACGGGTATTAATATCCTGATCCAAAAATTGAGGCAACTGGCGAATATCCATTCCCCACAATTCAGTGAGTCGAAATGCATCCCGTTGTTTTGGTGAAAATTTTATACTGTAGGCTTCCTCCAGTTTATCCAATAAAGCCAAACGGGTATTTTGATCATCCAAACCCATAAATACTTTTCCATCCGGTGAAATATGGATCATTAATATGTCCTTATCTGGAATTGGAATTTGGGCCGTTGAAGAAGGGATGTCAATTTGCACAACCTCTTGTGGTCTGAATTTGGTAGTAAGAATAAAGAAGGTCAATAGTAAGAATGCGACATCACACATCGCAGTCATATCAATGGCCGTACTTTTTCGTGGAACTTTAACCTTTGGCATAATGGTATGCTAGTGGTTTATAGATTAATGCTTGGAAGCAAATGTTTGAGCAATTGTAAAACCCGCTTCATCAATACCATAAGTCAATCCATCAATCCTTGTTGTGAAATAATTGTATGATATGATGGCAAGTGCAGAGGTAGAGATACCTAAAGCCGTATTGATCAAAGCCTCAGAAATACCCGTTGATAAGGCTACTGCATCCGGAGCTCCTGCGGTTGCAATGGCAGAGAATGCTCGGATCATTCCAAATACAGTACCTAATAATCCGAAAAGGGTTGCCACTGAAGAAATCGTAGCAAGAATTACCAGGTTTTTTTCCAACATGGGTAATTCCAAAGAAGTCGATTCTTCAATTTCTTTTTGGATAGCCAATACTTTATGATCTTTATCAAGATCTGTAGCTTTTGTCATCTCTTTGTACTTTGTCAAACCTTCACGGATCACATTGGCAACAGAACCTTTTTGTTTGTCACACTCAGCAATGGCCTGATCGATTTGATTTCCATCTAAGAGTTGTTTGATTTTGCGAACAAACCCCTGAATCGAACCTTTTCCTGATGCAGCACCAATGGTCAACATCCGTTCGATAATTACAGCAATAACAATCATAAAAAGACCCATAAGGATTGGAACCAGAATTCCTCCTTTGTACATCATCCCTAAATAATCACCGGGATGGGGATGTCCATTTGGATCGCCCCCTTCAAAGTGAGCTGGACTTCCAAGAATAAACATGTAAACTAATACACCTACAACGATTGCCACAGGGATAACAATGGCTGCAAATAACGAACTGAATTTACTACTGGATGCTTCTGCACCCTTTGTGTTTGGATTACTCATAACCGACTGGAATTAACAGTTTTGAATGAATTAAAAAATTTTATTCTAAAATGATAGAAGAAAAAACAGCCAAACCAAACAAATGCAAAGTTTTAGCATAGCGGTATTTCCTCTTGTTTGCGTAATGATAAAACGATTTCGTTGAAAAAATGTGCTTGCAGGAAATGGAAATTTAAAAAAAAATATATTAATTATATTTATAATACATAATGCGCTATTATTTGATCTTATATACATTATAAATAAAACAGACATTTTAATGTTACCAAAATATAATCTTGAGAACGTATTGAATCCTTCCAATTTTTCAGGTTTTAATGGGTTTCCATCCTGTTTAGCTGGCAAAATAAAATTTCGAGTCAATAAAAATGCAAAATGCCACGTACAAAAGGAATGTACATGGCATTTTAGCTATTAATTTTTTATCAGGGCTTAGCTCTGAGGGGCGATCAATTTAAAGAATTGATCTAATTGTGGTACCAGAATTATTTCGGTCCGACGGTTTGCTTTTCTTCCTTCTGCATTGTCATTGGCTGCTTTTGGATCATATTCTGAGCGACCTCCTGCAGTCATGCGACTTGGGCTCACTTTGTATTTCTTTTCCAACATACGAACCACTGCAGTTGCTCTTTTTGTACTCAGGTCCCAGTTGTCTGCTACACAGTCATTAGACATCGGTACATTGTCCGTATGGCCTTCAACCATAATGTTCAGGTCTTTATGATCATTTAAGACTTTAGCAATTTTTTCAAGAACCATTCCTGCTTTTTCATTGATACTTGCACTCGCTGTTTTAAATAACATTTTATCAGAAAGCGAAATAAACACAACGCCTTTCTTAACTTCGATATTTACGTCCTCAGAATTAATACCTGAAAGCGATCTTTTCAGGTTAAGGATCAATGCCATATTGAGGGAATCTTTACGAGCCATCGCATTGTTAAGATCCTTGATGTAGCGATCTTTTTCATTCAAGGCATCCAAGGATTTCTTAATACTTTCTGCACCTGCTTTACTTACAATGGATAAATCTGATAAACGATCCAATAAATTGTTATTGGTTTTTTTCAGCATTTCCATTTGCTCTTCAAGCGATTTAATTTTGCTTGATTTGGATTTGGATTCAGCATCCAAGGTAGCTACCTGACTTTTGCAATCAGAAGCTATTTTAGCTTTCTCAGTTTCACAGTTTGCAAGGTTGTCATTGCATTTTTGCAAACTCATTTTAGCATTTTCCATTTCAGACTGAAGATCTTTGTATTTTTTACTTGATACACAAGAAGCTAAGAACAAAACAGAAAAAGCAAGCGTTACAATCTTATTCATTTTGGTATATTGTTTAAATATTTTAAAATTTGCCACAAAAGTACAATTTTGACACGTTTTATTGATAAAATATATGTTAATGATGTGGAGAAGAGGAAATAGGTTGAAAGGGCTGTTGGACTATTAGACTGATAGACTATAAGGCTGATAGACTATAAGACAGATAGACTATAAGACTATTAGATTATAGTGGACAAATTTTGACTTCTGATTACTACTTGCTGACAACTGATTTTAGATAGACTACAGATTCAACTCTACAAACTGAGCCGCTGTGTTAATATAAATAATTGATATTCAGTTAAATATAGATTGATGAACTTAAAATTAAATGTGTTTGGAAAGCCTTTAGTGCCTTGCAGTATGGATCCTTTAACCGGGTTTTACCGCGATGGCTGTTGTACAACTGGGGCTGATGATCTTGGAATGCATACGGTATGCATCCGCGCTACAACTGAATTTCTTGAATTCTCAAAACTCAGAGGCAATGATTTATCTACCCCAAGACCAGAATATCAGTTTGCCGGAGTTAAGCCCGGTGATCAATGGTGTTTATGTGCCTTGAGATGGAAAGAGGCCTGGGAAGCCGGTGCTGCTCCTGAACTTATTTTGGAATCTACGAATCAAGATGTTTTAAAATACATTCCGTTTGAAGTATTGTTGGAATTTAAAGTTGAAACCAACAGTTTGTCGTAAAAAAACACTGCCCCGTATTTCTGAATGGACCCGTTGGACGTAGCTGCAAGCCAGGCCTAGCTTTGGATATTAAATTGAAATGTTGCATTATTAAAATATCGCTAGATTGGAACATCGCAGCATTGAAACATTGTAGCATTTTCTTCTTCCCGTTTGACGTAGCTGCAAGCTACGCCTAGCTTTTGATATTCAATTGAAACATCTTATGATTGGAACATTGCAGGATTGAAAAATTGGAACATTGATTCCAATTTTCATTCTTCCGAATCTTTGGAATTCCAAAAATACTTGTTCATAATACCAGATGCCCAGTCTTTTGCACCCAGTCCAAATGCAATGGCAAAGGCCAATCCAATGGAGCCAAAAAATATACTCACCACATTGGTGATGATGGTTTCACCAATTCCAATTTGGGTTAGGGCTATTGCCAGTGTAAAAAAACCAATGCAGTAGAAAACCAATTTGCCAATCAATTCAGGGTTTTCAAAACTGCTTTCTTCCAATGATCCTACTACCAGGCTGGAAACAAATTCTGCAAGATAAAAGCCAAGTATAATAAGAACACATGCGATTAAGACATTGGGGATAAAAAACAAAAACTGATTGAGTAAATCGGATACAACTTCTAAACCCAGGAGATTAAAAAATTTGACCATCACAATCAAAATGATCATCCAGAAAAAGATAGAAGAAGCGAGTCCGGAAAAACCCCGTTTAATGCCTCTTTTTTCAAGGAACCGATGTACACCGGATTTTTGAGCCAATCGATCGATTCCCAATGCATGACTTAATTTATAAACCAGCCATTGGATAATTTTTGCCAATATCCATCCGATAATTAAAATAATTAAAGCATTTACTATCGATGGAATCATGCTGCTTAAACTTTGCAGATACCCTTCAAATGCGTGTTGAATATCGGAATACATAGTATTTATTTGTTAATGCTGATGAAACAAATATATTTCAAAATTAATCCTCTTCTGTTGTCAATTCCTTGGTTCTTAAATCTTCTGTAATTTTACGAATCACTTTAAATTCACTTAAAAGGTTTTAGCCAATACTCTGAAAATCGTATATGCTGGAATTGCTACAACCATTCCAATAATTCCACCCACTCTGGCGCCAATCATAATGACAATAAATATTTCCAAAGGATGTGCTTGTACGCGTTTCGAAAAAATATATGGCTGGATTATAAAATCATCCAGAAGTTTAATAACGATGAAAACCATCAACACTTTTGATAACAAAGGAAGCGTTTGTGAATAAAAATTCATTTCCAGATTAGAGGAAATTGTAAGTAAGCAAGCAAAAGCTGCACCGATCACCGGACCTAAATAAGGAATGATATTCATAACGACATAAAAAAATGAAATCAATAAGGCATTTTTGATTCCGAAAAAACTTAAAAATCCTGTTGAAAGGAGCATAAGAATGGTCATTTGAAGGACAATCCCTCCAAAATAACGGGTTAATAAAATACTTACATCATCAATGACATTCCGAATTTTTCGCTCTTGTCCGGTAGGGACAAATGACTCCACGATTTCTGTAAATAATCCACGTTCTTTCAAGAAAAAAAAGCTGATAAACAAAATTGAAAACAAGCCAATAAATATGGATCCTGCTTTACTGAGTAAGGTCCCAAAAAAATCACTGATGTGGCTGGGATCAAAATAAGATCCAATAAACGATTTAACCTGGTCTCCCGCACTGGGTCCAGGCTCCAAACCCATTGAACGCAACCAGTAATTCAGTTTGTTGATGGGTTCTTGCAAAGCC
This sequence comes from Saprospiraceae bacterium, assembly GCA_016712145.1. Classification (NCBI taxonomy): domain Bacteria; kingdom Pseudomonadati; phylum Bacteroidota; class Saprospiria; order Saprospirales; family Saprospiraceae; species Saprospiraceae bacterium. The sequence continues at coordinate 1,659,970 of JADJRO010000001.1, forward strand.
AAAGAAATCTCATTAAAATCAACTTTAGATAAAACGACTGCCTGTTGAATTACCAAAGGCACAAAGAGCCAAAGCAAAACCCCTAAAATACTAAACATACTGATTAAGGTTAACAAAGCAGCTAATGATTTTCCAAAAGGAAAACGCAACAAATGGAGGCGGACCAATAGGAAACCCATAATGGGTTGACCAATCATACTGAGTACCCAACTAATAAGAATATAACTTACGACTTCACTGAAATAACTCAGTACAAATAATAAAAAGATCAAGATACCGATCCCGATGATGTACCGGTAGTATTTTTGCCACATGGAGTAAAGATACAATTCAATGAGGAAGCTGTGGCTTACATTTACACGCTTTTCCACGGATTGATCTAAAATTCTATTAAAAACAAATCATGAACGTTCTTCGTAATATTTGGACAATCGAACTCATTTGGTGGATATCAGCAGCGCTGTTGGCAGGACTTATTCTGTTTCCAATCCATTTTTACAAAATTGAATTTGAATTTTATACGGTCAACTTTTTTTATATTTTGGGATTGATCTTATTTGTCCGATGGATCTTTCTTTGGAAATATACCCCATATGCCTGGTGGATCCCTTTTAAGTTGGTCGTACTCTTCTTAATGATACCGGTCGTATTTTGGGGCATTACCTCGTTCTATGGATTCAAAGGGTATCTGGATGAAGTTGGAATTCAGGAATTTGTTTCACATCTCAATGAAGCCGATCAATCCAGCTTGTCTGTTTATATTCGAACTGAAATGATCTTTTTCGCCAGCGCCTTTATTTTTTCCGGATGTTGTATTCCCTTAAAAATGATTGCAAGTATTTGGAAACAATACAATCGAAACACAGTTTAATCTTAGCAAATTCAAAATAAATAAAACCATGTCACTTGTAAAGGAATTTAATGACTACAGATCTCGGATGAACGATGTAATCTTATCGCACGATCACCTTCCTTTAAAACGATTTTTTTCTTTGGATCATCAAATGTATCAGGAGTCAGCCCTTCCTGTGAAAACCAAAGAATTGCTGGGACTAGTTGCCTCCATGGTACTTCGCTGCGATGATTGCATCAAATATCATTTACAAAAATGTTTTGAAAATGAAGTGAGTATAGAAGAGATTTATGACGTATTTGCAATCGCCAATATGGTTGGTGGTTCGATCTGTATTCCACACACGCGAAGGGCGGCTGAGTATTGGGAAGAATTGATTGGGAATCGGGAGGAGGATAAAGGATAAAGGATAAAGGATAAAGGCTAGAGGATAAAGGCTAGAGGCTAGAGGCTAAAGGCTAGAGGCTAGAGGCTAGAGGATAAAGGATAAAGGCTAGAGGCTAGAGGCTAGAGGCTAAAGGATAAAGGCTAGAGGCTAGAGGCTAAAGGATAAAGGCTAGAGGCTAGAGGCTAGAGGCTAGAGGCTAGAGGCTAGAGGCTAGAGGCTAAAGGATAAAGGCTAGAGGCTAGAGGCTAGAGGCTAGAGGCTAGAGGCTAGAGGATAAAGGCTAGAGGCTAAAGGCTAGAGGCTAGAGGCTAGAGGCTAGAGGTGAGAATAGTTGATGGTTGGTAGGTGTTAGGTGACAGTTGAATGCTTTAAGTTTAATTATTAATTATTAATTGTCCTTTTTGCGGCTCTGCGGCTCCGCGAGAAATTAATTAGTTGTTAGGGGATCGTAACGAGTGGGGTGAAGCTGATCATAGACCAAAGACTATAGCCTATCGCTAAAAAAAAAGCCCAAATTTGCAAGGCGCAAATTCAGGCTCTTTCGACTAAGGTCTCAAAATAAGAAAACTACGTTCTTTATCTAAAATTAAATAGATGTCTGGTTGAATTGGATAAACCAATTTGAATTAAAACTTATAAAATGGAGCGATAGGGTATCTGATCGTTATAGATATACTGTCGCTGGGATTTGACGTAAAAATAAATTCTAGCATTCAAATATCCAAATAATCAACGAAAAATATTATAAAAAAGTTTATATATAATATTATTAATTATAAAGACATTAAGCTGTTTGGAGATTTAATACATATTAAACACTGCAAATAAATGAATTATATATTACATAATATAATAATATTAAATATTTATTAAAAATTATTGATTTGTATATTAGGCTTGATAATTAGGGCATTAAAACATGAAGGTTTACGCTTTTGGAATTAAACTGAACCTAAAATCCGTTCAACAAATTATCCTTGACTGCGACCAAGAGTAGAAAAAACAAACATTCCCGTTTTATCTTTGCCCCATTCTGCCCGGGTGGTGAAATTGGTAGACACGTACGTTTGAGGGGCGTATGCCGAAAGGTGTGCAGATTCGACTTCTGTTCCGGGCACTTGTGAAGATTTAAGAGAGGAAGTCTATAGGCTGTAAACTGTAGGTGGATTAAATGGTTCAATGCTACAATCCTGCAATAGTACAATTCTACAATGGTTCAATACTGCAATGGTACAATGCTATAATTTTAAAATTGTAATAATAAACCATTGGAACATTGGAACATTTGAACATTGGAACATTGGAACATTGAACTATTGAAACATTTTCAAATTCCTTAACACTTCCGTTAAAACTCTATTAAATCCTTTTAACTCATTAAGCGTTTTATACCAATTTAAATCCTATAATTAAATACAATTTGTTTGTAGTCTTACATTCTTAATTATAAATTCAAATGAAATGAAAAATCTATGTTACTATTTGCTTTCCTTGTTGGTTTTAGCTTCGTGTGCTAATGTAGATAAAATGATTGACAAGGGTCAATATGATCAGGCTATTGATAAATTGGTACACAAACTTGCCGGAAAGAAAAATAAAAAGAAAGATGAAGTCATTGCATTGGAATATGCTTTTAAAAAAGCACAGGACCGTGATTTGAGGACAGAAAAAACATTGCGTGATGAAAACATTCCAGAAAACTGGACCCGAGTTTATTCCATCCACAATCAAATTACTTCCAGGCAAAATAAAATTGAAGGATTATTGCCTTTGGAAACAAATGATGGATATCAAGCCACTTTTAATTTTGTAAATATTGATGAACTTAAAAAAGAATCCAAGCGCAATACTGCTGATTTTTATTATCAATCCGCACTCAGTCTAATTGATGAATCTAGAAGAAGTGGTGATAAGAACGCTGCACGGGAAGCTTATAATTACCTCTATAAAATAGATGGTTTATTTAGTCAATACAAAGAAAAAGAACAGTTAAAAAAAGATGCTCTCAATTTAAGCATGGAAAATTATCTGGTTAAAATAAATAATCAAACCAACCAGATAATACCTGCAGATGTTGAAGCTGAATTATTAAAATGGAGTGTGGGTGGATTGAATGCTAACTTTAAACATGTTGATGTTAGAGCAAATCCAGCATTAAACTACGATCATTACATCCTACTCAATTTAACTCAAATGGAATTTAGTCCTGAACGTGAAAAAACAAGGATATATGATGATGTAAATGAAATCACTAAAGAAGAAGTGGTGAAAGATAGAAATGATAAACCAAGAAGAGATTCTCTGGGTAAAGAAATTAAAGAAAAAGTTGTAAGCCGTTATGTTGCAACCATCGAAGAAATTAGTCAACTCAAATCCGTCTTGGTTGGAGGTCGATTGGAATTTATTAATGTACGATCTTCCGATATTGAATATACTAAAAGCTTGCAAGTAGAAGGCGTGTTTGAAAACAAAATGGCCAGATTAATTAAAGGGGATCGGAGCTACGTAACCGATGAATGTGAACGCATATTAAAAGGCCGCTTAGTAGCTTTTCCAAGCAACGAAACGCTGTTATTGGATGCTGTTGAGAAACTTAAAAGTCAGGTAAAAAACATCATAAAAGATAAAGTAAAATAATTCAATTTATAATTCACTTGAAGGTGCTCAAATACTTGATTATAATCCCCGTTAAAGCGTATCAATACCTACTTTCTCCCCTATTAGGAAAAAATTGTCGTTTCGAACCTTCTTGTTCTACCTATATGATTCAGGCAGTTGAAGAGTGGGGAATTTTTAAAGGTTTTTGGTTAGGACTTCGGCGCATCAGTCGTTGTCATCCTTGGGGCAAAAGTGGAGCAGATCCGGTACCTAAGAAGAAGGCTAGAGGCTAGAGGCTAGAGGCTAGAGGGAGGAGGCTAGAGGCTAGAGGCTAGAGGCTAGAGGCTAGAGGGAGGAGTGGAGAGGTGGATAAGATGAGAAGAGGAGTCTGAAATTGAGCGTTTCAGCTTAACAGCTTTATAGCTTCTTGGCTGGCTTTTGTTACAGAAGCAATATTTTTAAAAAATCCCCGGCAGCAACAATAACCAACCTTTGTCCTTTGACAGATTTATAAGACAACTACCGGGGAGGCTCTTTCGGATACTTCCGTTCAGATGCAAACAGACAATGTTTTATTTGGTTTTAGAAATTATGCTAATATTTATCAAGGCAGGGAATTTTTACGTTAAAAATGACTAAGGCCCCTCCAAAATCTGACTACATCCATTACCTTTAAGTCCTTATTTAAAAAATTATGAAATCCTTCAACCTAAGCATTCTATTCTTTTGTCTTTGGACTGCTTCCCTTTTGGGGCAATCCCAACGTAAAGTGTTGATTGAACATTTTACTCAGGCTTCCTGTGGACCTTGTGCTGCAATCAATCCACAATTACAACCCATTCTGGAACGCAACAAAACTAAAATTACAAAAATCACGCATCAGGTAAGCTGGCCAGGCGTAGACCCTATGAACAAAGACAATCCTGGAGAAGTACAGGACCGGGTAAATTATTATGGTGTTACAGGAGTTCCTGATATTTTTCTCGATGCCTACAGCTCAGGAAATCCAACTGCCACCATCACAGATGCCAGCATACAAAATGAATATTTAAAACCTTCGCCTTATGAAATCAGCATCAGCAATACCGTATTGCCTGACTACAACTCAATTGAAGTTGAAGTGACGGTTAAACTGACCGGTGCAAGCACTACTAAACCGGTATTGCGCATTGCCGTTTTGGAAAAAATTATAAGTTGGACCAGTCCGCCAGGCACCAATGGAGAAAAGAATTTCTACCATGTAATGAAAAAATACCTGCCAAGTTCAAAAGGAATTTCGATTTCAGATATCAATCAACCTGGTCAAACGAAAACATTTAAGTACGTTTATAAATTTGACAAGTTATACAATTTTAAAAATCTGGAGACGGCTGCATTTATTCAGGATCATGCCACTAAAGAAATTCATCAATCTGAAAACAAAGAAGTGCTATTTACCCCTACCGCAGGTTTGGATGTTGCGATTAAACAAGCAAACCCAACTGGTAACTTTACAGATACAGTAATTTGTGGAAATCAAACTGCCCCGATTGTAAAAATTATTAATACCGGAAATCTACCCGTGACTTCGCTTGATTTTAGTTATCGTGTAAATGGCGGCAGCCCTTCTACTTATCAGTGGACTGGTAAACTGGATTTCTTAAAAGAAGTTGATATCGTGTTGCCTGCAATCAATTATACTGCATACAAAGGTCAGAATACCATGCAAATTGAAGTGCAACAAGTAAATGGAGGCAGTGATATCAATACCATCAACAATGCTGCACTCTTAACGTTTCAGGCAGCACCTTCCACCACTTTAAATTCGACTTTTGAAATGAAGCCAGGTGCCCAACCTGCCTTATTAAGCTTTACCATTAAAGACGATCAGGGCAAATTGATTTTGTCTGATGGTCCGTTTCCTGACAACATAGCCAGAACCTACTTTCTGAATCTTGATAAAGACCGCTGTTATACCGTACAAACCATCAACTCTACCAGCAGTTTAAATGGTACGTATAAAATTTTTGATGAACAAATAAACTTGATTATTCAACAAAGAGTATTAGGTGTTGGCACGGCAGAACGTGATTTTGGGACGTATACCGTTACTGTTTCAAATCAGGATGTCTCCAACTCGACTCGTTTAAAACTATTTCCAAATCCTGTCAGTGACTTTAGTACTCTTGAATACAACAGCAATCAATCAGGAACTGCTCAATTATTAATATTGGATGTTAACGGAAATCAGCTTGATGATCAATCAATTTATATAACTAGTGGATTGAATCAAATTCCATTGAACTTAAAAAATCTAAACAGTGGGGTTTATTTTATTCAACTGAATCAAAATAATCAATTGATCGGTACCAGCCGGTTGATTCGTTTTTAATAAATAAATCAACACATAATAAAATCGCCAGGATTGAGCTTAATCGTGGCGATTTTTTTGCCCGTTTCGAAATAAAATATAAAGGAATTCCTGCTAAAATTAACAACAGGCCTACAATGCATTTGAGTACCGGTTGTGAACCGTTCATGTAATTTATATAATCATTGTAAATGGTGGTGTACAAATAAAATCCAGTAAACACTACAAACAAACCTGACAAATACGGAAACCATGGCACTTTATAAGGTCGTTCAAGTTGTGGGTTTTTGTACCGTAACATTATAACACCGGATGCACTCAATCCATAAAAAATCCAACTTACAAAAATCAAGATGTCAGTCAATTGATCAAATGAACCGGACAATACAAATAAACATGCCCAGACTGAATTGACAATAATGGCCTTAAAAGGAGTTTGGTATTTTGGATGAATCGTACCAATGCCGGATATAAATCGATGATCGATAGCAAAGGAATAGGTCACCCGAGAACAAGCAAAGACATTTCCATTTACAGCGCCCAATACTGAAATGATGACTATAAAACTAATTAACAATCCACCGGTGCTGCCAAATACATATTCCATAGCGGTTGCAGCTACAAACTCTGATTGCTGGATTTCATTGAACGGAAGTACATAAAACAATACGGTATTAAATAATAAATAAATTCCAGTACAAACCAGCAATCCAAAAAGCAAACTTTTGGCTATGGATTTATTTGGATCTTTAATTTCTCCTGCAACAAAACTGAGATTATTCCAACCATCAAAACACCAAAATGCACCTGCCAATGCTGCTATAAATCCTGACCATCCTAAACTGCTATCAAGAAGTGGTGTTTGTGGTCTTGAAATAAAATTATTTTGCGAGAACAAAAACAAAAATAGGATTGCACAAAATATACTACCAAGTTTTAATCCGGTCAAAAAACGTTGTATCCAACTGCTTTGCTGTGTACTGTAACAATTAAAAATGGTAAAAAAAATGATCACTCCGATCGTGAGGATTTTCCTACCAAACATTTCCAAAATATAAAACGTACCGACACCCGGCAAATGAAAAGAATACATTTGCTCGATGTTTGTTGGAAACCGAAATAATGGAATTAAATAATCCAGATAATAAGCAGCTACATATGCAATGGACGCAATGCCGGCTGTATTAAAAACAACTATTGAGGCCCAACCGTATAAGAATGCAACAAAATCACCGAACATCTTTTTAAAAAATACGTATTGTCCGCCCGTCTCCGGATACAAGCAAGCAACTTCTGCATTGGTCAATGCACCGATAAGTGTAATAGTTCCTGCAAACAACCAAAGAACCAAAATCCCATAAATAGAAGGAAATTGGATGGCCATGCTGGCCGGCTTCAAAAAAATACCGGATCCTATGACGGCTCCAATGACAATGGCTAAGAGTGTTGAATAGCTAAGTTGGCGAGAGAGTTGTGGCATGGGATGATTCAATCGGAAAAAGCATTCCTTTCCCATTCCCATCTCTTCCCAAACCAAGGGTTTAAACCCTTGGTTTGGGAAGAGATGGGAATGCAGAAAGATTGCTCAAGAAAATCTTTACTTAGAAATTAAATCCTAAGCGTGCAAACAATTTACGACCATTGCCGCCCATTTGGACTGCATCCCAGGGACCGCCGGTTTCATTGTTGTAAGCCCATCCTGCAGCACTCGGTACATAACCCAAGTCTGGATGTTCGTTCCAAATATTATCAACACCGAGATATAAGGTAAGTCCGTCAATAATTTTAGCTGATGCAAATACATCTTGAACCCATTTTGGTTTGTATAAATACAAATCAGCGACCCGTACATTTTCATCCGCATCTGTTGGAACTTCGGGCAACAAACTTGCGAAATCACCGTAACCGTATAAATTAACCTGGCCAAAATAATTTACACGGGTACCGATGGTCCAACGTTTCCAATTATAATCCAGGCTCATTCCAAATTTTGTTTTTGGAGCAGATGCCAATAAAAAGTTTTGTTCACGGATACTATAAAAATATTCAATATTAGAGGGTGAAGTACTTAATGCTTTTGGCACATTAATTTTATCAATTTCCATACGCTGCACATTTCCAGTAAACAAATAGCGTAAGCTACCCATGCCACATTTATGATTGCAATCCAGCACCACATCAATGCCGGAATTTGTGGTGTTGACCGCGTTGGCAAAAAACTGTGCATAACTGACTTTCAAGTCTTGTAAAGTTTGTCGCAATTCAGCACTCAAGCTGGCATCATCCGCACTAAATTGTCCGGATAAAACAACGCGGTCTTTAACAAGGACGCGATACGCATCGACTGAAAATGTAATGTTGTTATTTGGGCGAATGCTGACACCCACATTATAATTTGTTGAAACCTCTTCTTTCAATTCGGGGATACCGGCTGCTTTTGTAATCGGACTCGAATTGGGTGCAATTTTTACTTCTGAAATCAATCCACCTTGCACTGTGGTAAAGGTGGAACTAAAATTAATTTGCTGTAAGGAAGGTGCACGGAAACCCGTACTGACAGAGCCGCGCAATGTGGTCATATTATCAACTTTATAGCGAGCAGCCAATTTGTAATTGTCGGTAAAACCAAAGTCAGAATAATTTTCCAGTCTTACAGCGCCTGCTACTAAAAAGGATTTTGTAACATCCAATTCGAGATCGGTATAGAAACCAAAGGTTGATCTGGTTTCATCGGCTTCATCACCCGGTTGATAACCAGGAAAGCCTTGAGAACCGCTGGGCTTATCAACATTATAATTTGCATAAGAGGCCTCTTCACCCGCCGTCAATTGATAATTTTCTGAACGGAATTCAGCACCCAAGCCTAGATGCAATCCACTTAAAATGGATGGAAATTCTTTTCCAATATCCAAGTTGCCGATAGCTTGTGAAAAACTAAATCCACCATCATCAAAATGCGTTTTACTTGCCCCTAAACCTGCATTAAATGTTTGATCCCCGAAAAAATGAAAATCATTTTTTCCATAACTTCCACTAAGATCCCAATCCCAACCTGATCTTAGTTGACCTTTTAAACCGGCTACACCAGATAGGTCTTTAATTTCCGTTTGAATGTGTGGATTGTAATAAAAACTACTGCCATCTGCAGTGGCTTTAATGATTCCAGGAACGGGTATTAAGTTTCCCTGATCATCTGTTGGAAAACGTTCTGGATTGTCATCAAAGCGACGGGTAAATGCGAAGGCATCTGACTTTTTAAAATTGTATCCACCAAATGCATACACATTCAATTTATTATCATCCATTAATGGCAATTCTAAATTGGCCATACCGCCATATGCATCTACAGAACCATCGCCATGTGTTCTACGATAGATGTTGAATGGAAGGATTTGGTCGGGATCCTGTCTATAGGTTTTATCAATCTGCGCAAAATCAGCTCCAATATTTAAAAAACCTCCTTTACTACCTAGAGAAATCCCATAGTTGGCACCTACATTAAAAGTGGCTCCATCCATTTTTTTATCATATTCCTGATAGCCCTGATCTTTAGATAAAATCGTATTGTATTTATTGTCATAATACGCAGCGTACCCTGCGCTTCCAGTCAACTTTCCGGGATTCTTTTTCAAAATAATATTCATAACGCCTGCGATGGCATCTGACCCATATTGAGCAGAAGCACCATCGCGTAATATTTCAATGCGGTCAATGGAAGATTGAGGAATTGCATTTAAATCCGTTCCAGAATTACCACGACCCCGGGTACCAAATACTGAAACAAAAGCAGTTTGATGTCTGCGTTTTCCATTGATTAAGACCAGGGTTTGATCCGGTCCCATTCCGCGGAGTGTACCTAAATCAATATGATCAGCACCATCTGATCCCGATTGTTTGGCGTAGTTAAAAGATGGAGCTGCAAAATTGAGCATGGATGTTACATCCATCTTTGCGGTTGGAAATTGCATTTGACTTACCTGCAATACATCAACCGGCACGGGGGTTTCGGTTTGGATGCGATTGGCTCTGCGGGTACCGACGACAACCACTTGTTCTAAAGCCGTCATCGAAGGCTCCATATTAATAATCAGATTTGGATTGCTAAAATCAGAAATAGTGACTGGATTATAACCCACCAAACTAATTTGCAATTGCTGGCCTTCATTCATTTTAATACTGAATCGACCATTTGCATCTGATACGGTGCCCGTGGTAGTACCCACCACATACACACTGGCGCCAATGAGTGGACTCCCAGTGGCATCTTGCACTGTACCATTTACGATGCGTTGGGCTTCAAGCTGTAATAAATACATCAGGCTAAAAAATATAAACAACACTGTTCTTTTCATAATTTGGTTTTTAATTTGAATAAGTGAAATTAAACATATTTTTTAATATCTAAAATTCTTTGATAAAACTAAAAAGGCCGTCAGCAATAATGCCAACAGCCTTTCTTTATTCTATCAATTTTACGAATTATTTCATGACTTCAAATGATATTGACTTTTGTCCTTTGTCTGAAATCACTTGGAAATAATAAATACCTCAAACGAAATTATTCAAATTAACACGCTCTAAATATTGATCTGAGCTTATTTTATTCTCTCCTGTATAAATAACTTTGCCAAAATTGTTATATATCTTATAACTTAATTTTGAAGTAGATTCCTGCAATTTTATTTGTGCTTGTAAAAATTCCTGCGCTGGATTGGGTGAAATAGTAATTTGAGCGTTTATTTCTTCCAAATTTTTAGAACTAACAACAAAACAATTACCGGAAAAAACTAAAGAAGCAGCTAAGGCACCTTCGAAATTTGTAAAAGAAAATGCATTGTCTACATCAGGGACGCCGGTATTGGGATCATAACTTGAAATACCAAGATAAGGAATATCTGTTATTGTTAACTGTCCGGCAGCATTTAATAAGCCATTATTCCAAGTATAATCCATTCCTTCGTCAAAACCAAAAAATGGAACTTGATCTGTACCTGAATATCTAATCCCCACAAAAACATTAATATTATCATCAGGAATAGTGTAACCGGCCTCACTGGTATTAAAATCCTCCAATGGTACTCTAGCTATTGCTGAAGTTCTTGTATCACCGGCGTCAAAGGTATAGGTTCCTAAAGCAAGGAAGCTTAACTCATCATTTGAAGCATCACCATCTGCATTTAAGTCCTGCCATCCATATAAATTTGCTTCTGGAGTTAGGCCAGCTAATGTTGCAGGAGCAACTGATGCCAAACTGAATAGAATGGAATCAATTTTGCATCCTTTACCATAAGGAATTTTAAAACCTGTCATATATTCAGCATTGGTCCCATCACCACGACGATAATTATTCGTAATAAATGGGTTTCTTCCATCAGCAGCTAGTCTGGATTTTGATAAAATATTATTAGATAAATAAAATTCTGATGTAGCAGAATTATCTCCAATTGAAATTTGTTCTGAACTATCAGAACTGATCACATAGGAAATGATCCCTTTCCCAGTTGAATTAGCATGTCCTAATAAGTCCTGAGAATCCAGAATAATATCATAGGCTGAATCTATTTCAACAAAAATGCCATCAGCAGAAGTTTTATTATAAAACTCATTAGTTGAACTTCCAGTAGGTGTAAAGTTGATTTTTGCATTTACTTTTGCATTAGAAATTAAATTGTTCCCAACATTTTTAACTGTTGAGCCCGGAATTAATTGATAATCACCTGTTTTCTTAATCCACGAAAATGGATAGGTTCCAAAGGAAGCATGGCTAATACCTGGTCTATTATTAGTAGAAAGATCATTAGAAAATCTAATATTACCAATTGAAATATTAACTGATTCATTAGCAAGAGCAGCTTTAATTTTTAAACCATCTTCATAAGATAACATTACGACTGGTATGGTAACAGATCCACCAAAAGTGCCACCAGCCATACCTGCTACACCTGCACCAGGTGCATTGTTAAAAATAATACAGGCAATCGCTCCATAATCTTGAACATTGAGTGCTTTAAAACTAAAATTACAGGTTCCCCGGTCAACTAATGCAATTTTACCGGCCAATGCTGCCTTGTTTACAATGGTATCGCAACCTTGTGTTGGGATTGTTGCGCTGTTTGTTTGAACTAATACTGCATCAGCAGTCCAAACATTAGATAATAAATCAGCACCCCATTGGCTTGCTGTACCTTGTTGGGTGTTTCCAAATTGATAAATGCCATACAAAGATGAAGGTGAATTAACCACAACTTTTTGGCTATTAACGTTGTAGAAAAAAAGTAAAAAAAATAAAAGGTGTAAAGCTTTCTTCATATAATAGTTTTTTGATTGAACTATAAATTTACAATTGATTAACGAATGCAGGAAGATCGCAATCATATTTTATTATATAATATATATATTATATTGAATTTCTATAATTTGTGTATAAAAATTAAATTAAAAAGCTTAATTTAAATTAGAATCTAAAGTTGATTTCTTGCCAAGTTTGTAAATCAAATCTTCGATTGGTTGGTATTCCGGTTGTAGAATCGTTCGGCTGAACTGGTCCACGTAACGTAAGCTGCTGAAACTAGTCCGAATGGTTTCCTGATTTATCAATGATTTTTTGTTTACCACTCGTGCTGCAATCCCGTCGATAAAAGACAAGAGGTGTGCAGTAAATTTATTCGCTTTTTTACTAATGGGTGCTTGACCCAAAGATTTTGCAATGGTGTTTAAAAATTTCTGGTAAGTCCAGCTTTCTGCATTGAGTAAAAATTGTTTGTTCCATAGATTTTCATTGAGGACTTTCAATACAATGTTTGCAATGTCATCAGCTGCGATCAAACCCACATTTCCGGGAGGATAAAAGGAAAGACCGGCCTTAACTTTTTGAAAAATCTGCATGGAAGATTGATCCCAGGATGCATCCCCTAGAATTAAACTTGGATTGAGGATGCATACGTTTAATCCTTCTGCTGCCCCGCGCCAAACTTCCAATTCTGCTAGGTATTTAGTTTCTGCATAATAGCTTCTGAAAACGGGTTGTCCAACAGCCTGGTCAGATACCAACAATTCATCTGCGGAGCGAACCATGGTCGCTGCGGAGCTTATAAAAATAAAATTCTTGATACCATAAAATAGCGCCGCATTGATCAATGAGCGGGTGCCTTCAACATTGACCTGATACAATTGCTTGCGATCCTTTGAATTATAGGATATCATTGCAGCACTGTGGATGATGGTATCAACGCCTTCCAATGCGAAATCATAAGAAACCGGATCCAATAAATCTCCAATAATTCCCTGCGTAGGTGAGGTCGTTCCCCGTTGCTTTCTGGTAAGTAGTTTAACAGAATAACTGGAAGCTAGCAATTGGTTTAGAATCTCCTTACCTAACAAGCCACTGGCACCTGTCAAAAATATTGACTTATTGTCCATTCGCCGGAGTTTGATTTAGACTCTGTGTGAACTTTGCCAGTGCCCGAATTTCAGATTCTTCTAAAATGGTTTTAAAACCAGTCATCACATTTCGACCCTCAGAAATTATTAAAATCCGCTCTTCCAGGCTTAATATTGAATACCGGAGGTCTTTGGCTCCATTGGTTTTCAAGGATCCATCAAGACCATGGCAATTGACACAATAGCGACGAAACAAGCTTGATCCGTCAGGCACAGAACGTTGATCGCTTTTGGAAGCAGATTCCTGGCATCCAAATAGCCAAACACCTGTCAAAATAGCCCAACTGACTAAAAAAATCCTCATTTTCAGCTGTTTTTGTAAACATCAGGGCGTAAAATTAGTTTTAATTCCATGGCTTTTTATAAAAGTCACTATCCGTACGTTAATCAGAATTTAATAAAGTCTGATTCAAACGGTTTCTAATCATCTTTGTAAAATTTTCTGAATGAAGCATTTTCTAATTCTGGCAGTTTTTGTGTTTTCGATATTAAATCAGGCAACTGCACAAAAAAGTTTTAGTCTCAAAGAAGCCATTGAGTATGCAAAAATCAATAATCAACATTTAAACATTCAAAAATTAAATATTAAGGATGTTGAAGGACAGCTAAAAGAATATTATGCGATTGGTTTGCCCAAACTATCCGGATCCGTTTCCTATAATTACTTTTTAAAATTGCCCACCAGTATATTCCCTAATTTTATTAGTCCGGCAATCTATGATGTGTTATTTGATGAAAATCTTTTACCTCGACGGGATATTGATGCCGGACCCGGCGTACCTGTGCAATTTGGAACTAAAAACAATCTGACTGCAGGTTTGGAATTTTCTACTCTCTTGTTTGATGGTTCCTTTTTTGTTGGATTAAAAGCACAACGATTGTATAAAGACCTGATCGTAAAACAAATCAACCAAACGGAGTCTGAAGTTAAATATCATGTAACCAAAGCGTATTTGGGAGCATTGGCTATTCAGGAAAATTTAAAAATACTGACTAAAAATATTTCCAATTTACAAAAAGTAAATTCAGATCTGAATGAATTTTATAAATCCGGTTTGATTGAAAAATTAGATGTTGATCGTACCGAATTGTCCCTTCAAAATCTGAATACGGAAAAAGAAAAATTGCAGCGATTGGCAAACATCACTATTAACGTATTGAAGTTTCAGATAAATTTTCCATATGAACAAGAGCTTACACTCAGTGAAACCCTTAATGACCTGTTGAATACTTCCTATCTGGAAATTATGGATCCGTCCATCCAATTGAATTACAATGCTCGACCAGAATACCCAGTCATTTTACAAGGATTGCAATTGGCAGAAATAAATATCAAACGTTACAAAACGGCTTACCTGCCTTCCTTGTATGGATTTGCAAGTATTCAAGAAAGTTTACAACGCAATAAATTGTTTGATTCAAAAGACAATGATTGGTTTCCAACAAGTTTAGTAGGACTGAATTTAAGCGTTCCGATTTTTGATGGCTTTGATAAAAAAGGTAAAATCATCCGTGCGAAAATGTTGTTGGATAAAACGAAATTACAACAAAAAGAATTTGAAAGCGGAGCACAATTGGAATTTGAAAATGCTAGAATTCAATACTTAAATGCCAGTGTAACCATTGAATCCAGAAAGAAAACGGTAACACTTGCGGAAAGTATTTACAATTCTTCCAAAATAAAATTTAAAGAAGGGGTTGGTTCCAGTTTAGAATTAAGTAATGCTGAACGGGATCTCTACCAGGCTCAAGCTAATTTACTGGATGCACAAATTAATTTGATCCAGGCGAAAGTAGATTTGGATAAGAGCATGGGAAGGATATAGTCAATTACGAATTACAAATTACGAATTACGAATGGAGGAATCAATTACGAATTGGGAATTGGGATTCGATTAAAAATGTAGTATAAAAAATAATTTTTTATACTACATTTATTAAATCATTTGTAATTTGTAATTCGTAATTCGTAATTCGTAATTTATTTAACATGGATCCTTTACGCAAAGAATACAAACATTCGACATTAGAATTTAATCAGTTGTTATTGGATCCGGTGGATCAGTTTGCCAGTTGGTTTGAAGAAGTTTTAAAAAACCAGTTGCCGGATGGGAATGCGATGATCTTATCAACAGTATCTGATCGAGGACGTCCTTCCTCTCGGGTTGTTTTACTTAAAAATGTAGAAAACGGTCATTTTTACTTTTTTACCAATTATAACAGTCGAAAAGGAAAGCAACTAGCTCAAAATCCCAATGCCTGTTTATTGTTTTTTTGGAAAGAGTTTGAACGTCAGGTTCGTATCGAAGGCATGATTGAAAAAATCAGTTCGGAGGAATCTGAAATTTACTTTAAGTCGCGTCCATTTTTTAGTCAGATTGGAGCCATTGTATCTCCTCAAAGTCAATTGATCCAACACCGGGATGAATTGGAAATGGCGATTAAATTTTTTGAAGAAAATCCAGATAAAGTGCAACGTCCCGAACATTGGGGCGGGTATAAATTAATCCCTGATTATTTTGAATTTTGGCAAGGCAGAGAAAATCGTTTGCACGATCGATTTCAATACAGCCTTGAGGGTGGACTTTGGACGATTGCATGTTTGGCACCTTGAAATCAATTACGAATTACAAATTACGGATTACAAATTTAAAGCTATTAAAAACTGAAATTTTCAATTCGTAATTTGTAAATCGTAATTGAATCTTGTCATTTTGTCTTAAATAATTGGCCTTTTTGTCATTTAATTCGGCCTTAACTCGTATGGCACGGCTGTTGACTATAAAATTAAACTGCCTTTCGAGTTTAATAAATAACAACGAATTATACATTATGAATTTTAATAATATAATATTTGATTCAAAACTGCAAGAAGATGAAGAGTTACTTCCCTTTGTTGCAGTTGCGGAAGATGAAGAACCGGTACGAGAAGATAAATATGGCGATGTCTTGCCGGTAATGCCCTTAAAAAATACGGTCTTGTTTCCTGGAGTGATCATTCCGATCACAGTAGGAAGAGATAAATCCATTCGTGCATTGGCAAAATCCCAAGAAACTGATAAATACATAGCTGTATTAACCCAACTCGATCATCGGACAGAAGATCCTGGATTTAAGGACTTATATCAAACAGGAACGGTTGCGCGCATTGTGAAACTGCTTAAAATGCCGGATGGTGGACAAACTGTTATTCTTCAGGGTCGGAAACGCATTCAGATTAGCGAATGGACCAAAGAAGAACCCTACCTGGAAGCGCGCATTGCAAAAAAAGAACATACCGCTAGTTCGAAAGATCTGGAATATCAAGCGATGATCAGTTCGATTCAGGAAAAATCTCGTAAAATTATCGAACTATCTCCACAGATACCCAATGAAGCGCAACTGCTTTTAAAGAATATCAACAACGATCGGTTTTTATTGCATTTTATTTCTTCCAATCTCAACATTCCAATCGAACAAAAACAAGAGTTGTTGGAAATGGATGACTTACATAAAAAAGCTGAAACCTTGATGGTTTACTTAAATAATGAAATGCAATTGTTGGAAGTCAAAGACCAGATTGAATCCAAAGTACGCACAGATTTAGAAAAGCAACAACGGGATTATTATTTAAATCAACAATTAAAAACAATTCAAGAAGAGCTTGGTCAAGATCCACAAGAACAAGACATAGAAGAATTAAACAGAAAGGCATCTGAAAAAAAATGGACTAAACAAGTCAGAGATCATTATGACAAAGAAGTTGCAAAATTAAAACGGATGAATCCCCAGGTTGCCGAATATTCGGTGCAAATGAATTATTTGGATTTATTGGTTGACCTTCCCTGGGATGATTACACTACTGATAATTATGATTTAAAAAAGAGCAAGGAAATCTTAGATGCCGATCATAAAGGATTGGAAAAAGTTAAACAACGGGTCATCGAACATTTAGCAGTTCTAAAATTAAAAGGAGATATGAAATCTCCGATTTTGTGTCTGGTTGGTCCACCGGGAGTTGGTAAAACTTCTTTGGGAAAATCAATTGCAAAAGCTTTGGATCGAAAATTCATTCGCATGTCATTAGGTGGTTTGCACGATGAATCTGAAATTCGAGGACATCGAAAAACATATATCGGTGCCATGCCGGGTCGAATCATTCAATCCATTCGGAAAGCAGGTTCGGCAAATCCTGTTTTTATTTTAGATGAAATTGATAAGGTTGGAAAAGATTTTAGAGGAGACCCATCTTCTGCTTTATTGGAAGTGTTGGATCCCGAACAAAATTCCAGTTTCCATGATAACTATCTGGACTTAGAATTTGACTTGTCAAAAGTATTGTTTATTGCAACGGCTAATTCATTGAGTACTATCCAACCCGCTTTAATGGATCGCATGGAAATTATAGAACTTCAGGGCTATAGTACCGAAGAAAAAATAGAAATTGCTAAAGATCATTTGATTCCACAACAATTGAGCGATCATGGACTCAAAGCAAATCAGGTTAAATTAAGTGATGAGGTGTTGGAACGCGTTATACAGGAATACACCCGGGAATCCGGTGTGCGTGGACTCAACAGGCAATTGGCATCCTTGATGCGCAAAGCTGCAAGTACCATTGCGATGGATAAAAAGAAAAATGTTACGATTAAAAAAGAAGGGCTGAAAGAAATCCTCGGCATACCTCGATTCAGTAACGATAATTATCAAGAGAATCTGCCATCCGGTGTGGCAATTGGACTGGCATGGACCCGTGTTGGAGGTGATATCTTATATATCGAAACGAGTATCTCAAAGGGTAAAGGTAAAATGGTGCTGACTGGAAATCTCGGTGATGTAATGAAAGAATCTGCCAGCACTGCGCTGAGTTTTATTAAAGCGCATGCAGAAGAATTGCAAATTGAAACTGACTTTTTTGAAAATTATGATTTTCATATCCACGTTCCGGAAGGTGCGATTCCTAAAGATGGCCCTTCAGCTGGTATCACCATGTTGAGTTCAATTTGTTCTGCAATTAAAAAGAAACCGATCAAATCTTTTTTAGCAATGACCGGAGAAATTACTTTGCGTGGAAAGGTATTACCAGTTGGTGGAATCAAGGAAAAAGTATTGGCTGCAAAACGAGCTGGTATTAAAACCATCATATTGTGTGCTGAAAACAAAGCAAATATAGAAGAGGTAAATCCTCAACATCTGCAAGGTTTAGATTTTGTTTATGTTAAAGATATGAATGAAGTGTTGCAGCATACTTTGAATATTGGAATGTTTTAGTCGGAAAAGGTCTGGAGGTCTGAACGACTGAACGACTGAACGACTGAACGACTGGAGGTCTGGACGACTGGACGGCTGGACGACTGGAGGTCTGGACGACTGGACGACTAGAGGACTGGAGGATGGACTGTACGATTGGAGGTCTGGACGACTGAACGACTGGAGGTCTGGACGACTGGAGGTCTGGACGGCTGGACGGCTGAAAGGTGGACCTAAATGATTTATGTTTTTTCGGGGGCCTGTAAAACTGAAAAATTCTATTTATCCCTTACATTCCATAAAATTTGGCCATGTGCCTGGAACTAACATTTCATACTCCTAACCAGAGCAAATAAAACATGTTCAACTCTTTGAAACTTTTCATCACATGATTGAAAATCTTTAAGTTCAAGGTAATTAAGTCTAGATGCAAGATTCATTTGATATCTAGATTCTTTTAATGAAGCGAAGGCTATTTCAAGAAATCTATAATATTCTTTTTGGCTATTTCTGTAGTTTCCTTCGACAATATTTGATGGCACAGAAATAATAGCCCGTCTTATTTGAGAAGTCAAGCCATATAGTTCAAACTTTGGAAACTGGCTGGTCAGTCTATAAACTTCCAATACTAAATCATCGGACAAATTAAATGCATCAAGTTTTGTGTAATCTCTCATAGTATTAATTATTAGGTGTTAAATATTCAAATTTAATAAATCCTTTGAATTTACTTATATTCAAAATTTTGACTACTATTTTGTATTCACTTTGAAACCTACTTTCATATAGTTTTTTAACACTTAAGATCTTTATCTGTCCAGATTTCCAGACCCCCAGTCCTTCAGACCTTCAGTCGTCAATTTAAAAAAAAGAGCCTGCTCCAATAAATTGAAGCAGGCCCTTTCATCTTGTTCTATATTTTTTTACCTCGAAACGGTAAACTTCTTGTTAATTACACCTGACACCGTTTTGATTTGTAATACATATTGACCTTGAATCAAATTGGCGGTACTTAAAAGTTCGCTGTATTTACCTTTAGTTTTGTATTCACTAAAAGGAGCATACAAGACCGTTTTTCCATTCTGATCAAATACTCTTACATCCAATTCAGTATCCTGTGGTATCCAGAGTTCAACTTTCAATAAGTCATTTACCGGATTTGGATAGATGAATACATTTAATTCATCTTCTGTGGTTACGCGGATTGAAATGATCTTACTGTAAGTAAATCTGCCATTCTTATCAAATTGTTTCAAGCGATAATAGTAAACACCTGATTGCGTCACATCAAAATCATCAAAGTTGTATTCATGTGAAGTCAATGTCATGTCGCTGTTAGCTTCCACTTGTCCGATTTCTTTGAAGTCAGTTTCGGATTCATGTCT
Source organism: Saprospiraceae bacterium (assembly GCA_016712145.1). Lineage (NCBI taxonomy): Bacteria > Pseudomonadati > Bacteroidota > Saprospiria > Saprospirales > Saprospiraceae > Saprospiraceae bacterium. The sequence goes on from JADJRO010000001.1 coordinate 1,680,213, forward strand.
TCTTTCTACAACAAAGTGATCTGTATTGATATCTACCCGGGTCGTCCAATCCAATTCAGTAAAGCTGCCATTGTAGTTTCCATCAAAACTTAACCATTCAACGGCAAGTACTTGAGATACTACACCCGCATCAATAGTCGGTCTTACTTCACCACTTTGAATTCTATACATTTGGGTACTACCGTATCCGAATGTTCCATCTACATCGCTATCTACTTCATCAAAACCAGCGTGAGGTCTTGTAAAGCCATAGCTTGTTCCTGGCAATTCAAATTTAACATAGTAGTCTCCTTGAATCATACCATCCAAAGTAAATTGTCCATCAGTACCAGTTAAGCCTTCACTTACCATCGTTCCAGTACTCTTATAGGCTGCTACTTTTACACCGGATAATGGTGCTTCACCCTGATCCTGGATTCCGTTGAAGTTTTGGTCAACCCAAACACGGTCCCCTACGATCGATTTAACCTGGAATCCACCACCATATCCACAAACCATATCTCCACTCACTACAGTAAACTTCTTCGTGGTGTTGACACCATTTTCGTGAGAGATATCGCTGTCTTTATTTGGATTCGTTCCTTTGTATGGTTCACTGGCACCTAAATGTCCAGGTCTTTCAAAACGTATATAGTACGTACCTGGTCTCAGACAAGCTGCTTTAAAGTAACCATCATCAGAAGGTGTACCTGGTTTTACACTGGTAGTTAAGGTAGAAACCGTTGCACCACTGATTGCATCGATGATATAAACACGCAATCCGTTAATTCCTTTTTCTGCTGCATCGTAAATACCATCCATATCGAAATCATACCAAACATCACCACATACCATAATGCATCTGTAGAAACCAGCATCCACTGTTGTATCATCTTCATCCGGTGATAAGTGCGTGGTAGCAGTTGTACCTGGTCCATTGCTATTATCTACATCACTATCCTTAAAATCTGTAGTCGAATTAGGAAGTGTCAACACAAATCCAGCCGGAGCTTCAAACTTAAGATAATAATCTTGAGGTAATAAGTCTTTTAATATCCAGTATCCTGTCGCATCTGTAACCGTATTCTTCACAGGTAATTTAGTAACTGCATTGTACACTGTTACAACAACACCTTGAATACCTCCTTCACCCGGATCCTGAATTCCATCTCCATCTTTATCATCCCAAACAAAGTCAGAGAAGGAACCTAATTTAACCAAACCAGCATCGTAAGTTGAATCTCTCTTACCTGGTTGGATGGTCAAGCATGGACCAACTCCATTTGCATCTACATCACTATCTTTTGTATCATCACCACCCTGATTTTGGAATGTAAATCCATAACCTGGAGGAACTAATGCAAAGTCATATTTCACGAAGTATGATTTCAATGGTAATAAGAAATCAAACAAATACATACCGCTTGCATCTGTTGTGTCCTTTTTAACCAGAGCTAATGTGCTGCAATCGTATAAGTTAGCGATTACATTTGGTAATCCTGGTTCGCCTGGATCTTGAATACCATCTCCATCCAAATCATCCCCACACGGTCACCAATTGCACCGGTTACTTTTACGTTTTCAAAGTCATGGTCGTCTTCATCTTCATTTTCGACTTGACCATTTCCATCAATCACATTATCCCAAGGATGATTTTCAACAACTTGTCTTTCCCAAGCACTGTTAGTATTTGGTTTACTGTCTGCATCATCGTTGTCTCTGTTTACATTCAATGTATCATTCGCTGTACGAATTTCTGCATAATTATCCCAATCTAATAAAGTTGGAATTGCAGCGATCTGTACTTTCAGATTTAATGTCAACTGAACGCTATCACCCGGATACAATTTTGCAATGCTATTGTATACCAAAGTCGAACCAACAAAACCCCATCCAGGATTTGAACCTGCTTCAAAGACATATCCTTGAGGCATGTAATCATTAACCTGAATATTCTTAGCAGTTATATTACCCTGATTGAAAACAGTAATGGTATAAGGTACTACATCACCCGGAGCATAATATGGTAATTTGTTTTTAACATATTTTCTTAAGGCAAGGTCAAACACTGGCCCTATTGATGGATCGTGATCATCTTGATCATTTGGATCATTGATTGCATCATCAATCGCAGGACCATCATCATCTTTAGTACCACCAGGGCTACTATCAAAATCAGTCAATACGTTACCTAAAGTATCTGTTACCGTTTCAATTTCACCAATGTTATCCCATGCTCTTGGATTGCCAAGGTTAGGCAACAAGGTTAAATTGATGGTGATTTTCGCACTATCACCCGGTTTAATTTTTCCGGAATAGGTTGTCAATGCTTCACGAGTACCGGCATTGTATGTCCAAGATGGATTGTTTGCTTGTACAAACTGGAATCCTACTGGAACATAATCCGTTACTTGAGGATTCATCGCTGAAATACTTCCCTGATTAAACAAGGTAATTTCAAACGGAACCACCTCACCGTAGGTTAATGGATTTGCACCTTTAGCTATTTTGCGTAATGCAAGGTCAAACACATTAAATCCTGCAGGGTCGTGATCATCTTCATTTCCTCCAATATCCATGGTATTGATATTGTCATCACCTGGATCACCTGGTAATACTGCCAACTCAGCAGGTGTATTGGAGTTTGGTTTACTATCTAATTCTTCAAACGTTCTGTCATTTCCAGAAACATCTTTATAAGATTTAACTTCCGAATAATTGAACCACGCTTTGTATCCACTGCTCATGGCCACTTTTAATTTAAGCGGAACAATTACAGATGAATATTTTGGAACGTTTGCCACTGCATTGTATTCTAATAATGCCGGATTGATTTGACTCCATCCTGCGATATTGTCAGCAGGGCTGAAAGTAAATCCACTTGGCAAGTAATCATTTAAAACAATGCTTGTCAATGGAATATTACCTTGATTGAACACTTCCAAATTAAACGTAATCAATTGTCCATAGCTGTATGGTGCAGCGGTAACCGTAGTTTTACGGATCGCCATATCGACGATATCGATATCACCACATACATCATCCACATCTTCAGGAGTACCGTCGTTGTTGATGTCCATTCTGGACTGGTTAAACACACCTTCTCCAGCTTTTGGAGTTCCAGGAGTTGTTTTACCACATTCACTGTACACATTATCACCGCCAGATCCCGGTCTGAAATCAAGCGTTGCTTTAACTGTTAGGTTATAGGTATGCGTTGAACCAATTCCAATAGATTGATCATTTGCAAGTACCCACGGACCACTTCCAGCCAATGCACCGCCAGGATTTCCTGGAGCTGTTGTTGTATACGAAGCTGTATTTATTGTTAAATCATTATCAAAACCAGGAGCATCTGTCAAATCATATTGTCCGATAGCACCACCAAGATTTTGAACTTTTAACTGATAATTTATGGTATGCATTCCACCGCCAAGAGGGATAATGCTTGTAATTGTTTTACTAGAAACTACATACGGAAGATCCGCACAAGCTTCATCATATTCCTCTGGAATTCCATCATTGTTGGAATCCATGGTTGATTGATTGTACAAGCCTTCCCCAGGAGATGGATCTCCAGGTGTAGCAAGTTGACCACAAGCAGTATAAATATTATCGCCTCCACTTGTTGCACGTAAATCAATGGTCACTTTTACTGTTAATACATAGGTATGCGTTGAACCTGCATTAATATTTTGATCGTTGGCTAAATTCCAAGGACCAGAACCTGCTAATGGTCCACCTGCATTTCCAGGTGCATTTGAAGTAAAGGATGCATTGTTTATTGTAATGTCATCATCAAATCCAGGAATGTCATTTAAGTCATATTGACCAATTGCTCCTCCTAAATTTCTTACAACTACATTGTAAGTAACATTATACATATGTCCACCTAAATTTGTAATGTTCGCAACTGTTTTAGCAGCAGTAACATAAGGCAGATCCCCACAAGCTTCATCAACATCTTCTGGTGTACCATCGTTGTTGATATCCAATTTAGCCTGGTTGTATAATCCTTCGCCAGCTGTTGGATCACCTGGAGTGGCATTTCCACATTTTGTATACACATCATTACCAGCTCCACCTTCCATTTGGATGGTTACTTTCACTGTAATGGTATACGTGTGTGTAGCGCCTGCAGCAATTGCTGCATCATTTGCCAAAGTCCAAGGACCTGCTCCAGCTAATGCACCTGCAGCACCTGGGCCTGTTGTTGTAAAGGATGCACTGTTGATTACAATGTCGTTATCAAATCCAGGAATATCTGTCAAGTCATAAATACCTCCTGCACCTCCAAGATTTCTAACTACCAATTGGTAAACCACATTATACATATTGCCACCCAATGGTGTAATTGAAGCAATTGTTTTTGCATTCACAACATATGGTAAATCACCACAAGTTTCCCGAAGTTCTTCTGGAATTCCATCATTGTTGGAATCCATTTTTGATTGATTGTACAATCCTTCTCCACTTGTTGGATCACCCGGTGTAACGGCACCACATTTAGTATAAATATCATCACCACCACTTCCTGTTTCAAGATTCAAGGTGACTTTAACAGTAAGCGTATAATTATGTGTCGAGAATGCACCAATGTTTTGATCATTTGCTAAGTTCCATGGACCACTACCGATCAAGGCCGATCCTGGATTACCAGGTGCCGTTGATACATAGGATGCTGAACCAATTGCAATGTCATTGTCAAATCCTGGCACATCTGTTAAATCATATTGACCATTTGCACCTCCCAAATTTTTAACTTCTAACTGGTAGGTTACATTATACATGTGACCACCTAAATTAGAAATATTGGTAAGTGTTTTGGTTGTTGTTACATATGGTAAATCACCACAGACTTCATCAAGTTCTTCTGGAATACCATCGTTGTTGTTATCCAGTTTGGATTGATTGTATAATCCTTCACCAGCAGCAGGATCACCAGGTATTGCGTTACCACATTTTGTATATACATTATCACCGCTACTTCCAATTGTAAGATCCAAAGTAACTTTTGCAGTAATGATGTAACTATGTGTTGAACCGATACCAATCGCCTGATCGTTAGCTAAAGTCCAAGGACCTGTACCAATCAACGAACCGCCAGAATTACCTGGTGCATCTGATGTATAGGATACAGAACCCATTGTAATATCATCATCCAAACCAGGTTGATCTACCAGGTCATACATGCCTGCAGTTCCACCTAAGTTTTGAACATTTATTTGATACTTAACTGTATACATGTTTGCTCCCAACGGAGTTATAGAAGCAATTGATTTACTTGCAGTAACATAAGGTACATCACCACATGCTTCATCAACATCTTCTGGTACTCCATCATTATTAATATCCAGTTTAGCCTGGTTGTATAAACCTTCTCCAGTTGTTGGATCCCCAGGAGTAGCAGCACCACACTTCGTGTAAGTATTATTACCAGGACTTGCAGGATCTAAATTCAAGGTAACTTTTACAGTCAAGTTATACGTATGAACTGCACCGTTTACAATATTCTGATCGTTTGCAAGCACCCATGGTCCTACTCCAGCTAATGGACCTCCTGGATTTCCAGGTGCATCGGTTGTATAGCTTGCGGTGTTGATTGTAATATCATCATCAAAACCTGGTACATCGGTAAGATCATATGGACCGTTGATTCCACCTAAGTTTTGAACGACCATTTTGTAGCTTACATTAAACATGTTTCCACCCAATGGAGTAACGCTTGTGACAGATTTACTACTTACAACATAAGGTAAATCACCACATACTTTACTCACCTCTTCAGGTGTTCCGTCATTGTTTGAATCCATTCTGGATTCATTGTATAATCCTTCTCCACTTTGTGGATTATTTGGATTTACTTGTCCGCACTTCGTATAAATATTATCACCACCACTTGCAGCATTCAGATCTAAAGTAACTTTTACAGTTACCAGATAGGTATGCGTAGCATTGGCATTAATTCCCTGATCATTTGCTAATGACCATGGACCAACTCCAGCTAAAGAACCGCCGGCATTGCCTGGTGCATCAGAACTATAAGAAGCAGAACCTATTGTAATATCATTGTCAAAACCTGGCACATCCAACAGATCGTATTGGCCTGCTGCACCTCCGAGATTTTTTACAACAATTTTATAAACTACATTGTACATATGACCTCCCAAAGAAGTAATGCTATTAATTGTTTTAGCACTTGTTACATAAGGAATGTCTGCACATGTTTCAGAAGTATCTTCCGGAATACCATCGTTATTGATATCCACCCGCGTTTGATTGTATAAACCTTCACCACTATTTGGATCTGCCGGATTTACCGAACCACATTTTGTATATATGTTATCACCACCACTACCTGGACTTAAGTCTAAGGTAACTTTTACAGTAACGGTATAATTATGTGTTGCGCCAACCGTAATGGCTTGATCATTTGCTAAGGTCCATGGTCCACTACCTGCCAAAGCATTGCCTGCATTTCCAGGAGCATCAGAGGTATAAGAAGCTGAACCGATTGCAAAGTCATTATCAAATCCCGGTACGTCTGTTAAATCATACTGACCGTTTGCGCCGCCAATATTTTTAACAGCAATATTGTATTTCACATTAAACATATTTCCACCAAGTGGGGTAATGCTGTTTACAGTTTTTGTATTAACGATGTATGGTAAATCACCGCAAGCTTCTTTTGTTTCTTCCGGAGTACCATCATTGTTTGAATCTAAACGAGACTGATTGTATAATCCTTCACCACTGCTTGGGTCACCTGGAATCGCATTTCCACATTTTGTGTAAATATTATCACCAGTTGTTCCCACTCTTAAGTCAAGAGTTACTTTCACAGTCAATGTATAGGTATGGGTTGCACCAACACCAATCACTTGATCATTTGCTAAAGTCCATGGACCAACACCTGCTAAACCACCACCTGGATTGCCAGGAGCTGTTGATGTATAAGAGGCTGATCCTATTGCAATGTCATTATCAAATCCTGGTACATCTGAAAGATCATATGTTCCATTAACTCCACCAAGATTTTTTACAACGATTGCGTAGCTCACATTATACATGTTGCCACCTAAATTTGTAATCGTAGTGATTGTTTTAGTAGAAGTTACATATGGAAGATCACCACAAGTTTCATCAACATCTTCAGGAGTACCATCATTATTTGTATCTAATTTAGATTGGTTGTACAAACCTTCACCCGCATTTGGATCCCCTGGATTTACTGCTCCACATTTTGTATAGGTATCATCACCACCGCTACCTGGATTTAAATCCAATGTAACTTTAACAGTCAATGTATAAGTGTGCGTTGCACCGATTCCTATCGATTGATCATTTGCTAATGTCCATGGTCCAGTTCCAGCTAAAGCACCTCCAGGATTTCCAGGAGCTGTTGTTGTAAAGGAAGCAGATCCTATTGCGATATCGTTGTCAAAAGCAGGAACATCGCTCAAGTCGTATTGACCAACAGCGCCACCTAAATTACGAACTACGATTGAATAGGTAACATTATACATATTTCCGCCCAATGGGGCTGTACTTGTAATTGTTTTAGTTGCTGAAACATATGGAATATCACCACAAGCTTCTTTCGTTTCTTCTGCAACACCGTCGTTGTTTGAATCTAATTTAGATTGGTTGTATAAACCTTCTCCGGCATTCGGATCCCCTGGTGTCACTGCACCACATTTTGTGTACACATCATCGCCACCACTACCTGGTTCAAGATTTAAAGTAATCTTTACAGTAATTGTGTAACTATGACTTGCGCCTGCTGTAATCGCCTGATCATTTGCAAGTGTCCATGGTCCACTTCCTGCCAAAGCACCTCCAGGATTTCCAGGAGCCGTTGTTGTGAAAGAAGCAGAACCTATACTGATGTCATTATCAAATCCAGGAATATCTGTTAAGTCATATTGACCATTAACAGCTCCAAGATTTTGAACTGTAATATTGTATGTAACATTATACATATTGCCACCTAAAGGCGCAATGTTTGAAATGGATTTGTTAGAAGTAATGTAAGGTAAATCACCACATGCTTCATCTGTATCTTCTGGTATACCATCGTTGTTGGTATCCATTTTAGATTGGTTGTATAAACCTTCACCAGCAGCTGGATCGCCAGGAATTGCGGAACCACATTTTGTATAAACGTTATTTCCACCTGATCCAGGATTTAAATCGATCGTAACTTTTACAGTAATGGTATACGTATGAATTGCACCGATACCTATTGCCTGATCGTTTGCAAGCGTCCATGGTCCAACACCTGCTAAAGAACCTCCGCTATTACCCGGAGCATCAGAAGCATAGGACGAAGAATTTATTGCAATATCGTCATCAAATCCAGGAATATCTGTTAAGTCATATTGACCATTGGCACCACCTGAATTGGTTACTTTAATCGTATATTTTACTTCAAACATATTGCCACCTAAAGCAGCAATGCTTGCAACTGTTTTAGTTGTACTTACATAAGGTAAATCGCCACACGCTTCATCAACGTCTTCTGGAATGCCATCATTATTGGTATCCATTTTAGATTGGTTGTATAAACCTTCGCCTGCAGCTGGATCACCTGGTATAGCAGCACCACATTTTGTATAGGTGTTGTTTCCTCCACTTGCAGGATTTAAATCCAAAGTTACTTTCACTGTCAACGTATAGGTATGAACAGCTCCTACTAAAATAGCCTGATCATTTGCTAAGGTCCATGGACCTGTACCTGCTAAAGCAGCACCTCCATTACCTGGAGCATTTGAAGTATACGAAGCATTATTAATTGTAATGTCATCATCAAATCCTGGAATATCCGTCAAGTCGTATTGACCATTAGCACCACCAAGATTTTGAACTGCTATTGTATAGTTTACATTATACATATTTCCACCAAGATCGGTCTTGGATGTAAATGTTTTTGTTGTTACAATATAAGGTAAGTCACCACAAGCTTTTTTGGTTTCTTCCGGTGTACCATCATTGTTTGAATCCATTCTGGATTCATTGTATAAGCCTTCTCCGGCTGTTGGATTTCCTGGTATTGCATTTCCACATTTCGTATAGATATTATCTCCACTAGTACCAGCTGTTAAGTCTAAGGTAACTTTAACAACCAGGGTATACGTATGTGTACCACCGGCAACAATTGCCTGATCATTTGCAAGGGTCCATGGTCCGGTTCCTGCTAATGCACCACCTGCGTTTCCAGGAGCAGTTGTTGTATAAGAAGCAGAACCAATGGTAATATCATTATCAAATGCAGGAACATCCAATAAATCATATTGTCCTGCAGAAGCTCCTAAGTTCTGAACTGTTATCGTATAAGTGACATTATACATATTGCCACCCAAAGGAGCAATTGTAGTCAACGATTTATTACTGGTTATATAAGGAACATCCGCACAGGTTTCACTGGTATCTTCAGGAATTCCATCATTGTTAATATCCACTCGAGCACGGTTATACAAACCTTCACCAGAAGTTGGATCACCTGGAGTTGCACTTCCGCATGCTGTATAAATATTATCACCTCCACTACCTGCTGTTAAATCTAATGTAACTTTAACAACAACAGTATACGTATGCGTTGCACCTGTAAGGATTGCCTGATCATTTGCTAAAGTCCATGGTCCTGTTCCTGCTAATGCTGATCCGGCATTTCCCGGAGCATTCGAAGTATAAGACGAACTGTTGATTGCAAAGTCATTATCAAAACCTGGTGCATCTATTAAATCGTAGGTACCATTAGCACCGCCGATATTTTTAACTTGAATTTGATATGAAACATTAAACATATTACCTCCCAATGGGGTAATGCTGTTTACAGTTTTAACTGTTGTAATGTATGGAAGATCACCACAAACTTCTTTCGTTTCTTCTGGAGTTCCATCGTTATTGGTGTCCATCTTAGATTGATTGTACAATCCCTCTCCACTTGTGGGATCACCCGGTGTTGCAGTACCACATTTTGTGTAGCTATTATTTCCACCACTTGTTGTTCTTAAGTCTAAAGTAACTTTAACAACCAAAGTATAGGTATGCGTTGCACCGACAACAATGGATTGATCGTTTGCTAAAGTCCATGGACCCGTTCCTGCTAAAGCAGCACCAGCATTCCCTGGAGCATTCGATGTATAAGATGCACTATTAATTGTAATGTCATCATCAAAACCTGGTACATCTGATAAATCATATTGACCAGTTGTGCCACCAAGATTTTGAACGGTGATGTTATAGGTAACATTATACATATTACCACCTAATGAGTTGATGCTAGAAATTGATTTGTTGGTTGTAACATATGGAACATCGCCACAAACTTCTTTTAACTCATCAGCAATTCCATCATTATTTATATCTAATCTGGACTCATTGTATAATCCTTCACCTGCGTTTGGATTTCCAGGTGTTACATTACCACATTTTGTATATACATTGTCTCCACCTGTTCCTGCATTTAAGTCCAATGTAACTTTAACAGTTAACACATAATTGTGTGTAGATCCTGCATTAATTGCCTGATCATTTGCTAAGGTCAAGGGCCCGTTCCAACCAGTGCGTTTCCTGGATTTCCAGGAGCATTGCTGGTATAAGAAGCAGAATTTAATGTAAAATCATTGTCAAATCCAGGTGCATCTGTTAAATCATATTGCCCATTGATACCACCTAAATTTTGTACAGCAATATTATAAGTCACATTGTACATATTACCACCCAATGGGATGATACTAGCAATTGTTTTATTACTTGTAATATAAGATAAATCTGTACAAACTTCTGAAGTGTCTTCTGGGATGCCATCATTATTTACATCAACTGTTGAACGGTTATACAAGCCTTCTCCACTTGTTGGATCACCTGGTGTAGCCGTACCACATTTTGTATAAACATTATTTCCACCACTACCCGCAGTCAAATCCAAAGTCACTTTAACGGTAAGGGTATATGTGTGAGTAGCCCCAGCAAGAATAGCCTGATCATTTGATAAAGTCCATGGTCCAATTCCAGCTAATGCAGCGCCCGGATTACCAGGAGCATTTGATGCATATGAAGCACTATTTATAGTAAAGTCATCATCAAATCCAGGTGCATCAATTAAATCATATTGACCATTTGCACCCCCTGAGTTTTTAACCAATACCTGATAAACAACGGTATACATGTTGCCACCCAATGGTGTAACACTGCTTACTGATTTAACATTTGTAATATAAGGTACGTCACCGCATACTTCATCAACATCTTCAGGTGTACCATCATTATTCGTGTCTAATTTAGATTGGTTATACAATCCTTCACCGCTTGTTGGATCACCAGGAATTGCATTTCCACATTTAGTATACGTATTATCACCAGCTGTACCTGTTCTTAAATTAAGTGTAACTTTTACAGTTAAGGTATAAGTATGTGTTGCACCAGCGGTAATTGCTTGATCGTTTGCTAATGTCCATGGTCCAGTGCCTGCCAATGCAGACCCACCATTTCCTGGTGCATTCGAAACATAAGATGCACTGTTTATTGTAAAATCATCGTCAAAACCAGGTACATCTGTCAAATCATATTGTCCATTGGCTCCACCAAGATTTTGAGCTGTTATAGAATAAACTACATTGTACATATTTCCTCCTAAAGGTGAAATGCTTGTCAATGTTTTATTTGAAACAATATATGGTAAATCACCACAAGCTTCTTTTGTTTCTTCTACAACGCCATCATTGTTTGTATCAATAGTAGATTGATTGTAGAGTCCTTCTCCTGATGATGGATCACCTGGAATTGCAGTTCCACATTTTGTATAGGTATTATTTCCACCGGTTCCTGCAGTTAAGTCAAGAGTCACTTTTACTGTAAGTGTATAAGTATGCGTAGCACCTACCAGAATTGCTTGATCATTTGCCAAAGTCCATGGTCCGGTACCTGCCAATGCAGAACCCGCATTTCCAGGAGCATTGGAAGTATAGGATGCTGTATTAATTGTTATATCATCATCAAATCCAGGGATGTCTTTTAAGTCATACTGACCATTGGCACCACCAAGATTCTGTACAGTAATTGTATAATTTACATTATACATATTTCCACCCAGTGGACTGATTGTTGATATGGATTTATTGCTTGTCACATAAGGCACATCAGAACATACTTCACTGGTATCTTCTGCGATGCCATCGTTATTAGAATCTACACGTGATTGGTTGTACAATCCTTCACCACTTTGTGGATCTCCTGGATTGGTATTTCCACATTTAGTATACACATTATCCCCACCACTTCCTGGAGTAAGATCAAGTGTAACTTTTACGGTTAATGTGTACGTATGAATTGCACCTGCAACTATATTCTGATCGTTTGCTAAGGTCCAAGGTCCAGTACCAACTAAAGTTAATCCTGGATTACCTGGTGCATTGGATGTATATGCTGCACTGTTGATTGCAAAATCATTGTCAAAACCCGGAGCATCTACCAAATCATATGCACCATTTCCTCCACCCAAGTTTCTTACTTGTATAGTGTAAGCGACATTGTACATATTTCCACCAAGAGGTGAAATACTAGCCACTGATTTTGTATTTACTATATAAGGTAAATCTGCACAAACTTCGCGTGTTTCTTCTGGTGTTCCATCATTATTGGAATCCATTTTGGATTGATTGTATAAACCTTCACCAGCTGCAGGGTCTCCCGGTGTAGCCGTTCCACATTTAGTGTATACATTGTTTCCTCCACTTGTTGCACGCAAGTCTAAAGTAACTTTTACAGTTAAAGTGTAAGTATGTGTTGCACCAGCACTTATATTTTGATCATTTGCTAAAGTCCATGGACCCGTTCCTGCCAATGCACCGCCTGGATTCCCGGGAGCATTGGTGGTGAAGCTGGCACTGCCGATTGTAATATCGTCATCAAAACCAGGAACATCTGATAAATCATATTGTCCGGTTGCACCCCTAAGTTTTGAGCTGTAATTGAATAAATTACATTATACATGTTACCACCCAATGCAACTATACTTGAAACAGATTTAGTTGTAGTAACATAAGGTAAATCACCACATGCTTCGTCCGTTTCATCAATGGTACCATCGTTGTTGGTATCCATTTTCGATTGGTTGTATAATCCTTCTCCACTGCTTGGATCACCTGGAATTGCTGCACCGCATTTCGTGTAGACATTGTCACCACCGCCGCCAGCAAGATCTAAAGTTACTTTCACTGTTAAGGTATAGGTATGCGTAGCGCCTACTATAATTCCCTGATCACTTGCTAAAATCCAAGGACCTGTTCCAGCTAATGCACTTCCGGCATTACCCGGTGCATTGGAAGTATACGATGCACTTCCAATATTGATATCATTTTCAAATGCAGGAGCATCTGTCAAATCATATTGTCCATTGGCACCACCTAGATTTTTTACAGTAATTGTATACAATACATTATACATATTACCTCCTAATGGATTAATGGATGCAACGGATTTCGTCATATCTAAATATGGAATATCACCGCAAGCCTTTTTAGTTTCTTCCGGAGTTCCGTCATTGTTTGTATCTAATCTTGATTCATTGTATAAACCTTCTCCAGATGTTGGATTTCCTGGAGTAGCTGTTCCACATTTTGTATAACTATTATTTCCACTACTTCCTACACTTAAATCAATTGAAACATTTACAGTTAAGGTATAGGTATGTGTTTGGCCTGTTAAAATAGCTTGATCGTTAGCAAGTGTCCAAGGACCTGTTCCTGCTAAGGCTCCTCCTGGATTTCCAGGAGCATTTGTAATAAAGGATGCACTAGTAATTGCGATATCATCATCAAAACCAGGAACATCTTTTAAATCATATTGACCATCGCCTCCAGTGTTTCCAACAGTAATTGTATAAACAACTGAAAAACTATGTGCACCTGTTTGTGTTGCAGAAACAAAGCTTTTGCTATGCGTAATAATTGGTTGACAATTTACAGGAGCTGTATAATTTACACTCTTCGAACATTGCGTACCGCCACTAAATACTGCATTTACAGTATGCACGGCGCCATCTGCTGTCAAACCAGTTATGGTATAATTTGTAGGTGAGTTAAATGGTGCATTAAATACTTGTTGACTTGCACCAATACTTACCGTTAATGTACCGCTTGTTGGAGGGTTCACTAAAGTTAAACTTCCTGATACACTATAAGTATTATTTGCGGGATTACATGCACTTGGATTTGCAGTCATGGCACTGATGCCTTGCTGTTGAACGGTACCGCTTGCTGTATTGGTACAATTATTATTGTCTTCTACAGTAACAGTATATGTTGCATTGGCTAAATTGGTAATTGTCGCTGAAGTTTGACCATTGCTCCAATCGTAAGAGAATGGTGCAGATCCACCTGTTACAACTGCTGTTGCAGTTCCATTACTGAATCCAATACAAGCTGGTGTAGTTGTTACTGAAACTCCAGGTTTTGGATTAACCGTTACGTTTACTTGGAATGTTGCACCTACGCAACCATCTGCTGAAGTTGGTGTGACGGTATATCTTACAACCCCTGCATTATTATTCGTTGTATTGGTTAATGTTTGAGCGATGGTAGTACCACATGCTGCTCCGCAATTTGAAAATCCAGTGATTGTAGCACCAGATTGTTGTGCAGCGGTCCATGTAAATGTAGTTCCAGCTGCTGTTGAACTTAATGCTACACTTGTAGTAGCGCCGCTGCAAATTGTTTCAGGACTTGCAGATCCTATTGGTTTTGGATTTACTGTTACATCAACTGTAAAAGTATTTCCAGGACAATTGTTTGGTGAAATTGGTGTCACCGTATATCGTACAACTCCTGGAGTTGCGTTGCTTGTATTTGTTAAAGTTTGAGCAATCGTTGTGCCACATGCTGCTGCGCAATTTGAAAATCCAGTAATCGTAGATCCAGATAATTGTGCAGCGGTCCAGGTAAATGTTGAACTTGGAACTGTTGAACTTAAAGTCACTGATGTTGTAAATCCACTGCAGATCGATTGATTGGATGCAGAACCGGATGGCTTTGGATTTACTGTAACATCCACTGTAAATGAACTTCCAACACAACCATTTGGTGACGTTGGAATGACTGTATATCTAACAACACCTGAAGCATTGTTGGTTGTATTTGTTAATGTTTGGGCAATCGTGGTTCCACAGGCTGAATTACAATCACTGAATCCAGTTATGGTTGCACCTGATTGTTGTGCAGCGGTCCAGGTAAAGGTAGATCCCGGAACCGTTGAATTTAAAGCCACGCTGCTGGTATTTCCACTACAAATTGATTGTGGTGAAGCAGAACCAACAGGCCCTTTCGTAACGATTACTGCGGCAGTATCTGTACAACTGCCTACAGTCCATATATATAAGTAGGTACCTTCTCCAGCAAACGTATTAATAGTAGTTGTTGGTGAAGAAGGGGTAACGATGTTTGAACTTTGGTTGGATGGATGTGCTGTCCAAGTTCCTGAACCAGAAGCAGCCATCGCAGTGGAACCTCCAGGAAATGAAGGAACACAGCTCACGTTTTTATCAACGCCAGCATTTGGTTTAGCTGTTACGGTAATCGTCGCCGTATCATTACAACCGCTCGTGTTTGTCCAGATAAAATTATAAGACCCAGCAACTGTGTAATCTTTTATAGTCGTTGTAGGCGAATTTGGAGATGTGATCGTAGCGGTACCCGGATTTCCAGCTTGTGCAGACCAGGTTCCAACGCCAGTTGCTCCCATGGTTGCAGTTCCACCAGGAAATGATGGCACACAACTTACCGTTTGATTTCCACCTGCATTTGGTTTTGCAGTTACGGTAACCAAAGCCGTATCGGTAGCACAACTGGTTGCATTGGTCCATACAAAGGTATAGGTACCTGCAGCGCTATAGCTATTAATAACTGTAGTTGGTGAACCGGGAGTTACAATCAAAGCGGTACCTGGATTTCCAGCACCTGCAGACCAGGTTCCTGTTCCACTGGCAGCCATTGTTGCGGTTCCACCTGGGAAATTTGTTACACAATCAACACTCTTGTCAGCACCTGCTTTTGGTTTAACGCATATATAATAATCTTCAACCTCACCGTTCTCAGCACTTTCTGTTGACCGTTCATCTAAGCCCGTTGTACTGACATCATCAGCAAGCGCATCGGTTGTAAGTCGTAATCTTAAATATTGATTGGATGGATTTCCTGAAACGGTTACGCTTGACCAAGTCAAGGTTTTTGAACCACTAAATCCATTGGCAACTGCAGTTGTTGCAATTTCATTGTTGTCAAAATTTCCATCGTTGTTTAAATCGATCCATCCGTAAAGTGTAGCTGAAAAACCTGTTGAATTCATTACACTGTTTACTGTTACACTGATATTTTGTGGACCACCGGATTGATAAATTGGAAATGTTGAAATACCATCTTCGTCATCGATCCCTGCATTATCATCTCCATTGGCATTGACACCTGGAGTTGCACCTGTTTCAGGATCTAAGGTATTAATCCGAATATGCGCACAGTCCAAAATATGTGATGGAACACCATAAGAGGAAGGAGCATCTGAATAATCCGTTTCAAACAATGAGGTAAATTGAATTGAAAAAAGTACATGCGTATCATCAGATGTCGGATTTGCATTGTTAGTTTTTACTTGGTCAAATCCCGTATTCGCAACAATTGTTGGTGAATGCGTTGCACTGTGTGTGGTAGTACCGCAATAAATATTAGCACCTTTCACCCACAAATGGTTTCCACCCCGAGGCTCACCTGTATCTCCTAAATAGTCATTGTACTGTCCACCAATATTGGTTGCATACACAAGCGAAGTTACATTGTCATTAAAACCTGCAAAATAGATGTCCAAACCACCATTATTGGTTGCATCGTAAAATGGATCTCCATTAATATTTACGGTTGGAATCCCAATAGCATTGTTACCAGTTGTACCAAATACGAGTAAAAAGGCATCTTCTGTACCATCACACTGCGTTTGCATGACTCGTTTTATAGCGCTACCAATATCATCACCACCACCACCATAAAGTGTCGCTTTATATGAAGCAGCTCCACCTACATCACTAACAGAACCAACAACTACATCCAATCCCCCATTATTAGTGGCATCATAAGCTCCTGAAGAGGTTGGAAACCCATCAGCTGAGGAACCTGTCCAAAAAATTGTACTGCTGTTTATTCCACAGTCATTAATTTTATCATCCCCTGCGCCTCCAATCTCATCCAAATAATTAAAGCCAGTACCTGTAGAATTCAAGACACCTACGATACCATCAAAATCTGATCCCGTTGATCGACTTGCAGCACTATTTACTTCTGTCAAAGATCCTGTACCTGAACCCGCAAATGCAACCCGACCGTCAGCAAATAATTCCAGGTCGTTAAAAATTTCTGTTCCACTATCACCGATATAGGTACCAAAACTTAAATTATTTAAAGTAGTAAATTTTCCTACCCACATATCGCTGGCACCTCCAAATCCTGTTTGAGCAGCTCCCCCTGAAATATATGCACCAGGCAAAGCAGCTTCAGCAGTCAAACCGCATACAAAGGTATTGTCATCTATAGCCCGAATGGAAGTAACTCCTAAATCTTCAGAACCCGTTCCACCTAAATATGTTGAATAATGTAGCGTTCCTAAATCCCTTGAGAATACTGCAACAAAGCCATCGTTATTGTCAAAACTATTATCAAATGGACTACCACCCATAGGTAAACCATCTACCGTGGTTCTTCCACCTATAAATACACGATTCGTTGAAAGACTCAATCCATATGCTACAACCGTATTTGTACCAGAAACCGTACTTGGACCGTACATGGTTAAGTCTACTAAATCCGAACCGGTGCTATTGATTCGATACACAATAGCAACACGGGGTGTTGCACCTGTACCAAAACCAGAAATAGAATTTAAATATCCATCAGCATCATAGGGTGCAGAACCGGTTGGAATGTTTCTATTGGTTGCACCTGCACAATACACCATCCCGTTATTGGGATCCACTTGAATTGCAAAAAGATATTGGTCAAAATCCGGATCATTGCCATCCATAAACGTACCCCAACTTAAAACCGGGTCAATTACTGTTGGATAATTTGGATCTATTTTTGATTTAGATTTAAAGCTTACATTCTTATTGTTCTTTACATTAAAAGCAAAGTCTAATGGTACTTTACCTGCTTCTGTTACCTGGTATGTTTCAGGAATGTGAAATTTCACATCGGTAAAGCGAAGACCTACATTCAAACTACCATCTTTAGATACAGATAATTTATCTTGTCCTTCAAATCGAAGATCAATATTTTTATAATCTGCTCCTGGATCAACTATCCAGTCAAATTCCAAAGAACCATCTTGATTACTATATAATCGAATGTCAATACCAGGATATACTTCTTCCAGCGTAATGTCTTTAGCCGCCTGAACACCGGAAACCCATTTGGACTGATCCTCTCCAATAAAGAAATTGTATTTCGTTCCAAAGGATTTACCTAAAACTACTTTTGCATTCGGATTCGAATTCTCCATGTTTAAGGTAAATTGGTGTGCGCCATTAAAGAAACGATCCGTCTCTTTTGTTTTTTCATTCTTTACAAACAGATAGTCCTTGGCTACAAATCGGATTTTATCCTTCTCTATATAAATGGAACCTTGTTTCCCATTGAGGTAATAGAGAATATTTTTATTTTCCAATTGGCCCTTGTTTTCCATAAATCGCAATACCTCTGCATTTTGCTTCAAGGTTTCTTTGACTCTGGTTTCCAATGGATTTTCTGCTACAAGTTGTGCCTGTAAATTTGAAGTAAAGCCAACAATACAAATTGTTAAGCCGACGAGTAAGAATGTAAACTTTGACATACTATTAGTTACGTTGATGTTTGAATTAATTGAATTGGATGCTTTTGATTGAAATGAATTTCCAGTTAGAGATCCTGAATCCCAGGAAACCGGTTTAATCCATTGTTTATAAAATCCATCTTTTATTTGAAATAGAAAACTAAAAAGGTACATACAGCTGTATAGGATTAAGCTGCCTGCAACAAAAGCTGTGAATAAGCCGGGATTAAATAAAAGATTTAGAAAAGATCCGGAAAGATTAAAATCCGAATAATTTATACTTGCTGCTAAAAGGACAGCAGCAGTAAATAATACGATGCATAGCATCCACATACGCAATGATTGCGTTGTTGTAGTTTTCATATATTGAGACTTTACAATTCGATCCTTGAGAATCCTTCTTACCCACTTAGCACATGAAGCTATCTTCTACACCAGAATTCAGTCTGCGGAAATCTTAAAATCAAATATTGTACCAGAAATCAAAAAATATCAAATACAATGCTTTGCCGTAGTCGGTTTCCACAAACTCAGGCAAACATAAATACATATTACATATTTTTTTAATATTTTAAATATAATTTTTTAATTATATCTTTATTATATTGATATACAATTTATTATAAATTATTTATAATTATATGTATTTATATTATTTATTATTATAATGTATAAACATATTATATTATATTTGTATATGACTGGTCCTGAGTGCTTTGTATGAAGTTTTGATCGTTCAAGTCCATTGCTTTTTATATTGCTTGCAGCGTTTCTATCTGAGAATTCGTTTAACTTACAGGAGATTTTGTGTAGCTGCCCTAACCCCAGGCAACAAATCCTTGATTTAATGCCTCCTGATATTAAGGCATACTCAGATCCCTGGAAATCAGATTTTAATTAACCAACCCTACGAGCTTATGAAAAATGCACTCCCCTCTTTCCATCTCATTCGATCTTTCTTCTTATTAATTCATCTCATTTTATTTCTGCTATTGAATTTTGATCGCAACGGCTTTGCACAATGCACGCCTCCGATGGCAGAAGAATGTGATCAATCGAGCGTGCTTTGTTCACTTGATGAATTGAACGGATATGAATGCAACAATCCAAGTACAGTTCCAAGTCCTTGCAATCCACTGTGCTCACAAGGTGGTGTCGGCCATAATACCTCCTGGTGGGGATTTGTGACGAATGGTGGCAATATTACGATAACCATGGAAATTGGTGGATGCACGACCTCCCAAGGACTCCAATATGGAATCTGGGGAGACTGTCTCTGCAGTCAGGAAATTGTTTGTCGCTCGATTCCATGTATACCTCCTAATTCAACTTCTACGATTAATGTAACCCTTACAGCTTGTAAAACCTATTACTTATGGGTGGACGGCTGCTCGGGGGATATATGTGATTTTACACTCCATACTTCTGGTGGTGGGCCACCGCAATTAACACCTTTAAATCCAATTAATAATGTGCCTAGCAGAATAATAAAACCTGTTTGTGTAGGTGCTTGCAACTATTTGTTTTTTGTAAATCCGCAGCCAGGAGGTTGTGAACCAACCTACGTTTGGACTCTGGATGGAGATGAGCTTGGGGGAAATTCAAATGAAATACGGCTTGATTTTCCGGATCAGGGTGATTTTGTACTTTGTGTTACAGCATACATTGGAAATCCTTCAAGTGGTTCGATTTGTTCGCAGGAAGGTCCCGTTTGTGCTACTGTTCAAGTTCGTCCAATTGCAGACAGAATAGGTTTGCCAAGGACCCTTTGTTATGAACAGGCAAATCCCGGTGGATACACCTGGTTTTCACAACGCATTTTTCAAACAGGCGAATATCGTGAACAGTTTACAGATGCCAACTGCTGTAAATTTGATTCGGTGGTCAATTTTACAGTTTTGCCAAGACCCGTACCACAAAAAATAACATACATCGGCTGCAATGGGGAAGTCTATAAATCGCCACAGGGCATAACAATTCCCGGTTGCAAAACGAATTCGGAATTCAATGCAGGAAAAACGCAGGGCCCTTACCGTTGCGACAGTACCGGGTTATTAACTGCAATATATCCAACAGTGATTCCTCACTTTACGCAAACTTGCAATGAAGGAATCGCAATCATCGCTTCTAATTTAACGATTCAGGATACTTGTAATTCCAATGCAAGTTTTAGTTATTCCTATTTTTGGTATCGTCAGTTGGATCCCACTAAAAAAAGCATTGGGACAGATGATCGTATTTTTATAACAAAACCTGAAACCTATTGTATTGAAGTATCATTAACTACGCTGTTTGAAGGTCAAAGTAAAACCTGCGCATCCACTTTTTGTTATGAGGTACAAATTGATACCAGTCACCTAAATTTAATAATTGCAGTTGAAGATACTGTTTGTATAAATGAAACAAACAGGATATCCTTTGATACCTCACAAGTTCCGGGAATCCTTCACTTCTTTTGGGAATTAAGTCCGGATGGAAACATCGTTTCCCCAATACCTGAATTATCTAATTCCATTGAAGCCAGCTGGACTACTCAAGGACAAAAAAAAGTATGCCTGAGTTTTAAAAACGACTCTATAAATACTTGCTTTTTATGCAAACAAATTACAGTTATTAAAGCCGCTCAAGCCGGTGCTGATTTTAAAGTATTTGGATTAAAAACAAATTTAAATGCAAATAAAGTGAATTCCGGATTATGGCGGAAAATCAGTGGTCCGGGTGCAGTAGCATTTTCCAATCCAAGAGATCCTAAATCTCGGATCACTGTCAGTAAAACTGGAATTTACCAATTAGAATGGGATGCAACAAATTATGGATGTCGTGATCTGGATACGGTACAAGTCGAATTTTTTACCTATCCTAAAATTTTAGTTAAGAAGACACCATTCGTCACCGATAAACTTGATCAACGCAATCAACAAATTTTAACGAAAGAATCATTCATTAAATTTCAAACACCCAATCCGATTGAGTGTACAGGGCAAACCAGCATTGAATTCAATGAATCCTTACTTTTCGAACGCATCCACTATCGTTGGATTGATCTTACTGGTTCGATTGTATTAAATGGAATCGCATTTAATGCTGATTGTAATTCGATTTGTGAAATCAAGGCTCCGGTCAAATCTGGTTTATACTTGCTACAAATTGAAGCCGATGGTGTTTGGGGATTACAAAAAGTGCTTATTTATTAATATTATTTTATACTAAATATATCCAGAAACTCGAATCGTACGCATAAATAAAAATAAAATTGCACATACATAAACTGTTAGTATCCTTTTTTATTTCCCTATTTTCTGGAATTGGGGCACATCAATCCTTCCAAGCACAATGCACACCACCCACAGCAACTCAGTGCATCCTATCCGAAACGCTTTGCAGTATCGATGATTTAAATGGGTACGCATGCACTAACAATAGCAAGATTGCATCAGAATGTCTTCCAGATTATATAGGTGAGAATACAGATTGGTGGGCCTTTAACTCTAAAGGGGGTGAGGTAAGCATTAGCATTACGACTGGCTTATGTCAAAAAAATATGGGACTTGAATTTGGAATTATGGATGATTGTCCCTGTGGCAAACACATTGCCGGTAAATACAATCCCTGTGTAGCAGCAAAATCTGTCCAAAAAATCACTGTTAATTTAACTGCCTGTAAGACCTATTATTTATGGGTAGATGGCTGTTCCGGCGATGTCTGTGATTTCACTATTAATACCAATTCACAAGTTCCACCCGATCCCTATCCTTTAGGTTATATTAATAATGATACCAGCAAGCTAATACAACCCATTTGCAGTGGCGTTTGTGGTTATGAATTTTACATACATCCGGTAAAGAATGCGTGTAATTTTAAATATCTATGGACTTTAGATGGAGATGATCTCCCCTGGAATTCGAATCAAATTAAATTGGACTTACCAAATGAGGGTGATTTTACTTTATGTGTTGAAGTAAGGGAATCTATTGGATTTAATAATCTAAATTGCAGTATATCGGGTCCGGTGTGTACTAAATTGATGGTGCATGATGCAAAACCCTTTCCATCTCCACCAAGCATTTATTGTTATGAGAACCGAAACAGCATCGTTTGTTGTAATGGGGGAAGTTATCATGTCTTAGATTTACCGGAACCTGTAGATGTATATTTTATTTCATGTGGTGAAGAACCTTATGTTGATATGCTGGGTCATTCGTGGCCTGGTTGTCGTCAAAAATTCGAAATTTACTTCCCTAAATCAACAATTCCCTATCATTGTGATAGTTCGATTTTACTCACCACTGCAACCATAAATCGCGAGATTAGATATTGGGACATTGCTTGTACGAATGGAATTGTTCAAATCAAACCGGTCTGGGATTATAATAAAATTTGTTCTGTAGGAGAAACATTTGAATTTGACTACAATTGGTATGACCAATCGGATCCTTTGAAAAAAACCCTTTCTACAGATCTTATGTTGAACGTTAATCATTCAGGCAGTTATTGTTTAAATATTGGAACAAAAGCAGAATTGGATAACCAAAGTGCTTATTGTAATAAAAGCTATTGTTACACAATTAATTTAGATTCCATACCAGGCAAATCAATTCTTATTGGAAAAGATAGTATTTGCGCTTCTGATAAATCCAATTATTACTTAAATAGAATGGATACGGCGGATATAAAACAGTATGAATGGACAATTAGTGGAACGGGAAGTATCCTTACACCCAATCCAAACACGAAAAGTTCAATAGATATTCATTGGACTTCAGGAGGTTTAAAAAATATTTGCGTTCGGTATGTTAAAAACAACATGTTATCCTGTCGGTATTGCATTCAGACTTTTGTCAAGTCAAATTCCAATGCCGGTCAAGATCAAAAAATCCTTGGATTAAAAACAAAATTAGCTGCCGATCCAAATCAATCAGGAAACTGGAAAACAATTTCCGGCACCGGACTCGCTGTTTTTGTAAATAAAAACAATCCCAACAGCAGTGTGACTGTAACAAAAAAAGGAGTCTATTTATTTGAATGGGCAACAGACAATTCAAAATGTATTGGAAAAGATACGGTAGCAGTTGAGTTTTATACCTTGCCAAAAAGACTGAATCAAGCCACATTAGACTTATTAAAAAATCAAGATTCGGAGTTCGTTCAAAACAAACTGAATTTTGAAATTGATTATAAAATTAAAAATCCTGTTTTAACGAATGAAGTATTCACTGTATTTACAACAGCTGAAAAACAAGTTGAGCCGATTCAGTATTCCTGGATTCAACTTGTGAATTATTCTAAATTCGATGGACTCATAAACAATTTAGAAGGTACACCAATATTTGAAATACAATCACCTCCATTTCCAGGAATTTATTTATTAAATCTTTATAATACACGTTTTCAGAAAACACTTAAAGTAATTGTTTTAGATAACCGTTAAACAGCTATCTACTTCTTTAATATAAAAGCATGCAAGCTTAGAGTCATGCATTCAAACAATTTCTCTCAATTTAAAATTCATTCAATTCCATTCTGATTACAATCATTATGTAATTAGCAATTCTCCCTCTATCTTAGAGTAATTAAATGAAAGCCATGAAACCACTTATACTCCTTTACTACTTCGTTGTGTTACTACTTATTGGATTTAGTACAACCTGCCATTCTCAAACTTCCGGGTCCAAGGACAGTATTTGGGTAATTGAAACGACTGATGGAAATACTTATATTGGAACTGTTTCTACTTTTAATACAGATCCAATTGAGATCAATACAAAAATTGGAATCCTCAAGATTCCAAAAAATACCATTCGATCCATAACGCATCCAGAAAAATATCAATTGGTACATGGTGAATACTGGCCTGAAAATCCCCACTCCACTCGACATTTCTGGGGACCCAGTTCGTATGGTTTGCGAAAAGGAGAAGGCTATTATCAAAATTCCTGGATCTTTTTTAATCAAGTGAGTTATGGTTTTTCTGATCATTTTACTCTGGGTGTTGGGATTATCCCCTTGTTTATTTTTGGAGGCGTTGCAGAAACTCCTTTATGGCTTACTCCTAAGTTTAATTTTAATTATAAAAATGGAAAAGGCGCTTACGGTGTTGGAACCATTGTTTTTGGAGTGCTCGGAGCTTCATCAGAATTTGCAGGAATTCTTTATGGAACGAATACCTTTGGTACTCGTGATAAACAATTGACACTCGGTTTAGGATATGGCTATTCATCCAACGGGGGCATTACCAGCACGCCTACAGTTTCATTAAGTGCAATGATCCGAACTTCAAAAAAATGGGCCCTACTTACTGAGAATTATTTACTTGCTGTAGGTGATTCTGATTCATTTGGCTTTATCAGTGGTGGCGCCCGCTATATGGGTCGTAAACTGGCTATAGATTTTGGAGGATTTATTCCAGTAACCAGTGAAATCGAACGTCTTTTTGTGCTTCCATGGTTGGGTATTACTGTACCGTTTAAGTGATGATAGAATTATAAACAGATTTAAAATTGATATTTGTATTAAATAAAAATCAATTCAAAAGTAAAAGCATATCTGAAGGTCTGATCATACTATACATGAATAGCACCCAAGCCACTCGCATCCAGGGCTGCTTCCTTTAATGCTTCCGTAAAGGTTGGATGTGGATGACACATTCTGGCTAAATCTTCAGCACTGGCCCGATAGGTCATTGCGGCAACAGCTTCCATGATTAAATCTGCAGCGCGTGCACCTACCATGTGTACTCCTAAAATTTCATCGGTTGTTTTATCAGCCAATATTTTAACCAGGCCATCTAAATCCATACTAGCGCGGGCTCTACCAAGTGCTTTGAATGGAAATTTTCCTATTTTATACGCCCGATTTTTTTCTATTAATTGCTCTTCTGTAAATCCAACGCCAGCCATTTCAGGCCAGGTATAAACAACACCTGGAATCAAATGAGAATCTATATGTGGTTTTTGTCCAGCTAAAAACTCTGCAACAAAAACACCTTCCTCCTCTGCTTTATGTGCAAGCATGGGTCCATAAATTACATCCCCAATTGCAAAAATATTAGCATGTGTGGTTTGCAAATTTTTGTCTACAACAATTTTGTTTTTCTCATCGGTTTGCACACCAATGTGATCTAAATTCAAGCCATCGGTATATGCACGACGTCCGATCGCAATTAAACAATAATCAGATTCAATTTCAGAAGTATCCTTTTGATCCTTCGATTGGTGTGAAAGTTTTACCTTATTAGATTTTTTATTATAATCTAGCTTGCTTACACTTCGATTCAAATGAAATGTAATTCCGGTTTTACTCAAAGATTTTTGCAGCTCTTTGGCACAATCTAAATCCATACCCGGTAAAATTCGATCCATGTATTCAACGATTGTAACCTGGGTTCCCAATCTGGCATATACAGATCCCAATTCCAAACCGATCACACCAGCACCTATCACGGTCATGCTCTCTGGTAAGGTTGTTATGTTTAATGCCTCCGTTGAACTAATGATCCGGTTTTTATCGTAATTAAATTTGGCCGGTACCTGAGGCTTTGACCCAGTTGCAATAATGCATTTATCAAATGAAATCAATTGAGTGGTTCCATCCTGTTTCAAAACCTTAATTGAGGAAGCATTTTCAAATGAAGCAACTCCATGGATTACTTCAATTTTATTTTTATTCATTAAAAACGAAATGCCTTTTACATTTTGAGATACTACATCGTTTTTTCTTTGAATGAATTGTTGTAAATCAATTTTTAAATTTTCAAATTGGATCCCATGCACTTTAAAATTTTTGCGAGCCTGGTAATAATGTTCACTGCTATCCAACAAGGCCTTAGATGGGATACAACCAACATTTAAACAGGTACCTCCCAAGGTATCATACTTTTCTATTAATTTGACCTGCATCCCCAATTGGGCACAACGTATAGCGGCTACATATCCACCCGGACCCGATCCGATGATCACGACATTCATATTAAAATATTTACAGTATAAAAAAGAAACTACTTCGCAGATGGATTGTTCTTATCGAACGGTCTTTTTCTGAATTTTTTCTTCTTTTTCTTTTTATTATCTGGCAATTCAATTTCACCAGTCACATCCACATATTCATTTTCTACTTTTTTAGCAGCTTCACTCGTATCTTCCTTTGCAATAATTTCATCCGGACGCTGTCCTTTATCATTCATGGATTTTATTTCACGAACATATTCCGGGGTCAAAGGCATTACCATGGAGCGACCTTTCTCAGGTTCATAGGCATAGTATAATACGCCTCTGAAAATATCAACTTTCACCAGGCTGGCTTTACCCTTCATGGAATACAATTCGTCTACATTTGATGGATACTTGTCTAACTCATCTACATACAAATCCAATTCATAATTTAAACAACATTTCAATCTTCCACATTGACCTGTTAATTTAGATTGATTGATTGCAATATTCTGATAACGTGCTGCATTCGTATTGACTGTTTTGAAATCAGAAAGCCAGGTTGAACAACATAATTCCCGACCGCAGGACCCGATCCCTCCGATTCGTGCGGATTCTTGTCGCGCACCGATCTGCCACATTTCAATCTTGGTTCTAAATTCTTTTGCATACGATCGAACCAATTCACGAAAATCTACCCGACCGTCTGCGGTATAATAAAAAGTGGATTTTTTTAAATCAGCCTGTACTTCAACATCTCCAATTTTCATATCCAATTTGAGATTTCTTGAAATTACACGCGCTTTGACTAAAAAAGTACGCTCGAGTGCTCGTGCTTCTTCCATACGTTCAATATCCCTTTGATTTGCACGTCTTAGTATATCAAACGTAATCCGGTTTTCCTGAAAATTTTTCTTACGCATTTGAAGTTTTACCAAGTCGCCCATCAAACTGACGCGCCCAACATCATAGCCACCGTATCCGGTATCTACAACTACCAGGTCGCCTGTAGTAAAGCGTTGAAAATCCGGAATCCTATAAAATGTTTTACGCGAACCATTTTTAAAACTTACTTCTGCTAATTTTACTTCCTGTGGATCTTCTAAATCCAATACAGTCAACCAATCATAGGTATTCATTTTATTACATCCACCACTGGCGCAATGGCCCTTATCCCCACAACCGGTAGGCATTCCATTTTTCTGCGTGCCGCAACTCGTACATCCCATAATAATTAGTATTTAATTCAAGGGTTTATTTTTTCTTAAAATGTGTGAAAGTTTGATGCTAAAATTTGTCATCATCAATTTTACATTTGCATTTCGCTGTAAATACAATAAAGTATCATTAAGTAAATCATCCCAATGTTCAATTTGAGAAACACTCAAAGAATTTGAAAGTTTGTTTGCATATTGCAACACGGGATTGTTTTGAAATTCCTGGTCTGGATTTAATTTAAATTTCTCCCGGATCACCAGAGATAAAAATTGCTGAATCCATTGCAGAAAGTTTTTCTGTTCTTCTTTGTTTAAGCCTGCAAATTGTTCGACCCATTCCGTTAATTCGATGGCATTATAAGTAAACGCACTTTGCAATAATTTTCGTAGATATTCAACAGATGGATTGTTTTGATTTTCTAAAACATTCAAGGTCTGCTGCATATTGCCATTTCCGGCTAACCATGCTGAAACCAACTCATCTTGCTTGTATGAAGGTTCTTTGGTTGAAAGGGTCTGAATTGCATCATCCATTTGGATTGCATTCATTCTAAAGATCTGCGCTCTCGACAATACGGTTGGTAAGATTAACTCTTGATTCTCTGAAGCTAAAATAATAAAGACGTGATCCGGTGGTTCTTCAAAAAATTTTAATAATCTGTTTGAGTCTCTTCCCAGATATTCAGGAAGCCAAACAATTAATACTGAATTTTCAGATTCAAAAGGTTTTAAGGAAAGCGTATTTAATACATTTGAAATTTCAGTTACAGATATATTAGCATTTTTACTGTCGCCTTCCAAATATGAAAACCACTGGGATATTCCCATAAAGGGTTTTTCCTGGATTGCGGATCGCCATTCTTTATAATGTTGTTGACACGTTTCTTTTGGACTGTTGAGTGGAAATGAAAAATGCAAATCCGGATGAATCAGTTTGCTAACTTTATAACAAGCATCACAGGTTCCGCAAGGCTTTTCATCTGAAATACATAAAATGGATTGAGCCACAGAGAGTGCTAGTAAAAGTTGACCATTGCCAGGTCTTCCCAACAACAAACTAAAATGCGGAAAACGATTTTGTTGAATGGACCGGTTGAGCTTCTCAAACAAGTGATGCTGAGAAACCAGTTGGTCGGACCACCGGTCCTGCTTTACATTCAAAATCATATCTTCTTTACCAAAAAGCATGCTAATACCTAATTCACAAAATTAGGAAAAAATAAATTTAATTAATAAATTGATTTATAGTTATTTATATATTAAATAATATAATATTATCATAGATATTGATCTAAGATTCAAGCCATTACATCGTGGCATGGGTAATTAAAACCCCACTACATTCAAATTTTAAAAAATGCCTCCCTTTATTTTAGCAGTCCTATCAATACAGACGGAAGCAAACCGGCTACCAGGGTAATGATTGTAAATACATATAAAAGTCCCCTATAATAGATCGAAACAGACCATGGTTGGTCCGAACTTTTGCTGTAAATAGCGTTAATCACTTTATAATAATAATACATTGAAACTACAGCACTGATTACTGCAACCATAGCAAGAGCTGTAAAATTATTTTGAATTGATTGACTGAGTATAAATATTTTAGCCATAAAACCAGCAGTCAAAGGACCTCCAGCCAAAGAAATTAATGATATGCTTAAAACGAGTGCCAATCCCGGATTGCTTTTTGATAAACCAGCAAATGAATCCAAACTGTCAGAGCCACTTTGCGCTTCTACAAAATGAATCACGATAAATCCAACAAGTGAAGCAGATGCATAAGCAATAAAATAAAACAACATGGTCCAATCCACATAAGCGCTTTGATATAAAAATCCCATTAATATAAAACCAGATTGAACGATTCCAGAATACGCAAACAATCGTTTCACACTATCTTGTGTAACGGCCAAGATATTTCCAAGTATTAACGTGGCTAATATCAGTAATACAAAATACCAATTGATCCATTCTGGCAATACAGCGTGATTCAATTGCACCAATCTATAAAAAGCGCCGATGGCAGCAATTTTAACGAGGGTTGCCATAGAGGCTGTAAATAAAGTAGGCGTTCCCTGGTAAACATCGGGTGCCCAAAAATGAAATGGAACCAAAGCAACTTTTAATGCAAATGCCGTAAACAAAAATATGAATCCAAAACTCATCATACTTGTTGCAACTCCACTGGTCTGGATCATTGAAAGTGAACCACTTTCAGCATAAATCCAACCAATACCAAACAGCATGATTGCACTGGTAAACGATCCGGTGATAAAATATTTTAACGATGCTTCATTAGAGAGAATACTCCTTCGATTTGCACCTGCTAATACATACATGCTGATGGAAAGAATTTCAACCCCAAGAAATAAACTCATATAATTTAAGGCACTGACCATTAAGATCGATCCTAGAATTGCAAATAAATAAATGCCTAAAAAATCAGAAAGCTCTTCCTGGCCCCGATTTTTAAATAAATTAAAAAATGGCAATAAACCCAATGCAGCAAACATCAATATCAATGAAATTTTTCTAGAAAGTCCATCGACTTGGACCATGTCTGCCAGATAATGATTCCAGAAGGTTTGTTGTGAACTCAATGAAAAAATAGCAGCAGAAATTGCAATGATGGCAACCGGCAATAGTACATTCCGCATTCCGCTAAATCCTAAGAAAAGAATCAGCAATCCGGCGAGGGTTAATATGATTAATGCAAGCATCATAGATTCATCAATTATCTGGAATGAAGTTCATGTATTTATAAGCAAACTGTCCAAAACCAATCCAGTCTGCAGGAAATAATCCTAGTATAAGAATTAACATAACAAGGATCAGAAAAATATAGTCTTCTGAGAGACTTAATTTTTGGAAACCTATAATATTAGAGGAAGGAATTCCAAACATCGTTTTTTGATACCAACGCAACATGTAAGCAGCTCCAAATATTAAAGTCAATGCTGCGACCAAGCCAATATAAAATTTAAATTCCACCAATGCCCATATTAAATAAAACTCACCAATAAAACCGCAGGTAAGTGGCAAGCCTACAGCCGAAAGTAAAATGATGAAAAAATAAACTGCAAAACGAGGATTATTTCTGGCAATTCCAGAAAAGGAATCCACGCTATGTTCATTGGTACGTCGAATCATCACATCCGCAACAAATATTAAACCTGCTACAGCAAGACCATGAGCCAACATGGCAAACATTGCACCCTGCATTCCTATATTTGTCAAAGTCATGGTGCCAGCAGCCATTAATCCGATATGTGATAAGGAGGAATATGCAATGAGTCGAATGATATCTTTTTGCCGCCATGCCACGATTGCGCCATAAACGACTCCGATCACACACAACAGGGTTATGTAATTAAACCAATCATACACAACCTGAATAAAGAAGAAATTAAATCGAACAAATCCATAAATGCCCATTTTGGATAAGAGGGCAGCCAATATCATTAATGTAGGGCGATCTGCTTGTGAATACAAATCCGCTTGCCAGGTATGAAATGGAAAGAGGGGTGCTTTAATTGCAAAAGCGATAAAAAATGCTGCAAACAACCAATATTGATATTTCAATGAAAGTTTGTATTGATAAAAATCAGCCCAACTATCCAATCGCAATTGAGGAAACATATTGGACTGATAAAACAAGATTGCTAATAGCATAAGCAAACCTCCAAATACCGTATATATAAAAAATTTGAAGACAGCCTGTTTTCGTTTTGGCCCACCAAAATTGAGAATTAAAAAATAAACCGGAATCAGCGTTGCTTCAAAAAAGATTAAAAACGTCATTGGATTTTGGGCGCTAAAAAAAGCATTTAAAAACGTATGTGTCAGGCCTATCAATCCATAATAACTTGCGGTCCGGTCATTCCCCTTTACCATCGTTGCCAATACTGCTAAACACACTACGATTTGTGTTAGCATCAAAACCAATAAATTGGCAGCATCCATTCCAAAACTCAATGAAGCACGGATGGAAGGAATCCAATCGTAATAAAATCCAAAAGCAACGTAATTTGTTTTTACATTATAAGCACTTAATAGCAATAAAAAATAAAATAAGCTTCCAACAGATGAAATCAAAGCAATTATGGAAGACCATTTCTTTCCGGATACAAAACTCAGTAAGGAAAAAATGAATGGAATTAATATAAGGACTCCTGATGAATTCATAGCTTATCTGTAAATAAACACTAAGACAATTAATAATATACTGACTACAGTACTTAACAAGTACCAACTCAATTTACCTGATTGCAAATTTTTAAGTGCAAAACTTGAAGATTCAATAAGGGTGTCTGGTATTCGAATCAACCGATCAATCACCCCATATTCAAATTGATTTATAATCCAGCTTCCAGTTTTCTTTAAAGGATTAACAAAAAGCAGTGCATACAATTCATCCAGATAAAATTTATTTACAATGATTCTGGAAATTAGCGAATTTCCTGGTTCAAAAACTTTAGTATCGGATGTTGCGTATTTTTTAAAAGTAATATAACCAATGGACACTAAGGCTAAAACTGTTACACCCCATAAACTGTATTCAAATAAATGGGACACTTTAAATCGAGTATGGGCAATGGATTGAACTAAAAATTTATATAATTTATGATCACCTCCGGTTATTTCTGGCAATCCGACAAAGCCTCCTATGATAGAAAATACAGCTAACACAACCAAAGGAATTATCATACTATAAGAAGATTCATGCACCTTGTTCAGTTTTTCTTCCGAACCTCTGAATTGTCCATGAAAGGTGGCAAATAACAAGCGGAACATATACCATGCTGTAAAAACGGATGCAAATGCCAATACAAGAAAAAACCAAAAGTTTTTAGAATATACCGCAGCTAAAATTTCATCTTTAGAAAAGAAACCTGCAAATGGAGGACACCCAACAATGGCTAAGGTTCCAATTAACATAACGGTATAGGTCCATTTCATCTTTGACTTCAATCCACCCATTTTGCTAATGTCTTGTTCACCGTGTAAACCATGAATCACACTTCCGGCGCCTAAAAACAATAAAGCTTTAAAAAATGCATGGGTCATCAGATGAAATACTGCTGTTATATAAGCACCCACACCCAAGGCAACAGCCATATAACCCAATTGGCTGACGGTTGAATAGGCTAATATTTTTTTAATGTCGTTTTGTTTTAATGCAATGCTTGCGGCAACCAATGCAGTAATACATCCTGTAATGGCAATAATGGTTAAACTCTGTGGTGCATAATCAAACAGGAAGTACATTCTTGCAATCAAATAGATCCCTGCAGTTACCATGGTCGCTGCGTGGATAAGAGCTGAAACAGGTGTTGGGCCAGCCATTGCATCCGGTAACCAGGTAAATAAAGGGATTTGAGCAGATTTCCCACAAACACCCAAAAACAACAAGAGGCATATTAATAAAATCTGCGGGTCATGCAATTGACCTTCTTCCATTATGGTTTCATGGATGTCTGTAAATTCTATTCCTCCAAACTTATTAATTATCAAAAATATAGCTACTAAAAATCCAAGATCCCCAATTCGATTCATTATAAAGGCTTTTGCAGCAGCACGATTGTACTCTTTATTTTCAAACCAGAATCCAATTAATAAAAACGAACACAATCCAACTCCTTCCCAACCTGCAAATAAAACCACCAGGTTAGAACCAAGGACCAGCAATAGCATGGAAAATAAAAATAAATTCATGTAGGACATAAACCTGGAATAGCCTTTATCATCATGCATGTATCCAGTGGAATAGGCATGTATTAAACTTCCAACTCCTGTCACAACAAATAACATGATAATAGCCAGGTGATCTATATAAAAGCCAAAATTAATTTTTGCACTTCCTTCAACAATAAACCAGGTGTAGAGTGGAATGGAATGAGCCGGACCCGATAAATAGGTATAGGCTAAAACGGTTCCAACGAAACTGGTAAGCGGTCCCAAACATGCGAGTATACTTACAGCCCATTTAGGAAATGAATTACCAAATAAACCATTTATCAGAAAACCGATAAGTGGTGGCCAAAGTATAATGTGTAATATTAGTGTTGCATCCATGCTGTTTTCCTCTTGCTCAACCTTTCAATTGATTAAATAAATCGATGTTGGTCGTTTTTAAATTTTTATACATCATCACAATAATTGCCAGCCCGACAGAAACTTCTGCTGCAGCTACTGCCATTATAAATAAAACCATAATTTGTCCGGAGGCTTCTCCCCGATACGCTGAAACGGAAACCATCAATAGGTTTACAGCATTTAACATGATTTCAATACACATAAACACTATAATAATATTGCGCCTTACCAATACGCCAATCATACCGATAAAAAACAAGCAGGTACTCAACATGAGATACTGCTCTAATGGAACTGTACGAATTAACTCCGGAATTGAATTCATGGTAAATTAATTTTAACTGGTTGGACCCGTTCTTTACGGCCTAATAAAACAACGCCAATCATAGCTACTAAAAACAAAACGGAACAAATTTCCATTGGAAATAAATAATCGCGGTACAAAACCTCTCCCAAATTTTCTACTAAACCGTGTTGATACCCACCGGTATTATCATGTTGTGTCAATGCGGCAGTTCGGAACGCTGAGAAGAATACTAAAAACAAACAAGCTCCTGAAATTGCAGCAGCACTTAAAGGAATCCAGGATTTAAATCGTTCAATTTCCTGATTTAAATTTAAAAACATGACAACGAAAAGAAACAATACCATGATTGCACCTGCATAAACCACCACATTAACCAATGCTAAAAACTGAGCATTGAGTAACACATAATGTGCAGATATCAGAAAAAAAGTAAATACTAAAAATAATATACTCCGGATCGGATGTTTAGAAATGATAACCATAATTGCTGCAAAAATGGTTAAGCCGGATAAAATATAAAACAGGTTTTGCATCAATTTAACTTCAAGGGTTCAACCAAACGATCTTTTCCATATATAAATTCTTCTCGTTCAAAACTTGCCGGAGCCATGACGTCATTTTGCAAGAATATCGCAGCTTTAGGACATGCTTCTTCACACAAACCACAAAAGATACATCGCAACATATTGATTTCATAAACAGATGCATATTTCTCTTCGCGGTACAATTTCTTTTCTTCTGGTTTCCGTTCTGCCGCAGTCATGGTAATTGCTTCAGCTGGGCAAGCCAATGCGCACAACCCACAAGCAGTGCAACGTTCTGCACCTTGATCATCTCTTTTTAAAATATGCAATCCTCTGAATACTTCACTCATCGGACGTTTCTGTTCCGGATATTGAATCGTAGCTTTTTTCCTAAATAAGTGACTTAAGGTAATTGCCATTCCTTTCAACACGGCCGGAAGATAAATCCGTTCCATAAACGTCATCGGTTTACGAAACATGATTTTTCTTTTATTCGTCAGTTTATATTCAATCATTATTACGATTTAAATAATATAAATGCACCGGTTAAAATAATATTTAATACAGCCAGTGGGATTAAAACTTTCCACCCTAAATTCATCAACTGATCATATCTGAACCGAGGCAATGTCCACCGGATCCAAATAAATAAAAAGATAAAAAAGAAAATTTTACCAAACATGACACCAGCTCCTAATAATGTTTTAGTCAAACCCGGATCCATACTACTAATAAAAGGAAATTGGTATGCACCAAAATATAAAGTTGCCAGTACTGCACTGCTTACAAACATATTGATATATTCTGCAAACAGATAAAAACCAAGTTTCATAGAAGAAAACTCTGTATGATACCCCCCAACTAATTCTGTTTCGCATTCAGGTAAATCAAATGGTGCACGATTGGTTTCTGCAAAAGCACAAATAATAAATATCAAAAAACCGAGGGGCTGATAAATTACATTCCAGTGCCAGCCGCTTTGTTGATCTACTATATCGCGTAACGACAAACTGGATGTAACCATAATCAGTGAAACGATAGACAAGCCCATAGCTAGTTCGTAACTGATATTTTGAGATGCAGCACGAATTGCACCTAATAAACTAAATTTATTATTAGAAGCCCATCCTCCTATCAAGATTCCATATACACCCAAAGAAACGACCCCAAACAAATATAAAATGCCCACATTTAAATCCGTGGCTTGCATTGAAAAAATCTGGCCATTCCACGGCAGATCGGGTGCAAAAGGGATTACAGCACTTGTCATCAATGCGGTAATCATAAAAAAACCAGGCCCCATAATAAACAACCATCGATCCGAGGCTCTTGGGATAAATTCTTCTTTAAAAAATAATTTAATCCCATCAGCCAGTGGTTGCAACAATCCGAAAGGTCCAGCCCGATTGGGTCCCAAACGGTCTTGTAAAAAGGCAGCCAGTTTTCGTTCGGCATATGTAGAATACATAGCGATAAACAAAGACAAGCCAAATATGACTGAAATAAATACCAATTTAAAAATCAGTTCGCTCATTCTGAAACAAATTTGGCGTCCACATTAACTGCTGGTGAAATCACCGGCAACTCATATTTATTTGCAGATATAACAGAATCATCTCCCATGTCTCTTGGACCTTCAATGTGCCAATCTGCTGTTTCTTTATGTTCAAATCTGCATTCGTTGCAAATAAAATCCTCCACTTCCCCAAATGCATTTTTTCTTGCTGTAATTCGAATAATATCATCGCCTTTCATCCAGGCAATTGTTTTGCCTGAACATTTAGAACAGGAACGATGTGCATTAAATGGTTTTGAAAACCATACCCGTTGTTTAAATCGATAGGTTTTATCTGTCAATGCACCTACCGGGCATACATCAATAATATTTCCAGAAAAATCTTTATCAATTGCATGTTGAATGTAGGTACTAATCTCTGAAACGTCTCCGCGATTTAGTACGCCGTGCACGCGTGAATCAGTAAGTTGCTCGGCAGCATAAACGCAACGATAACATAAAATACAGCGGGTCATGTGCAATTGGACATAAGGTCCAATATCTATCTTATTAAATTCTCTTCTTGATTCTTCATATCGGGTGCCTTCAGTACCATGTTCGTATGAAAGATTTTGCAAATCGCATTCTCCTGCCTGATCGCAAACAGGACAATCCAACGGGTGATTGATTAATAAAAATTCAACGACCCCATTGCGAGCTTCCAGTACTTCTGGAGAACTTTCATTTTCAACCACCATCCCATGTTCAACGCGTGTAAGACAGCTTGCAACCAATTTAGGCATAGGGCGGGGATTGGCTTCACTGGATTGAGCAACTTTCACCAAACATACGCGGCATTTTCCTCCTGTGTCTTTCAAAGAAGAATAATAACACATAGCGGGTGGATACGTTCCTCCAATTTGTCTTGCAGCTTGAAGTATAGTCGTTCCAGGTGGAACTTCAATACTTTTACCGTCTATGGTTACTTTAAAAAGATTTTCCATTCTAGTTTTATTTAATGGCTCATTGCAGTTTCAAAATGTAAATGCCTGGCATTACACGATTCCGGATTCCTGACATGCGCTTCAAATTCATCCCTAAAATGGCGAATTGCACTGGCTACCGGCCATGCGGCTGCTTCACCCAAGGGACATATTGTTTTTCCTTCTATTTTTTTAGCTACATCAACCAATAAATCAATATCAGTCAATTTGCCATGACCATATTCAATGCGGTGTAATACTTTTTCCATCCAACCGGTTCCTTCTCTGCATGGACTGCATTGTCCACAACTTTCATGATGATAAAACCGAGTGAAATTCCACAAATTTCTCACGATGCAGGATTGATCATCGAACACGATGAATCCACCAGAACCTAACATGGTTCCACTAACAAATCCACCATCCGACAGCGATTCGTAACTCATTAAACGAGCTTCCTGATTGGCTGTTTTTAAAATCAGATTTTTTGGGAGAATGGGTACTGAAGAACCACCAGCAACAACCGCTTTTAGTTCTCTTCCATTTGCGATTCCACCACAATAGTCATCGCCGTATATAAATTCTTCAACCGGTAATCCCAATTCAATTTCAAATACACCTGGTTTATTTATGTTTCCACATGCTGAAATTAATTTGGTACCGGTACTTTTGCCAATCCCGATTGCAGCATAGGCCGCGCCTCCATTATTGACAATCCATGGCACTGCTGCAATTGTTTCTACATTGTTTACTACGGTTGGGCAACCATACAATCCCCAAACTGCTGGAAATGGCGGCTTGTTTCTTGGATTGCCGCGTTTGCCTTCAAGCGATTCCAGCAATGCAGTTTCTTCTCCACAGATATAGGCTCCTCCACCGGCTTGCACAAATAAATCCAAATCATATCCGCTACCCAAAATATTTTTTCCAAGATACCCTTTGGCATAGGCTTCTGCAATTGCTTTTTCGAGGATGCGTATGATATACATCATTTCACCCCGAACATAGATGTAGGATGTTTTTGCAGTCAATGCAAAGGATGAAACAATCATTCCTTCAATCAACAAATGCGGAATATGTTCCATTAAAAAACGGTCCTTAAAGGTACCCGGTTCAGATTCATCTGCATTACAAACAAGGTATTTCGGTTTGTCTGATTTTTTATCTAAAAAAGACCATTTCAATCCAGTTGGAAATCCGGCTCCTCCTCGACCTCTTAATCCAGAAGTCTTGACTTCTTCAACCAGTTGATCTGGACTTAATTGTTTCAATGCTTTTTCAACGGAGCGGTAGCCTCCATTTTTTAAATATCCATCAATTGATTGGATTCCAGGTTTATCTATATGTTCTAATAATAATTTCATTCCTCTATTATCCTTTAGACCTAAGTTCGTCAATCAATGAATCTATTTTTTCTTTTGTTAGGTGTTCGTGGTATTTGTAATCCGGTCCGATTTGCAATACAGGTCCGGTACCGCAAGAAGCAAGACATTCAACGGGTTTGATTGTAAATAAACCATCTTGCGTGATTTCCCCTTCTTCAACATTCAGTTTTTCTTTCAAATATTGAATCATTGATTCTGCTCCAATTAAACAGCAAGGGCCGGTACGACAAATTTCCAAAACATATTTACCAACCGGTTTAACATGAAACATGGTATAAAACGTAGCGACTTCATACACTTCAATGGGTTTGATATCTAAAACTTCAGCTACTTCATCCATTGCATCCACCGGCAACCAACCATGATCTTCCTGTACCAAATGCAATATTGGCAGCAAAGCAGATTTATGCTTTCCTTCCGGATATCTTTTTTTAATATCCTCAAATTGTTTTAACCGTTCACTTGTAAATGGCATATTTATTTTTCACTAAAACCATTATTCAAACTAAAAAAAATTTCTAAATCAATTCTTAATTATTAATTGTTAATTACTAATTGATCCAATCAAGCATCCAGCTCACCGGCAATTACATTTAAACTACTCATTACAACAATGGCATCTGAGAGTAATTGTCCTCTGACCATTTCCGGAAATGCCTGGTAATAAATAAAACAAGGTCTTCTAAAATGTAGACGATACGGAGTTCTCCCGCCATCGCTGATTAAGTAAAAACCCAATTCACCGTTTGCGCCTTCAACCGCTTGATATACTTCACCTATCGGAGCATCGATTTCACCCATAATAATT
This sequence comes from Saprospiraceae bacterium, assembly GCA_016712145.1. NCBI lineage: Bacteria > Pseudomonadati > Bacteroidota > Saprospiria > Saprospirales > Saprospiraceae > Saprospiraceae bacterium. The sequence continues at coordinate 1,719,784 of JADJRO010000001.1, forward strand.
TTAAAATGGTAGATCAATGCTTCCATATTTTTATAAACTTCCTGTTTTGGAGGAAGATAATATTTATCACAATCTGCATGAAAAACTCCAGGTTCCAACGATTGAATTTTATGCATGGCTTGTTCAACCAAACTCAAACTTTGCCAGATTTCTTCATTTCGAACTACAAATCGATCATAGGTATCCCCTGTAGTGCCTACTGGGATTTCAAATTTAAAATCTTCATAAGAACAATAAGGTTCTGCTGTACGCAAATCGTAATCCAAACCACAAGCACGTAAATTCGGACCCGTGAACCCATAATTCAATGCGCGTTCCATACTGAGTCCACCAGTATCAATGGTCCGATCCATAAAGATCCGATTTCGTGAAAGCAGGCTTTCAAACTCCCGCCAAACCGGTGGAAATTCCTTTAGAAATTTATTTGTTTTTTCAAAAACGATGGCATTAAAATCTCTTTCGAATCCACCGATACGTCCCATATTGGTTGTCAAACGAGCACCACAAATTTCTTCATAGATTTCATAGATAAATTCACGCCATTGGTATACGTAGGTAAACCCAGTAAGTGCTCCGGTATCAACGCCTAAAATCGAATTACAAACAATATGATCTGCAATGCGAGCAAGTTCCATAACCATAACACGCATATAATCAACGCGCTTTGGCACTTTAACTCCTAATAATTTTTCTACTGTTAAATACCAACCTGTATTATTAATGGGTGCAGAGCAATAATTCAATCGATCTGTAAGCGGTGTAATTTGATAAAAAGGCCTGCGCTCTGCTATTTTTTCAAAAGCTCTGTGAATATATCCTACCGTTTGTTCGCCATGTACAATGCGCTCTCCATCCATAGTAAGCACATTTTGAAAAATACCATGGGTTGCAGGATGGGTTGGACCCAAATTAAGCGTATTGTATGGAATCTCCGGTTTATCGGGCAATTTAATGTTTGCTAAAAATTCTAAGTTGGTCTTCATCCCTCTTATCTTCCAAATTGGTAATCAATTTTATCTTCCCGGTTAGGGTCTTCTAAAGGAAATTCTTTTCTCATGGGAAATGCTACCATTTCATCCATATTGAGAATGCGTTTAAGATTTGGGTGACCCAAAAATTGAACACCGTAAAAATCATAGGTTTCACGTTCCATCCAATTTGCAGATCCATAAATTCCAGTTAAACTTGGAACTTCCGGTTTGCTTTCTGAAACAAAAACTTTCACTCGCAAGCGCAATTGATGTTTCATGCTTTGCAAATGATAAACAACTCCTATTTCTTTTGCTGTTTGATCTGGATAATGAACGCCACAGATATCTGTTAAAAAATTTATTGCAAGCACCTCATCCTTGTATAAAAAATGAACAAACTGATACAACTGTTTTATATCAAGTTCGCAGGTATATACACCAAATGCATCTTGAGAAATCTGGATTCCAATAGATAAATGCGCATCGATGTGCTGTTGAATTGTTGCGAGATTGATGGGTTCCATTATTTCACAATATATTCTTCTAATAATTTTTTGTACTCTTCGGAATTTCTTCTTCTGAGTGATTCTTTCCCAATTAAATCCTGAATGCGCATGACACCATCAATAATTTGTTCAGGTCTGGGAGGACATCCGGGAACGTAAACATCTACTGGAATGATGCGATCAATTCCTTGTAAAACACTGTAGGTATCAAAGATCCCTCCACTTGATGCACAGGCTCCGACAGCAATGACCCATTTCGGTTCTGCCATTTGTTCATAAACCTGCCTTAAAACGGGTCCCATTTTTTTTGCTATCGTCCCCATCACCATAAGTAAATCTGCCTGACGAGGTGTAAAGCTTAAACGCTCCGATCCAAAACGTGCCAAATCATAATGAGATGACATCGTGGACATAAATTCAATTCCACAACAGGAAGTGGCAAACGGAAGTGGCCAAATACTGTTTTTGCGAGCTAAACCTACTACGGAATCCAGGCTGGTTGCAAAAAAACCTTGTCCTCCAATTCCTTCCGGTGCTTCAACTATTTTTACTGTACTCATTTTTAACTGTCAATCAATTCTTGTATTGAAACCAATTTAATGTTCTTCGTTTGTTTCCCATTTCAAAATTCCTTTCAACAATACATAATAGAAACCAGCCATCAGCAAAGCAAGAAAAATAAACATTTCAGCAAAGCCAAACCAGCCCAACTTTCTAAAATTGACTGCCCAGGGATACATAAATATAATTTCCACATCAAACAGTACAAACAAGATGGCTGTCATAAAATATCGAATCGAAAAAGGGCTTCGAGCATTTCCTACAGCATCTAAACCACATTCAAAACTGGCATCTTTGCGTTTTCCGGACCGCTTTGGACCCAATAAATGCGTTCCAATTAAGGTAATTACAACAAAACCCATTGCAACTAGCAACTGGATTAAGATTGGTATATAGTCAAAAGGTACGTGTTGTGCCTCCATACGGCCATTATAATTGGCGCAAATATAACGGCGCTTAAGCACAAATGATAGTATTTTCCGTGCTTTTGGACGATTAAAACAAGGCTTTTTAGAAACTTCTTACTTTTGTTTAAATTTCACACCATGCGAATTTCAATAATCAGAAAAGCCCACTTCAATGCAGCCCATAGACTTTATAAACCTGAATGGTCTGATGAGAAAAACCGCAGTATTTTTGGAATCTGCAGCAATCCTAATTTTCATGGCCACAATTACGAACTGGATGTCAAAATAAGTGGTGAATTGGATCCGGAAACTGGAATCCTCATGGATCTGAAAACCTTGAAGGAAATTTTAGAGCAGCATGTCGAATTGTATTTTGACCACAAAAATCTGAACATGGATTTGCCAGAATTTAAATCCAGGGTTCCAACTGCAGAAAATATATGCATATTGATTTATGAAATTCTTCGAAAAGTAATTTCAGAGCACTTAGACATTCACATCAGATTGTCAGAAACACCCAGGAATTTTGTTGAATACCCTGCTTGAAATGTATTTTGTACGGATGCAGATCCTATAGAATCCTCTAATTCAATGAATTAGGGCTTGTAAGAACGTTTTTGAAGTCTGATGGTGCGCAACATCTGGTCATTAGGACCAATCAATTTTACAAAATAAAGCCCATCATCTAACCAGCTGATATCATAATAGCCTTTTTGAATTGCAGGATATGAAGTTACTTTTTTACCTAATATAGAGTATAAATCGACTCTGGTAAGTCCGGTGTTAAATTCAACTGAAAATGAATTGGATGCCGGATTTGGATAGACTTTAATAGCTATATTTTTAACGTCTTTATTTGATACAATTTTATTGAAAGAATAGTCTGCTCTAAACTTATTCAGTGTGTCTTCTTTTTCATAAACCCACATGATGATATGCGCTTCACCCATGTTGCCGTCATCAAAAATATGCACATCTAGGGTTGCAGAATCATTGGCTTTTATAACATTGGGATTGTTATAAGGACATTTATCCACAAAATCTGCGTAGCAGTTGTTTGCATCGCATATGTAAGTACTCCAGCCGCTTGGCAACATAGCAATTTGACGGGTCCAAAGCACGTTAAGGGTTGCATTGGTGCGGTTCTTCATTTTACCATGCGCATTGTGATCGCTCATGTCAGGGACAAAAAAAATGGTGTTTGGGTTAGGGTTAACACTCACCTTTGCCGATTGAGCTGACAGCATTTGAACACATAATAAACTGATTGTCAAGTATATATATTTCATAGGCCTGAAGCTTAGCATTAATCTGTAAAGATATACTTTTTTAGTATGAATTCAAAGGGCTTTTTTTTGAAAGGAAATTCGTGAATTTCATTGAAACACATAAAAAAAGCCGATTTCAAAGAAACCGGCTTTTTTAAATTCAAGGGAACTCTAAAACTCCCTTTTATGTCATGTATTTTATTGAATTTGAATAAAGTGGTTTCTAACCCCTTTGTCTGTAACAACTTTCAAATTATATACGCCTGCATGTATAGCAGAAACATTGTAAGATTTTTGGTTTTCACCAGCAAACAAGTTCAGCGATCTGTCTAGCATGCTGATCATTTTTCCATGAACATCATACAATTGAATGCTTGCTGTTGCTTTTTCCTGTGAATTTACCTGAAGATTGATTTGATCTTTCACAGGATTCGGGAATACTTCCATTCTGGTTAAAATTCCTGCATCCTCAACACCAACCGGAGTTAAAGGCGCGATATCGATATCGTCCAGGAATAATAAATTGGAACCACCAGCAGGATTAAATCCTTTTAATCGGAAGATTACTTCCGCTTCTCCATCAAATTGGCTGATGTCTGTTGTATCCCGGATCCAATCTGCTGAACTCGGTGCAAAATAAGTACCGGGTATTGGCGCAACGGTAGCCAATTCATCACCTACTTTGGAATAAATCGTTGTCCAGTTGGCTCCACAATCTTTAGATGCTTCAACAATCAGACTTACTGCTTCACTATTTTTGGTAGCAAATGCACGGCTCATCATAAACGCTGTGTTTTTGCTATTGGTTAAGTTTACTTTGTCAAAGAAATAACCTACTTCTGTATTTTCTGGTCCGAAATAAAAATCCCAGAATAATGAATACACAGAATTTCCAAAGGCTCCAATTTCTTCAGGTGCTCCAAAAAATGCTTTATCTGCAGGATATACACGCATGGTAGAATAATTCTCAACATAATTATGAATTGGAATGACACCGCGTGCACTTACTTCAAATGATTCGTGCAATTCTTCTGTAAATGGAGTTGGATCAACTGTATATAAAAATCTGTGTGGACCGGTATTGTTCAGTTTGTCAATGTCTTTACTTGCACCGTTTACATTGTTAATTCGGTAGTTTACTTGAGCTTTACCAGGTGTAATGTTTACATTTTTAAATTCGTAAAATCCAGTTCCACCAGCAGGAATATTTACTGCCAAATTGGTTTGTCCGGTTTTCTTTACGTTATTGATCATCAAATCAACTGATAAGGTACGAATTGTATCTGTACCCAGGTTTTCAAAATCAACTTTAAAAGCTATGTTATTATCACAAATACCAGAAAAACCTGATAAGGTTGCTGAGGTTCCTAAATCAACATAGGTACTTGCACCTGGAATTGCTTTTGGAAAACTTTCGTTTGATTGAATCACTTCTTTTTTTGCAGTATGCTGCACAAAAGCAATGACTCCTAAGTTTCTCAAGTTGTAGATATAGCTTGGAATGGCAATTTTAAAGGTATAATCCAAACTTGCTCCTGGATCGATTGCTGTTAATTTAGTACCAGAAGCATTTGGAGCCATTTTACGGGTTACTGAATAAAATTCTAACTCACCATTGGTACCTGGTGGAATATGAAATTCAACCACTTTCTCAATTAAAATTACGTGCATGGTATATTCTGCAGGCAATACATTGGCACTTACATTTTTAACACTTACTGTCATGGTAACAGAATCCAGTTTGGTTGCCAATTCATGATTAACAGTAATTTCTACCGGACTGGTTACAACCGATCTGGTATTGATTATCCCTTGAGTAAAATCTGCAATATTTCCATGAAAAATGGGGGCACCTGCCTGGGTTACGCCTCCATCTGCCAAACAATCGGGTACTGCATTCACACCATAATAGGTAACACGACTTTGTACATCGGTCGGATTTTGAGAATTCATTGGGTCTGAACCTGGCCAACTGGTCTGGTAACACAATAAGGTCACCTTTGATTCATTGCCGGGTGTAAATATTATTTTATGGAATCCCGGATTGTAAACTGCACAGGGTGGACAAGAAGCCTGGGTAAATTCTTCTACTAAAACACGGCGGGGAGCCTGACTGTATGCGATAGAACTTGCCAAAACTCCTAAGAAAACAAGAATGTAAATTTGTTTCATATGGAATTGTTTTGTTGTGGAATAAGGTTTAAAGGCAACAAAATTATATTATTATTCCAATTAATTTTGAAATTTAACAAATTACAGTATTTTTCGTAATTAGCATTTTGGTATAAATCCAAAGAAAAATTGGCAGAAAAGGAAATGGAGCAAATTGTAATAGTCGGAAATGGCATTGCGGGAATAACTGCCGCACGCGAGTTGCGTAAACTCAGCGAGGTTAAAATTTGTGTAATATCCTCAGAATCAGCCTATTTTTTCTCTCGTACAGCTTTGATGTATGTCTATATGGGGCATTTGCGATGGAAAGATATTGAACCCTATCCGCATGATTTTTACAGCAAAAACGGAATCGATTTACTGCATACCAAGGTTTTGTCCATTGATTTTAACTCCAAATGTGTACATACTGAAAATGAAAAGCCGCTTGCTTACGATCGTTTAATCCTGGCAACTGGCTCCAATTCCAAAACGGTCGAAATTCCAGGGAATCAAGTGGAAGGGGTTTGTAGTTTGTATTACAAACAGGATTTGGAGCATATCGAAAAATTGACACCTTCGATTCAACAGGCAGTGATCATCGGTGGCGGACTCATTGCGATCGAATTGGCGGAAATGTTGAGTTCACGTAAAATACCCGTTTGCATGTTGGTTCGTGAATCTGATTATTGGGCGCAGGTACTTCCGGAAGACGAAGCTCGTATGATTACCAGGCACATTCAGGACCATGGCGTTGATTTACACCTAGAAACTCAAGTAACCGAAATCTTATCAGATGATTTGGGTCGTGTGAGAGCGGTTGTCACCAGTAATGGACACGAAATAGCCTGCAACTTTGTTGGAATCGCTGTTGGGGTTAAACCAAATATCGAGTGTGTTCAAAATACAACGCTCGAATGTGATCAGGGGATTCTTGTAAATGATTTCCTTGAAACCAATATCGAGCATGTGTATGCTATCGGAGATTGTGCACAACTTCGAAAACCAATCTTAGGCAGAAAAGCTATCGAAACAGCATGGTACATCGCCCGGGCTATGGGTAAAACGCTCGCACATCATATTTGCAAAGAACCTACTGCGTATCAACAAATCATCTGGTACAATTCAGCTAAATTTTTTGACATTGAATATCAGGTTTACGGATTTGTTCCCGCACAAATTCATTACCCCTTGAACAGCTTACATTTGGAATCGCCCAATGGCAGACAAAGCATTCGAATCACCTATGATCATGATACCAAAGTAGTGAAAGGATTTTTATTGATGGGATACCGATTTCGTCAGGATGTTTGTGAAAAATGGATTAGCCAAAAAATGATGCTTGAAACTGTAGTTTCAACCATTCGAATGGCTTTTTTTGAACCCGAATTTTACAAAGGAATTGCGAGGCGGTATATGAAAAAATTTAATATAGAATTTGGCAAAGCTTCCTATTTAAGATCACGGGGTTCTTTTGACAGTGTACTCAGATTTTTTAAACGCTCTAAAAAGCAATAACAAATGAAATTACTCTTGAATAAAATTGGTTTCACCCATCGTGATTTAATTCAAATTACTGCGATTGGAGTTATTCTTTTTGGAATCACACTTATCATCCTGGCTTGTAATAAAATCTTATACAATAATCTCAATTATATCCTACATGCCTTATCTTATATTTCAGCCGGATTTATTTTATACTGTTTGAGTTTGTATTGGGGCAAACCTGCAGGAATTAAAAATGACGGTGTTTGGTTTAAATCCGTCAGTTCCAGAAAATGGCTTGCCTGGTTATTGGCATGCATGCTCACCGTGTTTTATTGTATCCTGTATTGGTTTCCAGCTTATTTGGGTTTTGATGTAAAAGGCAATACGGGTTTCATTGCATTTTTTGATCCACTCAGTTATTATATAAAAAATCAGCCCGCCAGTCAATGGTTTGTTTATGGGGTGTTATATACCTGGGCCATTTTTTTCTTTGGAATTAAATTTATAATAAAGTACAGACACAGTCGCTATCAAATATTGCGAACACTTTCTGTTATGTTTTTTCAAACTGCCTTTGCGTTTATATTGCCTGAACTGATGTTGCGCATGAATTTACCCTATCACGATTTTAAAAACATTTGGCCTTTGAACTATTATTTCTTTGATGGCTGGCATATTGATCAACTATTATCACAGGGTGAAATTGGATATTATATGTTAATGGGCGGTATCTTAATGATTATTGCAGGATCTCCCATCCTTACTTTTCTATTTGGTAAACGCTGGTATTGCTCCTGGATTTGCGGTTGCGGCGGACTTGCAGAAACAGCCGGCGATTCCTTTCGTCAACTTTCAAATAAATCAAAAACAGCCTGGAACATGGAGCGTGTTTTAATCTACTCCATTTTAGTTTTTGTAATTGTAATGACTTACGGTGTAATATATACCTACTTAACGGGTGAAGAAACCCTTTATGGATATTCAACTGCAAAGATCCGCTCCGTGTATGGATTTGCAATTGGTGCTGCATTTTCCGGAGTAATCGGTGTCGGTTTTTATCCCCTAATGGGTAGCCGGGTGTGGTGTCGCTTTGGTTGTCCGATGGCAGCAATCCTTGGCATCCAACAACGATTCTTTTCCAGGTTTCGCATTACAACCAATGGCGGACAATGCATATCCTGCGGCAATTGTTCGAGCTATTGTGAAATGGGTATCGATGTACGTTCGTATGCACAAAATGGAAAAAACATCGTGCGCGCTTCATGCGTTGGATGTGGCATTTGCGCAGCTGTTTGTCCACGTGGTGTACTAAAATTAGAAAATGGTACGCTGGATTTATTTAGCCGCGATCAAAGTTTGGCTGAAAAATTTAAATAAGTCATTTAAGAATGAATTATTAAAATTTACAAAAAAGGATGGAATTACTCCCCTACTTTTTGTCCTTTTACAACCGTTGATTTTCTTTGAACACTGGTCGCCCGTTTGATGTCAATTAATAAACAAGCATAAGCAGATTCTGTGGTTGTATACCATTCCGATCCTTCATAGGTGATGGTCCCCCGATTTCGATCCCATTCTTTTGCCAAAATGACGTAGCGGTTGCTGTATTTTGGATTGGGTCCAAACATTAAATACCGTGGAGGATCTGCTTGCTCAAAACTGATTGCAAAGCGTTCTTCTTTTGGTGAAAATAAATATACGCAAGGGGTGCCCCTTTTAAAAATCAATTCTTCAATTTTTTCACCATTGATGGTTTTAATTTTTCCATTTTGGATTTTGGTTTCCCCTTCACTGGCTTTGCGACGCAATACAATGTCATCTGAAATGTAAAATTGAATTTGCTTTAAATCATCTGCATTCCAATGATAGTCATCATACAATTTTTGGGTGAATGGACTTAAACTGGGTGAACAAGACATTCCGATCAGGAAGAGTCCTGCAAAAAAGAACAATACTGGTTTCATAGATTTCATTTTACCGAAGGTATGTTAAATAGTTATTAGACTCGGAAACTTTAAAACTATTTAACCTAATTTGAAAAAATGTTTTATTTTATTTAACAGATTTTTTGATGAGTCAAATCAATCTCTTAATTCATGAGATCCTATTTGGGTTTTCGCTTTGCTTTAAAGAATGCGCTGAGCATTTCGCTACTTTCCGTTCGAAGCAATCCAAATTCTATTTTAGTTTTAGGATGAAGCAGGCCGTTTCCAAATCGCATGTAACCCATTTTTTCATCTTCTGCTGCATAGACCAGTCGACCGATTTGGGCCCACCGGAGGGCCGCAGCGCACATGGGGCAGGGTTCGAGACTTACATAAATGGTACAATCTTTCAGATACTTACTGTTTACATGTTGCGAAGCTGCCGTGATGGCTAAAATTTCAGCATGGGCAGTTACGTCTTTTAGTAATTCGGTTTGATTGTGGGCTTTTGCCAAAATCTGTTGCTTGTAAACAATGACCGCACCAATTGGGACTTCTCCGGCTGCAATTGCTTTTTTAGCCTCATCCAGGGCCATTTTCATAAAAGCTTTGTCATCAAACACCTTAATCACCTGATCATTTTTAGAATCCGCACAAAGTTATATCTTTGCACATGGAAACCCAGTTCTTTACCAATCAGTTTCCGATTCAGGAAGCGCTTACATTTGATGATGTCTTATTAGTACCAGCTTATTCGGATGTACTCCCGAGGGATACGGACATTAGCAGTCGTTTAACCACAGACATTAAAATTAATGTTCCCATCTTATCGGCAGCCATGGATTCAGTCACCGAAAAAGACATGGCCATATCTATGGCACAGTCCGGCGGAGTCGGAATCATCCATAAAAACATGAGCATTGAAGCCCAGGCCAGGCAAGTACGGAGTGTAAAACGGTCAGAAAGCGGAATGATCATTGATCCGGTCACTTTAGACAGCAAAGCAAAAGTCAGTGATGCCTTATTGCTGATGTCGCAACATCGTATTGGAGGCATTCCGATCATCGACGAGGCCCATAAACTAATTGGTATTTTGACAAACCGGGATCTTCGGTTTGAAGCACATCCCAATCGGCCGATTAAAGAAATCATGACCAAAGAACATTTGATCACGGCGCCGGCAGGAACCACACTCAATCAGGCCAAATCCATTTTACAAAAACACAAAATTGAAAAATTACCGGTAGTCAAAAAAGACGGTACCCTGATTGGATTGATCACCTACAAGGATATTATGAAACTGGAGAATTTTCCAAATTCCTGTAAAGACAATTTAGGACGCTTGGTGGTCGGCGCTGCAGTAGGTATCAGCAAAGACACCATGGATCGCATTGAAGCCCTGGTTCATGTAGATGTGGATGTCATTTGCATTGATACCGCCCATGGGCACTCTCAAGGGGTATTGCAAATGATTAAACAAGTGCGTAAAAAATTCAAGTCCCTTCAAATCATCGGAGGCAATATTGCAACCGGCGAAGCCGCCCTGGCCTTGGTTGCTGCCGGGGTCAATGGGGTGAAAGTAGGCGTCGGTCCGGGCAGTATTTGTACAACCCGAATTGTAGCCGGTGTAGGTGTACCACAGTTGACAGCAATTGCATTAGCTGCAAAAGCCATCCAGAAAAAAGGAATTCCAATCATTGCTGATGGAGGCATTCGATATACAGGTGACATTCCAAAAGCATTGGCCGCCGGAGCGCATACGATTATGGGAGGGTCTTTATTTGCCGGCACAGAAGAAGCCCCGGGAGAAACCATCATTTATGAAGGACGAAAATTTAAAGTCTATCGGGGAATGGGTTCATTGGGAGCCATGCAATTGGGTAGTAAGGATCGCTATTTTCAAGATGTAGAGGATGATATTAAAAAGTTGGTTCCAGAAGGCATCGAAGGAAGAGTTCCTTTTAAAGGTTCGGTATCAGAAGTCATGGTGCAATACATTGGTGGACTGCGTGCCAGCATGGGTTATGTGGGTGCTAAAACCATCAAGGATTTACAAAAAGCCAAATTGGTACGCATCACGAACAGTGGCATCAATGAATCACATCCTCACAATATTACGATTACCAAAGAATCACCGAATTATTCGAGACGATAAAATAATGCAATGCTGCATTTTTAGTCTTTAGAGAAGAAGTCTTAAGTCTGTAGGAAATGAATCAATGTTGCAATTCTGTAATGTTTTGATGTAGCAGTTTATTAGTTTAAAAATTGGGATACGATAATTTACAATGCTTTAGTAATACCAAAAAAATACAAATGTCATATTACAATTATTTATATAATCAGGGTAAACCCTTAGTTTGCAATCAGGGTATACCTTGATTTTTCATCTGAATTGAAAATTTTAACACAAAATATTTGGAGTTTACTTGTTGCGTATTATATTTTTGTAACACAATCACACCCGTCAAGATTTCAATATTTTGATCCTATAAATTATTCAAAATTTTAAGGTAATCAATTGCGTCATTTAGCTAGTTTGCTAAATTAAAATGCGCATTTGAATGGAATGAATTATTTATTAACCTAAAATGTATTTTTATGAAGTACTCAATATTTTTAATGCCAGGCGATATACAATTCTAAAAATATCGACTTTGAGAATGGAATCAAAAAATACCCTAATCCTACCAAGGGGTGGGAAATAATTGGAAATTTAAATAACGAGACACCCATTCTCAAAATTGAGGTATTAGATATTCATGGTCGAAATATTCAAAGTGAGCTAAATGCGAAATCATTAAATTTCATTAATTTAAGTACAATCAATCTTAAAAGTGGCATTTACTTTTTGAAGATTGAATATTTAAATGGCAATATCATCTTAAAAAAATTATTGATCGAATGCGTGGAATAACAAGAACCATATTATTTATCCTTAGTTTATTAAATCATACCGCTGGCTTTAGTCAGCGGTATGATTTTAATTGGGTTTTTGGATATGATGGAGGCAAAGGGGACCCTAAATTTGGAACTACTTTAGTAGATTTTAATAGCGGAAATCCAACAGTTAGTTTTGCTGCTCAAGGAAAGATGGTTATTTTTGAAACCAATGCATCCATTTCTGATAAAGATGGAAATTTATTATACTATACTAATGGGTATGATGTAGAAGATGCCAATTTTAAAAAAGTAGCAGGAGCTACAAATTTGGGAATTAAGTATTGGGATGGGCTACATGCAAACCAAGGTGCATTGTTCTTAGAAAAACCAAAATCAGACTCTATTTGCTATTTAATTTATATTAATTTAATATTAAACTCGCCTATATTTTTCATTCAAGATTTAAAATATTTAGAAATTAATAAAATTAATAATAAAGTTTTTAAACAAGATACTATTGTTTTTGATACTTTAAATGAAGGATGCCTTACAGCAAGTAGGCATGCCAATGGAAGAGATTGGTGGATTATTCTCAATAAATTAAATACGAATTTATTTTATAAGTATTTATTAACAACTGAAGGAATTATTTTTATTGGCACTCAAAATGTTGGCCCAACTGTAAAAGAAGGATATGGTCAAGCTGTATTCTCTCCAAATGGTGAGTATTTTGCTTTATTAGATGCAATTACATTCTCAGAAGGTTTGTACATTAAACTATATAAGTTTGATCGATGTAATGGAAATCTTGAATTTATTAGGATGGGAAATTTTCCAACTTCAAGTTTTTCTGGTATAAGTTTTTCTCCAAATTCTAGATATTTATATTACAGTGAACAAAAGAATCTATACCAATTCGATCTACAGGATCCTGAATCTTTTAGCTTTCTTGATTTAATAGACACGATAGAAAGTCAAACAGCTTGGGGATCACAATATAATCTACATCAATTAGGCCCTGATGGCAGAATCTACATCTCTAATGCATACAGTAATTTTGTTATGCATCGAATCAATAAACCAAATGAAAAAGGCATAGCCTGTCTTCCTAAGTCAAACAGTTTCGCATTGAAGACATTAGGGGTTATGGCATACCCAATATGCCAAATTATCGACTTGGACCTTTAGATGGAAGCACTTGTGATACATTGGGAATAGACAATATCCCCTGGGCATGGTGGCGACATGATCAAGATACGTCAGATTATTTAAATTTCGAATTTACTGATTTGAGTGCCTATGAAGTCACCGATTGGGAATGGAATTTTGGGGATGGGATGGTGAGTACTTTACAGAATCCTTTGCATCGATACAGTCAAAAAGGAGTCTATGATGTATGTCTAATCGCTAAGAATAAAAATGGAGCAGATACACTTTGTAAGACCCTGAATGTAAATCAAAATCGAAATATTGCCAAATCCCTGTAAAGAATATTTTATCGTAAATGTTTTGGATTATAATCCTGAAAATATGCTACTTGAATTGTTTGATCTCAATGGAAAATTGGTATTATCTCAGAGATTGTATGAGGGGAGTAATGGGATTGAGTTGGGTAATTTTTCGAGAAGTGTATATTTTGTTAAAATATTAGAACAAGGAAGAGTTTTTAAAATCGAAAAATTGATGAAATGGGATTGAATTAATTTTGGTCAATCTACAACTTTATTCTAATACTAAAGCGAAAATAAATTTAATGCTGAATTTAAATTATATTTTTTTTCATTTTCGGACACAACGATGTTTGTACTTGTACCTTATAATTTTTGGTTTTTGCCTTGAAGGTACTTCCCAAAAAATTTATGGATTTATGGACCGGTATTTTGTTTCCATTGATTTGGAAAATAAAACCTGTGATTCGTTGATAGCATTTTCCAAAAGACCCTTTATTAATCTAAATTTTTTTGCTGCGATTGATCGATACAATGGCCGTTACTTTTTTAGCGGTGGTTTGCCGGATCGTATCGGAAATTTTCATATAATCGATTTGCAAACGCTTGAAATCCAATCTGCAAATTTTTATACAGGTGAAATGGAATACGATCCATTTGAAGAGAAGTTATACTATATTAAATCAGGAAGTTTTTATTCTTTAGCTCTTTCCAACTTGATTCCAGTCAAACTGTCCAAAGTTTTTAATTTAAATGCAAGAATATTTGGACATGTTCGTTGTTATTTACCTCAAATTAATGAATATCATTATTTAACTCCCGAAGGGTATCTCGCAGTAATTGATTGTAAATCCGGCAATACAAAATGTAAAATATATTCAAGACAAGAAAATGCATTTAATCCAAATATATTGACCGATGAAATTTATTCTGTTATATTAGGTTCGATTTTTGTCAGTTCGGATTGTTATAGAACCAAAAGGCTCTTGACTAAAATTCCGGATTATAAAGGAATTGTAAATGCACAAATGGCCGTAGTTGATCATATCCATGGAAACTATATTGTACCCTATTGGGCACAAAACGACAGTTACAAATATGCAGTAATTGATATTAAAAATGGTGCGCTTAAAAAAACGATTGAACAATTTTGTAAACCAGCCATTATGGATTTACAAATGATGTATGACAAACCGGAAGCCCTGGTCAGAATAGTTGGAGATACCATTTTTGTCAACAAAGGCAAGCTCTATCATTGGTATTTAAACGATCAATTAATTTGTGTAACATCAAACAATTTTATCATTCCAAATCAAAACGGTAGGTATAAAGCAAAAGTTGATTTTAAAGAGTACAGTGCTTTTACTCGGGAACTAATTATTGACAACATACTCCCACATGCATTTGAATATTCAATTTTTCCAACTTTAGCAAACGAAAACATAAAATTAAATTTCAATACCTGCCAATTTGATGCTATTAAAATTTATGATTTACAAGGACGAATACTTCTAGAACAATCCTTTTTACAAAATCATACAGAATACCAAATTACTATTGATGTAGGATTTTTAACTAAAGGATTATACATAGTCAATGTATTTCATGGTACTAAAAACCACACTAAGAAATTTATTAAAATGTAATGCTTAGGCTAAAATGCAAAGACATTTCAATTACTACTCCTGAAACAAAGCACAACAAGCTCCTGCCGGATCCTTAATAACTGCATAACGAGCAGTCCCGCCATAAGACTTGGGTCCAGTGAGAACCGATCCACCCAACTCCTTCAATTTCTCTAAACTGGCATCCAGATCACGGACATAAAAGTAGATTAACCACATGGGTGGCAAATTGGCATTTCCTCCCCGTGCATGGCAAATTCCGGTTTTGGTTTGTCCATCATCCGGAGAATTCATGCAATAATCACTGTAATTGCCCATGGGGATTTCTGAAAATGTAAAGCCTACGACGGCGGCGTAAAAATCTCTGATTTCAGGCGCTTTTTCAACTGTTAAATCCGCCCAACTAAAAGAACCGATTGGAAATTTCATGTCAATGGATGGTTTTTAATTAAAAATGAAGAATTAAGAATTAAAATGCACTCAATACCCAATAAATACTGGGTTTGAGCTAAAGTCCAAACGCCGACGATCCCATGTTATGCTCTTTAAACAGCAACTTCACTCTACTGGATGCCGGCATGCTGACAAGTAAAGCTTCGTCACCATTTGAACCTGTGCCGAAGGCGGGATGCCGACGATCCAATGCAAACATCCTCATAAAGAAGCTTCCTTCTATTGGATGTCGGCATGCTTACAAGCTTTGCTTGTAAGCGCTCGAACTATTTTTGTGCCGAAGGCGGGATGCCGACGATCCAATGCAAACATCCTCATAAAGAAGCTTCCTTCTATTGGATGTCGGCACGCTTTCAAGCTTTGCTTGTAAGCGCTCGAACTATTTTTGTGCCGAAGGCGGGACGCCGACGATCCAATGCAAACATCCTCATAAAGAAGCTTCCTTCTATTGGATGTCGGCACGCTTTCAAGCTTTGCTTGTAAGCGCTCGAACTATTTTTGTGCCGAAGGCGGGACTCGAACCCGCACGTTCTTGCGAACACACGCCTCTGAAACGTGCGTGTCTACCAATTTCACCACTTCGGCATTCTAAATTCCAGCTCGGCAAAAATAGTTTAATTCCTGAATTAATAGCTCCCGGACCAGGATTCTCAGCATCCTTTGGGTCTATATATAAAAATTCTATATATAAGACCAGAAGTTTATCTTTGTTCGAATTTGTTAAAAACAAGGATGATCCAATTCAAACGTCATTTGGTTACTGCTGCACTCCCCTATGCAAACGGGCCTTTGCACGTGGGCCATCTTTGTGGTGCGTATCTGCCTGCTGATATTTATGTTAGGTTTCAGCGATTGATGGGTAAAGATATTGTCTTCATTTGTGGATCAGATGAACACGGGGCCGCCATAACCATGCGGGCTCTTAAAGAAAAAAAAACACCCTCTGAAATTATCAATACCTATCATGAGTTATTTCAAAAAACATTTCATGGGATTGGAATTTCTTTTGATTACTACCATCGGACCTCAGATCCTTTGCATCATCAAACTTCACAAGAATTTTTTCTGAATCTTTACAATAAAGGAGCATTTCGCGAAATAGAATCCGAACAATTTTATGACCTTAGTTCCCAACAGTTTTTAGCAGATCGCTACATTGTGGGTACCTGTCCAAAATGTGGCAACGAAAATGCATACGGTGATCAATGTGAAAACTGTGGCAGCTCTTTGAATCCTACCGATCTCATCAATCCAAAAAGTGTGATCAGCGGAGAAACTCCAGAAAAACGCAAAACCAAACACTGGTATCTTCCACTGGATGAATATGAAAACTGGATCAAAGATTTTATCGTAAATGGCACCCTGGATGGTCAAGAACATCACGATCCGGATCTATGGAAAAATCACGTACTGGGTCAATGTAAATCCTGGATCGAAGGGGGCCTGCAACCAAGAGCAATGACCCGTGATCTGGATTGGGGTGTGGATGTACCCAAAGAAATACCAGGCTCTGAAGGAAAAAAATTATACGTCTGGATGGATGCACCCATTGGTTATATTTCTTCTACCAAACAATGGGCAAAAGAACAACATAAAGACTGGGAATCTTATTGGAAAGATCCGGAATCTGAATTGATTCACTTTATAGGAAAAGACAATATCGTTTTTCACTGTATCATTTTTCCGGCAATACTCAAAGTGCATGGTGGATACAATTTACCCAGCAATGTGCCCGCCAACCAATTTATGAATTTGGAAGGGAATAAAATATCCACTTCCAGAAATTGGGCGGTATGGGTTCATGAATTTTTAGAAGAACTTCCGGGTTTAGAAGATTCGCTTCGGTATTATTTGATTAAAAATATGCCGGAACAAAAAGACAGCGAATTTACCTGGAAAGGTTTTCAAGATGCACACAACAATGAATTGGTAAATAATTTATCCAATTTTATTCACCGGGTCTTATCACTTACTCACAAATATTACAAAGGAGTGGTTCCTGATTTTGATCCTGATGAAATAATTGAAGGCGTTGCAGGAGATGAATTGGGTGGCTTTCACGATGCTGAATTAATTTATTTGTTTGATTTAATTCAAGAAGTTAATCAACACATCCGGGAATACGATTTTCGCGCTGCACTTAAAGCACTCATGGATATTTGTACTGCCGGAAATCAATTGTTACAAAATAACGAACCCTGGAAAATACAAAAATCTCAACCTGAAACGGTTGAAGTAGTTATGAATTTAGCCCTGCATTATGTTGCTGCATTGAGTATGACCATGCAACCATTTTTACCATTTACGGCCATTAAACTTCGAAAGATGTTGAATCTTCCGAATCTAAACGCAAGCGGCGAATTGGAAGATATGCTCACAAAAATTGCTGAAGGTGAATTTATCATTGAAGCCGGTCATAAAATTGAGGAAGCGCAGTATTTATTTACACGACTGGATGACGAACTCATTCAAAAACAAATTGACAAACTTCACCACAGCGAAAATCAAACGATACCAATAAATTCTGAAACCATTATGGAATCAAAACATTTGCCATTAAAAGAAACCATCAGCTACGATGACTTTGCCAAAGTTGATGTGCGCACTGCAAAAATTATTGCTGCAGAAAAAGTAGCCAAAGCAGATAAACTATTGAAGCTTGAAATAGATTTAGGTTTCGAAAAACGAACTGTTGTAAGCGGCATTGCTGAATATTACAAACCAGAAGAAATTATCGGCCGTCAAGTCGTTTTTTTAGCAAATCTCGCTCCCCGCAAATTAAAAGGAATAGACTCCAATGGCATGATCCTAATGGCGGAAGATGCCGATGGCCGATTGACATTTATCAGTGCCAAGGAAGATTGGTACTTGGGCAGTGTGGTAAAATAAAATTCAATCGCTCCCACTTCCCAAACCAAGGGTTTAAACCCTTGGTTTGGGAAGTGAGAGCGATTGAGATTCTAACAGAGAACACTTCTTATTAAAGTATCACCAACTTAATTATTATAGAATACTGCCCATCCTGATACGCCCCATAATACATTCCTTGTTTGAGTTGTAAACTTCCATCTATATTAAATTTCCAACCATTTTGATTTTTAAAATCTACAGGAATGTTAAGTAATTTGATTCCGGATTGATTATAAAAACTAAATGTTCCCTGTAGCTTGTTTTTTGAACTAATAAATACTTCAACCGGACCCGTAGCTGGATTGGGTGCAAAATAAAATGCCAACTTGTCTGGTGTCTTTTTATTTTCTGTTCCTACCATTAGATTGGGTAGAATTTTAAGTTGCACATCGCAAGAAGTTTTATTTCCGGATGAATCATAGACCCATACTTTCAAATCAAGAATTTTTCCGGTATCCGCCAATCCAAATTGTTTTGATTGGATGAATCCGGCTTCATCCCAACTGGTTTGAGCTAATCCACAATTATCGGTAGCATCTTGTAAAAGTTCGTCTGCATTAAGGGTCAACACATTGTTTTGATTTAATTGGAATTCAATGATTCCAGATTTACAGAGAGCTACAGGATTTATACTGTCGTTGTAACATCGCACATAAACCAGTTGTGAAGGATAAATCGCCTCGCCCTTACACCAATCGAGTATGATCCAATTTCTTTTTAATTCCAAAATCCGATGACATCCTTCCGGTTGAATAGAAAGTGTATCATCAGAATAGTTAGTGCCTAAATTTTGACAATTTCGATAGGCTTTCTCAAAACTCAAAGAGCCATCCGGATTGCCGTTTCTGCCTCTTTTCCAGGAATCCCTGCAATCAAAAATCGGATTATCTATTCCATTATAATTAGGCAAAACATAGGTAGAATCCAAATCCCAATAAGAAACCGTAATGGTATCTTTAAATTCAAATTGGCGGTTATCTGGACTGGTTACTCTCCAGGTACGATAGATAATATGTTGGTATGCTGAATCAC
The DNA here is from genome assembly GCA_016712145.1 of Saprospiraceae bacterium. Classification (NCBI taxonomy): domain Bacteria; kingdom Pseudomonadati; phylum Bacteroidota; class Saprospiria; order Saprospirales; family Saprospiraceae; species Saprospiraceae bacterium. The sequence continues at coordinate 1,739,412 of JADJRO010000001.1, forward strand.
AACTTCCATAAATAGTAGTTTCCTTTATAATATCAATCCTGACTGCCCCTCAAGCTGCCCAATTGACTGCTACAAAATTCTTATCGCTTGTTTTAATTAACGTTACACTATCTGGAATATTAAAACCAATATCATCTACATTACTGGATTCGTAACAGAATAAATTATAGGATTTAGTTCCGCGAATTGGATTAAATGGAACTCCACAACCCACCCTATTTAAAGTAATGAAACCCCAACAATCATTTCCATTAGACAAGTCAGTTAGATGATATTTGAGAAAAGGAGGTAAATCGTATGTTAAAGTATCCAAAGGATATAAAACGCCTTTACTTAAGTATTCCAATTTATAATTTCGGTCATAACAAAATCCTTTGATCAACAATTTTGAAGCATTTATAGGATAGGATTTTCCAAATTCGACACTAAATTTTACGTTTTGATTACATTGCAAATTATCACAAACATTTTGTGCATAGGCCCCTGTCAAGAATACTTGAAAACAGATAAAGCTAGTAATGAAAATACCCTTAAGGTTATCTGAAATACGGCGAATTATAACTCTCATGTTGATTATTTTATTATAAATATAAGTGTTTTGGTCAATCCACCAAATTAGAATATTAAAACTTGAGCGTATTTGGAAAATTATGTAAATTAAAGAAAGTAGATAGTGCGAGAAAAAAACCTTCTTCGAAATCAATTTGGGATCCTGTAATGAATTAAAACTAATAAGTAGAATATTATTTTAATAAACCATATAGAAATTAGAACCATAATTTTTAGAAAAGGACAAAAAAAATAGCTCCCTTTTGAGGAGCTATTTCAGGTCAGAATTTGGGCCCTATTATACTTACATTGTTAGACTGTTGATGGTTTTGCCGATGTAGGTTCCTTGTTTTTGTCCGGCTTCCAGACTAAAACGATAGTGGATTCCTCCATACAAACTGGACATATTGATTTCATCCGCCATTTGCTGGAATGATTTATAAGCCCGTGGTGCACCGTTGATATCTTTTCTGAATTCGTGGGTACGATCCGTAAATGCATAATTGTAACCAAACAATTCATTTAAAATTTCTGAACTGGTCATTGCTACTGCAGATGGACTAGCAGAATATTCCGGAGTTGCCTGTGAACTGATTAAAGATTCAAAATCCGCATCGATGTTTTCGCGGATGTATGTTTCCGGACGAAGCATGTTGTATTTATATTTTACTTTCCATGCAGCAACGGTTGCGTCATGCAATCCAATCCCCAACATCACATATGCTTTTGCAGTGAAAGCCAGGTCTTTATTTTCTTTATTCAGAATGCTTACCAGGATGGCCATCATATGGCCTGAAACTGATATTGCATTGTCCTGATCATCATTCCAATACTTAACCATACTTACGGTATTGGCATCTAAATTTTTTACTCTGTTTCTTACATCCAATGCGTAGGCATAGAATACAGAACTGGTAGATTTAGAATACGTAGGAGGTGTGTTTAAATCAATTTCTTCAGATTCCTTCACAAAGCTTCGAACCTCTCCCCAATAAGGCAAGAGTGGTTTTTTAATTTGATTGGAAGTGGGGGCCCATAAACCCTGACCCTGCGGGGGGGTATAATTTACAGGATAGTTGTTTAGATAAGCCAAATCTTGTCCATCTGTAAGGGAGTACTCATAAATAGCTTTGCCCATCATTTGTCCAAACAATCTGGATTTTCTAGCAATGTCAGGGTTCACTGTATTTGATAACTCAATGTCATTGGTTTGATACAAATCCTGGATTTTTCTCAATCCAGCCGGAGCTGTATTTCTGTAAAAATGATTAAACAATGCATACATGCAATCATTTACAGCCAGTGACCAACTCACTTCTCCACCTTCAGCAATAATTGGAAGGCTGTTGTTAGAAAGGCCATTTAATTTACCCTGCAAGCTAGGTTGGCGATCCATACCTAATTGAACGGTTTCATAAATAGCAAGGCCTAAATAGGCATACACTCTGCTGGCGATGGGTGCTGTATAACCAGGAGTTTCGGACGTCAACTGCAAGCTCAAAGCCATCCAGTCATTGGCAATTTTGCCATTTTCCAGTTTGGTTTTACTGAGTTCGCTGATGACTACGCTAGATTCGTCCTTAGTACAGGCAGTCATTAATAATAATGCCACCATCAAGCAGTAGTTTACGGGGGATGCTTTAAATTGTACTAAATGCCTCATGATAATAATATTTAATAGTTTTCAATGCTTACCAAAATCTGGGAAAGCCATTCACTGACAAAACCAGACACTGTGATTGAGGCATTAGATCAGAACGATCTAAAGTAACAAAGGGAAGAATACGACACGAAAATAGCACTTTGCTTCCGTAGCATCCTAATTTCATTAAGAAAATTTTTAGAAATTCAGGGTTTCCCCTGATAGGAATATAATAAAATGTAATTAATATTTTGAATTATTAATAGGTATTTATTTAATTATCAGTATATTATGTAACATATTTGTATATATTAGTAAAATTCTGTGGGATAAGTTAATTTTAAAGTATGGCTTGAAATGAGGGTTGTTAGGCTGTTAAGCTGTTAAGCTGTTAGGCTGTTAGGCTGTTAAGCTGTTAGGCTGTTAAGCTGTTAAGCTGTTAAGCTATTAAGCTGTTACGTTAATCATTCTTAGCTCAATAATAGATAAAGAATGGATACTCCCGGGATCCTAGATGCTTTACATTAAGCTGAAATTCCACATAGCTCAAATTGTGTTAAACCTAAAGGCGTGTCAGCCGGTTTTTTACCCATTATTATGGGAACAACCCCGGGTCAGTATGGGTACAAGTTGGGATCAGTATGAGAAGAACCTGGTAGGGGAAAATTGGCTTTTTTTGATAATGGCTCGTCAAACTGTCTCATGAGCAATTCAGTTTCCAGGTTTTCAGTTTAAATTTGAATAAATTCAAAAGGATCTAAATTCTTGGAATGGATCTGAGATATATCGTATATTAAATAACATTTTGGGAGTTTATTTAATTCCGGCAAGTATATTTAATTTTGTAGAAGCATTTTAAATGTTCAATATGCAAGGTTTAATTGGATTTTAGTTATGAACATTATTTTTAAAATAGTTATACTTATTAACTTTCTGGCTTGCAAATCAAGTCAAGTTGAAAATAAAGAAGTACTTGATCCCATTGAGGTCCAACCACTTTACATTCATCTTGATAAGGACAATGAAAAAAGCCTAAGAAAAAGCATATTGGATACTACTATTTTAATTAAACAATATAAAAAAGAAAATTAGAAGATCGTAAGCTATTCTTTTGAAAATGTCATAGACAGAATTCCTTAAGAAACTTTTATTTATTTGATTATTTCTTTACGTTCAACTTAAATTTCGAATAGGTCGACGCAGGTTCCGTATTGGCGATTACTTCCACATCCACAATCTGCGGACCGTCTTTGTCTTTGCTGTTGTAGGTAATTGAAATTTTAGATCGGGCACCGGGAGCAATCGGCAATCGAGTCCAATCTAGGGTGGTGCACTCACAAGCAGTGATGAGCTCGATTTGTAAATCAACAGTACCCGCATTGGTAAACCATATTTCTTTCTTTAATAGTTGACCTTGGATCAGTTCACCAAAATGATAGGTACTGGAGTCAAACTGGATTTTTGCAAGCGGTTTTTTAATTACTTCTTCCTGGTTGTTAAAACTGATTTGTGATTTAACAGGATGGCAAGAAAGTAGGAAGAAGGCTAAAGGCAAAAGGCTAAAGGCTAAAGAGTTTAAGGCTTGAGGGGAGAGCACTGACAATAATTTCAATGGTTAATTATTAATTATTAATTTAGGAAATTCATTTTGCTCCATGAATTCGTAATTCGTAATCTGTAATTCGTAATTAATTCCTGCTTCCAACCGCTTCTGTCTTTCTGAATGCATCCAATCCACAATTTAAAAATTCTGAATAACTGTCGATGCCTTCCCGATAACCACGTGGTTTTGCAAGTACTTCTTCTTTAGGACTTACCAATACATATAAGGGTTGGCTGTTTTGATTGAAATTTACAATTTGAAAATCAGCCCATTTATTTCCAACATTTCGAATCGGCGTTTTTCGCACTGCTGAATACAGCTCTTGTTCGAGTGGCGAACGATCATCTACATACAACGACACCAACACATAATCTTTCATGATTTGTCGCCGCACTTTATCATTAACCCAAATGTGTTCTTCTGTTTTTCTGCAATTGACACAACCGTATCCTGTAAAGTCAACCAACATGGGTTTGTGTACTTCTTTTGCATAGGCCAATCCCTCGTGATAATTTTTAAAGCAATCCAGATTATTAGCACATTTTGTAAATGACGGATATTTGCTTTTAATTTCCGCATTCAACTCCGGTGCCGGTAAGAAATAATTATAAGTTGAAGGTGGGGCCAATCCGCTCATCAACTTCAACGCATTGTATGAATGCAGGTCTTTATTGTATGTAAATCCCGTAGCCAGGTAAATGGTAGCAGCCAAAGAAGACAAAGCAAAAAACCATCGGGCTGGAGATAATTTTTTTACTGCGCTGTCGTGTGGAAATTTAATAAAACCAAAAGATACAGCGCCATCAACGCAAAAATTATCACCCAGGCACCCATGAAAATTTCATATCCCAGGATACCCCAGTGTTGGGTCATGTCGGCAACCGATAAAAATTTAAATGCAAGCGCCAATTCTAAAAATCCCAATACCACTTTTACATTGGTCATCCAGGAACCCGAACGTGGCAAGGTATTTAAAAACGCAGGAAATGCTGCAAACAATCCGAATGGAATGGCCAGTGCCGTTGAAAATCCCAGCATCACTACAAAAGGTCCCATTTTAGAAGTTGCCGATTGTACGATCGCCGAACCAATGATCGGTCCTGTGCAGGAAAAGCTGACTATTGCCAGTGTAAAAGCCATAAAAAAGATACCGATCAATCCACCGCTGTCAGCCATCCGATCGCTTTTATTGGCCCAGGAACTGGGAAGGGTAATTTCGTAATATCCAAAAAAGGAAAATGCAAACGCTATGAAAATGATGAAGAACAAGGTATTGGCAATCCAATTGGTAGATAATTCATTGAGTGCAGTGGCGCCAAATACAGCTGTGATTAAAATTCCTATTGCAACATAAATTACTATGATTGAAAGCGCATAGATCAATGCATTTTGAAAACCTTTGCGTTTGGTATCCTTCGTGAAAAAAGATACTGTCAATGGAATCATTGGAAAAACACACGGGGTCAGTAAAGCCAACAAGCCGCCCAGAAATCCAAATAAAAAAGTCCACCAATGATTTTTACCTTCAATGCGTTCTTCTCCACATTGCCCTACCGGATTCTTTTGCGTTTCTATTAAGCTTGGTACAGTTAAATCTATCGTATTTCCATCTTTTAATAAAGGAGATCCAATGGGTGCTTCTTCTGAATCAAATTTCAAAGTTTTTGAAACCGGGTCAAATGAAAAATCAAGATTTTTATAGGGTAAGCACCGACTGGCATCGCAAGTTTGATAGGTAAAATATCCTTTGATGGGTTTGGAAGGATCCTTGACTTTAATTTCCTGTATAAATGATGCCTCCTGTTTGAATTTAATGAGCTTCATTTCAAAAATTTCATCAAATCCTTCTAATCTATGATCTGACAATTCCTGAATGCTACCCATTTTTTCATAGCCTGAATCGTCGGTCAAAACTATATCTGATGGGATCGGTCCATCCGGAGGAATGTTATGACTGTAGATATACCAACCGTCCTGGATGATCGCTGTAAATTTCAACCCATAAACGGCATTTCCTTTATCAATCAATTCTGATTTTACTTTAACAGGGTCCAGTAAATTACTATTTTGATCGATGCCTGCTAAGGTGGAGGAAGGAATTAAACCAGATCCAGCAGGCATGCCGCCCATTGATTTTTCTTCAGGCACTTCCCCATTTAAAGCAATAACAAAATCCTCGTTTGTAGGTGGAATGCATTTCTCGCTGTTGCAGCTCATAAAATAAGCAGATGCCTTGATCGGTTTTGAAGCATCGCTCACATTAATCTTTTGCACAAAATCTACATGATCATAATATTTTGAAACTACCAGATTATCAAATAATGGTTCAGGACCTTCTTTCTTTTTACCGCGCTCTTCGACTTTGCCAATCAATTCAAAATGCTTGTCTTTCACCAATGTAATTTCGATGGGTTGTGCGGCATTTGGATCGGATGACTGGCTGTAAATCGCCCAGCCTTCATCCATTTTAGCTTTTAGGATGATCTCATAGTGTGATTTATCCAATTGTTTGACTTCAGTAGTCCAATGAACCGGCTGTAGGATTTGGGCTGATGCATTCCATAATGAAAAAGTAAAAGCAAGCTGAAGAAATACTCTGGCAATTTTCATGGAAAGAAATTTAGTACCTTAAAGGAACACAAAAATAAACGAAACGGCCGGTCTTAGGGTGTTTAATAAAGGCCTTGAAAGCCTAGATTAACCTCACTTTAACGTTTTTGACGCAAAATTTCCAATCCAAATTTTCCAAAACCCAGGATTTAAACCCTGGGGTTTGGAAAATTTGGATTGGAAATAGTTATTAGCTTATGCTATGGAATTGGAATACTGTCTAATCCATTCAAAGATGGATTCAAGGATGGGGCGGCCATCGGTATTGCCGAGTGCAGCTTCTGCCGCACGTTCCGGGTGTGGCATCAATCCACATACATTGCGTTCTTTATTACAGATCCCTGCAATGTTTAAACAAGAACCATTTACATTGGACGCCTCGTCTATGCGGCCAGATGGATCGCAATACTGAAAGATAATTTGACTCTGGGACTTCAATTCACTCAAGGTTTGTTCGTCGGTAAAATAACGGCCATCTGCGTGCGCTATTGGTATTTTGTAAGCTTTATTTGGGTCTAACAAACAACTAAGTGGAGAATCGATCGTGCCTGGTTTGAGGTAGACATTTTTGCACATAAATTTTTCATTCTGGTTGACCAGCAATTGTCCTGGAAGCAATCCGGATTCACACAGAATTTGAAAACCATTGCAAATGCCGATCACCAATCCGCCTTCATTTGCAAAACGAATTACTTCAGGCATAATGGGTGAAAATTTAGCAATGGCACCACAACGCAGATAATCTCCAAAAGAAAATCCACCCGGCAGGAAAATGCAATCACCTGGATTAAACTGTTTTAAAGAGTGTTCTTTGTGCCAAATTTTCTCAATTGGCTTTTTGAATACTTCACCAATCACATACATCAGATCATCATCACAATTTGATCCGGGAAAAACAACCACGCCAAATTTCATATTACCAATTTTGAAATTGTAAAAATAAGGAGCAAAGCAGTAAAAACAGGTGAATGGTTTCCTGTATTAGCGGATTTTTAGGTTTAGTTAACAATGCACCTGTTAAAAGTGCCAAGGGACTAAATAAAATGATCAAATGATTTACCTGATCGATTTGTAAAAACAGTATGCTAAACCCGCTGATCAGGATAGCCCAAAACAATAGGTCAAACTGTTTTTGTGCCATGATCGACCTCTTAAACTGAAAAAACGGATATTGAATTAAATTGATTAAAACAAAAATAAATAACAAGGCAAATACAATCCAGCCGATGCTGCCAAATTTCATAGAAAATATAAACGGTTTAAAAAAACCTGCAATTTGCACATCCCAAAATTCGGTATGGAGATTAAAATAATAAAGGCTTACAAAAAGTAAAAAATACACATTAAAAAAGCCACCTAATATTTGAAGGATCTCTTTTAATTGATAGACGCGTAAAACCATAATACCCACCAAACCTAAAATTAAAAAGATGTAATACGGTGGATAAAATAGACTTGCCAAACCCACCAAAAAGCCATAATTAAAAAGTGCTAAAGCCGGTTTCTTTTTTAGATAAATTCCAAATAATTCTGGCAGGGCCAAGGTGAAAAAAAAGTTTGCAAGCAAGACCGGACCAAAGCAAAGGGTAGAAAAATGAAAGCCGCAAAACAGAATAAAAAACAAGGAACCAAAAAGTTGACCCTCTCCAGTCAATTTAAAACGACTGACCATTCGACCAATCCAAAGAGCCTGTAAGACAATAAGAACTAAGGAGCTGGTAATATTAAAGGCATTGTTTTCAGAGAGCTCTTTAAACAGTTTCAGGAAGAGCCAGCAAGATTCAGAAACGGGACAACTGACTTTATTAAACCAGCTGCTGGCATGCAATACCATTGCATAGGGTATTAGCAAGAAAGCCCCCATAAATGTATTTCTCTTAAATAACTCGAGCAAGCAGTTTAATTGTAGTATCAAAATTAATCCAATTTTTAAGGGAATTTCTAAAAACCAAGTATTCTTCGGGATCCAATTTATTTAAACAGCTCATTTACAGTAGTAAACTCAAATTAAAATAATTTCAAGGCCCGACTTAGGATTTTTTGAGATCTCTTCATTTTCTACACACAAGTTCATAGGTACTTTCCATACAAAGATTTTTTACAATTCTCATATAATCAGTTAATAATGAATGCTTTAAATATAATTATAGAAATCGATTACATTTGCCCCTGAATACCTCTTTGAATCAGAAATCAAGATGGTATCATTCGCCAAACGCCAAAGCTTATATTTACCGATTGATGAAGCCGGAATATTCCCTGGAGGAAATAAAAAGACCCGTTGTACAGGAGCTTAAAGCTTTTGATGCCCATTTTAGGCAGGCAATGCAAAGCAGGGTGGCCTTATTGGATCAAATCAGTTATTATCTGGTCAAAACAAAAGGAAAGCAATTAAGGCCCTTAATGAGTTTACTTTCTGCAAAACTTTTTGGAGAGATTAATCAAAAAACATTTGCCGCTGCAACCCTGGTTGAATTACTCCATACGGCTACCTTGGTGCATGATGATGTAGTAGATGAATCTGATCAGCGCAGAGGATTTTTTTCAATTAAAGCCTTGTGGAAAAATAAAATCGCTGTGTTGGTTGGTGATTATTTATTGTCAAGAGGTTTATTGACTGCCTTGCAAGGATCTCATTTTGATTTATTGGAAATTCTATCTTCTTCAGTAAGTGAAATGAGTGAAGGCGAATTATTGCAATTGGAAAAAGCCCGCCGATTGGATATCAATGAAACGATTTACTTTCAAATCATTCGACAAAAAACAGCCTCCTTGATTCGTTCGGCTTGTTTATGTGGAGCTAAGAGTACTACAGATCAGCTTGATTATCTCAATAACATCCGTGACTACGGAGAAAAAATTGGAATCGCTTTTCAGATCAAAGATGATTTGATGGATTTAAGTAAGGATTTTACCGGCAAGCCAAAGATCTTGGATATTAAAGAAAAGAAAATGACTTTGCCCCTGATAGCGGCATTAACGAAAGCTCCCTTGCCATTAAAAAACAGAATGATTTCACTCATTCGAAATCACAATGAAAATCCAAAATCAATCCAGGAAGTGGTTTCTTTTATTCATGAATACCATGGCATAGAAACTGCCGAACAAAAAATGTATGCATACCGCGACGAAGCATTAGCCCACTTGCAGCATGTACCACACAACGATGCGTATGAGGCCCTTGTAAAATTGAGCTATTACATTACTTCCCGAGTAAAATAGGTTGAAGAAATTCCTTCCTATGTTTTCTATATTCCTATGTGCCTTTGTGGTCCAATAAAATGTTCAATTGAAACACATAGAACATAGGACACAATAGAGGAACACATAGAAATTCCTTCCTATGTTTTCTATATCCCTATGTGCCTATGTGGTCCAAATAAAAAGATCAATTGAAACACATAGTACATAGGGCACAATAGAACAACACATAGAAATTCCTTCCTATGTTTTCTATATCCCTATGTGCTTATGTGGTCCAAATAAAATAGTCAATTGAAACACATAGTACATAGGACACAATAGAGGAACACATAGAATTTCCTAACTATGTTTCCTAAATCCCTATGTGCCTATGTGGTCCAAATAAAAAGATCAATTGAAACACATAGTACATAGGACACAATAGAATAACACATAGAAATTCCTTCCTATGTTTTCTATATTCCTATGTGCCTTTGTGGTCCAATAAAATGTTCAATTGAAACACATAGAACATAGGACACAATAGAGGAACACATAGGAATTCCTTCCTATGTTTTCTATATCCCTATGTGCCTATATGGTCCAAATAAAAAGATCAATTGAAACACATAGGACATAAGACACAATAGAGGAACACATAGGATTTATATGTCTAGGTGGTTGCTGTTAACAACAATTCCAGATTGGTGTATTTAATTCCAAAACGCTGGCTTAAATACTCGTTTGTAAGACAGCCTTTATAGGTGTAGATCCCATTTCGTAAACCTTTGTGGGAATAGATTACATGATCGATTCCGCCGGCATCTCCTGCTTGTTGTAATATCGTTGTAATGATGTTGCTAATTCCTATAGATGCCGTACGTGCAACTTTTGAAGCAATATTAGGAACTCCATAATGAATCACACCATGAACAATCCGAATGGGTTGATCGTGTGTAGTCAGCTGACTGGTTTCAAAGCATCCACCCTGATCAATACTCACATCAATAATAACTGATCCGGGTTTCATTTGTAAGATCATTTCTTCAGAAACCAACAGCGGCGTGCGACCCGTCTTACTGTGAATGGCACCAATTGCTACATCAGCAGTCATTAATTGTTGTGTCAGTGTAATTGGATTTAATGACGACGTGTACAATTGACGTCCCATCCGGTTCTGAATTCGGATTAACTTATGAATGTTGTCATCAAAAATGCGAACAGAAGCCCCTAAAGCCAATGCTGCCCGTGTTGCATATTCTGCTACAACACCTGCACCTAAAATTATCACTTTTGCAGGCGGTACACCCGATATCCCCCCTAGCAAGAGTCCCTTTCCTTGCTTCGGATGACTTAATAATTCGGCAGCAGTTTGTACTACTGAGATTCCTGCAATTTCTGACATAATCCGGACTAAGGGAAAGGTCCCATCATCTGCTTGGAGGTACTCCATGGCTATTGCTGTAACCCGTTTTTGTCGGAGTGCCTGGATGTAATCGCTGTCAATAATTGGAAAATTAAGGGGCGAAACCAATACTTGATTGGGATGAAACCATTGCAATTCTTCTAAAGTAGGAGGAGCCACTTTTAAAATGATATCACATTCAAATACCGTTTTCCGGTCATGCGTAATGATGGCTCCCGCTTCTGAATAGTCAATATCTGAATAATGTGCTTTGACCCCTGATTGGGATTCAACATAAACCAAATGTCCACGTGCGACCAGATTGCTTACAGAAACAGGTACTAATGCAACCCGGTTTTCCTGCATACCGGTTTCCAGAGGAATTCCAATTTTAATTGAAGACTTTGCTCGGTAGAGCTCCAGCATTTCCGGCTGGGTTAAAAACTCTCGCTGTGTGCTGGTGGCATAGGATGAATCCATAATTGTATCTAGCTAAAAATCAACGGATGATGTTACAAAGTTACTATAATCTTCCTTTGTTGATTTTCCAATCGTTCGATTTGGACCCGCAAGTAATTTTCAGAGGCTAAAATGGGTTCAATTAATTCCGGCCATTCAATAATACAATGGATTCCACTGTCAAAATAATCGTGGATCCCTAAATTTAATGCTTCATCCAGATTCTTTAACCGGTACAAATCCATATGATACAGCTTCTGGATTGCCCATGGATTTGGCTTACAATGATATTCGTTGATTATAGAAAATGTTGGGCTGCCTGTTTCAGATTCAAATCCCAGGTGTTTACCAATAGCACGCACCAGTGTCGTCTTTCCAACTCCCATTTCTGCCTGAAGGCCGATAATCTGATAAGGCAGGATTTGATCTAATAGCTTTTTTGAAATTTCATCCAATTGATCAAGCCCAAAGATGTAGTCTTGTTCTTTCACCCGAAAAAAAAATAAGGGTTTATTAAATCAAAGGAGATTTCATTTAATAAACCCTCATGAATTAAGGTTTAAACAGAGTCTCCTGGATGTCGGAATTGATGGTGATTTTAGTCATATCCACAGGACCATTCATAGATTCAACTGTGTATGGAAATACCAATCCGCCTTCAACTTCTTTGTAATTGCTGAATTTGGTTTCTGCATCAAATTCTTTACCGCCAAATTTCTGTTTAGAAACTGTTTTTACGATATAGTAGGATGTAGGATCGATGAGGTAGTACGTTAATTTTCCACTCTTAGAAGTAACTTTTAATTTATGGCATTCTGTTCCTTCCACATCATCTAAACCTAAATACTCAACGGTGTGGCCTTTGGATTTATAGTCTAATAAATTTCCGGAAAGATCTAATTGATCAATGCCTTCTTTAATTTGATCCATTGGTATTGGTTCCGGTTTTGTTTGACCCTGAAATGGCATAAAGGTCCAGCCGGAATCCGGTCTCATAATAATCCAGGCATTCATACCCATCACAGCAAAATCCAAACGAAATCCTTTGTTATTTACGATGGTCGTCGTCATTGGAAATTCCATTCCTTGTGAACTCACTTTACCTTCCATCACAACGGATTTGATGCTGGTCAGTTTATCCTTTCCACCCAATGCGGCGATGTGTTTGTCAATAATTTCATCAGCAGTCTGGGCAGAAACAAAAGCGTTTCCAAGAAAGAAGAAACAGATAAAAGCAAGAAATTTATTCATTTTTAATTTGAGTTTAAAACCAGGCAAATTACCCGGTTAATTCAGCTATCAAAGATAGGTCAAAGACCATTTTTTGCAGCAGAATTTCGGGTAAACTGCCTGAAATTAACGATTATTTTAGTTTTGAATCCGATGAATGCAAGGATTGCTTTTCCCTGCAAACTGAATTTAATCAAACCGATGCTGTCTTACCAGCGGTTTCGGTCATGTTTTTCACGCCAAATGCTTCTGTCGTGTCTGTGGTGCATCCGATGAAGTTGGCGTCTTTCCTTATGATCCAGACGACCATCCCGGAGCATGTATCGTTTGGTTAAGAATTAAACTGTGTGTGTTCATGATTTAGAATTTAAATAGATAATAATGTAGGTTTGACTATCAAGCTGACTGGGCGATTAATCTATTTTAGTATTTAACCAAACTTTAAGGGATGGATAAACCCTTAATTTTATATATAATAAATATTTAATATGATTTCCAAGGGTTTATCTTTGCAATTCAATACAATGTATGAAAACCCAGAACCCCGATAATTCTTCAGACCATATCATTACCCTGGATGGCATGTACCAGAATTATTTTCTGGACTATGCGTCTTACGTTATCCTGGAACGAGCGGTCCCGGCTATAGAAGATGGATTAAAACCAGTACAAAGGCGCATCCTTCACAGCATGGATGAGAAAGAAGACGGCCGTTTTCACAAGGTGGCCAACCTGATTGGGCATACGATGCAATATCATCCACATGGAGATGCTGCGATTGGGGAAGCCTTGGTAAACCTTGGACAAAAAGATTTATTGATTGAAACTCAGGGTAACTGGGGAGATTTCAGAACCGGTGATTCAGCAGCTGCACCCCGATACATCGAAGCGCGGCTTACCAAATTTGCAAAAGAAGTTGCATTCAATCCTGACACCACCAAATGGCAGTTGTCTTATGACGGTCGAAACCGAGAACCGGAAACCCTGCCTATGAAATTTCCCATGCTGTTGGCGCAGGGCGTTGAAGGAATCGCAGTCGGACTTGCAACTAAAATATTGCCTCATAATTTTATTGAATTGATTAAGGCATCCATTCAAGTACTGAAAGGAAAAAAAATAGACCTGTATCCGGATTTTGAAACCGGCGGCTCGATCAATGTAGCAGAATATAATGAAGGTTTACGCGGTGGTAAAGTAAAAGTTCGCGCCAAGATTGAAATCGAAGACAAAAAAATGTTGGTCATCCGTGAAATACCGTATGGCATTACAACCGGCTCCTTGATTGAAAGCATTGTTAAAGCATCAGAGAAAGGAAAAATTAAAATCAAACAAATCTCAGACAACACTGCTAAAGATGTTGAAATACGCATTGAATTGCAAGCAGGTGTTTCACCTGAAGTAAGTTTGGATGCTTTGTATGCTTTTACGAATTGTGAAGTCAGCATCTCTCCGAATTGTTGTGTAATCGTTGATAACAAACCGCTGTTTTTATCGGTCAATGAAATTCTTAAAATTTCAACCTTTCATACCAAAGATCTTTTACAAAAAGAACTTGAAATCAAACGCAGTGAGCTACAGGAAAAATGGCAGTTGACTTCCCTTGAAAAAATCTTTATTGAAAACAGAATCTATCGGGATATAGAAGAGTGTACGAGTTTCGAACAGGTATTGGAAGTTATCGAAGCTGGTTTGCGAAACTATGTAATTACTCCTTCTTCTAAAGTAAAATCCACATCCGGAAAAGTTAAATTGATTCGGGAAATCACAAAAGAAGATCTGCTTCACCTGACCGATATCCGCATCAAACGAATTTCCAAATACAATAAGTTTCAAACGGATGAACAACTCAAATCATTAAATGCAGAATTATCACAAGTAGCACATGATTTAGAACATCTAACTGAATATGCAATTGCATATTTTGAAAACATTCTAAGCAAGTATGGGAAAGGCAAAGAGCGTAAAACGCGCATACTTGAATTTGAATCCATTCAAGCAGTACAGGTCGTCGCGAATAACAGCAAACTCTATGTCAACCGGGAAGATGGTTTCATCGGCTATGGATTAAAGAAAGATGAATTTGTAAAAGAATGCAGTGATATCGATGACATCATTGTATTTCGGGCTGATGGAAAAATGATCGTCAGCAGAATATCAGAAAAAACCTTTGTCGGAAAGGATATTATCTATGTTGATGTTTGGAAAAAAGGAGATGAGCGGACTACTTACAACATCATTTATTTAGATGGTGAAAGTGGCCGTGCCATGGCTAAACGATTTAACGTGACCGGCATTACCCGTGATAAAGAATATGATTTAACCAAAGGACATCCAAAATCAAAATCGCTCTATTTCACCGGAAATCCGGAAGGTGAAGCAGAGCTCGTGACAGTCTTTTTAACTCCGGGATGCAAAGCAAAAATTAAAAGCTTTGATTTTGATTTTAGCGAATTGGAAATCAAAGGCCGTAGCAGTCAGGGAAATATAGTTACAAAATATCCGGTTCGAAAAATTACACTAAAAGAAAAAGGCAAGAGTACTTTAGGTGCGCAAAAAATTTGGTATGATATCAATACCGGAAGATTAATTACCGAAGAGCGCGGTTTGTATTTAGGTGGACTCAATCGGGGCGATAAAATTCTGACCATCTATAAAAATGGTACGTATGAATTAACAGAGTATGATTTAAACAACCGCTATGCCTATCAGGATTTAATCTATATAATAAAATACAATCCGGCACAAATTATTACTGCCATCTATTTTGAAGGTGAAAAAGGATGGTCTATGGCCAAACGTTTTCAAATTGAAACTACGACACTCAATACTAAATTTAGTTTCATTACGGATCATAAAGATTCAAAACTTTATTATGTCACCACACATCCTGAACCAGAAGTGTTATTCTCATACAAACAGCGCAAAGAACGTATGGATGAAATATTAACGGTTCATCAGTTTGTTGATGTAAAAGGCTGGAAAGCAATTGGAAATAAAATCGAAGATGTGCCGTTAATCAGTGTAGTCGATCAAAGCAAAGAACTTTCCAAAAAAGCGTCAAAATCTGGAGGATTCAAAGCTGGTGATACCATTGAGTTTGATATTTAAATAGGTGGAAGTTGATGGTTGATGGTTGATGGTTGGTAGTTGATAGTTGATAGTTGATAGGTGATAGTTGAGAGGTGGAAGGTGATGGTTGGTATGTGATGGTTGATGGTTGATGGTTGATAGTTTTCACAACTCGAAATTCTCGTAATTCGTAATTCGTAATTTCATTCTTTTCGTCTCTGCGAGAAATTAAATTTTGGTTGTTGATAGTCGTAACCCTCTAGCCTCTAGCCTCTAGCCTTTAACCTTTAGCCTTTAGCCTTTAGCCTTTATTTTAAAAATATTATTAATACATACGCATGAAATATTATCTTACCTGTAATTTATTTATTTTCTCGTTTATATTCATTGCTTGTTCGCAAGTGGCACCGGATCAGCGAGCTATATTGTTGCAAACCAAAGGGCTTACTTGTGATGCGGTGCTGACCAATACAGGTGAACTTTTAATTTGTGGTGAGACCGCATCGTATGCAAGACCCGATTCAAAAACCAACGGATTAAAAGATGCCTATCTATTTCAAACAAATTCAACTGGAAAAAACACTGTGCTGACCACTTATGGGATCGATGGTAAATCGGTTCGATTTGAACAAATATGCCCGAATGGTGGAGACCGTTTTATTTCAGGAAATTATGGCGAAGACAAGAATAAGTTTATTTGCAAATTAGGAAGTAAGAATGAACTTGCGTGGGCATTGGGATCCACAATATATAAAACGATAGATAAAGGAGATCTGGCTGTGGATCTGGCAGGAAATTGCTTGATTCCTACTAAGGATCCCTCTTCAGATGCTTATGAAGCGTGTTTACATCTGGTTGATGCCAGCGGCGTATGTAAGTGGTCTCGAAAACTAAAAGCCATCGAAGTATGGCAGGATGTCATTGTTTTAAACGATCAAAAATTTATGATTAGCTACAAACAGAAAGGTGCGTATATCAATGGAGAATTGCGTAAAAAATATTGGATTAATACCTTTCAGATAGTAGATCCAATCGGAGAATTAGTTCAATATCGAAATTTTCATTTTGAATATGATTTAATTACAGATTGGCATTTCAATAAATTGTTACAGGATAAAAAAGGAAATTTATACTTTATCGGAAAAATTGAATATCGAAACAGCAACCGGCAAGAAGCATTTATTATAAAAACTGCAACCAATGGCCAAATCATCTGGAGTCATACCTATGCAGCAAACAACGGCAATGAATATGCTTTTAAAAATGCCTGTCTCACATCAACCGGTAATTTAATCGTTTTAGGAGATGGCTATTCCAAAAAAGGTGGCATCGTTATTTTGGAAATGAATCCTGAAGGAAACATTATCTGGGCAAAATTAAAATCCGCAGCATATTTTGATCAGGCAATGACCGTGCTTCCTAAAGGAAAAAACTACGAGATCATTTGGGATAAATTATTAAATCTATCTGCATTTTCCTGTAATACATCCGGACAAACCTGCACAAACGATGTTCAGGAAATTCAATTTACTCAAAAGAATTTTCCGGTATTGCTCAATGAGAATAAAGGTTCCTGGGAAAATATAACCGGCGATTGGACAGCAATCACGCTGAAATCAGAAAGTCATACACAGCTATCCGTGGAGGAAGTGTGTAGGTGATAGTTGATAGGTGATAGGTGTAACCCTCTAGCCTTTAGCCTTTCCCCTAAGCTCTAATCCAAGCGGATCATTCGGACCATTTCAATTTTGGTATCGCTGACCATTTCAAATATAAATTTATAGCCATCGGATTCGATTTCAGTACCTTGAGTTGGGATGGATCCCGTAGTTGTTACAAGATAACCACTTAAAGTATGATACTCCCCTTCCGGTAATTTGATATCGAATTCATTTTCCAGATACTGCAATTCCAGTCGGCCGGAAAACAGGTATTCGCGTTCGTTGATTTGCTGTTCTATAAATTCTTCCTGATCGTGTTCGTCTTCAATTTCTCCGAATATTTCTTCCAGAATATCCTCCAGGGTAATAATTCCGGAAGTTCCTCCGAATTCATCTACTACACATGCAATCGATAGGCGAAGTTTATTCATTCGCAACATCAAATCATAAACATTCTGGGTTTCAGGAACGAATGGCATATCCATTACAATGGAACGGATATCTATTGGATTTTTAAAAAGCTGTTGATGATGAATGTAACCCATCACATTATCAATATCTCCATCAACTACAATGATGCGGGATAAATTAGAATCTGTAAATGCTTTTACCAACTCTTCGAGTGGATCGTTGACATCGACATAAACCATTTCTGTGCGAGGCACCATGCATTCAATTACCCGAATCTGTCGAAGGTTGAGTGCATTTTTAAAAATATCGGTGTCGACATCATCTTCAGAAACTTTAATGGGTCCGTGCAAATAATTTTCTAAGTCTATTAAACTAAAGCGAGGTCTGGATTTTGAATCTTCCTGTTTTAGAATTTTGCGAATTACAAAGCCTGCAATTCCGGAAAGCAATTTGGCTGGGATGTATAACAACCAATAAAAAAACAACAAAGGATACGCAGTGACCTGGAGGAACCGATTGGAGTATAATCTAAAAAATGCTTTAGGTATAAATTCTCCCAGGATTAATATAATTAATGTAACCAAAACAGTATTTAAGAAAATTCTGATACCCGGACTTTCAGAAACTAATCCAATGGGAGCTGCCAAAAAATCAGTTATCAAATAACTTAAAACAACAATTGAAATATTTATTCCAACTAAAATCGTTGCAATAAAATCATCCGGATGTTCAAAAAAACGGGCCAATATTGAACCGGATCCACTGCCTCTGCTTCTTCTGATTTCAACAGCTAATTTGTTGGCGGTAATAAATGCAATTTCAGCACCTGCAAACAAAGCTGTGATTAATAAGAAGATAATGATTAAAATGAAAGTCATAGAATGGACAAAGGTAATCAGGGAAGCTCTTCTTTGTAGAGTTTATTGGCAGGAATTATTGCGTCAATGGCCTTGATTGTACCCTTCCTGAAATGTTGATCTGTTTCAAAGCCATACCCCTGGATCAATTCTTCTTTTCGGATGATCCGCACAAATTTATCTGTACTAATTTTACCCAAAGATTCATTCCAAATCAATTCAGAAGTTTTTAAAACTTCCTGATTCACACTTGAAAAAACAACACTGTCCCGTAAATAGGTTTTTCCCTCACTCCGCACCCGAATGGCATATTTGGATGCCAGTGTATTTACCAGTTGATTTTGATCATCATAAATAAATGCTTGTAAGCCTTTTGGAAATTCTTCTTTTTCCATTGAAGATTCTGTGTAGCGAATCATTTCCGGAGCTACGATCCGCAACTCGATTTTTGCAGAATCGCTATAAATAATATGTACATCTTTTAATAGTTCCCGATTGATTAATTTGGATGCATCTGAATCAGAATAAATTTTCTGTTCTTCCGTACAAGAAATCAACAAACAAAACAATAATATACTAAATGCAACTGGATGATTCATCAACGCAACAAGGTTAAATCTCCACTGATGGATTCTACATAATCATCTAAAAAACGGGCTTTGACCACATACACGTACACACCCGGATTGCATGCTTGTCCACCGGCTCTGCCATTCCAACCAACAGACGGATTATTGGGAATTAAATCTTTGCCTTCATAAATTAAATTTCCCCAACGGTCAAAAATCTGGAGTAAATCAATCTTGCTTAAAGATTTAGGTCCGTTTATATAAAAGAGATCATTGATATTATCCCCATTGGGAGAAAAGACATTCGGAGTAAATACATCGTAATTTTTAATGACGTGTACAAAAATAGAATCCAGCCCAAAGCATCCCCGGTCATTGGTTGTAAGCACAGTGTAATAGCCATCCTTAATGGGCAGTGCCGTAGTATTTTGACAATCGGTACAATTGATATTTTGTCCACGCAACCAGTTGTATGTGTATGCATCATTTGGAAAAGCAGACGCATTGAGATCGATGATTTCACCTAAATTAATTTCAAGATCGGTTCCGGCATTTGCAATAACTTCAGGCGGTTCCTGGATCGTAACTTCAAGCGTATCCAAACAACCTTTCCGATCCTGGATATAAATGGTATGTTTTCCAGCTGGCAAATTTGTAAACCGGTTTGTTGAAGTAAAATCTTGTCCATTCAGACTGTATTGATAATAATATGTAATTACTCCGTTGAGATCTTCATCAAAGGGAGTCCCTTGCAATCCATGCACAGCGATCATTCCATCATTTGATTTAAAGCAAGTCAAATCTCTGGTGCTATCAATCACCAACTGGAGTGTAGGTAATTCTTCGCAGCAAGGTTCGACATACAGTCTGCGAATTTCAGTGACTTTGCAACCGATATCTGTTTCAATCGTTAAGGTTACAAATTTTTCACCAAACGAATTGTAACGAATGGGTGGAGGAAACTGACCCACATAAGTTTGAGGAATTCCATCCTTACCAAAATTCCAGGTCCACCGGATGATGCTTCCTGTTGCAAATTGTGAGGAATCGATCACTTGAAAATCCGTTTCACATTTTAGACCACTGGGCGGATAAATGCCAAAATTAGATTCCGGTCCGGCAAATTCTCCGGTACCGCCCCACTCCACTGAAAAACCGACACCTGTATTATCAAAATTATTAACGATAAGGGTATAAAATTTACCCTGCACCATATCAATGTATTTGCAAAATCCATTTTCCCCTGTATGGCAATTGAGATCTTCTGAAATATCTGGGTCCGTCAGATCTAAACCGGTTGGCCCAGCGCAAGGTGGGGCTGTTGCATTGCAACGCAAAAGCACTTTATCATCACAAACATGAATACCTGTAGGCAATTCGTATAATGCAAAATCAATATCTTCTGATGGATTAAGTGGTTTTAAAATAAACGTCAAAGTACCGCTAGTGGCTGCCTTCCAGGTAAACCATACAGAAGAGGATTCTGAAGTTGTATTTCCATTATCCCCCAAACAAGAATTATTAGCCTCATCGATATCCATTCCTCCGCCACTGACTTTTTGAACGACAAATGGAGATTTATCACATAAGACGCCGGCTGTTTTACAATCCTGGCCCGGCAAGGCCGGTGGATTAAAATTATTTATACACAATTGAAATGTACCGGTTGTACTGTTGACCCCATCGACACGTATGTAATAATCCAAGCGCACGATCAAACCCCCTTGATAAATACTCAACACACCATTTCCACTCAGATCTGCACCGCATTCCAATTCGGAAATGGTGCCCCCACAGATACCACGGTAAAGCGCCACCATGGGGCGTGCCATGGTACCACCGGGCGTTCCGCCTCCCCGTGCATTGGTGCCAATTATGGTAATGTTTACATCGGTAAAGAAGGCACGAAATCGGAACCAAACATCTGTGTTGGTAGCACTCCAGCAGGTCGCTGAACCATAGCCAGAGGGCGTTGCCATGATATTGGTATATTCAGCAACTTTGCTGCAATAGTTTGTTACATCGTTTATTATAACAGGGTTATTGCAATTGTCATAGGACGGCTGGCCGAAACTGGTACTTATCGTTAAACCGATTACTAAACTAAGCAGGTACGATCTGATCATTCAATTTGATTATTCTTTATAACGCATAGTTGCGGTAATTAGACATTAAAAACAAGATAAAATAATGAAAAATGCCTAATAAAGCTCAAATTTAGATAAAACCAGCCTTATCCTGTAGTTCTGTTTCAAGGGGTCCTGTCCAGATTTAAATAAGATTCAATCCCTAATAAATTTCTTGTGAGGCTGCCTGTCTTTTTTGATATTTTGAGTTTCAAACGAATTCAATTAAAATCTGGTCTAAATTTGCAGTTTCAAAACGCATGTTTACAATACCCAATCTTATTACCAGTTTAAACCTCTTTTTTGGATGTTGTGCCCTGGTAAGTCTTCAACAAGCCAATTACCCATGGGCTTTAATCTGGATTTTAGTAGCCGTATTGGCAGATTTTGCAGATGGTTTTGTGGCCAGAGCCTTAAAGCAAACCAGTGCACTCGGATTGCAATTGGACTCCTTGTCGGATGTTGTATCGTTTGGTGTGGTTCCCGGATTTATTGCTTTTCATTTTTTGCAGGTTTATTTTCCAGAATATCCCTATGTGCCCTATGCGAGCTTCCTAATTGCATTGATGGCCGCCTTTCGTTTAGCGCGATACAATCTTTCAGGAAAAGGAGAAGCATACTTTTTTGAAGGATTGCCTGTGCCAGCAAACGCTTTATTTTTTACAGGCCTGTTAGGACTTGAAATTCAAGGTAGGTATTTAGGAATAAGCGATCTTTCAGGAATTGCAATTTTAGTGTTCATTGGATTGTTTTCATATTTAATGATCAGTCCGTACCGGATTTTAAAAATTCATGTTGAAAAAAACTGGTTAAACCGATATTACAGCCTGTTGATATTATTAGGAGTTGCCATGCTCAGTTGGTTCTGGATCGGACCCATTGCATTAAGTCTGGCGGTAATCCTGCACATTGTTTATAGTTTTACAATTCAATTAACTCAATCCAAATAATTTTATAGATGAAAGTGTATAAAGCAAAAATTGATATCATGCCACACAAAGAACTGTTGGATCCACAAGGAAAAACAGTTACAAAAAATATTCACCATTTGGATATCCATGGGATACAGGATGTTCGCATTGGAAAACATATTGAAATCACATTAGAAGCTACAGATGAAGCAGCAGCGAATGCGGTCGTTGATGAAAGCTGTAGAAAATTATTGACCAATCTGATTACAGAAACCTATGCATTTAGTATTGCTGAGCAGCATCAGTAATCTCAATTCAAAATGCCTCCTGTAAAAAACGAAATCAAAGCCTGTTTATATCTGGTGCCCACACCGATTGGAAATTTATCAGATATGACTCCGCGAGCTTTGGGAGTGTTGTCGGCTGTAGATTTAATTTTATCAGAAGATACCCGGGTCAGCAATAAATTGTTGATGCATTTTAATATTGAAAAAAGCCTGCGGAGTTTTCACAGTCAGAACGAACACAAAGCACTGCAATCCATTGTCGATAAATTAAAAGAAGGAGCCTCAGTGGCATTGGTGACAGATGCCGGCACACCCGGAATTTCAGACCCCGCTTATTTATTGGTACGAGCCTGTCGCAAAGAAAATATTCCGGTCATTGCTTTACCGGGTGCTACTGCTTTTGTTCCAGCACTGGTTGCATCGGGTTTACCTTGTGATCGTTTTTTCTTCAATGGCTTTCTTCCCCAGAAAAAAGGAAGAAACACCCAGCTTAATTGGTTGGCAGCTTTGGATTGTACGATAGTATTGTATGAATCCCCCCACCGACTATTAAAATGCCTCGATGAACTGATAGCACATTTTGGTTCAGAGCGACAAGCATGTTTTGCAAAAGAAATTTCAAAGCTATTTGAAAAATACATTACCGGTAGTTTGCAGGAAATTAAAGAACAATTAGCTAGTGAAAAAATTGTGGGAGAGTGGGTGATTGTGATTGGAGGGAGTTGAGTAAGAAGTTCATTAACAAGTTTCAAACAATAATTTTATCAATATTTTGTTTGATTTAAATTATGTCAAAGTCAACCAGATTCATTGCTAGAATTAATTACTTTGAATCCATTGTACTTCTCTGTATATTTATTTTAAGCGCATTTTACAGCATTACTTTCTCTCAGACTTACATTTGTCCAGTAGTAGGTTATGATTTTCAAAAAGTTACTTCAGATCCTATCAATTTTTTAGATTTGAAACAGAATGGTTTTGGTTTTGTCAGTCCATTGTTAGGATTAAAACTTAAACAAAAAATATATAAACCATTCTATTTTCAATTTAATTGGGATGTTACCCATAAACATGTGCGTGGTTATGTTATTGGGAGTTTAACTCAGGACTTGTTATATCATTACAATTATTATAAATACCAATTTTTACTAAACTATCACTGGAAGGATAAATTGTATATAGGTGCTGGAAAGTCTTTTAATATTGTAAACAAATTTCATTACGAAGATTTTGAAAACAGTTTGTCTCGCGGTGGCCCAATAGAAAATTTTAATGAACAAGGGTGGGTTTTTGTAATTGGATTTAAGTATAAAAAAATCGACTTTGAAGCATATTATTTTAAAAGAGAAGATAATATTGATGAATTTGAGTTTCACTACAGTTTAATGTATCATGTCCAATCAATCGGCCTGCGAGTGAGCTATGACTTTAAGCTCTTCAATGGATTTAAGAAGAAGGAAAAACTCGATTGTCCTGAGTTTAAATAAGGAACAAATTTTTTTTGTTTTAAATAATCAGTAAACACTTAGTAAAATGCTTGGATTTCTGGAGCTCTGAAGGCCTGGAATTTTATATGTAAGATAACAGAGTTTCGTGCTGATCGACAAGCAAGTTTTACCCAATGCCAAACTTTTAATAAAGTTATGTAACTTTGGCCTATGAGGATTTATGTAGACACTTAAGTATTTGGTGCTGCTTTGACTCAGAATTTGAAATATGGTCTAATGGGCTTATTGAGCAATTCAAAATCGGAAAATTCAAAGCAGTTATTTCAGAGGTTTCTGAATTTGAGTTAAAATTTGCACCAAATCTTATAAAACAAATACTAACAGGCATTCCTAGTAAATATTTGGAAATTGCAAAACTTACAGAAGAGTCTAAAAAATTATCCGAACATTATCTCAAAGAAAAAATCGTGACAAAAAAAATCATTAGCAGATACTCAACATATAGCAATCGCAAGTGTTCAGCAAGTTGACTTGCTTGTTAGTTGGAATTTTAAACACATAGTAAATTTTGACAAAATACGCTTATACAACTCCGTTAATTTAAAATACGGATATAAGATTTTAGAAATCAGAAACCCAAGAGATTTGACAGATGAAAACTAAAAAGAAAAAATTATTTGATGCCGTTCAAATGGTTCGCGAAATTCGTGATGCTTCTTACAGACAAAAGACAGATCCAAACTTTGATCCAAAAGAATTTCAACGCATCAAGGAGAAGTGGACAAAACTCTTAGAACAGCAAGAAAAAGAAAATCTAAAAATATTAGTTTGAGTTTTTCTATCCAGAATTAAAACACTGGACACACACATCAGATTGAAGCAATGGCCTGCAGAATTCTTCGCAATTAGAAAAATAGGGTGTTCTCTAATTTTTAGTCATTGATTCATCGCATTGGTTCATCATTTAAAGCCCACTTTATTAATCTCTTAGCGTTTTGCAAAAGAAATTTCTAAACTGTTTGAAAAATACATTACCGGTAGTTTGCAGGAAATAAAAGAACAATTAGCTAGTGAAAAAATTGTTGGAGAGTGGGTGATTGTGATTGGAGGGAGTTGATTTTATCTTCTTGAAAACTGTATTAGTTAGTATAGATTTGTACATATTTTGGTTAAAATTATGTTAAAATTGTTTTAATATTTGGGCATATATATATATATATATATATATATATATATTGCAGCCATGGAAACACTAGATTTAAATCCACCAGATCGTTTAGCTTGAATTCATTTAACTTAACCAATTTAAAGTCGGTTATAACTGATTTGTAAAATGGCTGCTGTTAAATTGAATAAGTAATTAAATAATTTCTAAATATTTAATTTCGAATCATCATTCTTGATGTATTTCAATTCTATTTTCAAACATTAATAACAATTCTTATTATGAAAAATAATAAATCTCTACAAATATTATTTTATGTATTTCTTTTTATATCTTGGTCTTGCAATCAAGATACTAGCACACAATCCGAAGCTATGAATTATAATGTTTCGCGTATTAATAATACAAATTCCAATCCCGATATACAAAACAGTATAAATTCGCTGGATGTTTGTGATGAACCACCTACAGAAGCGCTATATTTATATAGTTTTGGAACTTATGTTTTTTACATTACTCCAAAGCTGGATGGTTCATCAGGAACTCAACAACTCTATGCATTAGGATTAAGTTGTTTTCCAAGTCAAAGCGGTTATACTTGCGATAATGGGCCTTCTTATTCTGGAGTTTGTTGTTTTACAACTAACTCAAGCCATAGTTGTACCGGTAGTAAATTTGTCGTTTTAGCTAATACAGCTTATCGATTAACAGCTTATGTTGCTCTCAATTCACCTTGTGTTGGTAGTTATATGGATTTTGAATTTTGTGATGATGTGACTGATCATATTCAATCTGTCCGATTTTGCACGAATGAGTGCTATACAAGAATGTGTGATCCAGATGATTGCATAGTAGTTGATATCAACAATTAACAAATATTATTTTGTTTTATAATCTCCTTTGTATGAAATTAATTATTTCTACCTTTTTTATATGCTTGGGGTTACAGGCACAAATTTTAAAACTAGACCAAAACTTTGGTTTAAATGGTATCGTTTCCTTTGATCAAATAAACTGGTCTAGTGATATTGTTAATCCAGTTTTGCTAAAATTTGACGAAGGTTTTTATTTGGTGCATGGCGTAAGAAGTGCGCCTAAACCCAATCAACTAACCTTAGTAAAAATTGATACCTTTGGAAATCTTGATCATTCCTATTTCAATCAAGGCATTAATATATTACCCTTCAATTTAGATACGATTGGAGATTATAAAACAATATTATCCAGCATTAATTTTTATCCTTCGGGAAAACAAGAGATTATTGCAAGTTGCAAAGTACGAAATATAAAAAATAAAAAAAATGCGCATTTACTGTTCAGAATAAATCTTTCGGGCAAAATAGATAGTTCATTTGGAAATAATGGAAACTTAATATTTATCCCTGATACAAATAAGTTAATTTTAACAAGTGAATTGTCAATTGACACATTTGGTCAAATTTATTTTCTGAATCATTTTCTCGATTCTTTCGATAACAAGTACCACATAGATATATCTAAATTTGATGAAAATGGTAGTTTTGATTCTGGCTTTGCTATGAATGGAAAAATATCCATAGATCTATCAGGTCCATCAAATGTTCCTAAAATATTTTTGGATGGAAGTTCAAATTTATACATTTCATACTCTAATACTAAAGATAGCATGGCATTTGTTTCATCGTTTACATCTAATGGCAGTTTAGCTCAAAATTTTGGAATAAACGGTTTGCTAAAATTTAGAAATTTAATTGGGCAAATTCAACCATATTTTAGTAATATTTTATTCCATAAAGAATTTCTATATTTATGTTCATCTCAAGGAAATAATACTGGCCTAACTATTGTTAAAATAAATAACAAAGGAAATCTTGATGCTTCATTTAGTAATTCTGGCTTTCTGCATATTGACGAATCTGAAAGTAATGCTTATTCTATTCATGCTTTTGACCATTATTTAGTATGTTTCAGACCAAACGATTTAAAGCCAGTCCAGAGCTTAATTTTAAATTATAATGGCACACCCTGTTGTGGTAATAACTTTGATTGGAAACAGAGTTTTGATTCTATTCCATTAAGTATCAATGAGGATCAAATTAGTTTATATGAAGATGAATTATACTTTATTGCTAAATCTCGAGCAGCTGGTGCCAATCCTAGAAACTTACTGATATTAAATTTTAAACTTGATTTGACAACTAAAACAGAGAATGCAGAACTAAATGAGTTGGATTGTTTTCCAAATCCCTTTACAAATACAATTCAAATTAAGGATTTGCATTCCAATTGGCCCTTTTTATATATAATTGATTGCCTTGGAAGAACTATTCTCCAAAAAGAACTAAAAACAGAATCTGATCGAGTTTTCGAAACTTCAAATTGGAATAATGGTATTTACAATTTCATTTTACAAGATAAAAGTAGACATAAGCAGTATATGTTTAAAAGGGTTCATATTCAGAATTAATAAATGGCCTTGACTAATTCAATAATTAAAACTATTACATTAGACATAGATTGTAAGTATATTATAATTGTTAGCCTTTTTATTTTTAATACTTTAAATAGTATTACATTCTCCCAAACCTTCATTTGTCCAGTTATAGGTTATGATTTTCAAAAAGTTGAATCAGATCCAGTTAACGTTTTAGATTTAAGACATAAAGGATATGGATTTTCCAGTCCATTGGTTGGAATTAAAATTAAACAAAGACTGTTTAATCAATTCTATTTTAATTATTATGGTGATGTTACCCATAAACATGTTCGTGGAACAATTAGAAATGCGAGTATCCCAAATGATTTGCTATTACATTGCAATTATTTTAAGAATCAATTTTTACTAACTTATCTTTTGAATTCAAAATTGTATCTCGGTGTTGGAAAATCTCTAACTATTGTAAATAAATTTCATTGGGAAGACTTTGAAAACAGTTGGTCAGGGGGAGGCCCGATCGGAAATTTTAATGAGCGAGGATGGGTTTTTGTAATTGGATTTAAATTTAATAAAATTGACTTCGAAACCTATTATTTTAAAAGAGATTATTTAAATGCTGTAGATATCGATTATACATATGGCCGTATGTTTAACATTTATTCAATCGGTCTTCGAGTGAGCTATGACTTTAAGCTCTTCAATGGATTTAAGAAGAAGGAAAAATTGGATTGTCCTGAGTTTAAATAAAGATCTGCTCAATTATGGTATCAGGCCCTTTATTAAACAAGTTCTTGAGTTAATACCAATCTATTATGCTCCATAATAGATACCAATCAAGTTGAATGAAATCAAAAAAGTAAAAACTTATGCAGGGACGCTTGATTTCCGGTTCGGAAATTTTCTCCATTTGTTAGGTCTGGAATTTGGATGAGCTGGTGCTTTAGCAAGTGGTGCTGAAACTTTAGCTCCCGGATAAAATGCTTTCAATGGAAACGGATGCCCTTCGATTACAGGAATTTTCTTTGCAATCAATTTTTCGATATCCATGATAAATTCAATTTCATGTTCATCGCAAAATGAAATGGCGGTTCCTTTGGCGCCTGCGCGTCCGGTTCTTCCGATACGATGCACATAGGTTTCCGAAATATTTGGAATTTCATAATTGATTACAAATTCCAGGTCATCCACATCAATGCCGCGGGCTGCGATATCTGTTGCAACTAATACCCGGGTAGTTTGTGCTTTAAAATTAGTTAAAGCTTGCTGACGTGCTTTTTGAGTTTTATTGCCATGGATGGCTTCTGCTTTGATCCCATTGGCACGCAACATGCGAACGACTTTGTCTGCTCCATGTTTCGTACGGGTAAAAACGAGGCTTGTTTTAATATCCCTGTTTTTTAGCAGCTCGAGTAGTAAAGAATTCTTATTGATTTTATCAACAAAGTACAATTCCTGTTTGATGATATCAACGGTTGATGAAACCGGAGTAACAGAAACTTTAGCCGGATTATATAAAAAAGAATTTGCCAACTTGGTAATTTCCGGTGGCATGGTGGCTGAAAAGAATAAGGATTGTTTTTTCTTAGGAAGGATGGCCAATAATTTTTTAATGTCATTGACAAATCCCATATCCAACATCCGGTCGGCTTCATCCAACACAAATATTTTTACATCTGAAAGTTGTATGTATTTCTGATTGATTAAATCTAGCAATCGTCCTGGAGTTGCAATTAATATATCAACGCCTGCTTGCAGCGCAGCAGTTTGAGGATTTTGATTGACTCCACCAAAAACGACACAATGTTTTAATCCACAATGTCTGCCATATGCCGCAAAGCTCTCAGCAATTTGAATGGCCAATTCACGGGTAGGCGTAATAATTAAACTTCTTATTTTTCGTTTAGGTCCACTTGGGGTTTCTTCAAACAATGCCTGTATGATTGGTATAGCAAATGCGGCCGTTTTTCCGGTGCCGGTTTGCGCACAACCCAATACATCCTGCCCTTTTAATATAAGCGGAATGGCTTCTTTTTGAATTTGTGTTGGAATGGTATAGCCTTCTTCTGAAACGGCTTTTAATATGGGCTCAATAATTTTTAATGACTTGAATGGCATAGATTAATACAAAGGAATGGTGTTGAAAAAATAGGCGGGGCTCTCAAAGCTGGTGCAAGATATGCATTTAATCCCAAAGATAGCTGATTTGGGCCTTCATTGTATCAATATTGTGAAGCTATCAACAATTAATTGGTCAATTTCTCTATTTTTGCCAAATTCATTATGGTTTTCTCCAGCATTGTTTTCTTATTATACTTTCTGCCGCTTTTTCTAGCGTGCTACTACCTAGTGGGAAAAACGTATAAAAACCTGGTAATTCTTGCTTTTAGTATTTTCTTTTACAGCTGGGGAGCTCCTAAATTTATTTTTGTAATCTTGGGTACTACCTTATTGGATTTTCATCTGGTAAAATGGATGGATGCAAGTAAAGAAGCCTGGAGAAGACATGTGTTTTTATTCTTATCGCTTTCTATAAATCTGGGATTACTATTATATTTTAAATATTCCAATTTCTTTATTGAAAATCTGAATGGGCTGCTTCACTTGTTCGGTAGTGGTACCATTCATTGGACTAAGTTGTTATTGCCGATTGGAATTTCATTTTACACCTTTGAAACCATTACCTATGTTGTAGATGTGTATCGCCGCGTCCATAAACCATTGGATCATTTTTGGGATTATCAAACCTATATTATTTTATTTCCAAAATTAATTGCAGGTCCAATCATCCGATATCATGAGTTAGCCGATCAAATCAAAGACCGAAGTGCATTTGATACTTATGAAAATCGTTTGAGTGGTTTTTACCGTTTCACTATTGGACTTTCAAAAAAAGTATTGCTCGCCAATCCATTGGGTGCCATTGCAGATCCAATTTTTCAAGGCGATTACAATGTACTTTCCAGTCCAACTGCCTGGTTGGGAATTTTGTGTTATACCTTCCAAATTTATTTTGATTTTAGCGGGTATTCTGATATGGCAATTGGAATTGGTAAAATGATTGGATTTCGATTTCCTGAAAATTTTGACAATCCTTATACCTCAAAAAGCATCACAGAGTTTTGGCGTCGCTGGCATATTACTTTAGGAAATTGGATGCGCAATTATTTATACATTCCATTGGGAGGAAATCGCGTATCGTCTCAATCCAGATTGTATTTTAATTTATGGCTTGTTTTCCTTGCGTCCGGACTCTGGCATGGAGCTTCCTGGAGTTTTATTTTATGGGGAGCCTACCACGGATTGTTTTTAATATTAGAACGTTCGTTTCTAAATAAGTTTTATGCCTATATTGGAAAATGGCCTTCCGTAATTTGTTGCTTCTTCATCGTATTAATTGGCTGGGTATTTTTTAGAATCGAACATATTTCAGATGCATTTTTATTCTTATCCAAACTAGTTGCATTTGATTCATTCAAAAATATAGATTTACAATTAAGCTATCTCTTTTATTTAGCATTAGCATTTATATTTTCGTGGTTTACATTAACCAAGCGTGGATACCAGATACAACAAAAGATTTATTTTCACAGCTTTTCAAACCGCATGCATGCACTCATGTTGGCTGCCATGTTGTTTTTATTTGCTGTTTGTGTTGCTATGATTTCATCTTCGGGTTTCAATCCATTCATTTACTTTAGATTTTAAGCTATGCGAATGAATGTAGATGTAAAAAAATATTTATTCAGACTTCTTTTGATAGTGCTCTTTTTGCCCTGGCTTCAAGGCACATTCAAACTTATTAAAGTTAAAGAACTTAAAGGAGCTGTTGAAAAATCTTACAATCCGATTCTTAATGACAGGAATTGGTTTGAGGGCCGTTATCAACATTTAAAAGAACAGTATTTAAATAATGAATTTGGTTTTCGACCTTCCTTCGTGCGTCTGCATAATCAAATCGACTTTTGGTTGTTTGATAAATTGCATGCACAATCCGTGATCCGCGGAAAAGAAAACTACCTGTACGAATACAACTACATTAAAACATATTATGGCCTGGATTATATCGGAGCTGATAGCATCCGCAATCGAATGCATCAAATAAAAATTATTCAGGATTCACTGCAAGCCCGCAACAAACTTTTTTTGTTGGTTTTTGCTGCAAGCAAAGGACAATTTTACCCGGAATATTTTCCTGACAGTTCGATCCGCGATAAGAAAACTACCAACTTTGAAATGCACATTAAATATGCCGCAGAAACAGGCGTTAATTTCATTGATTTTAATACCTGGATCCTGAGCATGAAAAATAAATCACCGTATCCATTGTATACAAAATACGGAATCCATTGGTCGTATTATTCTGCATGCCTGGTTGCAGATTCTCTGTTGCATTACATCGAACAAAAAACAAATCGCGATCTTCCCGAATTGGAATGGAAAGAAACTGAAATGGCTGCTGCCCGTTTTGATGACAATGATATTGAAAAAGGGCTAAACCTGATCATTCCATTAAGTGGACCCAAACTAGCCTATCCTAAAATTTATTTAGATGATAAAGGCACGCATTCTAAACCAAAAGTGACCGTGGTATCCGATAGTTATTATTGGTCTTTGTTTAATATGGGAATCGGAAATGCATTTGCATCCAATGCCTTTTGGTATTATAATTTTATTATTTATCATACCGGCGAACTTCCAGAGCAAATTCCAAATGAACGGATACTAAAAAAAACCTTGCGGGACGAAGATGTAATTATTGTCCTGGCTACCGATGCCAATTTATATAATTTAGGATGGGGATTTCTTGAAAATACTTCAAAATTGATAGATCAAAATGCCTACCTTAAAATGGATTTTGAAGAGCGATTGGATGACTTAAAAAAATATATCCCTACAGATTCTGTATGGATTCGGGACATCCGAAGAAAAGCGACCGAAAAAGGGATTCCTGTAGATAGTATGATCACATTGGATGCCATCTGGCTGATTGAGCATGAGAAAAAGTAACTAAGACCTTTGATTTAAGCCATATTTTAATACTTTGTTAAATTTCATTTTTTCCAGATTCCTCATTAGAATGAGAATCCATGATTAAATTAAATTTAATGGAAATCAGAAACTAAATCCAATCACTTTACGTTAAACAGCAAACGCGAACTATGAAACTAAATATTTTAATATTAATGAGTTTACTAACTACCATGTCAGAAGCACAACAAGTGGTCTCCTCAGAAATCAAAGAAGTGACTGTATTTTTACAAGGCGCCCAGGTCAGCCGGCAAGTCGAACTGAAATTAAATGCAGGTTCTCAAGATATCAATCTAAGTGGCTTGGCAGCTTATCTTGATCCAAACAGCGTTCGGGTTTTTAGCTCCGGTGATTGTGTAATACAGGCTGTAAGACATGAATTGGACTACATTCAAAGTGCAGAAGCAAAATCTGCTGAATTGAAGAAAAAAAAGGAGGCACTTCTAGACGATGCTGCTAAGATTAATCAGCAAATTGCCATTTTAAAATTTGAAAAGACCAGTCTGGAAAAAAATCAGGTCCAGATTATAGGCGTTCCAAATTCAAATCTCAAACTAGAAGATTTTAAAATACTGGTTGCTTATCAAAAAGTACGTTTGGAAGATTTACTTCCAAAAATCTATGAGTTGGATAAAAAGAATCAACTGATTCAAATTGAAATTGAAAAAATAAATCAACAAATCCAAGAAGTGGATCAAAACCGAACACTTCCCAGCAGTCAACTGGTACTCAGCATACTTGCAAAAACTGCAGGTACACAAAAATTCATTGTACAATATTATGTTCCAAATGCCAGTTGGAACATGCATTATGATATGTTGGTTAAAGACATCAGCAGTCCATTGGAATTGGTTTACAAAGCTACTGTGGTTCAAAATACCGGTGAAGATTGGAAAAAAGTAAACGTAAATCTTTCCAGTTCAAATCCATTTGAATCGACCATGCGTCCAGAATTAAACACCTGGTATTTACGCAATCAACCCCCAATCGTTTACCGAGATGCAGTTAGAGCTGGAAATGCCAAAGCGCAAATGATGGAATCTGCTGCACCTGCCCCTGGAGTACAGGATTTTGTACAGGAAGCTGAACAAATTACCAGTCGATTATACAGTATCGACCTTCCTTATACCATTTTATCTAACAGCAAGCCTTTTGTAATTGAAATTAAAAGACAACAGGTCCCAGCGAAGTATATCTATTTTGCAATTCCCAAATTGGATCGCGATGCGTTTCTGACTGCTGAAATTGATAATTGGGAAGATTTGAACCTGATGGATGGTGAAGCCAATTTGTTTTTTGAAGGTAATTTTCAAGGCAAGTCTTTTATTAATACAAAATCAATTCAGGATTTCTTGAGATTGTCTTTGGGTAGAGATAAAAATATTGTAATCGAACGCAATAAAATCAAAGATCTTTCTAAAAATAAATTCTTTTCCGATAATAAAGAATATGCAAAAGCCTGGGAGTTGGTTGTAAAGAATAAGAAGAAAGTTTCTATTGATTTAATTTTAGAAGATCAAATTCCGGTCACTACGCAAAAAGAAATTGTTGTTGAACGGGAAGAACTGTCTGGAGCAAGTGTTGAAGAGGAAACAGGTAAACTCCGTTGGGTTTTAAAACTAGCACCCGACGAACAAAAGAAAATTAATATGCGTTATACCGTAACCTGTCCTAAAGACTATGTTTTGAATTTAGAATAATGTAAATCTTTTTTTACAAAAAAAAAAAGCGCCGATTTTCATCTGCGCTTTTTTTTATATTCTTATCAAGGTTTTAAAACCATCAGTGGAATTGTTTTTTGAGCCGGACCTTGCTGGATGCGGACATAATAATTGCCGCTTGGGTATTGTTCGTTTTCCAGATCAAAGGCATGACTTCCAGCATTCAGTTTTCCTTTATAGATGGTTTTAACAACCACACCCATTGGGCTGATCAGTTGAATGCTTGCATAGCCATCAATCACTTTCGTTTGAATTGTAACCCGGTCCACCAATGGATTTGGATAGATCTGAATGTCGATGGTATCGTTTAGCGTGTTTAAATCCGTTGTATCGGTTATACAATTTGATTTTTTTACAATTGGAAGGTCCTGATATTTTTTTATTAATATTTCGGTTAATGCAGGATCCTTTACACAAAACCAATTTTGTAAAACTGAATTATAAACGGATCTAAAGTCATATTGCATTGGAATGTTGTCGTATTCATTTACTATGGAAGGAATTATTGGATTGGCTCCAATGATGCCCGGTTGAACATTTTTACCAAACAAAAACACAGGAGCTGCTGCACCGTGGTCAGTACCTCCGGCTCCATTCGCACCACTTACATTATCTTTAATCCGGCGACCAAACTCTGAAAAAGTCATTCCCAATACCCGATCATCTAATCGAAGTCCTTCCAAATCTCTTTGGAATGCCAATACCGCATCAGATAATGATTGCAATAGGTTTGCATGTACGCCAGTTGTTTTATTTCCAACCATGACTTGATCTGAATGCGTATCAAAACCATATAAACTCACTAAATAGAGACGGGTTTTCAAACCTCCATTTATAATTCGTGCAATCGCTTTTAAAATATCTGCCAGATAATTACCAGCAGGGTAATTTGCAACATTGACTCCTTTAATATAAGAATTTAATAAGGCATCGGCATAGCTTTTAGATTGTCTCCCAATGGTGCGGATGAAGTCCAATTCTTTTCCATAGTTATCATTGGTAGCAGGATCGTCGATGCCATTGGGCCAGGCTCCAAAAATATCCGGATTGGAAACATTCATAGACATCTGTGCATTGGGGCCCTGAAATAACAAAGGATAATTAGCACCCACCTGAACCGCTAATGGATCCGGATCTTTTGCATTTGGATAGTTTAATGGGAATCCCGGATACTCCGTATTTAAATAACGCCCCAACCAACCGGTACTCAAAACCTGATTTGAATCCGCGCCGCTGGTCCATATATCGGTCGAGCGAAAATGCGAATAATCCGGATTTGGATATCCAACAGATTGAACAATGTTTAATTTGTTTTCATTATAGAGTGTTTGAAATCCCTTCATAGCAGGATGCAATGCCACTTTACTCTGACCATTTAAAGGCAATAGTGAATTGGTGTTTAAATAAATATTGGGTCTTGCTGTTACATAATTTGCGTATTGATCCAGAGGTATTAAGGTATTTAAACCGTCATTTCCACCACCTAAATAAATTAATACCAACACATGATCGGTATCAACTCCCGGAGCAAATAAATTTTGCAAAAGCGATGGGTTGCTGTATGCCTGCACAGATAAGCCATTAATCAAGCTTGGAACAACTACACCGGCTGCTGTATTTTGTATGAATTTTCTTCTTTTCATTTTTATAATTTTAGAAAGCACAAAGGCCCTTAGGACAAATGATATTCTGCCTGACTTAAAATTTCTTTATACAAAGCACTCAAACGGGTGCTGACTGCATTTTTTAAAACCGGATCTGTTGGATTGCCTGCATATTGTTCCCAGGCTAAGGTCCAATAACTATCATTGGGATAGCCTGTAATTAAAAAGCTCTTAAAATAATTATACGATTTATCTGATAAATCATGATTGTACAAATAGCTGACAGAATCCTTTACCAAATCAAAAGCGGAACGTGGATTTGGCATTTGAGAAGCGAATTCTATGGGATCAATTTTTAATGTGACAGTTAAGATGGGAACCCCATTTGGACTATTAATATTTTCTGCAACCCGGTTTCTATTTGCCAGTGAATCCGCATTGATCCAGATTTCATGATATTGTGGTTGTTGGTACCAGGCTTGCCAACCGGCAACAACTGGCGGTTCTCCAATATTTAATCCCTGGTACGCAGCCAAAGATGCAATCCCTCCCCAGCCCAGGTATTGATTGATCAGGGTCACATCATTTACAGGTTGCGGAAAAGCAATATTGAATTCGCGACACATTCCAACAGCATAATCCAATGGACTTTTAATAACACAACCAATGGATGCATTGTCATAAAAATGTTGCGAACTGAATAATAGATTTAATGTTTTGAGGATATCAAAATTTTGCTGCACTAAATAATCCGCTAAAGGTCGAATGATTTGATTTTCGATCTGATCATCGATTTCATAGTACACAAAGAAGCGGTATATTTTGCGACAGATGTGGCGTGCCGTTTCAATGTTGTCAAACAACATGGTAATTAAATCATCGAGTTCCAATTCGCCCAGAATTGAAACCCTTCCATAGATTGTCTTGTTTTTATAAAACGCAGAAAACTTTTTGTCCTTATCATCGTGTTGTGTGAAATCAAAATAATAAGTCAGCGGCATGACCAGCGGATTTATCCGAAATCCTGTAAGAATTCTGGCTGCTGCTTTTACATCGTCTTCTGTAAATTTCGAATCAGGTCCTTTCCCAACTGTAAATAATTCTTGTAACTCACGGGCATAATTTTCATCCGGAGCTGCTTTACTATTCAGATATCCATTTAAATAGCGCAGCATGGCTGGATTAATACTTACCAGTTTTGCCAAGGTTTTAAAATTACCAAGACAATTATCACGCAACAATTTATAATATTGATGCATGGCTTGAGCAATTTGAATCGTGTCAGCTTCGACTGCAAAGTGATTGTGCCAAAACAGGGTCATTTTTTCAGTAATGTTTGCTTTCTGATTGATCATATTGCCAACCCACCAGGCTTTAAAAACATCGGTACGCGCTTGATAATATTCAGGAGGCAGTGTGGCATTGATAGGTGCATTGACAAAGCTCTGCCCAAAGGGTACATCCGGATCTACAACTTGAGGCGTACTGTAAACATTTAAGGGAGGAGCGGGAATTGGATCAACGGTCAACAAGTCCTTGAGCGCATTGGTCATCCCCAAGCTTAGAACCTTGTCTACGTCCACCTTTTTAACCCCAAACAAGAGTCTTCTCAACAAATGGACAGCCTGTTTCTGCGTCCAGGGTCCATTGTAAGGATCCAGACCTGCCAGTGGCGAAGGGCGGTTTTCCAGCCGATTTTGCTTCCAAATTGATAAAAAATCTTTACGATCCATATTTAGTGTCTTACATGTGGATCAAATTTAAGATTTCAAAACTAATTCCTGGATTATAATTTTGTTAAATCGAATTATAACAAAGAGCTGGTAATGAGCATAATTTATTGTTATCGATCGCTTCCACTTGCATTCTGATTTATAATTTTAAACAATAAACTGACTGATTCTTAGATGAATTTTCAATTTCATATCTTTGCAAAAATTTGGAACTTAAATGAAAAAGAGTTTGTTATTAGCTTGTCTATGCATTTTAATTGCATGTAAAGAAAGTAAAATAGAAAAAAATAATATGGTAGGAACTTATTCAGTCCATCTTGAATTAGATACAAAAACGTTTGACAAACAATCTGTAAAAGACAGTGTATCTCAGGCACTTAATAAAGCAAAAGAAGAAATTTCCAAAGCACAGTCTGAATTTGCTCAACAAATGGATACCAGTAAAATTGATACCAGTACGGCAGAAGGTAAAATGGAATTCATTGCCAAATCATTTGCTAAATCTCTATCCAGTTTTGGAAAAGATCTGGGTGAATTAGGGATTATGATGGGTGAAGCAGCCGGTGATATTGCAGTCAATGCAATGGATATGACCGAAGAATTAATTCAAAAAATAAAAATGGATGTTGAATTACGCGCTGATGGAAAAATGGTGAGTAGTTCTTCCTTCGTAAATAACATTCAATTTATGGGATCTAACTGGGAAGTAAAAGAGGATCAATTTATATTTAAAAATTCCGAAAATCAACAATTGCATCAATACAAGATCGCTGAATTAACTGACAAGGGATTTGTTTTAGTGCAAGATAAATACCGTTTGATTTTTAATAAGAAAATTCCTAACTAATTTTATAAACGCTGGCTTCTGGTTTTATTAGCCAGTCGGTTCCATTGTGTTCAACATCCTGAATCCAGTTGATGCCTGGCTTTTTACCTGCATCCAAACTTCCTGCCCAATCAGAAATATTTAATGCCAGTGCTCCATGATAAGTAGCCCAACGCAATACCTCATCGAGTGAGAGATAGGATTGATATTTCAGAATGGTTTTAATTTCAGACAATATAGAAAGTTGCCAGTTTGAACTCAAACTATCTGTACCAATGCATACCATTGCATTTTTAAATTGCGTATAATCAGGCAGCTGATTTTCAATAAATAAATTAGCGTTCGGACAGGTTACAAAATATGAAGCAGGATTCCACTGCAGAATCGATTGAATGTGATGCAGCCTGGTTTGTGTATTGTGTATAAATAAAACCGGATGTCCGGGATCTAAATACTTGATTGTATACGACACTGAATCATTTCCAATAGGATCAAAATCCGTCATTGAAAATCCAAAAGATTCCCAAAAGGCAACAAAACCTCCTGTTTTATTTAGAAATAAGAGGTCTTCATCGATACATTCCTGATTGTGAATGCTGTTAATATTTGAACCCGCCGTATTTAGTTCATTAATCTTTGAAAATAAGGATTTAGAAACACTGTAGGGCGCATGCGGTACCATCGTTTTGGGAAGATTACCAAATGCATCGTAAACGGATTTATAGGTTTCAAAAAAACTATTTGCCAAGGACTCTTGTAAAAAATCAAAAGCTTCTATAAAGGTATGGTAGTAGATTGAACTCGCTTCTTTGCATGCTTTCGTGTCCACTTTATTTGAAATGTCTCCTACCGCTACGATTCCTTCTCTCCACATTTCTTCATCGCCTTCTTTGATTTTTTGTAATACAAAATCAGGATCCACTTCTCTGTTTTGTACGACCGATTTAAGAAAAGGCAAAAGCTGG
The DNA here is from genome assembly GCA_016712145.1 of Saprospiraceae bacterium. NCBI lineage: Bacteria > Pseudomonadati > Bacteroidota > Saprospiria > Saprospirales > Saprospiraceae > Saprospiraceae bacterium. The sequence continues at coordinate 1,778,890 of JADJRO010000001.1, forward strand.
GTTCCTGTTTGAAATTTTCCATGTAAATGAGATAATTCCAAATGACAATGTGCATTGATAAAACCAGGCACCAGCATGCCTGGAAAATATTCGTATTCGTTTGGTGGAAATTCTGATCGATCTCTTAACGACAGGATTTGACCTGTGTGATCTACCAAGATCACTGTATCCTTTAACCAGCCTCGGTTTCCGGAATAGATTATATCAGCTGTTAGTTTTCTCAAGAAGCTAATGACAGTTATTTCATACTTAGATCAATATCCTGCACAACGATCCCATTTTTTATTCGGGGTTCAAACCAGGTACTTTTTGGTGGCAATACCATGTGTTCGTCAGCTACTTTTATAAAATCACGTTTCCGGACCGGGAAAAATGCAAAGCCAATATGATCGGGTTGATCAAGTACCATCTTATTGATCGTTTTAAGTGGTTTGATTCCTTCAATATAACTTACCCGATCGCTTGATCGAATGCTTTGCACGCCCAATAAATCACGAAGAATGATTTCATTAAAAATATCTATATCAAAAGCAATTCCATTTTTTTGCTTAAAGTATTGTAATACATCTTTATGCCAGCTAAAACTATAATTCTGTTTAACTGTGATCATGGTGATTTCATTTTTCTTTGAACTTGCAATGGGCGTTCTGATTTTTGTTATGGATGCATATTTTCCCAATACTTTAATAAACTCGTCAACTGGAATTACATCACTCACGCGAATCAAACGGTTGTATGGAAGGATGCTCAATTCGTTAAAATCGAATAAAGCACACATGATGTAATTAAGACTTTTCTTACTGAGTTCCGGATTTTGCAAAATAAATTTACAAACTGCTGCCATTCGATGATGTCCATCCGCGATATACGCTTTCTTTACTTTGGATTTAAATTCCTTTTGAAAAGCAGCAATAACAATTTTGTCAGTGATTTCAAAAAACTCATGGATTTGTTGTTCTTTTTCAAATTCAATTTTAAACTTAGGTTTGATGCCTAAAAAGCTCCTTGCAATCAAATCTTTGATTTTTTTTTGTTCGTCGTAGGCAATCAAAACGGGTTTGATAATCGCCTGACGATCCTTCATCAGATTACTAATATTATCTTCCTGTTGGGTCAGCGTATTTTCATGCTTTTTGATTAACCCTTTTAAATAATCATGGATATCAATTGCTGCGAGTATGCCATGATAGGTTTTGATTTTTGATTTTATCCGATAAACAAACAAGGATTTAGAATTCCCGTCCAGAAACAGACCTTCATTGCGTAAATCGGGAAAAGTATTCTTGATAGAATTGAAAAATTCTTCACTTTTGAGTATCCGTTTATAATCCGGATATAAGTAATGAAACGGTTTAATATTCACATTGCAAATTAAAGGGCTAAAATAGCGAGAATTTTAAGTCGAATCAGAGCATTTTCATCAAAGTGTTATAAAACCAATGAGAATCTGTGCGAATGAGCAATTCCAGTGCATGATCCACCTTTTGGGCAAAGCCATTAAGTTCGGATACCATTTTTTTAAATTCTTTACTTTTTTCGCATTTTTCCGTACAACTGGCTAAATCATTTAAATCCTTAAGGATTGGATCCAGTTCTCTTTTTTTACGATTAAGGAGTATTTGTTTGAAAACCAGGTGCAAGTTTTTTTCTGCGAGGTAAAATTCACAACGCTCCCCATCTTTAGAGATTTTGTAAACCAAACCCCAATCTAACAAGGCACGAATATTCATATTTACGTTACCGGTTGAAATGGCCAACTCAGTAAGAATTTGTTCCGAACTCATGGGTTCGTTGGCTATTAATAATAGCGCATGGATCTGAGCCATTGTTTTATTTATACCCCACTGCGGACCTAATTGGCCCCAGGTAGCAATAAACTGGTCTTTACAATCGCTGTATTCCAATGAGAGGTTTTAGAATAAATTGAAATACCGGCAAAAGGTTCAAAAGGAACTTAAAGAAAATGCTTAGTTGGGTTTATAAAATGGAATTTTACAAACTTTAGCATTCACTGATTTTGAACCCATCTCAACTTTGATCTGAGTTCCTTCCTTGGCATAAGCGATTGGTACATAAGCCATCCCAATCGGAATGTTGAGTGAAGGAGATTGTGTTCCGGAAGTTACCACTCCAATTACTTCTTCATTGACATTAATCACCCGGTATCCATGACGAGGCACTCTGCGGTCTTCAATAATAAATCCCACTAATTTTTTTTGCAATCCATTTTTCTTTTGATCGAGCATCAATTGCTTCCCATTAAAATCTGCCTTATCCAATTTGGTAATCCATCCCAATCCTGCCTCAAGTGGGGAGGTGGTATCATCGATGTCGTGTCCGTATAAGCAAAATCCCATTTCAAGACGCAAGGTATCACGAGCTCCCAATCCAACTGCTTGAAGCTTGTAATCATTGCCTATTTTAAAAATTTCATTCCATAGATGCAGCAAGTGATTATTATCGACATAGAGTTCAAAACCTCCTGCTCCGGTGTAGCCCGTTGCAGAAATCAATACATTGTCAATTCCAGCTAATGTTCCTTTTTGGAAATGATAATATGGAATTGCACTCAAATCTACCGATGTTAGTTTTTGCAACAATTCAATGGCTTTAGGACCCTGGACTGCGAGCAAACCGGTCTCATCTGAAATATTCAACATCGTTGCTCCATAACTATTGTGTTTACTAATCCAGTCCCAATCTTTTTGGATATTAGATGCATTGACTACCAACATATAAGCCGGTTCATCTGCATCGCCCATGGATTCTGCTAATCTGTACACTAAAAGATCGTCGACGATTCCGCCAGTTCCGTTGGGCATACATGAGTATTGCGCCTGGCCTATTTTCAATTTGGAAGCATCATTGCTGGTTACTTTTTGAATTAAATCCAGCGCATGTTTTCCACGAATAATAAATTCACCCATATGACTTACATCAAATACGCCCACGTGGTTTCTGACGGCTTCATGTTCCTCCCGAATCCCAGCGTAAGAAATCGGCATATTGTATCCTGCAAATTCTGCCATTTTTGCTCCAAGTCCAATATGAACTTCGGTTAGTGCTGTATTTTTCATAAATTTTTCTTCTTATTTTATTTGAATGGATTTGATAACATCTGATTGACAAATACTCATGAGTACTTCCTGGCCACTGATTAATTTTCCAAAAATTGTATAACGACCATCTAAATGGGGTGTAGGAGAATGGGTAATAAAAAACTGCGTTGCTTCTGTATCCGGACCCGCACTTGCCATCCCCATCATTCCTGAGCTTTGATAATTTATAAATGAAATTTCAGAGCGAATGGTATAATCCAACGCACCAAAACCATCTCCCCTCGGACAACCAATTTGAACTACAAAATTTGGTACAACCCGATGAAAAACTTTGTCATTATAAAAACCCTCTTTTACCAGACTTAAAAAATTTATTGTTGAAGCCGGAGCTTCTTTTGGGTAAAGTTCAAATGTCAATTCACCTTTATTGGTCAAAATACTTCCTTGAATTGTATCCCGGTAATTATCTAAAACTGTCCATTGAATCGGATGATTGTATTCAGGAACTTTAGGAGTAAATGTAGTTTTTCGAAGCGATGCAAGACATTTTCCCAATTCATTATAGGTTTCGATATCTTGAGGCAATTTCAATTTTGATTGTGAAAGCTGCAACATGGAATCTGCATAAAAGAATTTTTTTGATAAAGGAACCGGTTTACTAAAAATAGAAGCCATAATAGCAAGAACTCCTGGATCTGCTTCAGCACATTGTTTAGTAAAATACGATGACAAGGTATAGTAAATTGGATTGTAACTGCCTTTATAGATTTGAGTAAAATCCGGAGACTTCAGTATTTTTTCAACGCATTCAGCAATGCTGGTACGCAAATAAGCGGATGCTTTTGGATGATCCAGACTGATGATGAATGGCAATTCTTTAGGCACCCAGGAAATCGCTTTCAGATAGGCAGCTTTTTCATACGGATTTTTAGATTGATTGATGCTGGTTTTAAGCGACCATTCCAAGGATTGTTTTGTCAATACCAAATAGGACGGAATGTATTTTAGTGCAGCTTCAAAAACAAGACTTCTTGCCTGCCAGGGAAGATTGGTCTGTTCGCATAATTTTTTTAATTCTTCTGAAATTTCTGAAGATCCTTTTTCTTTTAAAAACTGAGCTGCTTCTATAGAAACCTGAAGCGAAGGATTTTGTATTGCCTTTAGTGCAAAAAATTGTGCAGACAAACCTTGCTGGTTTATCAAACCTTTTACAATATTGGATTGAATGCGAATGTCTAAGCCACGCGAATACAATTCCTCTAAGGTACTGATGGTCGCCGGTCCAGGAATGCGGGACAAGGCGGTAACCAAACACATTCGAATATCCGGATTCTTTTCTTCACGACATGCAATTTTGAGTCGTTCAAAATAATCATTCAGTTTGAATGATTTGAAACGTTGCAATCCATGTGCTGCTAACAAGCGCGCATTGTCAGGATATTGGTTGTCTGTTGCAAGCCTGACAAATTTCTCGACTGATGCTTCACAAAATTTTTCACGAAGTCCAAATCGATACAACGCTGCAATTTGACCATAGACAAAAAGACTGTCTGTAGGGGCATAACTGCTAATATTACAAATCAGTTTAAGCGTGGAATCCCCTCCACATTTTCCAAGAGCCTCCAGGATCAAGGCATTGGTTTGAATATAAGGACCTATAGAGTCGATGGGAATAAACGATTGAATCAATGTTGTTTCAGCTTTTAAATTTCCAATTTGGCCCAGTGCGAAAACAGCAGCCTGCTTTACTTTTTCTACAGGATCTTTTAAAAGTTGAATTAAACCTGGAATAGCCAAACTGTCCCGGTTGGAAGCAAAACAAAGAGCTGCAAGGTATCGGAAGGATGCTTTTTCATGTTGTAAATAAACTAAGAGGGTGTCTGTACGACGTCGATCTGAGGCGTCTAAAATTTGACGAATTTCAGGATCATTTAATTTGTAGTCTGTAGATAATTTTGCTTGATCGTCAGGAGGGAAACATGCAACAAGTGTCCCAATAAGGAACAGCAATCCCAATGCTGTGATCAGACTATATGTTCTTTTTTGCATTAAGCAACATCCTTTTGGTGGCCTGAATTTAAGCTGCGAATATAAACGATCACAGCCATTACACAAGCAGCCATTTCAAGACTGACTCTACAAATGCCCGCCAAATCAGCCTGCTCAATATTTCGGAGTAAGGGTCGGATCATTGCAAAAATAAATGCAAGTGTAAGTCCGCTGTTAAAGAAAAAAAGTGATTTATTTTCAATGGAATGTCTTGAAGAAAATAAACACAAGTAAGCTCCAAATCCAATCGGAACAATTCCTGTGTGCATAGCAAATTGATTTGCTGCATATCCCCAAAATCCAAGAGCTAATAAAATGATTCCATTTAGTAAACACGTTTTGTTTGTTGTCATACTTTATTTGTTTAAAATAGAAAACGCCCGCTTGTTAAAGCTAATTTACTGCGGTGCGTCTTCAAATATCTCATCATTTGTATTTTGATTATTTTTTGGCTGTAAGGATTGATCGGCATTGTGCGTATCCATCATTTGTTTGAACGTTTCACAATTCAATTCAACTCCTAAATCCCCGGGGGGTCTTATGAATTCAACCTTCGGATCAAAACCAGAATCCGGATCTTCTTCCAATTTAGAAATAAACTTCATAAAGAAAGGTTTTGCCATTACAGAGCCCTGGCCCATTTCAAGAGATAAAAATCGAATCCATGGATCTTCTCCACCTACCCAGGTTCCAACCACTAAATTAGGAGTAATTCCCATATACCAACCGTCAACATAATCATTGGTGGTACCGGTTTTTCCACCATTGGGCACTTTCAGGCTCCAGGCGCCGCCAGACTTTCTCAATAAATCAACCATCACATAATTGTAATTGGGAGAAATTGCTACACTGTTGGTGGGAGTACTTCGATAAATTACTTTTCCATTTTTATCTTCTATACGTGTTACAAAAGTTGGTTTGGTATATACTCCATTATTTGAAAAGGTCGTGTAAGCTCCTGTCATCTCAAATACGGAAAGATCTGAAGAACCTAATACGATCGATGGAAATTTTGGAATCAAATAACCCCCATCACGCCTCCGTAAAGAAGAATCTATCCCCATATTGTGTAATAAGCCCCGTATTGGTTCGACGCTTCCTAATAATATAACCAGTTTAACCGTGATTGAATTTTTAGATAAAGCCAAAGCTTTATACAAATTTAAATTTGCGCCGGTAAATGATTCAACAGCATTTCCCGGTGACCAGGCCTCCGGTAAATTAAAATTTGGATCATTGGCAGGAATGGTATATTGAATATCCTGAAATTCATTGCACGGAGATATCCCTTGAAGTGCTATTGCTGTTGCATACACAAAGGGTTTAAATGTTGAACCCACCTGTCTTCTTGAAGTAACGTGATCGTATTTAAAATACTTAAAATTAGTACCGCCCACCCACGCTTTTACTTCACCGGTATGCGGGTCCACTGCAATGGAACCAATTTGCATGTGTTTTCTGTGAAACTTTATGGAATCCAGCGGACTCATTAAAGTATCTTTTTCATTCATACTCACATAATCATACACTTTCATTTTGATTGGAGTCGTCATTGCTTTTCGAACATCCGTTTCAAATGAGGCCCATTCCTTTTTTAGTTGTGGCCAGTTTTTACTTTTTAAAATCTGCAAAGAAAAATCATATTGCGTTTCGTTGATTAATTTCTTATTTAATTCCTTTTTTAAAGACCCAGGTTCCTTTTCCTCATTAATTAATCGTTGAATGGTGCGGTCACTGATATCCACATTGCCAATTTCAGATTCAATTTTTACCAAAATACTTCCAAAATGCTGTTGCCAAATCGTATTAAAACGATCTGTTTCTTTAATCATTAAATTCAAAGCGTCTTTTCGAATTTTTAGCATGTTATCATCCGATTCATACGTCCATGGATCTGCTTTATTCCAGATATTAAAATAAGACTTTTGAACTTTCATCATATGCTCATGCGCAGCTTGTTCAGCATATTTTTGATAAATCGGATCGATGGTCGTATAAATCTTAAGACCATCTTCATAAAAGTTGTATTTGCTACCATCGGCTTTCCGATAACGTTCATCATCCAATAAATTTCTAAGCCACTTTCCCAGTTCTGCTCTAAAATGCATGGCCATCCCTTCGAGGTGTGATTCCCTTTTAAACTGGGTAACATCCATTTTAAGCGCCATTAATTTTTTAAAATCGGCTTGATTGATGTAATCGCTTTCATGCAATAAGGCCAAAACCGTATTTCTTCGTTCTGTTGCCAATTTCGGAAACCGCTTCGGATTGTATCTGGTAGGATTTTTAAGCATTCCTATAATGGTCGCAGCTTCATCAATTCGAAGTTCTTTTGGTTTTTCCCAAAATAAGTTTGCGACGCTGTTTGCACTCCATTGGCCCCATACAAGAAATCAAACTTATTTAAGTACATGGCAAGGATCTCTTCTTTAGTATAACTCTTTTCCAATTTGATTGCTGTCAACCACTCTTTAAATTTAATACGAAGCATTAAAAATACTTTTATAAGTGGATTTCTGCCTTCCAGATTTGGACGTTCGAATAACAATTTTGCCAATTGTTGTGTAACCGTACTTCCTCCACCCGATTCATGTCGGCTCAATAAAATCGTTTTAACTCCAACCCGCAATAATGCCAAAAAGTCAACGCCAGAATGTTTGTAATACCTGGAATCTTCAGTTGCCAATAAGGCCTTTACCAAATGTGGATTCAGGCTATCGTATGGAATGAATTCCCGGTTTTCGATGTAAAATTTACCGAGTATACTCAGATCATTTGAATAAATTATGGATGCCTGATTATACGATGGATTTTCTAGTTCTTCAAATGTAGGTAAGTTATCAAACGATACCAAAAACAAACTCAAGTAAAGGAATGCAATTCCTGAGAGAAAAACTTTCCAAATTAATAAGGTAGCATTTGGAAACCATCCTTTGTCCTCTGTGGTTTTACCGGAATAAATATCAGTAAATTTAAACTCTTTATACAGTTTAAGCAGGGATGATTTAATTTGATTCCAGAATGCCATAAATCTTTAACTACAAAAGTCTAACTTAAATTATAATAATCCAAAGAATTGAGGAGCTCTTCTTCCGTAACTCGTTGATTTAAATTGGGCTGACCGATTTGCTCAATCAAACTAAAACGGACTTCCCGGTTTTGCTTTTTCTTGTCTGCATTTAAAAACTTTACTATTTCAGGGTAATCGTCTGATGTGAATTTTAGGTTGCCAGTAAACGGTTTTAAAATCGTTTTGATTTGATCCACCACATGCGCTTTCCAACGATTGCGTTGACTGGAAAGAAACGATTCACAAATGATCCCAACGGCGATGGCTTCACCATGCAAAACATCCTGTCCGTTTGCCATACAAAAACTTTCCAGTGCATGGCCTACGGTGTGACCAAAATTCAAGACTTTACGATTTCCGTTTTCAAGGTAGTCCTTTTCAACAATTTCGGTTTTCGTACGAATTGATTTTTTAATAAAATCTTGCAAAACACTTGGTGGAAGAGGCCATGTTAAATTTGTAATATCCCACCAGTAGGAAGGTGATGAAATCAAGCTGTGCTTAATAATTTCTACAAAGCCGTTGCGCATGTGTCGATCCGGCAAGGTTGATAAAAACCGGTAGTCAATTACAATACCGAGTGGCGCATGGAAACTGCCAATTTGATTTTTATAATATTCAAAATTAACGGCTGTTTTACCACCGATCGCAGCATCCGCCATAGCCATTAAGCTGGTAGGAATGTAAAGGGTGTCCATTCCCCTTAAAAGTACGGAAGCACAAAAACCACCTAAATCGGTAATTACGCCGCCGCCAAGACAGATGATCAATGAATTTCGATCGGGATGTTGGTGAAGCAAGTGCTCCCAAATTTTAATACAGGATTCCAAAGATTTTGATGATTCTCCGGATTGAATTACAAAACAACTGGTAATGGAATGCTGAAGGATTTCTTTTAAAATGGGAAGGCAATACGTTTCAGTTTGATCATCAGCCAATACATGAATTGCACTGTATTTTTGATTTTCCAAAAATGCATGCAAGCGCTCCCATGGAGCTGTTGAAAAAATCAAACTACTGTATGTTTTCAAAACTATTATTATTTTATAATTGGGTTGAGCGAATCGGCACACAGAATTTCTGAGAGCCTTAATAAAGCCATACGGTACCCATTCAAACCAAAACCTTGAATATTAAACAAACACAGGTCTTTAATCAAAGAATGTTGTCTAAACTGATCCCGTGATTGAATCGCACTGATATGTACTTCAACTACTGGAACTTTAATTGCAGCAACTGCATCCCGGATGGCGATGGATGTATGGGTATAAGCAGCAGGATTGAGAATTATAGCATCTGCTTTGTTACGAAAGTCCTGCAGCCAGTCAACCAATTGCCCTTCAAAATTGCTTTGGTGAAGGCTTAGTTGCAAATTTGGAAATTCCTTTTCAAACTTTCAAAGAAATTTTCGAACGTCTCATATCCATAAACGGATGGTTCACGTTCTCCGGTAAGATTAAGATTCGGACCGTGAATGATTGGAATCGTCCACATTTAATTAACCATTTCAGACATGTACTTCAGACGGATCAGACGAATTTCTTCAAACGTGATATCATCTTCCTTCAAGGATTTATATGCCTCTTCAGCTGAATCCGAATCAGCCTGGTTGAAATAATCGTAGATGTCTTCTTTTGAATATTCATCCACATTGTCCTTAATGTAATAGTCTATATTGATTTTAGTTCCTGATGAAACGATCATATTTAGTTCTTCCATCAACTCCTCCATATTCATCTGAAGATTTTTCGCAATATCCTCCAGTGGAATTTTTTTATCTATGTTTTTAATGATTTCTACTTTGTTTTTTGACTTATCAGCAACTTGACGAATAACAAAATCTTCAGCACGCTCGATTTCATTTTCTTCAACATATTTCCTGATGAAATCTAAAAATGGTTCTCCATATCGTTCTGCTTTTCCTTTACTGACTCCGGATATTTTACAAAGGTCATCGATGGTTATTGGAAATCGCGTGGCCATTTCTTCCAAAGCAGGATCAAAAAAGATGACCCAGGGTTTCACTTTATTCTTACGTGCAACTTCGAGGCGGATGTCTTTAAGCGTTTTAAATAAATTTGGATCGAGTGCAGCTCCTTGTGAAGGCGCAGCATCTTCATCGATAATGGATGCAGTATCGCCATAATCATGGTTGATGCTGATTTGAATTTTATAAGGTTTATTAATAAACTCCTGACCGAGTTCACTTAATTTTAAGATCCCATAAGTTTCAATGTCCTTAATTATTAAGTTCATCAAAATTCCCTGTCGGAAAAGTGAAAACCAATACAAACTTCCTTTATCAATTCCTTTTGAAAATAATTCATTCCGATCCAAATCGTAATCCAGAATGTCTTTTGTTTTAACACCGCAAATAAATTCAACCAGTGTTTTGATTGTAAAATTTTGATTGAGTGCTTGAATGGCTTTGAGTGCCAATAGCATATCGTCTTTAGCTTCTAGCAGCGGTTTCGGATTTCTGCAATTGTCACACATTTGTTTGCAAGATTCCGTATCAAATTCTTCACCAAAATAATGGAGTACAAATTTTCTTCTACATACTGCACTTTCAACATAGGCTTCCATTTCATCCAATAATTGGGCACCCATATCGCGTTCAGAAGCTGGTTTATCTCTGAGAAATTTTTCCAATCGCAACAAGTCAGCATTTGAGAAAAAAGCATAACAATCTCCAACCATTCCATCACGACCTGCACGTCCGGTTTCCTGATAATAGTTTTCCAAACTCTTTGGAATATCAAAATGGATCACGAGACGAACATCTGGTTTATCGATACCCATTCCAAATGCAATGGTTGCACAAATGATATCAATTTCTTCCATTAAGAAATCATCCTGTACCTGGGTTCTTGATTTAGCTTCCATTCCCGCATGGTAGGGAGCCGCTTTAATTCCGTTTACTGAAAGTATTTGTGCGAGGTCTTCGGTTGTTTTACGAGCTTGCACATAAATAATTCCCGATTCACCCGGATGTGATTTTATAATCTGTACAATTTGACGGATGGTTTGATCTCTGGTAATTTTCGGACGTACTTCGTAATAAAGATTATTTCGGTTAAAGGATGAAATGTATATATGCGGATCAACCATTTCCAAACTCTTCACAATATCGGTTTGAACTTTGGGTGTAGCGGTTGCAGTGAGTGCAATTATTGGAATGTGTTTATTAAGTGAATTGATCATATCCCGGATTCTTCGGTAATCCGGTCTGAAATCATGTCCCCATTCTGAAATACAATGCGCTTCATCTACTGCTATAAAAGATAAATCGACGGAATTTAAAAACTCAATGGTTTCTTCTTTTTGCAGGGTTTCAGGAGCGACATAGAGTAATTTGGTTTTACTTCGTACGATGTCTTCTTTAACTTGTTTAATTTCCGAGCGGTTGAGCGAAGAATTTAGAAAGTGCGCAATTTCATCCGTTTGACCATACCCTCGAATTGAATCCACTTGATTTTTCATCAAGGCAATTAATGGTGAAATGATAATTGCAGTACCAGGCATCATCAAAGCCGGCAATTGATAACATAAAGATTTACCACCACCAGTTGGCATAATCACAAACGTATCCGTACCATTTAGGAGGCTGGCTATTATGTGTTCTTGGGTATCTTTAAAATGTTCAAATCCAAAATGGTATTTTAATGCGTCGTAAATCGCTTCTTTTGTGTACATCGGTTTCTATTTCAAAAAATCTGTTGTGTGCATAAATTAATAAAAATCAGGGAGTAAGCATCATTTTAGTAAAAGGGAACTAAAAATACGGTGAATTCTTATCATCGTTTAAGTTTTTCAACGATTTAAGAAATTTTTTGCAAATAATTTAAAACAATTCTTTCAGCTTTGTAAAACAGAATGGAAACTGAAAAATTAATTGAACAAATTCAGGAACGCGCTTTAAAAGCCCGTAAACTGGAGCCTGGAACCGCTTTAAGAAAAGAATGGACCGATGAAACGTCACGCTTTGCGTTTGAATTTATTGATTCATTGCCTACAAAAAAGGCATTTAAGATATTTGGCAGTTTGTCAGAAGTACTTAACTTAAAAGGCAATCTCGATACTCCAGAACCAATAACTGATGTCATTAATGAATTAAGAGCGCATTTAATTTCCTATGGACTAAATCCTGCATCGGGAGGTCATTTGGGTTATATTCCTGGAGGAGGCGTTTATGGAGCAGCCCTTGGCGATTATCTGGCAGCAGTGAGTAATCAATATGCGGGTATCTATTACGGTGGCCCGGCAGCAGTTAAAATAGAAAACGAATTAATCCGATGGATGGGTCGTTTATTTGGATACCCTATTACCAGTCATGGAAATCTTGCAAGCGGTGGATCCATCGCCAATCTAATTGCCATCGTAACAGCCCGTGAAGCTCGACACATAGCGTCCCGGGACATTGAAAACCAATGCATTTACCTAACCGAACAAGTACATCATTGTATCCATAAAGCGATTCGGATTTCTGGATTATCAGAATGTCAGATTCGAAAAGTGCCCATGGATGCTTCATTTCGAATGGATATGAAGGCATTTAAACAGATCGTACTGGATGACATCCAAAAAGGCCTGGTACCTTTTCTTGCTGTAGGGAGTGCTGGTACGACTGACACCGGTGCGATTGACCCTTTAGAGACGATGGCTGCCATTTGTGCTGAACACCGGATCTGGTTTCATGTCGATGCAGCTTACGGAGGGTTTTTCAGCCTATGCAAATTGGAAAACCCGGATGGAAGTCAATTAAAAGACCATTTTAAGGGCATTGCGCTTTCGGATAGCGTGGTGGTAGATCCACATAAAGGCTTGTTTTTACCTTATGGACTGGGTGTTGTATTAATTAAGGACCTTGTTTCTCAATATAAAGCACATTACTATAAGGCGGCTTATATGCAAGATACCTTGAGTTCACAGGAGGAATGGAGTCCTTCAGATTTGTCGCCGGAGCTGACCAAACATTTCCGAGGACTGAGATTGTGGATTCCACTTAAACTTTATGGACTGGATGCCTTTCGGGCTTGTCTTGAAGAAAAAATATTGTTATGCAGGTATTTCTATGAAGAAATTGGGAAAATGGGCTTTGAAAGAGGACCTTATCCAGAAACTTCGGTCTGTATTTATAGATATAGACCTGAAAATCAAGATATTAATGCATTCAATAAACGCCTGGTGGATTTAGTATTGGAAGATGGACGGGTTTTTGTTTCATCGACCAGCATAGCCGGTGAATTTTGGATTCGAATTGCGATTTTAAGTTTCCGAACAAGCCTGGAAACCATTCAAACCTACCTTTCCTTGCTACAATCAGGCTTAAATTTATTAAAATCAGAAAAAAATGACTGATTTTATGATAAATACTTAACTTTGCGACCCTTTTTAAACTAATTATTAGAGCAAGATGCCTCATTATGAAGTAAGCTTTATCGTTGACCCAGTACTGTCGGGCGATGAAGTTAAATCGACAGTTCAAACCTACAAGGAAATGATCGGAAACGAAAGTGGAAGTATCGTTCATGTAGATGAAATGGGATTAAAGGCTTTGGCCTATCCCATCAACAATCGCTCCACCGGAGTATACTTTTGCATTGAATATGTAATGGATAATCCACCATTCAATGGAAAAATGGAATTAGCATTAAAACGCGATGAACGAATCATGCGTTATTTAACCGTTAAGCTTGACAAATATGGTGTCAAGTACAATGAAGACAAAAGAAATGGTAAAATTGGAAAACGGGTAAAGAAAGACAAATCTGCTGACGGCTCAACACCTGAGGTATATGTTCGTCCAACTCCAGCCCCTGCACCAATCCCGGTTCCCGTTCCGGTTCCTGCACCTATCATTAAGGAAGAAATTATTGTTGAAGAAGAATAAAAACTAAAACATGGCAACGCAAGATGAAATAAAGTTCCTGAGTAATCCTAATATAGGACAGAAGAAAACCAAATACTGCCGTTTTAAAAAATTTGGATTAAAATACATCGATTATAAAGATGATAGTTTTCTAATTCAATTTGTTAACGAACAAGGTAAATTATTACCACGTCGCTTAACTGGTAACTCTCTTAAATATCAAAGACGGGTTGCAACTGCAATTAAACGCGCAAGGCACTTAGCTATATTACCATTTGTAACCGATCTTTTAAAATAAACTAAATCTATCGCTATGGAAATTATTTTATTAAAAGATATGGATAAACTTGGTGATAAGCATCAAGTTATAAAAGTAAAACCGGGATTCGGACGAAATTTTTTAATTCCAAATGGCATTGCTTTATTGGCAAATGATTCCAATATGCGCAAACTGGCAGAATTAAGAAAGCAAGAGGATGCCCGTGAAAACAAAAAAGTAAATGAATACAAAGCAATGGCCGATCAATTAAACGGCATTGTTTTAAAAATCGGTGCAAAAACAGGAGCCTCAGATAAAATCTTTGGTAGTGTTACCAATGTGCAATTAGCACAAGCTTTGAAAGACCAATTTAATCTTGACATTCAACGGAAGAAAATTCATTTGGATGATGAAATCAAGACTTTAGGTAGCTATACTGCAACAATCGATTTTCATAAAGATGTCCATACCAAAATTAATTTTGAAGTGGTATCTGAATAAACTAAAACGTACTAGGTAAAAGAATCCCGGAGCAAAAAACTTCGGGATTTTTTTTTGAAAAAAGGAAGGGAAGATTGATTGGAAAAGAAGGCTGGAGGAATTGACCATAGGCTTTTGACCACTGACTACTAATTGTTGACTATTGATTTGGGCTGGAGGCTAGAGGCTGGAGGCTGGAGGCTGGAGGCTGGAGGCTGGAGGCTGGAGGCTGGAGGCTGGAGGCTAGAGGCTGGAGGCTGGAGGCTGGAGGCTGGAGGCTGGAGGCTGGAGGCTGGAGGCTGGAGGCTGGAGGCTGGAGGCTGGAGGCTGGAGGCTGGAGGCTGGAGGCTGGAGGCTGGAGGCTGGAGGCTGGAGGCTGGAGGCTGGAGTGAACTAAGACCATGGAAAATTGGCTTTTTTGACTTCTGACTATTAATTACTGACTACTGATTTGGGGCTGGATGACTAAATGGCTTAATGGGATATTAACTTAATAGCTTGTTAGCTTAATAGCTTATCAGCTCATTTCCATTGACAACTCTCAACTATCAACTATCAACTAAATTAAACCCATAGCTAAAGCAATTCCAAAAAGCACAAGACAAATGCAAACAATTTTTTGAATCTGATTCTGGGTAATTTTTTTGAGATACTTGTTTCCAATCCAAGCTCCTGTCCATGCAGCAATAATAGCAGGCAGTAGCAATTGCCAATTCATGTTGATAAATGACTGAGGATCCAATTTTGTGTACACAAGCAATCTACCTGCATCTACCAATAAAGCACACGCAATTCCGGTAGCAATAAACTGTTCCTTTGATAAAGGCATGCTGCGTAAAAAAGCAGATCGCAATGCACCCTGGTGACCAGAAAGTCCACCAAAAAATCCACTGGCAATTCCTCCTAGAAATAAATGAAGCGGATTGTTTGATTTTACTTTAATAAAATCGAAGTATTCAATCCAGGTAAAAATTATTAATAAGATTCCGATGTTTAATTTTAATACATTGGTCGTTGCATAAAATCCAAACAGTTTGTATGAATAATTCCAATTCTGTATGGCGACATATTTCAGGCAATAAGCCCCTAAAATTGCAAAAACCAATGAAACCAAACCAAAACGAATTAAAGTCGGCCAATGCAGTGCATTTCGTGTAAGAATAAACTTGAAGATTGAATTCAGAAAATGTACAATGGCTGTTAAAAATATTGCCATTTCAACTGGAACCATGAGACTGAAAGCCGGTAACAAGAGTGTACCAAGGCCAAATCCACTGTAAAAGGTTAAAATGGATGCAAAAAATGCAATCAAAACCAATCCAAGAATTTCCATCTTTTAAAAAACTTTATAAAACTAATAGATTCTCAATGAATTCAAGTCCTATTGAAATCAACATTCTATGAATTCCGTATCTTCGCAAATCTAAACAGCCCAAATGGTTTTTTTAAATGTAATTCAAATCCTTAAAATGGACTTGTTCAAATATAAAAATAATACCATGCACGCTATAAAATGTAGCATGTTTTGTGCGCTAAGTTTTTTATTGATCCAATGGAATCATGTCACCGCACAAAATTTAATTCCCAATCCGGGATTCGAACAATGTGATCAGTGCGATGCACGTGGATTTAAAGAATTGGGAATCGGCTATGGTGCAAACAATCCGATTGATTGGACTGCAGCTACATTTGGTTCACCGGATTTTTATTCAATAGCTCCACGCACGGGTAAAAAGCACGGTGGGTTTTTTGTTGGATTTGCCAAACATGAATACCTGACCAATCATTTTACAAATGCATTAAAGGCTGGAGCCATTTATCAATTTAGTTTTTGGACCAAACCAAGTACACAAAATGCAAATTATGCCATCGATGAAATGGGAGTCTTTATTCAAACCGGTCCAGCTGAATATAAACAAGCAGAACCTCTCAAACAATTAAAACCGACTTACGAATCTCCAGATCAGGATTTTTTAAAAGGACCGGATTATAAACAATTAAGTTTCAATTATACAGCTTGCGGTGGAGAAGATCATTTTATCGTTGGGAGATTCCGAAGTTTGTCAAAAGGCGATACCAGTTTTATTGGCACAAAACCACCAAACAATCCGGGAGGAGAAGCCATCTATTATTTTGTAGATGATTTTGAAATGATTGAAATTACTCCACCAACACTTGTAGATTTACTTCCCAAAGAAATATTCTTATGCCCAGGTGAAATTAAAAAAATCCGTATCCCTGCACCTTATGATCAAGGGATCATCACCTGGAGTACCGGTGAAAACCTGGTAGAAATTCAAGTTCCTGAAACAGGACCGCTTACGGTAGAAGTGCAACTTCAAGATAACTGTAAAACGATTCTACGTGATACCCTTATCATCCGAACTGAACCAAATATTAATATTAAAATTTTAGGGCCTGATAATGTGTGTATTGGTGATACCATCGAACTGGAAGCCGTTTGCAATGGCAATTGTTTTGATTTTAATTGGAACAATGGATTAAATACACGACAAATCATGATACGAGATACGGGTGATTATATCGTTAAAGCCAAAACAATTTGCAAAGAATTAAGTGATACGTTTCACGTGCGCGCGTTAACGAAAGAAATTAAATCGTTTATTAAATTTCCAAATGTGGTTGCACCCTATGGAGAAGAAACCAATCGAAAATTCAGACCCTCCGTTGTTAAGCATGAGGCCAATCGTGTGATTGAAATGAAATTACTTATTTACAATCGCTGGGGACAAAAATTATTTGAAACATCCGATTTAAACGGAGCCTGGACACCCAATGCAGACATTCCGATGGACACGTATATTTATTTGGCTGAATTCAAATACCAGGATTGTGATCGGATTAGAAATTCGAAATTAACCGGATCCCTAAGTTTAATTAGATAATGATACCCATCAATTTACAAAATAGAAATGCATTGGTTTGTGGTGCCAGTAAAGGTATTGGAAAAGCTTGTGCCATTCGATTGGCTCAGGCAGGAGCTTCGGTTTGCATTCTTTCCAGAAATGCCGTTTTACTGGAAGAGTTGTTGCACCAACTTCCACGATCACAGAATCAAAACCATCATGTGGTTGTTGCAAATATGGAAGATCCACAGGATCTTGAAAAAAAAATACACCATGTGGTATTAAATTTTCCAATACACATTTTAGTAAATAATACCGGTGGACCGCCAGCGGGCCCAGCACATACTGCGACTGTAGAGGCATTTGAATCTGCATTTAAACAACATCTAATCGCGAATCAACTGATTACTTCGCAATTGATTGCAGGCATGAAAGAAGCTGCATATGGGCGTATTATAAATATTATCTCTACCTCTGTAAAACAACCCATTGACAATTTAGGTGTTTCAAATACGATTCGAGGAGCAGTGGCCAATTGGGCAAAAACCCTTGCAAATGAATTGGCAGCTTTTAACATTACTGTAAATAATATATTACCGGGTGCGACTCGCACAGAACGATTGGAAAGCATCATTGAAAAAGAACGGGTGCTTCATCAGAAATCACAACAAGAAATTGAAAACCATTTATTGGCCGCAATCCCAATGAAGCGTTTTGCCGAACCGGAAGAAATTGCAAATGCAGTTGCATTTTTAGCAAGCCCTTTAGCTGCCTACATTACAGGAATTAATGTTCCTATTGATGGAGGCAGAACGAAGAGTTTATAATTTGATTGTTTGTTAAGACGGAAAGTATAAATTTGTCTTTTTATTGACAAGAGGTGGGAGGCTAGAGGACCATTGACGTGAATGACTATTGACTATACGAACAAGGTTTATTGCATAGTTTTTTTATAATCGTAAATGTACTGAACTCATCTAATTCGATACGTTTAGAAAGCAATCAAAATTAAACCTTTTAATATAAATTTGATAGAAAGGAATTTGAAAAAGAGCAATAAAATAAATGTAAAAGGCACCGTAGTCCTTATTTACACCGAGCAATCGGAGGATTACATTAGTCTTACCGATATTGCTCGATTCAAAGACGCAGATCGTAGTGATTACTTGTTGCAAAACTGGATGCGAAACAGAAGCACCATTGAGTTTATGGGACTTTGGGAACTTTTCAATAACCCTAGTTTTAATTCCATCGAATTCGATGGAATTAAAAATCTGTCTGGTTCTAATAGTTTTGCGCTAACCCCGAAAAGGTGGATTGAAACAACAGGTGCTATTGGAATTGTTTCCAAAACTGGTAGGTACGGAGGTACTTTTGCCCACCGCGATATTGCCTTTGAGTTTGCATCTTGGTTAAGTGCAGAATTTAAGTTTTACCTGATTAAAGAATTTCAACGCCTTAAAGCAAATGAACAAAAACAACTGGGTTGGAATGCAAAACGAGAACTGGCGAAGCTGAATTACCACATTCATACCGATGCTGTTAAAAATAATCTGCTCCCAAAAGAGCTTTCAGCTGCACAAACTTCAATTGTTTATGCCAACGAAGCAGATGTGCTGAATGTCGCTTTATTTGGAATAACCGCTAAACAATGGCGCGAATCGAATCCCACTTTAAATGGAAATATTAGGGATTATGCTGGTATCAATGAATTGATTTGCTTGTCGAATATGGAAAATCTGAATGCTGTTTTTATCAATGAACAA
Source organism: Saprospiraceae bacterium (assembly GCA_016712145.1). Lineage (NCBI taxonomy): Bacteria > Pseudomonadati > Bacteroidota > Saprospiria > Saprospirales > Saprospiraceae > Saprospiraceae bacterium. The sequence goes on from JADJRO010000001.1 coordinate 1,798,312, forward strand.
ATGCCACAGAAATCACGGCTTGTAAAATTGAACCAAATAGCAATTCAACAAATGAAAATTTTAGTAGAAATGGTGAACAGAAAATTTTTAAAATAGTATGACCGGAAGCGACCAAGCTCAATAATAAATACTGTGGAAAAAATTGTATACAAATTTTAGCGAGCAATTTATTCAATTGATTTTTTTAAATATAATCTTTTGTTTCTGCTCATATATTTTTTAAGGCCTAATTTTGAAACAATAATAAAAAAAGGAAGAATTAGAAATTACAATAAAATAACAAAATGAAAAGTCTACACAACTTACAAATATTTTTCACTGAAACGAAAAGTCGCAGATTGGAACATTCTTATAAAGAATCGGAAATAAATTTCAAAAAGAAATGAATTGATCAATTTTTAAAGACCGGAATTAAACTATGGAGCAAATTATTCGTCCGCATGCCGAACATGCATTTTTGCATGAACTGGAAGCACTTAAAAATTTTGATAAAAAAGATAAGCCTGCCCATTGGCAATTATCCCCATGGGCTGTATTGAATTATATCCTGGGTACCCGTCTTGAGGATGGAACCGTGATAACTCCTAAATACATTGGAGATAAAAAAATAGTTGAGATTGCAATTGCTTCTCTATTATCAGACAGAGCTTTATTATTGATTGGGATTCCAGGGACTGCAAAATCCTGACTATCTAAACATCTTGCAGCTGCTATTTCAAATGACTCTACCTTGCTTGTACAGGGGACCTCAGGAACTGGAGAAGACAGCTTACGGTATGGTTGGAATTATGCGCATCTGATTGCACATGGACCCAGTAAACAAGCCCTCGTTGCTGGACCTGTAATGAGAGCGATGTTGGATGGAAAATTAGTACGTATTGAAGAGCTCACAAGAATTCCAACAGAAATTCAAGATGCCCTGATCACTATTTTATCTGAAAAAATAATTCCAATTGCTGAGTTGAATGAAGAGGTACAGGCAATAAAAGGTTTCAATGTGATTGCTACTGCAAATGATCGGGATAAAGGGATTTATCCTTTGTCGTCTGCATTGCAACGTCGTTTTAATACCCTGGTAATGCCTTTACCCGATTCCATTGAAGATGAAGTTCGTATTGTACATGATCGTGTGCAACAACTCGGACAACAAATGAATATCCCAATGGAACAACTTAAAGATTCATTGACTAAAAAACTGGTACTCATTTTCAGAGAACTTCGGGAAGGACATAGCATCGACAAAAAGCAAAAGATTAAAGCTTCACAAGCTGGATTAAGTCCTGCTGAAGCCATTTCCATTTTACATCATGCCAGGATTCATCACCATTATTTTTCTGATAAATCATTTGGCCCTGCTGATATTATACCTGGTCTTTTCCAATCCATCACTCGTCAGGATGATGATGAAAAAACAATTTTACAAGAATACACGGAAACAGTTATAAAAAAACGAACAGAGTTTAAAGATTGGTATGACGTATTACATTCCTATTTCAAAGACAAATAAATTGCAATCCAGTAACCTTGTCTTCAATTAAACTATTTGGCATCAGACATCATGGCGCAGGATCTTCCCGCCGATTGCTTGAAGCATTAAAACAATATCAACCCGATGTACTGGCAATTGAATTGCCTGCAGAATCTAGTCAACTTTTACCACACATCCAACACCCTGAAGTTAAAGCTCCCATCGCATTTTTATATTATAATACAAATCATCCCGATCAATCGATTTATCTTCCACTGGCATCGTTTTCACCAGAATACCAGGCTATACAATTTGCTACGCTCCAACAAATCCCTTGTGTTCCAATCGATTTACCAGCTGGAGTATCCTTAGTTTCTTCAAATTTTAAAAATGATCCCGAAGCTGATTTAACTAAATACCAAAAAAGAATTACTCGCGATCCCATTGCATTTCTTGCAAAACAAGCCGGTTATACTGATAGTGAGCGTTGGTGGGAAACACATTTTGAGCAATGGACCGATCATGAAAAACTATTTGATATCATTCAGGACTTCATGACTGAATTAAGACATCAGAGCATTGGAATGGATGATGAAGAAACGCTGATTCGTGAACAATACATGCGTCAATGCCTTCGCAAATTGTTGAAGAAAAATATAAACGCATTGCAGTCGTTTGTGGTGCCTGGCATGGTCCCGTACTGACACAGGAATTTATTGAAAAACAAACGAATGATGAACTAAAGAAATTACAATCGCATCCGATTGCCTGTTGTATCATACCCTGGTCCTATAAAAACATGAGTCTCAACAATGGATACAGTGCTGGAATCGTTTCACCGATCTGGCATGAAGCACTTTTTAAAAATCCAAAAATGGCTGCTTCAAATTTTCTGGTCCATGCAATGCATCAAATGAGAAATGAAGGAGCTGAATTGAGTCCGGCTTCAGCAATCGAAGCAGAACGTTTGGCGAATATGTTGGCATTGTTACGAGAAATTCCATTTCCCGGCATTGATGAATTATTGGAAAGCTGCCTCACAGTTTTTAATATTGGGAATTCTGAATCTTTAGAATTGCTTAAAGAAAAATTACTTTGCGGAAGTATCCAGGGATCTGTTGATTTGGGAGATGATGCCTTGCCGTTTATACGCATTTTTAAAAGTTTGCTGAAGCGACTTCGACTAAATCGCTTTTGGATGGAGGATGGTCCACAGATTTTAGAATTGGACCTTAGAAAAGAAAAGCATCTCGAAATTTCCAGATTTTTAAATTATACACAACTGTTTCATTTGAATTGGGCTCGTGAAAAAGCACTTGAAACGCAAGCATTGGGAAATTTTCATGAACATTGGCAGTTTGAATGGAAGGCTGATATGGAAATTACATTGGTGCGAATTGCCTTGTATGGAAACACACTCAAGGAAGCAGCCAGAAAATTTATTGGAATTGAATTGGAAAAAAATATTCCCTGGTTTCGATTAGCAGATTATCTGGTTCATGCACTCAAAGCAGATTTCCCGGAAATACTTCCTCTGTTATCAAATAAGATCGAATCGATTATTATCAGTCATACCGATGTGTTGCAATTAAGCAGTTTGATTCGTCCTTTACTTTCAGGTTTGGAATACGGTTCCATTCACAAAATGGATACCTTGTTTATCAAAAATGTGCTCGACAAATTGTTGCCTAAATTGTTGATTAATTTACCAGACGCAGTAAAATTTATTGACAATGAACGCAGCTTGAAAATGTTGGAAGTCATTCCGGTAATTCAATTGTTCTTTGATAAATTCAAGCAACATGAATTTGCAGATTTGTGGAAAGAGCAGCGATTGATTATGGTCCACGACGCTTTAACCCATCCCAGATTGCAAGGTAAACTTTGGTATGTATTGTTGGAACGACAAGAAATCCCGTGGATAAAATTTGTAGAATTCATGAAATTTCAGTTTTCACAATCTTCTGACATTCCAAAATCTGCATTGTGGTTTGAAGGATTCTTACACAACCAGACTGTCTTTTATTTAATGCATCCAGAAATATTAGAATGTCTAGATGATTGGATTCAATCTTTGGATGAATCACATTTTAATTCCTATCTGCCATTGATGCGACGTGTATTTGAATCTGTTGCAGTCTCAGAAAAAAGACGCATCCTGAATCAACTAAAACAAAAAACAATTTCTTTAGAATCTGGCGCTGCATTCAAAATAAAACTGGATGCAAAACGACAAAAATTACTAGAGGGTTTATTGGCGAAAATTTAGAACGACCCCGCTTAGGGAGTATATGGAATATCTAAACTCCATTTTTCTCTATAAATCAAAGATTTTTCAACAGAATATCGCAGGCGTCCCTTTTTATCAAAGAAACTGTAGGTGGTTTTACCCAATGGTTTGACGTCCTTTACGGTTACCGGTGTACCGGGTAAAAATTCAACCCCAGGAAAATGCGAAGGTTCTATCAAAGTTGTTTGATCCAGAAATGCAAAGTCTGCATGCGCTTTTATTGAAACTTCAGCTGGATCGCATAGTACATTAAAAATATAGTCGTTGGTATTTTTCTTTGTAAAACTTGCAACAAATGTTCCCGGCACCAACTGCGTGCGGGCCTTTATCGTATAATCTCCTGGTTCCAACTTGGCAATCAGGGGATCTGTTTCTGTTGCATATCCAAAATCCTGACCGTTTATTTCGACGGAAGCAGACTCTCCAGCTTTAAATTTTCCTTCTATAATAACAAATAAACTCTTGTGTTCAGTTTTCTCACAAGAAAATGACTGACTAAACAGAAAACTGATCAGGATTATCAGGCCAATCCAAAAATTGTTGATTCGTTTCACTTGTTTCATATTACTTATTTATTCATTTAAATAAAAATACAATTTTAAAATACGCTTACTCATGGACCATCCAACACAAAGTTCGATTCAACGAATCCGAATTCAGAACAACAAAATACAGTGTTTTCGGAAATGCTGAAAAATCAAACGGTAGCTTTAATTTGAGCTGATCGGATTGAAATGAATGAATTGTTTGTCCATATACATTTACAATGCGAATGCTATACGGTCTACGTTCGTTTAATTGGACTGAAATATAACCCAGTTGATTCACCGGATTAGGAATTAATTCAAATTGATTTATGAAATTACTATTAGTTGTTGCTGTAAGTTCTTTAACATGAAACGGACCAAATTCTTTTTGACAGTTTGTAACATCTGTAAGGGTACAGAAATAATTTCCAGGAGACAAATCCACAATTGGATTGGCCGTTGAGCCATTTGACCAATGATACTGATAAGGTGGATTTCCCCCTTCCAGTTGCAACGAAATTGCGCCGTTATTCGCACCGGAAGTACATGGGTTGATGTCAGCGTTAATTAAATCAATTTGGCTCGCCTGGTTCACCGTATAATTTTGAAATATCTTTGTTCCTTGCTGATCAGCTATTTCTACCCGATAATCGCCAGCTGGAATGTCTATAAGATCTTTACTCGTTTGCTGATTGCTCCAAAGATAGGTATAAGGTGGAATTCCTCCTTGTAAGGTCAATTGGATGGATCCATCTTTTCCCTCAAAACAACTGACTGGTTTTAGTTCAACATGCACTACGGAAAGACTTGATGCGATGCCTATCAATAAGTTTTTGCAAATGCTGTCTGCACCACAATCGTTATGCACCCTCAAACAGACTTCAAATGCTCCTTCTGTAGGAAAGGTGTGTAGCGGTTGTCGTTCTGTACTGAATGTACCGTCTCCAAAAGACCAATTCCAAGCAACCGGAAATCCAATGGATTGATCGGTAAACAATACGTCTTTAGCCTGAATCGCCTGATCAAATGTTGCTTGTGGAATGCTGCGTTGATGAACGATTCCGGTATCTGAAGCCACACAATAATTCAGTTTATTTTTTACTTCCAAAACATAATTCCCAGGAAGATCGACCGTTGGATTTAGTGTATTCATTCCGCCGAGTATGTGACCATCTGCAGTTGTCCAATTATATTCAAATTCGGATCCAGTCGAAGAATTCAATCCATTTAATGAAATCATGGAATCCAAACAACTTAAATATGAATGAGTATCAACGGATGCAAGTGGTTTTATTTTGTTTTCAAGAATGCTTACGGTATCCTGAGAAATACATTGATTGATGGTATCTTTTACATTAAAAATATAATTCCCTGGAAATGTTAAAGAAACCTGTTTTTGTGCAGAATAAAAACTACTGTCCTCAACTTTTAACCAGTAATATTTAATTGGAAGGTTTTTACTATCTCCCTGGATCGTGGTTTCTAAAAATGCACAATTCAAGCTGGTATCTCCTGCAACTTGTATGTCCGGAAAAATACGTACATCTACAAGATGCATTGAATCAATTGCACTGCATGCATTATTTGTATTGGTAATTTTTAAAAAATACATTCCGGGATTTGCCACTTTTGGTGTAAGTGTTTCTGCGCCATTCAGGATGGTCCCTGTCGGACTGCTCCACAAATAATTAAACCAGGCTGCTTGTTCGGAATTGGTTCCGTTTAAGTTTACAAATTTTTTAATACAATCCCAGCTATCGTTTAAACCTGCTTCAACTTTTGGTTTGTGAGTAATATCAATATCTTGCTTAATAACTTCGGTACAAGCATTTGCATCCGTTACGGTAACAAAATATGCTTGACCCCCAATGAGATTGGTAAATTCTGATTTTGATTGACTGCCATCACCAATATCAAAAGTGTAAGGTGGATACCCGCCAAATGCTTTCACTGATATTTTACCATCTTGTTGATCGCAGTTGTCTCGTTGAGATGTCGCTGTTGCAGTTAAATCTGTAGGTTGCGTAAGCGTATAGTTACGAACCATGCTGCAATTTTTTAGATCTGTCACTGTCAAACTATAACTACCGACTTTCAAATTCAGATTGGCAGCTTGCGATGTATTGTTGGACCATTTATATTGGTAAGGCGGATTCCCATAATCCATTTGAACGGTAATACTTCCGCTTGCTTCATTAAAACATTTTATATGATTGAGATCCAATCCAACTACATCGACTCTTTTTTGGGGACCCTCTATGGTATAAGGTCCAAAGCTTTTAAAATAACCATTGCCATCAGTCAGTGTAACTGAATACGTTCCACCAGGTAAATTATTTATGTCTTTTGTTTTAGCACCATTCGTCCATTTATAGGTAATCGATCCATGGCCACCGGTAACATTTAAATTTATTTTCCCATTATCCCCACACGTAGAATGCGTAATTACAGAAGTTGCATTCATTGCAAAACTCTTGGTAATCCAATTGGAATAATTTGAATACGTCCGCTCAATGATTTCCCAAGTTCGTTTATCAGGAGAAATGACATAGAGCAAGGGATAATAACTATGATAATATTCACTGGCAACAGTTGGACCATTGGTTGCAGATAAATTAGCAACCCGGTAAGGCACCCCGGTGACCCAATCTCCCCAGGTATAATCATTGCATCCGGCTGGACCAAATAAACATTCGGTATTGGTTTTCCAATCTGCTTCCAGCATGATTGCGGTGGTACTTGCTCCTAAATTATTGACCACCTGATCGAGGACATGGCTCTCATGAAAGTGCCAGCAGAAACCACACCAGGTAGCTTCAAACCCAACACAAGCCGATTTATTATTGCCCATCATGGCATACAGACTGTAGACATTGCCATAAACATCTTCCACATCAAAATCCGGCGCTACCGATCCATTGGGCAATTGTGAATGGACAGGCTGCAAAAAAGCCAAAAGGAAAAGCGTGATGAAGAACCGGATCATTTGCAGTGAATTTGAAGTAAATATAATCAATTACGAATTATTGCAGCGTAGTGAAAATCCCGCGTACTTGTGAGACGGACAGGCAATTACGAATTACGGATTACGGATTACGAATGGTTAGATATGAAGCCTGTCGTCTATAGTCTATAGGTAAATGCCTAACAAGGGTGAATCAATTAGGAATTACAGAATCCATTGCGAAGTATGGAATGTTGCGGTATAAGTCAAGCGAACTAAACTAATTGAAGAAACATGAGATTGTGTATTGGAGGAAGTCGGAGGTCACTTTTTGAACTCAATTTAAGGTAGGCTGTGATTAGATAATTTGGACAAGCTGGCATTTCAATAATCCGTGTTTGTGCTTCTATCTTTGTGTTGTGAAATTCATTGGTACTAAATATTTCTTGCAGTGGTTTAATTTTTAGAAACTGATTTTGCGGATAAGATCCGGTTTTTAGATCAAATAAAATATCGGGCAAACACATTGCGTGAAGGCTGTATTCAAAGTCATCATATCCTTCAGGGTAACTGAGATGATTGTATTCCTGGATTTCAGGGACGTTGATTTGAAATGAGATGTCAGAAATTCTTTTGCATTCGCATTGAATTGAAGTATAATCCAATAACCTCGTTTTTGACAGTTGATGCATCCGCAGTAATTCCCTGGAATTTGAAAATTGCAAATTTCTTTCACCGATACCATTCACCGTATCGGCTTTCAGTATCTGCCTTAATAAGGCATTGAATTGATCGTAATGTGGTTTATACCATAGCGGACTGAATTTCCTCATGCATCTTTTAATGTACCCCGCCAGTTTACCCATGGCACCAAACTCCAAATTATTTTGCCGTATTCTGGCACAGCTCGGCCGGGTTTTAATTTGCTTTGCGGAGGGACCTCCCTTTAAAGAAACAATGGTTTCACCGTTTAACTCATAAAAACGCAAATCACCAATACTTCCCACCAAAAATTTACCGCCAATTAATTTTGCCATGATCAATTGTTATTAAGTTAAATCCATAAGTGGTCTATCTCCATGATCAATGAATACTTAAAGTACAAATGAAGAATAGATACTTTGTAGATACAACGTAGTTCGTCCCAGGAATAATTCCCAGAAATCAAATTTTAACTAAATATCGAAAGCATTCTTTTCCCTTATTTTCCCATCCTGATGGGAACAACCCCGGGTCAGTATGGGAAAAAAAGGGAGACTGAAGGGGGAAAAGAGAAGTTAGTTGTTAGTTGATAGTTGATAGTTGATAGTTGATAGTTTGAGATTTGTTAGTTGTTAGGATCTTGAGCATTGTGCATTTTCTTTTTCAATTTAATGGTATGATTACGATTAGACCATTGCAACAGGCTCTCCTAAATTAAACATTAAATTCATGCATTTCGTTCCTCATTGCATATTTTTCAACCAGAGAATAGAAGTTAAAAAAGCTGATAAGCTATAAAGCTAATAAGGTCAGTTCAATCTAAAGTTTGTAGATTATATGCAGCAGGTCAGAAATTTAATTTCCTGAATTTATAATATTGCAGCATTGTAGAATTGTAGAATTGCAGCATTCTTTAGTCTTTAGCCTCTACAGACTTCCCTTCTATAGACTCCCCCTTATTCTTCTTCCAATCCGTCATCCTCCGGTTTTTCCATTAACCAAAACTGATTGATTGATTCTCCTTTTAAGATGTGGATGCGTTGAAGATTGACCAATTCAAGTATGCCCAGAAAAACAATGATGGCGTGGATTCGGTTTTTACATTCTTCAAACAGGTTTTCAAAATTTACTTTTCCACTAAGATGGATTTTGTGAATGACTTTTTCTTGTTCATCTACAATTTCAAATTTGTAATTGTAGATTTTATGTACTACTGTTTTGGACCTTCTTCAAAGCGCTGCATAACCTTTTGAAATACTTTCATCAGGTTAAAAAGATTCAGCGTCTCCCATTCCGCATCGACTAAGGCTTTACTTGCAAGACTTTCAAATTCCTTTTTCATATTTCCACGCGGAACTCTAAAATAACGATCGTCTTCCATCTTGCTCATTTCATCAATCACCTCACGAACTGATTTATATTCCAACAGTCTTTGAACCAATTCTTTTCTTGGATCTATTTCCTGGTTGTTTTCATCCAGTTCTTTACGTGGGAGGAGCATTTTTGCTTTAATCCGAATTAGGGTGGCTGCAACAAGAATAAACTCACTGGCTAAATCTAAATTCAGGGACTCAATGTGACGAACGTATTCTAAAAAATCTTCGGTGATTTTGGCTATAGGTATATCGTAAATATCAAGTTCGTCTCGTTCGATAAAAAACAAAAGCAGGTCAAAGGGACCTTCAAACTGCTGTAACTTAATGGTATACGTATTCATTTTATTCTAAAAAGGAAGGCGAAGTTACGGTAAATGAACTGGGTTTTCGGGGAAAATGTGAGGGCTGGTACTTAAAAATTACGGTTTCTTCCGAAGAAGCTTGTGCTTTTCTGGAAGATGGGTTTGCTTCCTTTACCTTAGCTTTATGTCAGTAGTAGGTTTGCATTTGATTCCGGTACCCATTGCCGGAGGAAATTTAAATTCATTGAGTGAATCCTCTCTTGAAGCAGCCAGATCTTTAAAACATTTTGTGGTTGAACGAGCTAAGACTGCCAGAGCCTATCTTAAATTGATTGAGCACCCTACGCCAATCAATCTCATAGAGATTTTTGAGATTCCTCCAAAAGACGAATCCTTGTTTTATCAAGACATGCTGAATTTACTTAAAAACGGTACGTCTTTGGGGATGGTTTCAGAAGCAGGCATGCCCTGTATTGCCGATCCTGGATTTCCTTTGGTTTCAAAAGCCCATCAAAATGGAATTCCTGTCTTTCCTTATCCGGGACCCAATTCCATTTTAATGGCTTTAATGGCCAGTGGATTTAATGGACAAGAATTTCATTTTCATGGCTATCTGCCGGCTAAAAAAGATGAATTAAGACACAAACTGATTTGGATTTTGAATGAAATCCGTAAATCGCATGCAACGCATATTTTTATGGAGACTCCTTATCGCAACAAACAAATTCTTGAATTGATTCTGACCCACATTCCATCGGATATGAAACTTTGCATTGCATCCAATTTAACCGGTCCGGATCAAGTCATAGAATCCCGTTTGATTAAAAAATGGAATCTTCAAGATCTTGTAAAATATTATGATTCACCAAGTATTTACTTGTTGTCAAAATAAGTTGAATTTGAAAAATATCCTTTTTGTTTTTTGCCTGTTCCTACAATTCGAATTGTCAGCTCAGGTAAAAGCGGTATTTGAAATTACCAAAGAATCCAACAGACTGGACACGCCCAAATCCTGGAAACTCGTTTGGCATGATGAGTTTGATGGAAATCAACTGGATGTCAGTAAATGGTTTAGTTATTATCCGTACACAGCATCCGGATTGGATACCTGTCCTGCCTGCCGGACCCTGGGAGGCGATTTGGTATTAACAGATAGCAACCTGGTGATTTCAAATGGTACCTTAAAAATTATTGGAAAAAAACAGAAGGCAACATGGTATGGTAAAGAGTATCCTTACACCTCCGGGAATTTATTTTCTAAACAAGGATTTTTATACGGTCGATTTGAAATTCGTTGCAAATTGCCCCCCGGATTGGGTATGTGGCCTGCATTTTGGACCTTAGGTGAAGGGGTATTGGAAGAAATTGATGTTTTTGAAATAAATGGACGGTATATGCGACAGTTTCAAACCAATTACCATCATTGTTATGAAGCACACAATAATTGCCAGGATCCGAAATGGCATTTAAGTCCGGCATTGCATGAAGGATTTAATGTATTTGCCATTGAATGGGATCCATTTTTTATAAGATGGTATGTCAATAATAAATTGGTGCGAACCATGGCAGGATATGAATCCAGTTTAAGAAATCGAAAAATTAAAAACTACAAATTAAAACCCGGGATATACAATCAAGTTGCGCACTTTCCCAAAACAAAAGCCCGCATTATTGCTGGTTTGGGTATCGATTCACCTAAACATGGTAAATTATTGAAATCAAAATTATTTCCAGCGGTATTTGAAATTGACTATATCCGGATTTATGAAACTCAGGCAAAAGAATAATGCTCTTTGTCTGCATAACTGTGAACAAGCTGAGGACTTAATGCTTTAAATTGATAACCTAACAGACTATAATATTCTAAAATTCTGGGTAAGACTTCGTACAACTTTTTAGCTGATTTCAGCGAGTCGTGAAATACAATGATGGATCCCGGTTGGGTGTTTTTAATTACATTACTAAAACAAGCCTCTGCACTGAGATTGGGATCAAAATCTCCACTCAATACATCCCACATTACAATTTGATAATGCCGTTTTAAAAATCGGGTTTGAGAAGGTCTCAATCGTCCATATGGAGGGCGAAATAGATTTGATCCACTGATTTTAGCCCCTTTTTGTACATTTTGAAAGTAGGTTGGATTATCGGTACACCAACCTGATAAATGGTTATAGGTATGATTTCCAATGGTGTGGCCTTGATCTATAATTTGATTAAATATAGCAGGAAAGCGTTCGATGTTTTGTCCGACACAAAAAAAGCTGGCTTTGGCATCAAATTCTTCCAACTGCTCAAGGACCCAGGGGGTTACATCAGGAATCGGACCATCATCAAATGTAAGGAATAGCTCGGGCCTTTGGCTTTCAACCCGCCACAGAAGCTCTGAAAACATGCTCTGTAAAAACCGTGGAGTAAAACTCAGATACATGGAGATATAAGAATCTACGTGTAAAGATGGCTTTTGGATTTCGGCTTTTTAGGAATATTTTAGTGATTAACAATACCTTATATTCTAAATCCCCTGATTTTAGGTCTTATTTTGAAAAGGACTTTGGATATTTGCAAAACACATTCATACCAATATGCTTCGAACTGTCCGCTTACGATTTGCTCCCAGTCCAACCGGACCGCTTCATATTGGCGGAATCCGAACCGCATTGTACAATTATTTGTTTGCAAAACAACAAGGCGGGACATTTATCCTTAGGGTTGAAGACACCGATCAGGGGAGATATGTTGAAGGAGCAGAAGCTTATATCATCGAATGCCTTAAATGGGTAGGCTTGATTCCGGATGAAGGACCGGGTTTTGGAGGTGAATTTGGGCCATATCGACAATCAGAGCGCAAAGATCTTTATTGGAAGCATGCACAACAGCTCATCGATGCCGGAGAAGCCTATTATGCTTTTGATACAGAAGCCGAATTAAATGAACTCAGAGCTTCTAATGGGGGAAACCAAAAATATGATTTTAATACCCGCCTTAAGATGCGGAATTCTCTGAATCTATCTAGTGAAGAATGTAAAGAGTTGTTGGCAAACAATACTCCGTATGTTATCCGATTAAAAGTACCTGCCAATGAAGATGTACTGATTCAAGATTTGGTGAGGGGTTCCGTAAGATTTCATACGGTGGATTTGGATGACAAGGTGCTGATAAAATCAGACGGCATGCCAACCTATCATATGGCCAATGTGGTAGACGATTATTTAATGCAAATCACACACGTCATTCGAGGTGAAGAATGGTTGTCTTCAACAGCACATCACGTGTTGTTGTATCAAGCATTTGGATGGACCGATCAGATGCCTGAATTTGCGCACCTGCCATTAATATTAAAACCAACGGGTAATGGCAAACTTTCTAAACGGGATGGTGCCCAATTTGGATTTCCGGTATTTCCTATTGATTGGAAAACAGCAGAAGGCGAAACGTATCAAGGGTTTCGTGAATATGGATTCGAACCCGATGCATTACTCAATTTTTTAGCATTTTTAGGTTGGAATGATGGAACGGATCAAGAAATTTTTACACTTGATGAAATGATCCAGGCATTTTCTATTGAAAAGATTGTTAAATCAGGGGCACGTTTTGATTTTGAAAAAGGCAAATGGTTTAATCAACAATACATGCATCGAAAAAGTGATGAAGCATGTGTCCATCGAATCCTTCATGATTATAAAATGCAAGATCAAGAAATTTCAATAGAAGAAGCAAATACGATTTGTAAATTGTACAAAGACAGGATTCATTTTTTTAAAGAATTTTATGAACAATCCCATGCATTTTTCAAAGAACAACTTGTATATGATTCACAATTTATACAAAGCAAACTAAAACCGGAATTTTCAAGTATACTTAACAAGGTAATTGGCTTTTTAGAAAATCAAATCGATTGGCAAGCTGAACCGATTGAATCTGAATTGAAAGAATTTATTAAAAACCAACAGATCAAAGCCGGAGAATTATTTCCATTATTGCGGGTATGTATGACTGGAATCCCAACCGGACCGGATGTATTTAAAATGATTGCCTTTCAGGGAAAAACTAAATTAATTCAAAAAATAAATTTGTTTATTAAACAAATGCCCATTAATCAAAGCATATGAAATTAAAATTTTGCGGTGCATCCCGGGAAGTTACCGGCTCCTGTCATTTACTTACCTTAGACAATGGGTTTAAAATCTTATTGGATTGTGGAATGTTTCAAGGAAGGCGTGAAGACGATGATACGATCAACGCCACCTGGCCTTTTCAACCAGCAGAAATCGATTTATTGATTTTATCACATGCACATATTGATCATTGCGGTCGGATTCCAAAACTTGTAAAAGATGGCTTTCGGGGAAACATATATTGTACACATGCAACACGCGATCTGGCATCCATCATGTTGATGGATACAGCCCATATCCAGGAACGCGATGCCGAGTTTGACAACAAGCATCTTGAACGAAAGAAACAGCGCAATCCGAATTTTAAATACACAAAAGTAAAACCCATTTACAATGCAGCCGATGTGGCACAAGCCATGAAACTTTTTGTTTCAGTTTCTTATGACCGTTGGATTGAATTGGTTAAAGGAGTTAAATTGGTATTTACAGATGCCGGACATATTTTAGGATCTGCCAGTGTCAATTTGGTAATCAATACCGGAGGGGATGAAATGCGCATTGCATTTACCGGTGATATTGGAAGGCCCAACCGACCTATCTTACGGGATCCACAAGACATGTGGCCTGCGGATGTCATCATTTCAGAATCTACTTATGGAGATAAACTGCATTTAGAAAAGCCTGCTGAAAAAGCACGCTTTATGGAAATCGTAAATCAAACCTGTTTTGAAAGACGTGGCAAAGTTATCATCCCTGCATTTAGTTTAGGCAGAACGCAAGAGTTGGTTTTTATTTTAGATCAACTCGTCAATGAAGGTAAATTAAACAACCTACCGGTTTATGTTGACAGTCCATTGGCTGTAAATGCTACTGATATTTTCAAAGCACATTCAGAATGTTTTGATGATGAATTGCATCGTTACATTGTAAAAGATCCTGATCCATTTGGATTTAAACGACTGAGTTATATTGTAGATGTTCGCGAATCAAAAAAACTAAACAGCAGTAAGGAACCAGCCATTATAATATCTGCTGCAGGCATGTTAAATGCAGGCCGCATCCAGCATCACGTTTACAACAACATTGAAAATCCAAACAACACCATTTTATTGGTTGGCTACTGTGCTCCTTATACTCCCGGCGGACAATTGCAACGCGGTGCCACTGAAATCAAGTTACTAGGAGACGTCAAACAAGTAAATGCCCAAATTGAAATCATGGATTCCTTTTCTGCACACGGCGACCAAAAAGAAATGAGTGATTTTCTAAGCAATCAAAACAGTACTTGTAAAAAACTATTTTTGGTTCATGGTGAATATGAAACACAGATCGCTTATAAAAATTTTCTCATCAAAAAAGGATTTAATGGAATTGAAATTCCGGAGTTTAAACAGGAGTTTAGTGTATAGGTGATTGGTGGTAGGTGGTAGTTGGTTGTTGGTAGGTGATAGTTGAGAGTAGGAAGTTGCTTGTTTTCCTCTTTTCCTCCTTTCTTCTTTTCTTCTTTTCTTCTTTGCGACTCTGCGAGAAATTAAATTAGTTGACAGTTGTTAGTTGATAGTTGATAAGCATTGTAGCATTGCAAGATTGCAAGATTGCAGCCCGCCCGATCTAACCTCGGCGGGGACGCCGTCGGTAACTTGTTGTTATAGATAGATGATTGCAGAATTTCCTACAGACTATAGACTTTTTAAATGAATGTCTAAACCGACATAAATAATTTGGTCTGTGAAATCGACCTTAACTTGTAAATTTGTCATAGGCTTGGTTTTAAGTTGATTATTAAATTGAGAATTTTCAACCCTAAACTAAGCCTTATTTTATTACATGGATTCTTCCTTTCTACAGACTCTTCCTCACATTAAACCATTGCAGGATTGTAGAATTGCAGCATCGATCCACTGCTTCAATTCCTTAAGCATATCCCCTCTAACCTCGGCGGGGACGCCGTCGGTAAATTGTTGCTATAGATAGATTATTGCAGAATTTCCTACAGACTATAGACTTCCTTTCTATAGACTCTTCCTCACATTGCAGTATTTCTTAAATTCGATTATCACTTTCCAAAAATCGGTTCCAAGATTCAAGGGTATCGATATCCTCAAGAACTTCCAGCATTTTATAAGAAAGATTTAATTGTTTTAAATCTAAAAGGCTTTCATACAATACCGTCGCACTACTCCAATTTTTATCTTGAAATAAACGTGCTTGCAAACTGTTCAATCCAAGTAAATAATAACCACCATCTTTTGCAGGACCAATTACACAATCGTAGGTTTCTAAAAGTACACTTGCGGCTTCAAGGTGAGCTGTTTTTAGATAGGGACAATCACTGCCAATTATTATAACTTTTTTGTGTTGTTGAAATAATTCACGGAAAGCATGTTTCATTCGTAAGCCGAGATCGTTTCCGGATTGTAATTTTTTATTAAACAAACTGGAATCCCATGCATCGTCTGTATGGATATAATCACTGTAAAATAAAAACTTTGGACCCTGGTAAATAATGCACTGCTTTCGAGTTAGCTCCTGCAATTGCAAATAAATTTGTAAAGCCATTTCATCGCCGGCAGTTTTTGCAATGCGGGTCTTCACCTGTCCTAACACAGGATTTTTGATAAATACAATTAGAGCAGCGAGACTAGACAAACAGCTTGATGAATGGTTAGCGCAGACGATCCATAGATTTTACCAGGTCCTGGTCCCGACGGATGGCTCTTACAGCCAACCAGACGAGCACGATGCCGGCCATACTAAAATACATGCCATTGGCGGGAATAAATTCAGCCAACTTCTGATATTTAAAAACACTCCAGAAACAGGCGCCAATACAAAATAACATATGCATTAAACTGGAAACGGCTGCTAAAATGATTTGCATCCCCCGTTCTTTGTACAAGAAAACCGATATCAATGCCATCAAAGCAGAAACCCCTGAACCTATCTGAATCAGCATACTTTCATTTGCATAAAATGTGGAATCAGAAAAATAAGCTTCTCCCGGGTTTTGTGAAGTCATTAAAATCATAGATGGAAACCACAAGGCCGCAAAACAAATGGCTGCCAAAAACATATAAATACTTTGAATTCGTTGTATCATCACTTAGATTTTGGCCGAAAAATAGCTAGAATTGGCCATTAGCACACAAAAAATACTGGCCGTTTCCTGTTAATTTTGCCAAATTCCAAACCGTCTATATGCCTCATTTAAGCTATTGGGAAAATTCGTTTTACTTTAAAAATACTGATGTCGTCATCATTGGGGGTGGCATTGTTGGCTTGAGTACGGGTATTTCTTTGTTAGAGAAACAAGCTCATTTGCGGGTTTTAATTGTGGAACAGAACTACCTGCCATTAGGAGCGAGTACAAAAAATGCTGGTTTTGCCTGTTTTGGCAGTCCTTCTGAACTATTGGACGATCTGAGTAAAACCAATGCTGAACAGGTATTCCATCTATTTAACAGGCGTTTTCAAGGCATTCAGAAGCTCATCCAACGGACCGGGCCGACTGCGCTGGATCTGAAACCTTATGGAGGCTACGAATTAATCCACCCTGAATTGAGTCGCATCCAGGTGGGTCAAAAAGAATTAGACTATCTAAATCAGGAAATTGAGCATCAAACCGGATTAAAAACCTATTACCGGTTTAAAAATGAAGACCTGGAAGCCTGGGGATTAAATCGCTTTGAGTCTTTGATTGCAAATGAACATGAATCTTGCATCAATCCCATGTGGATGATCCATACCTTACAGGAGTTATTTCGATCGAAAGGTGGTAAATTAATTCATGGAATTGGCATCAAGTCCTGGCAAAGCCGGGAAGAAGCTGTTGAAATAGAATTGGAAGATGCCTTCCGATTTCATGCGAAACAATTGCTTTTTTGCGTTAATGGTTTTGCAAAACGATTTTTTCCGGAGTTGGAAGTAAATCCAGCCAGAAATTCCGTCTTGCTTATAGAAGCTGAAAAGATGATCCCATTTAGAGGCTGTTTTCACATAAATTGCGGATATGTCTATTTCCGCGAATTAGATGGAAAGCTCTTAATTGGAGGGGGTCGTAATTTGGATTTTAAAACAGAATCCACCGATGCTTTTGGAATTAATGAAACAATTAAAATGTATCTTATTGATTTAGTAAGTCAGTACATTCTTCCCGGACAAAAATTGAACGTGGTTGAACAATGGTCTGGTATACTGGGTTTAGGAGAAGTAAAAAAACCAATTATTAAACAACTAGCTCAAAATATTTATGTGGCCGTTCGATTGGGTGGAATGGGAGTTGCAATCGGCAGTCTGGTTGGTGAAGAAGCTGCAGACTTTCTGCTCAAAAAGGAACCATTCGCATGAGCCAATCCTACTTAAGAATCATCAGGTATTTTCTGTTATCCTGCCTGGCATGTTTTTCATTGCATGCGCAATCTCAAGTTGACACAAGTTCAAATAAGATCCAAGTTATTCATGCGGATGTATTTCAATTTGAGCGATTTGGTGGCAGAGAAATTCAATATTTATCCCATGATGTATTGGTACGACACAAAGCGACTTATCTCTTGTGTGATTCAGCAATCATAGATGGAAATAAAATGACTGCGATGGGGCATGTGCGGATCGTAGAAGGAGATAGTTTACAAATTTTTGGTGACAGTCTTAAATATGATGGTGAATTATCGCTGGCAGATTTTATTGGAAACATTGTATTGAAACACCGGGACCAGGAGTTGTTTACCAGCATACTGAACTATGACTTGAAATCACGGGTTGCACGATACCCAACAAAAGGAATTTTAATATCTGAAAACGCACGACTTAAAAGCAATCGGGGATATTACTTTGCGAAAACTGGCACGGCTTATTTTAAAGACAGTGTAATCGTTTTATTGAATGACAGTTTGAATTTGTTATCCGATTCCCTGGTTTATGAAACAAAAACTAAATTGGTTCGATTTACCGGTCCCACATTAATTGAACAAGACAGTTTAGAAATCTATTGTGAAAAAGGGTATTACAATGTTGAATTGCAACAATCCTATTTTGGAAATTATCCAAGATATCGTCGGGGCAATCAAATTGCAGATGCACGTGATATTTACCACGATGCAATTAAAAATACAATCACCTTGGTTCATGATGGATACATTCGCGATGCAAAACAAGAAGCGCGAGCCGATAGCATTGTAATTAACGAAATTACCCAAGACGTAAAGCCGTTTCGGAATGCGAGTTATAAAGAAGGCGAACGATTGCTTACTGGAAATCTAATCGAATACAATCGAAAAAGTAAATCGCTCAATGTTTCCGGAAAAACCAGTGTTACAGAAAGCGGTAGAACCATTGAAGCCCTGCAATTAAAATATGACGGAGTTAAAGATCTGGGTCAAGCCAGTGGCGGTGTTTCTGTTAAAGATACCAGCAGCGGGTATACCATCGTGTGTGATACATTTATTTATAGTAAAACCAATTACAAATATCGGGCACTTGGTGCAAGCCACAGGCCTTATATTGCCTCAGATTTCAACAGCGACAGTTTGTATTTATCAGCAGACAGTTTGTTTTCAGAAAGATTGCAATCGGGTACTGATAGTTTTCAGGTTTTGTATGCCTGGGGAAAGGTAAAAATTTGGAGTCCGCGATTGCAAGGCTTATGCGATTCCTTGTTTTTTTCTGGAAAAGATTCCACATTTTATTTATTTGAGAAGCCTGTATTGTGGTCTGATACGACTCAATTTACAGGTGATACGATTCACATGCTTTTATCCGGAAAATCACTCAAGGATATTTTTTTAAAACAAAAAGCATTTATTATCAATCATGATTTTACTAATCTTGAGAACCAATTGAAAGGGAGAGACATTCAAGCACATTTTGAACTGAAGAAAATCAATTACATGGATGTGCAAGGCAATGCAGAATCTGTCTATTTTATAAAAGATGATGAAAAAGGATTTATAGGAACCAATTTTATTCAATGCAGCAGCATGAGATTGAATTTTAATGCAGATGAAAAGATTGAATTCATCGATTTTTTTACAAAACCAAAAGGAAATATGTTGCCTTTACAAGATGGGCGTAAAAAATTTCTGGATGGATTTAATCCCAGGAATAAGGAAAAACCACAATCATTAGAGGAAATTATTAAAAAGGAATCCAAATGAAACGCCTGGCTCTTTATTTATTGTTCTTAGCACCGACAATTTGTTGTTCTCAAGTTGATAAAGCGATTCAGGCATATAAGACTAAAGATTATAATACAGCGCTAACTGAATGGAATCAGCTTCTTGCTAATGGAATGCGAGGAGCAGATCTCTATTATAATATTGGGAATACGTACACTGGTTTAAAAGAGTATCCACAAGCGATCCTGTATTACCGAAAAGCTTTGAAGTGGGATCCAAATTGTGCAGCATGTATTAAAAATTTAAAAATCGCCGAGTCTGCAGCAGGGATCGAAACATTTGAATTTCCCGAATTTATACTTTTCAAGATTTATAAATCCATCTTATTAAGCTTGCAAGCATTTCATTGGTTTATGCTTTTTGTTTTGGCGGTTTCTATAGGGATTGCGGGCTATTTATTCAAAGACAAAATGCCATTGTCACTTCAATCGATCCGCTTAGTATTGTTGTTTGCGTTCATTTCCTTGTTGTTGGCGGTACACCGAGACTCGATTCGAAATAAACAGAATGGATTTGTATTATTACAGGCA
Source organism: Saprospiraceae bacterium (assembly GCA_016712145.1). Classification (NCBI taxonomy): domain Bacteria; kingdom Pseudomonadati; phylum Bacteroidota; class Saprospiria; order Saprospirales; family Saprospiraceae; species Saprospiraceae bacterium. The sequence goes on from JADJRO010000001.1 coordinate 1,818,742, forward strand.
AGTCCATTGTATCTATCACCCGATCCGGGCAGTAGTAAAAAGGATGATTTGAAAGCCGGGCTCTATTTGCAAATAAAAGATCAGATCCAGGGGTGGATTAAAGTTCAAACCACAGAATTAGACTTTGGTTGGATTGAATTAAATAAAGGAGTACGGGTTATTCTATAACTCCAGGGTATTCAATAAATAAATAAATAAGAAGAAAAACGGTTTAGAGAACGTGTACGACGTTGCGATCTTCGCGGGTCTTTTTAAAAGTAACTACACCTGCTTTAAGAGCAAATAATGTAAAATCTTTTCCAACACCTACATTAATACCTGGGTGATATTTTGTTCCCCGTTGGCGCACGATGATGTTACCGGGAATTGCTTCCTGACCTCCAAATAATTTTACGCCCAATCGTTTGCTATTACTATCGCGACCGTTACTTGTACTACCTTCCCCTTTCTTATGTGCCATGGCTTAAAATTTTATCGAATTAAATTTGGATGGATTCAACCTGAATTTGTGTAAAACATTGACGGTGGCCATTCTTTTTTTCATAGCCTTTTCTCCGCTTCTTTTTAAACACAATTACTTTGTCGCCTTTGATATGATCTAACACTTTAGCAGAAATGCTTGCACCTGCAATGTTGGGCATTCCAATGGTTGTTTGTTCGCCATTAATCAGCATCAATACCTGATCAAAATTTACTTGACTGCCTGTTTCGGCTTCCTGACGGTGAACATACAATTTTTGGCCTTTACTGACTTTAAATTGTTGCCCTGCTATATTAACCACTGCGATCATGACTAAGGTCTTTAAAATTGGACTGCAAAAATACTATCTTTTAGTGAAAAAAAGGGTTTTTATTGAAAAAATATGAATAAGAATTATGGCGGCCTCGAATTAGTATATCTTATTCATTATCAATGTTTTAAATCTATTTAATTCCATTTTACAGGCTAAGTACCGATCCGCTTGATGCTTAATCAGTTGAAATTTTGATGCGGACCCGCTTTGAAAAAAGCACCGGGTGTTTCACAATTAAATCAAATCGTTTGTTGAAAATTGTCATTATTGAACACCTAGCCGCTTGTACACCCCATGATGGATTAATAAGAAAACTTCGAATCCCATCCAACAAAGCTTTTAAGTTTTTGCATTGAAATACATATTAGTTTATATATATAGTTTATTGGTAAACAATAATTTGCTTTTAATCTAAAATTAATATTCGGAAATCATTTGCAAATAATTTCAATACAGATAACTTGTAGCAACTATTCTTAACCAATAAAAACATTGCTTTTATGAGCCAGGATCCCAAACACATCAGGAATGTCGTCTTGCTGGGCCATTCGCATAGCGGAAAAACCAGCCTGATAGAAAGCATGCTTTACGAAGCCAAAGCCATTACGCGTCGCGGTACCATTGATGCCGGTAATACCGTATCTGATTTTTCGGATATCGAACAAGAACGCAAATCGAGTTTGTTTAGCAAACTCATGCACGTAAGCTGGAAGGATTCTAAAATAAATATCATTGACACGCCTGGCTCTGATGATTTTGTAGGTGAAATATTATCATCTATGAAAGTAGCTGACTTGGGAATTATGACGATTAATGGTTCGCACGGTGTGGAAGTCGGAACAGAATTAATATGGGAATATGTAGAAAAATTTCACTTACCGGCAATGTTTGTAATCAATCAATGCGATCATGAAAAAGCTGATTTTGATACGTCACTGGAACAAGCCAAAGCTCGTTTTGGAAATAAACTCATTGCATTTCAATATCCACTAAATCCAGGTAAAAATTTTAATGCCATCATCGATGCATTGCGCATGGTGATGTATGAATTTCCAGCTGATGGAGGCAAACCGGTTAAAAAAGAAATACCTGAATCTGAAAAAGCCAGAGCTCAGGAAATGCATACCGCAATTGTAGAAGCGGCAGCAGAAAATGATGATACTTTAATGGAACATTTTTTTGAAACCGGCAATCTGGATGAATCTGAATTGGCAGATGGACTCCGGAAAGGGATCGCTCATCAAAGTTTATTTCCTGTTTTTTGTTGTTCAGCTATAAAAAATATGGGGAGTGGTAGAATCATGGGATTTATAAATGATGTGTGTCCTTCTCCTGCCGATAGACCCAATGCCAAACTTAAAAATGGGGAATTAAAAGTGGATGCCTCAGGACCAACAACGCTGTTCATCTATAAAACGATGAGTGAACCTAAAGTTGGACGGGTTTCCTATTTCAAAGTATTTTCCGGAAAAGTTAAAACAGGTGATGAATTAAATAATAATGCCAATCGTGGATACGAACGGTTAAATCAAATTTATGTTTCCAATGGTAAAAACCGTGAAGCGGTTAATGAGTTGGTTGCAGGAGATTTAGGTGTTGTTGTTAAATTAAAAGACAGTCATACCAACAATACCTTAAGTGTAAAAGGACATGATGCAGAAGTAGAACCCATCCCATTTCCGGAACCAAGAACGCGAGCTGCAATATCAACAGAAAATAAAAATGATCTTGAAAAATTGATTAAAGCCATCCATGAATTACAGGAAGAAGATCCAACTTTAGTATTAGAACAATCCCAAAGACTTAAGCAAAACTTATTACATGGACAGGGTCAGTTGCACATGGATTTATTAAAGTACCGCATTGAAAAACTTCATGGCTTGCATATTGATTATTTAAAACCAAAAATTCCTTACCTCGAAACCATAACCAAAGCATCGGATACCAGTTACCGCCATAAAAAACAATCGGGTGGTGCCGGACAATTTGCTGAGGTCTATATGCGGGTCGAGCCATTTCATGAAGGAATGCCAGATCCTGCAGGATTAAATGTCAGACATCGCGATGCAGAAGAATTGAGTTGGGGTGGAAAATTATCTTTCTTATGGTGCATCGTTGGAGGGTCGATTGACACAAAGTTTTCCTCTGCTATCAAAAAAGGGGTGATGAATAAAATGATTGAAGGTCCACTGACCGGATCCTATTGTACAGACATCCGGGTTTCGGTATTTGATGGAAAAATGCACCCGGTAGACAGCAACGACATGGCTTTTCAGATAGCAGGTACTATGGCGTTTAAAGAAGCCTTTCACGAAGCTGGCGCTCAGATTCTTGAACCTGTTTATGAATTGGAAATACTTTGTGGGGATGAAGCCATGGGTGACATAATGGGTGATTTACAAACACGTCGTGCCATCATTTTAGGAATGGATTCTGAAGGTCATTACAAAAAAATTAAAGCAAAAGTTCCTTTAGCAGAAATGCATAATTACTCTTCCAGCTTGCGTTCGATGACCCAGGGTAAAGCAAAATTCAGCATGCATTTTTTAGAATATGCTCCGGCTACTCCAGATATTCAACAAAAGTTGATTGCAGAATATAAAGCGGTATCAAAAGAACATGAAGACTAACTTATTTGCGATCCATTGCAAATGCTTTTGAATCTGAAAAACGTACTGGTTTATTACCAGATAAGTAAATTTGATGCATGCGCTGAATAAATTTTAAGATGAATTTCAAAAAATTACTGATTGGATTCATCTTCTTATATTCCTTGTCTGTCTGCTATATCTCATGGATCAGCGAATCATTTGGCGCAAACAATACCAGCCAATTTATACCTTCATTGTTTAAATATGAACAAAACGACCCATAAAATATACATTTCGACCTTAGTTGGAATCAATGTGTTTGTTCTGATCTGGTTGACCTATAAGGGCATAAGTTATTACCAAACGCCAATAGTAGATCGTTTTTTTCATGAGGACCATACAAACCTCAAGCCCAGTGGCCCATTTGGTCATGGCTATGGGATTGTGGGAACGCTGCTTATAACGATTGGTGTATTTTCTTACATTGCCAGAAAAAAATATCGATTTCTTAGTGGCTTGGGACGATTAAAATATTGGTTGGAGTTTCATATTTTTCTATGTTCACTAGGGCCTATATTGATTTTATTTCATACTGCGTTTAAGTTTGGTGGCATCGTTTCTGTTAGCTTTTGGAGTATGATTGCCGTTGTCGTCAGCGGGATAATAGGTCGCTTTATATATATACAAATTCCAAGAACCATTGAAGGCCGAGAATTAAGTTTAAATGAAGTAAAAGATTTGAAAGGAGATTTAAAAACAAACTTAAAAGAAATGGACTCTTTAGATGAATCCACCTATTTAAATATCCTTCAAACGCTAAAACAAGAAAACACAATTTCAAATGATTCGATGTTTAAAAAATGGTTGACTAAACGCAAACAAGATTATCAAACCATTAAAAAACTTAGAGCTGCTTTAAAGCATAGTAATATTAAAAAAGAAACGCAGCAATCGATACTTTCTATGATAAAAAATGAAATAAGCCTGAATCATAAAATTGAACGTTTGCTAACTATGCAAAAGCTTTTTAAATATTGGCACGTTGCACATTTACCATTTGCTTTGATTATGGCAATTATTTTAATTATCCATGTTGCGATTACCTTAAGCTTTGGTTACCGATGGATCTTTTAATTTCTGAACTCATCCTCGAAGAATTAATAATTTATGGCTCCGTGGCCGTTGTTTGCTTTACAATTATTTTCTTTTACATCCGTAAGCAGCAAAAACAATCAAAACATTTTGAGGCAAAAATAATTAAAGCAAAGGAAGAGGGATTGTTTGAACCCGTTTCGTTACATCCAGTCATCGATACCAATTCATGCATTAAAACAGGCGCCTGCCTGACTGCTTGTCCTGAAAAAGATATAATCGGAATTGTAAATGGAAGAGCAACACTTGTAAATGCATCTCAATGCATTGGTCACGGTGCTTGTTTTCATGCGTGTCCGGTTGAAGCCATTACATTAAGAATCGGAACTGAAAAACGAGGAGTCGATTTACCGCATGTAAATCAAAATTTTGAAAGCAATGTACCTGGAATCTATATAGCAGGTGAATTGGGTGGCATGGGCTTGATTAAAAACAGTGTAGAGCAAGGAAAAAATGCGGTAGAAAACATGGCAAAGGTCGGTTTTAATAAAAACAATCCGCAATTTGATTTAATAATAATAGGAGCCGGACCTGCAGGCATTGCAGCTTCATTAAATGCTAAAAAACACAATCTCAAATTTATTACACTCGAACAAGATAGTTTAGGGGGAACTGTGTTTACGTTTCCCCGTACTAAAATTGTAATGACTGCTCCTATGCATTTACCTTTGTTTGGCAAAATTCAATTACGTGATACAAGTAAATCAGAATTATTGGACCTCTGGATCAAAGTACTTTCTGAAAATAATATTAAAATAAAAGAGAATACCAAAGTTGAATCCATCGCTTACAAAGACGAGCAATTTATTGTCACAACCAACACCGGTGAAAATTTCCAAACTGAAAAAATAGTATTGGCTATTGGGCGAAGAGGCAGTCCAAGAAAACTAAATGTACCTGGTGAACAATTAGAAAAAGTAGCATATAGATTGCTGGAACCAGAAAACATTTTCAATAAAAAAATAATAGTTGTTGGAGGTGGAGATTCTGCAATTGAAGCAGCCCTTTCATTGGCTGAACAAAATGAAGTATTGCTTTCCTATAGAGGAGATTCTTTTGGAAGAATAAAGCCAAAAAATAATGAAAAAATTAAGGAAGCAATTACTCTTTCTAAAATTGATGTTCGGTTTAATTCAACCATACATTCTATTGAAACAACTCACATTTTGCTAAAAACCGAGAACAAAGAAGGCTTAGAACAAATTGAAAACGATTTAATTTACATTTTTGCCGGAGGTGAGTTACCCACCCAATTTTTAGAAAAAGCAGGAATTCAAATTAGTAAACGATTTGGTTATACGCTTTTAAAACATTCTTGAAGAAATAAGTTTCATTTACCAAGCTGGCACATTGCATCCGATTCATCGTTAAATTTAACTGGTACAGTCTTTAATTTTACAGTTCGGGCTGCTAACACATTCATTCACATACCCATTTTGCTAACTTTAATGATTATTATCATCTCACTGTCAAGTGAATTTGTAGTAATTTTAAAGGATTGGAAACACACGCCCAAATAATTGTTCTCTTGTTAATTTAAGAATAAAACTTTATTTGGAAAATGTAAAAGCTGTGAGATTAATATACTTACTAGTAATTATTAGTTTATCTATACACTTGAACGCTCAATTATCACCGGGAGATTTGGCTAAAGTGCATGAGCACTTAGAAGGGAATTTAAATTGTACCCAATGCCATATTCTAGGTGAAAAAGTTTCTGATGATAAATGCCTGAGCTGTCACCTGGAATTAAAAAGTAGAATTACACAAAACAAAGGGTTTCACGCTTCAGCATCCGTTAAATCTAAAAATTGTGCCTCCTGTCATAGTGATCACCATGGAAAAGGGTTTCAAATTGTACGTTTTGATGAAAAAGCTTTTGACCATACCGTTACAGGATACGAATTAACCGGAAAACATGCTCGAGTCGATTGCAAAGCTTGTCACCGTCCGGCTCATATCGTCAATGATGGAATCCGATTAAAAAAATATACTTTTTTAGGTCTTGATACCAAATGTCTTAATTGCCATGAAGATTCCCATCAGAATACGCTTTCCAAATCTTGTTCAAATTGCCATACCACAGAAGCATTTGTACCTGCCTCCAATTTTCAACACCAAAAAACAAAGTACAATCTGGTAGGAAAACACAAAGCGGTTGATTGTAAACAATGTCATCCAATCGAAACCCGCAACGGTGAAAGATTCCAACGATTTAGTGGCATTGCATACTCCAATTGCTCAAGTTGTCACACCGATGTACATAAAAAAGAATTAGGACTTAAATGTAATGAATGCCATACAGAAGAATCCTTCCAAAAATTTATTGGCTCTAATCGATACAATCATACGGCCACAGGATTTTTATTAAAAGGAAAACATAAATCGCTGGATTGTTCAAAATGCCATAATACATTGCTCCCTTTCAATTTGGTTTTTCAAGACCGTAAAGGAATCAAAGAAGAAGCCTGTGTCAGTTGTCATAAAGACATCCATGAAGGAAAATTTGGAACAGATTGTAAAGAGTGCCATACAACAGATGGTTTTCGCAAAATGAACCATCCGGATCGCTTTGATCATAATTTGACAAATTATAAATTAGAAGGCAAGCATCAACAAGTTGACTGTAAATTATGCCACAAAGAAGATTACACTAAAAATATTCCACACGAAACATGTATATCTTGTCATAAAGATTTTCATGAAGGACAGTTTAATAAAAATGGACTCATTTCAGATTGCGCCAATTGTCATACAGTACAATCCTTTAGTATCAGTCACTATACAATTGAACAACACCAGATTGGAACGTTTCCACTTACCGGAGCTCATGAGGCCACTGCTTGCTCAGCATGTCATTTGAAAGATTCTAAATGGACTTTTACAAACCTCCCTGAAAAATGCGTTGGTTGTCATCTGGATGTACATGGTGATTATATAAATCAAAAATATTATCCAAATCAAAATTGTACAAACTGTCACCAAACCGATTCCTGGCAAAATATTCAGTTTGATCATTCCACTACTGGATATCAACTGCTGGGAGCCCATGCGAAACTCGCTTGTATGAATTGTCATGGATTAAGCAAAAATGATACAGGCCATCCCTATAAAAATTTTAGTTATAAAAAAAGCAATTGCACAGATTGTCATAACAATGTACATGGAAACCAATTTGAAAAAAATGGCACAACGGATTGTGCATCCTGCCATGGCTTTGAAAATTGGAAAGCTATCTTTTTTAATCATGACTCAACTGCCTTTAAATTGGAAGGCAAACATAAGGAGGTGTCTTGTGGAAAATGCCATAAAGAAACCTTGGTAGAAAATAAAAAAACAATTCAGTTTAAAATTGAAAAATTTGAGTGCGTAGACTGTCATCATTGATCGGATTGTTTTTTGCAGTGTTCACACTGCAAGGCCAGTCACCGCATGGTACTGAGCTGAAACTCAATTGTGCCCAATGTCATTCTCCAGAATCATGGGCCATGGATCGCAATTTTATAAAATTTGATCATGATTCGACTGGTTTTAAATTAAATGGACGTCACAACGATCTAAATTGTAAATCATGTCACACCAGTCTTGTGTTTTCAGAACTCCTTGCTGCATCTTGTAATACCTGTCACCTGGACGTTCATCAAAATACCCTTGGAAAAGATTGCAATCGGTGTCACACTACCGCCAGCTGGATTGTTGATGAAATGACAAAAATTCACAGTGAAAATGGATTTGCATTACTTGGTAAACACGCGACAGTTGATTGCAAGAGTTGTCACATCTCAGAATCTGAATTGCGATTCGAGCGGATTGGAAATGACTGTATTAATTGCCATACTATTGATTATAACACCACTTTAAATCCGGATCATAAAAAAGCAAGCTTTAGTACCGAATGTGCCAGCTGCCATGATCCTGCTTCTTTTGAATGGAATACTCCCAATTTTAAACATGATTTTTTTCCATTGGTCGATGCACATGCAATTGCAGATTGCAAAAAATGCCATACAACTGCAGACTATACCTCAACTTCTTCAGCTTGTTATTCATGCCACCAAAAAGATTTTGAAAACAGTTTGAATCCGAATCACCCTGCAGCCCAACTATCTATAAATTGTAATGAATGTCACAATACAAAATCAGATTGGGAACCGGCACAATATGCAGAACACGATGTTTTGCATTTTCCTATTTACAGCGGAGAGCACAAAGGGAAATGGAAAAAATGCAATGAGTGTCACTTGAATGCCTCAAACTACAAAGAAACCAGTTGCATTGTTTGCCATACCAACCCGGAAGTTGATGATCAACATAAATCTGTGTCCGGCTATTTTTTTAATGACAAAGCATGTTTAGCGTGTCACCCGAATGGAGATAAAGATTTTGTGTTTAATCACAACACTACCGCATTTCCACTGACAGGAGCACATCAAACTGTTGATTGCCAGGCCTGTCATAGTAATGGATTTAAAGGCACATCCAGTACTTGTGCTGACTGTCATCAAATTGACTTCTCCAATACAAAAAATCCGAATCATACCAATGTCGGTTTTTCAATGGATTGTGCCAGTTGTCACACCACAGCGCCAGATTGGAAACCTGCCCGATTGGATAATCACGATCAATTTTTTGTATTGAAAAATGCACATAAAATGATTGCATCTGATTGTGCAGCATGCCATAAAGGAGATTACAACAATACGCCAAATTCCTGTGCCGGTTGTCATCTGGAAGATGATAATCAAACCATTGATCCACCCCATCTCCTCCAACGGATTTCAACCGATTGTGCAATGTGCCATACTGAAAATGCCTGGGTGCCTTCTACATTTGATCATGACGGACAATATTTTCCTGTTTATACCGGAAAGCATAAAGGAGTTTGGATGGAATGCAAAGAATGTCATACCAATCCAGCAAATCCAAAAGAATTTAGTTGTATCGTATGTCATAGCAATCCGGAAACTGATAATCAACATCAAAGCGTTCAAGGCTATTGGTATAAAGATCAAGCTTGTTTGGCGTGTCATCCAACAGGTGATAAGGCCACGCAATTTGATCATAACAACACCGCATTTCCATTAACTGGGGCACACATGCAAACAGAATGCCGCAAATGCCACGAAAATGGATTCAAAGGAACTTCAACCATTTGTCTGGATTGCCATACCAATGATTACAATACATCGATCAACCCTAAGCATGTAAGCTTAGGATTTTCAACTGACTGCGCTTCGTGTCATACGACGCAATCTGACTGGAAACCAGCACGGCTTGACAATCACGATGCATTTTATGTATTGCAGGCTGCCCATAAATTGGTTTCAAATGATTGTGTTGCTTGTCATAAAGGGGATTATAATAATACTCCGACCACCTGTGCGGGTTGTCACACAGAAGATTATAACTTAAGTCAAAATCCACCCCATAAATTTCAACAATTTCCAACTGAATGTGCAAGCTGCCACAATCAAAATTCCTGGGTTCCATCTTCGTTTGAACATGATGTTCAATATTTTCCAATCTATAAAGGCAAACACAATGGAGAATGGATGCAATGTATGGACTGCCATAAAAATTCATCCAACTACAAAGAGTTTCAATGTACAGGATGCCATATAAATCCAGAAACAGATAATCAACATCAAACTGTACAAGGGTATTGGTATCAAGATCAAGCATGTTTTGCTTGCCATCCTACTGGAGACAAACAAGATCGCTTTGATCATAATGCAACTGGATTTGTATTAACAGGAGCTCACTTGCAGGTAGATTGCAAACAATGTCATTTCAATGGTTTTAAAGGTACGCCTACCGGATGTTCTGATTGTCATGCAAATGATTTTAATCAAAGTGTAAATCCAAACCACCGAACCTTAGGTTTATCCATGGATTGTGCAAGTTGTCATACAACAGCAGCTGATTGGAAACCCGCAAAGTTTGAAACTCACGATCAATTTTATGTAATTGAAGGAGCCCATACGAAAATAGCAATGGACTGTGCTGCATGTCATAAAGGAAATTATACCAATACACCCAATACCTGTTCAGGATGTCATTTAGATGATTATAAGAATGTAGTAGACCCTCCTCATCAGACATTACAATTTTCAACCGAATGTGCAACATGCCATACTCAAACGTCATGGGTGCCTTCTACTTTTGATCATGATGGTCAATTTTTTCCAATTAATTCCGGCAAACACAAAGGCCAATGGATGGAATGCAGAGATTGTCATATCAATCCGACCAATATCAAAGTTTTTAGTTGTGTTGTATGTCATACCAATCCGGAAACTGATACCAAACACAACAGTGTAATTGGGTATTGGTATCAAGACCAGGCTTGTTTAGCCTGTCACCCGAGTGGTAGTAGCGATGATAAATTTGATCATAACAATACACAATTTCCATTGACAGGTGCTCATCAACAGGTTGATTGTAAAAAATGCCATCAAACTCAAATTAAAGGCACTTCAACAAATTGTATGGATTGCCATCAGATTGATTTTGACAAATCAAAAAATCCAGATCACATTAAATTAGGTTTTATTACTGAGTGTGCAACGTGTCATACAACTGCTCCAGATTGGAAACCGGCACGTTTAGACAATCATGATGCATATTATGTATTAAATGGTGCTCATAAAAGAATTTCAACTGATTGTGCAGCCTGCCATAAAGGAGATTATAACAATACACCCAACACGTGTTCCGCTTGCCATCTGGAAGATTTTAACCAAACAACAGATCCACCTCATGCAAGCTTACAATTTTCAACTGATTGTGCAAGTTGCCATACTGAAAATGCCTGGGTCCCTTCAACATTTAATCACGATGGAATGTATTTTCCAATCTATTCCGGTAAACATAAAAATCAATGGATAGATTGTAAAGACTGCCATACCAACCCAGCCAATTTTAAAGAATTTAATTGCATTGTCTGCCATATAAATCCGGAAACCAATGAAAAACATCCAGGAGTTGCAGGCTATTTTTATAATAGTCAGGCATGTTTCGCTTGTCACCCAACCGGAGATGGAGATGATAAATTCGATCACAATACAACGAATTTTCCTTTAACAGGTGCGCATATCCCAGTTGAGTGCAAAAGTTGTCATATGAGTGGTTTCAAAGGAACGCCAACCACCTGTGAAAATTGTCACACCAATGATTTCAATAATTCAAAAAATCCAAATCACCTTGCTCTTGGATTTACAATGGATTGTGCATCCTGTCACACCACAGCTCCTGATTGGAAACCGGCTCAAATGCCTGAACATGATACCTATTACCCATTAACAGGTGCTCACAAACAGATAGCAAATGCATGTGCTGCATGCCACCATGGCAATTATAACAACACACCCAACACCTGTGAAGCATGTCATCAATCCGATTACAATCAGACAAAAGATCCAAATCACTCCGCATTGGGTTTGTCGATGGACTGTGCAAGTTGTCATACAACGGATCCAAATTGGATGCCCGCTTTATTTCCGGATCATGATAATTTTTATCCACTCACCGGTGCACATTTGACCATTTCATCTAATTGCGCAGCTTGTCATCACGGCAGTTATAATAATACACCCAATACCTGCGAAGGCTGTCATATTGCCGATTATAATAATAGCAAAAATCCAAATCACAATCAACTGGGTTTGCCACACGATTGCGCAACGTGTCATACAACTCAAGCAGGTTGGGAACCAGCGGCTATGCCAAATCATGATGCTTTTTATCCGTTAACGGGAGCGCATCAAGCGGTTGCAAATGATTGTGCGGCCTGTCATCATGGTGATTACAACAATACACCCAACACCTGTTCAGGTTGCCATACAAAAGATTATAATAATTCGACTAACCCCAGTCATAAAAATTTAAATTTATCGATGGATTGTGCACATTGTCATACCACTGCACCAGATTGGCAACCAGCAATTTTTCCAGAACACAATAGTTTTTACCAACTCAACGGGGCCCATGCTCAAATTGCAAATGATTGTGCAATTTGTCACAATGGCAATTACAATAATACCCCCAATACATGCTACGGTTGTCACCAATCCGATTTTAACCAAACAACCAATCCAGATCATGAGGCGAACCAGTATCCTATGGATTGTGCAAGTTGTCATACTGAAAATGCCTGGATTCCTTCAACCTTTGATCACAACAGTATTTATCCATTAACAGGTGCGCATGCTGCAATCGCTAATGATTGTGTTGCTTGCCATCATGGAAACTACAACAATACACCAACGACTTGCAATGGTTGTCATTCCGGAGATTATAATGCTGCTTCTAATCCAAATCACGTCTCACTGGGATTTTCCAGAACCTGTGATCAATGTCATACGACACAAGCAGGATGGGCACCTGCTACCATGCCCAATCATGATACGTACTATCCTTTAACCGGAGCACATTATACCATCCGCAACAATTGTGCTGCATGTCATAATGGAAATTATAACAATACACCCAATACCTGTTACGGTTGCCACACTGATGACTATAACCAAACAAATAATCCGGATCATCAATCTGCACAATTTCCTACGAATTGTACAATCTGTCACACCACAAATGCCTGGATCCCATCTACGTTTAATCATGATGGACAGTCTTTCCCGATTTATACAGGAAAACATAAAAACAAATGGAATCTTTGTGCAGATTGTCATACGAATCAAAGCAACTACTCTGTGTTTAGTTGCATCCTCTGTCATGAACACAGTAATAAAAATGAAGTGGACAATGACCATAACGGTGTAAGTGGATATTCATATAACAGTAACGCATGTTATTCATGTCACCCACAAGGAAGAAAATAATACATATCATCTCTGCTTTTTGGCTCCTAACAGCTATAGGCAGTATCAAGGCACAAACCCAGGCTGATTTAATTTCAGGTCAGGTTTCCTTTGTTTCCAGTAAAAATGTTTATGTTAAATTTCCTTCTACTAAAAATATCCAAATTGGTGATACCTTGTTTTTAAAATCAACCAACGAATACAACCCTGCGTTAATTGTTACAAATAAATCTTCGAGTTCTTGTGTTTGTACACCTCTTTCAGATATAAAATTTGCACTGGGTCAAATCATCGTTAGCAATCGCATCCAAGCAATTTCTAAAGCAGCTGAAAGGGAAATGCTTCATGAAGAAGGACCCGTTTATAAATTAGAAGAAACTATAGCCACTCGAAAAGATAGTATAAAGAAAAAGCAAGACGTCTTTAGAGGCAGAATTTCCTTGGCCTCTTATTCAAATTATTCTGAATCAACACAAAAACCAGCTTATCGGTTTAATTATACATTTTCTCTTTCGGGCAACCATGTAAATAATTCTAAACTGTCCTTCGATTCTTATATTTCATTCCGGCATCGTACCAATGAATGGTATAAAGTACAGGAAAATATAAACAATGCCTTAAAAATTTATACATTGGCATTACAATATAGCTTCAACAAAAGCATGGATCTTTTTGCAGGTCGCCGAGTCAATTATCGAATCGCAAGCATGGGAGCTATTGATGGAATTCAATTCGAAAAACGGTTCAATCATATTATTTTGGGTTCAGTCCTCGGATCTCGTCCAGATCTTTATGATTACAGTCTAAACTTAAAGTTATTAGAATATGGCGCTTATGCCGCACATCAAATTACAGGTAAGAATGGTTTAAACATTGAGAATACAGTTGCATTGATTAATCAAATGAGTTCTGGTAATACGGACCGAAGATTTATACATGTTCAACATGTAAGTACCTTATTTAAAAATTTAAGTATTTTTGGTTCAACTGAAATGGATATTTATAAAAAATTGAATAATCAAGGATCGAATACATTTCGTTTGACCAATTTATATATTACTGCCAGATATCGGTTCTCAAGAAAGTTTAACATCTCTGGCTCCTATGATGCGCGGAATAATGTAATTTATTACGAGACGTACAAAAATGATATAGACAGATTGTTGGAAGAAGAAACCAGACAAGGATTTCGTTTGCAGCTAAATTACCAGATCTGGAGATATATTTCTTTAGGCTGCAGTGGAAATTTAAGAATGCAACAATCTGGTAAAAATGAATCTAAAAATTTTAACGCATATTTAAATTATTCACGCATACCGCTTTTAAATGCTTCATTAAATTTAAATACCAGTTTACTTCAAACAAGTTATTTAAACTCAAATGTAAGTGGAGCCAGTTTATCAAAAGATTTTTACAAAGGACGTTTTTATACAGAATTGTATGTACGATTTATTAGATATCAATATAACAGCTTTGAATATAATTTTAATCAAAAAATTGTAGGGGCAAGTATTTCATACCGTTTTAATAAGAATTCAACGCTTGCAATCTATTCTGAAAAAACATTCGACAATCAAAATAATAACCTATTATTGAATGCGAGAGTAATGGTACGCTTTTAAATAAAATTCGTCCAAATATTTTTATCTTTACCTGTTATCACTTCCAATCGTATGAAAAAATTACAAAAATATTCAAGGCCATCCATCCTTTTAATTACAGGAGTCTTAATTGGATCCTGCAATTCAAAACCAACTGTGGTTGAGGCCGTTAAAACAGAATCGACTCCAACTTCAGCTGCAAGTTCGGATAATATGGAAAGTCATAAAGTCAAGGTGGACGAGGTATTGCAAACAAAAAAGTATAGCTATTTGAGAGTGACTGAAGGAACTTCAAATTATTGGATTGCGATTTCAAAAGCAGATGTTTCTGTTGGTGAAACCTGCGTGTATACGGGTGGTTTAAAAATGCACGGTTTTAAAAGTACTGAGTTGGATCGGATTTTTGAAGAATTGCTTCTTGTTTCTAATATCAGTCGTGCCGGAGATTCCGGTAGTAAATCCTTATTTGAATCCATGGCACTAGATGAACCAATAGAAAACCCTTCAGCTTCTCAAAAAATTGTACCGGTAAAAGGAGCTATTAAAATTGGGGAACTTTTAACCAATCCAAAAAAATATGAAGGGAAAGAAATTTTAGTGACCGGGCGTTGTACAAAGATCAATCACCAAATTATGGGGAGGAACTGGATTCACATTGAAGATGGTTCTGGTAAAAATAAAGAACTTACTATAACAACCCAAGATGTACTTAAACCTGGGGAAGTAGGTGTATTTGAAGGTACAGTATCCTTAGACAAAGATTTTGGTGCAGGGTACCGTTATGAATTAATTCTTGAAAATGCTAAATTAAAATAATTACATTTTCATTAATTTAGTACATCCTATAATTTCAATAGATTCTTATTTCTGAAATATGCGATAAGACTAATTAAAATAAGTATACTCACCGTATAATAAACGAATGTAGGAATCGGAACCGGATCTCCCGCTGCGTACGAATGCAAACCCGATAAATAATAATTTACACCTAAATACGTCATCAATACAGATGCAAATCCAAATAAGGTGGCTGTATTAAATGCATATTTACTTTGCAAGCCTGGAATCAATCGCATATGAAGTATAAAAGAATAAACAAGAATTGACACTAAGGCCCAGGTTTCTTTTGCATCCCATCCCCAATAACGTCCCCAGGATTCATTGGCCCATACACCCCCTAAATAAGTACCTACGCTTAACATAATTAATCCACCGATGATTGTCATTTCACTGGTATAACTTAATTCTAATATTATGCGCTCAATCCGCTGTTGATTTCGCTTCGTTGCAAAAATCATAAGAATTAAATTTAAGGCCCCAATGATAGCTCCTAATACTAAGAAACCATAACTACCCGCCTCAAGAGAAACATGGATCGTCAACCAATATGATTTTAAAACGGGAACCAGCGGTGTGATCTCAGGATCCAGCCAACTTAAATGTGCAACCATTAAGACCACGGATGCTAGAATGCAACAAGCAGCCAATCCACCGACTGTCTTTCTTGCAAATAATAATCCAGCCAACATAGTAGTCCATCCAATATAAATCATGGATTCGTACCCATTGCTCCAGGGTGCTCTCCCTGAAACATACCATCTCAATAACAGTCCGGTAGTTTGTAAAAAAAAGCAAATGAACAAAACAATCAAGCCACCATTAAATATTCTTTTTAGCTTAATCTGTGAATTGAAAATAGAGATAAATAAAAGCGTTAAGAAAAAAAGTCCGAGTAGGCCATAGTAAGTTCCAAGTCGATTAAAAATATCTATTTTATTTAAAACAATCTCAGCTTGAATTTGCGCTTCGGATGGATATACCGCTGCACCAACTTTCTTTTGATACGCTTTTAATTCACTTAATAAGGAATTCAAATTACTCCAATCATTCGTTAACGCTGCTTCTTTAACGGATGCCGTATAGGTATCAAAAAACTTTTGTGGAAAATGATCTTCCTCAGCTTCCTCCATATGATTATGACCTGCGGCCGGAGCAGCCCAATGGTTATTTTTATCATTCTTTACGGGAAATAACCTAAGGAAACTTCCAGTAAAAACCATGTTGACAATATTTACCCGTTCATCCAGTTTTATAATTTCCTTTTCAAAAATTCCACGATCGACCGGTTTAAGATTATATGCATTTCTGACTTCACTCTTGATTTTATACGCACCATCATTATTAAATAAATCCTCATATGAAATTAATCCCTGCGAATTAAAAAGTTGGGTTATTTTCTCATGTTTGCCCAATTTAATAATTTGCATTCGTTGCCATATTTCCGGATAACACGCCATGCTAATGAATGCCTGGTTTGCATCCATTCCAAACAGCTCATCTTTGCGGGATAATTTTCGAATTACTTCTCTGGCCAGGGTATTCATAGGTTTCATTCTTCCATTCTGATCCTGAACGATGAGCTCTCCAAAATAACGGGCATGCGCCGCATCAATTTTTGGAAGTGCAGCTGTTGATTGTGCATGACCTGCAACCTGCAACAAGATCATCGAACCTATGATTAAAAAATTACGGTTGGCGATTCTTAGGTTTTGTATAGTTTCTTTCAACCAATGAAACCGGGTATTTTTAGAAAACAAAGTCGCTAATAAACCCAGGGTCAATAATATATAACCTATATAACTAATCCAGGTTCCCCAGAAATCATGATTTACGCTTAGGTATGTTCCCAATTCATCTTTATCAAAGGATGACTGAAAAAACCGATATCCATCATGATCAAGAATGTGATTCATGTATATTCGAATATTTTCATTGCGATTGGATCGATTATCTAATAAAGTAACTTCACTTGCATACGAACTTGCACTATTCGTACCAGGATACCGATCCATTATAAAATCATTCAGCTTGATAGAAAATGGTAATTCCATCATTTTAGCCCCATAACTAAAACTCAGTGGTAACTTTCCAATTACCCTGTTTCGAGGATTTCCAAGTTCTCCAGGTCCTCCTGTAATCGGAAAAATTTGTTCATCTCCATCCACCCTAACTTTTAATTGCAATGCCGCTAAACTGGTACTGCTCATTTTGCGCTCGCTGGATTCCAGACTTACTCGTGCATTTGGTTTAAAATCAGCAATTACAAAATTAAAAGAACGACTGGAATATAAAGTTCGCAACTTTAATGCATGAATTGTTCCAGCTGCAATGGAATCGCTTTGTTGCGTTGCCATGGTTAAACCGCTTAACTCATGTTTAGATTTAATAAGCAAGGAATCGTTTGAATAAATAATATGGACATCACTGTCGTCTTCGGGTAAACCAAAATTAATAGTAAGATTTGTTAAGGATAACTTGTTTTGCTGTTTCAGAATATATTCTTCCCGTCCCATTTCACCTCCGACCACAATTTTTAAACAGGCTTCCCCCTGTTCATCAACGACCAATGATTCTTTTGGATTTGGAATAAAATCGATTACTGCGATATCTACCTGATGCGGACCTATAATTAAAGAGCGCTCATAATTATTATTTCCAAGACTTGCAAAAAGTACCTTGTCGTCAAACTGATATTCTTTATCAGCTATTTTTGCGCGAATTTGCAAATAAGTATCTGAAGTAATAAAACTGGAAGCCGACTCACCTTCCCGGATATGCATCATCCCTTCAAAACTGAAATATCGGGTTACCATTGCTCCAATTAAAATTACAAGGATGGATAGGTGGAAACACAATAAACTGTATTTTTTTAAAGCAATCATTCTGAATTTGTAAATATTTACCAGAATGCTGATACCAAAAAGTGTAAGTAATAATTCAAACCAATGTGCTTTAAAAATAATTTTTTGGGCTGCGCTGGTGCCAAAATCATTTTCAATAAATGTTGCAATTGCAATAGAAGCTGCGAATAAAAGCGTATAAATTCCAGCTGAACGCGTATTAAATAACGACGAAAAAACTTTAACAATCCGATCCATAATCTTAGCTCTAATTGACCATTAAAAATACAATTTCAATCGTTAAAAATGAAATAAACCAGCTCGAAATTTTAGTACCCTTTAATTCCTTCGATTAAAATTCCCTATGCTCTTTTTAGAATATGCACCGGTAACTCCTGATATCCAACAAAAATTAATTGCTGAGTATAAAGCCATTAGTAAAGATCATGAGGAATAGCTCAAACATTTAAAGTTTGAAGCTTTTTAGCTTAGAAAAAAATACATTGGATAAAAAATCTAATATCGAATGGTTTTGCTAAGCCCATTCGTTAAGTTCAATTGAATAAGCAAATGCCCGGCATGTGGCAATTCAATTAATTCGTTGACCAATCCTGTTGATGAATCTATTCTTTTGGTAGAAAATTCTTTACCGTCCATGCTTAGTATCCGAAGGATTCCATTTTCAAATGGAAGCACAGTTCCTTTAAGCCAAACCGTCTGAGATGAGGGACCCGCAAAAACATTTACATTAAGCAAAGCACTTTCTTTGGATGGGTATTCTTTTATTTTAGTAAACTTAATTTCAATTGGATATGCATTGCCCATTCCATCAACCAGCATATTGGTAATGCTTTGTTTTGTAATATTAAAAGCCTCGCTTAACATGCCATCTGCTTTTGCTATTATGCGTAGCTTTATTTTATATGGGTTCGTATTAAAATTTATATTTTGTCTGTTGATCCAATCAAATTTTAAATCATTTTCCGATAACTGATAATACATAATATAAGGTACACTACCTTCCACATGTTGAATATTAATTTTACTTGAATCAAAAGCAAAATTGGATTGCATCCCAAAAATTGAATCCGTACAATCTAAAAGAAACTCAAAAGTGTATTCTTTATTCGCCTCTAATTGAAAATCCTTGGTTTTCCAATTAAACGGCTTACCAGATACTTTACTCACTTTGTTATTAATGGTTTGCCAAATTGAGTTATCAATAAAGACATTTCCTTTTTGATTTAAAATAAGTTGATATGGACTGTTTGAATTTTCTACAAACGGAATTTCATTTCCTAAATATTCACCCGTCGCATTCGTAAACGTTATCAAGGGTGCTGCCAAACAACTATCCTGATCTATAAAACCATAAATGTAAGCCTGGATCTTATAGAGGTCAAGTATATTGAGCTCTTCGTTGCAGTCAACATCGGCACTTACAAAATTAAAGTCTCCTTTTATAGCATTGAATCCAACAATTCTTCTTTGAATATTAATCAAATCATATGTAGTTAAATTATTATGACTGAAATATCCATTCTTGGGTTCTGCTATTAGAGAAATGATTTTTAATTCAGGACGATAGCTTGCCCACGTGTCGAAATTTTCTCCATACTTTTGAATATAGGTACCATGAATTTGCTGGTCGCTGGTTCTGAACTTTAAAATGATGTTGGAGTAATCTTCCTGTTCTGTCCAATCCAATTTAGATAAAACACTTAACTTGATATTTGTACTTTTATCAGGGGGATACAATATTACTTTAGATGTACAGGAACTCACATTACCGGATTCATCTCTTGCAAATATTTGAATTTCTCCGGACGGACTCATTAGATCATATAATAATTGAAAGAGTTCAACGTAAACAATTAAACCTTCCCGGTCAAAACTAACTTTTACTTTGGAACAGTTATCTACAACATAATTTACAAATTCCAAAGGATGGTGGGTTTCATTTCCACACCAACCATACATAAACAAATAATCCTGCTTACAAATTAATACGGGAGGCTCAATATCGGGAAAACAATCCTGTGCCTGCAATTTCGTATTGCTGGAAAAGCACAAAACCAAAAGAAGGCCACCATAAATAATGGTACCGGAAACCAGCCTGCAAAGGCCGTAAATTGAAGAAATCCATTGCTTCGTTTTCATAGGGCGGACTGTTTAGGATCTTAAAGATACAAATTCTTAATTTTAAAAAAAATACTAAATCAGGACAGCCCGGTTTTCCTCAATTTACTACGAATTGTTTCGTAATTCGAAAATAAGCTTTATTTTGCGGTCCGGATAGGCCATTTGGACTATAATTTTGATCGATTTGTCTAATTGTTTATCGTTTAATTCTTAGAGAACTATTTTTGAAGCTAAATATAAATTACATGATTCGTTTTCAGTGTTTTCTGTTATTTATTGGTTTGGGAGTTGAGTTCTTATCAGCGCAAACTAAAATCAATGCCGCTACCTTTGGTTCATTAGAAGCACGGGCTCTGGGACCAGGAACTATGAGTGGACGAATCACGGCCATAGAAGGGGTGAACAACGAACCGCGCACCTTGTATATTGGAACAGCCGGTGGAGGCGTATGGAAATCAACCAATGCAGCTGCTTCATTCAAACCAATTTTCGATAAATATTGTCAATCAATCGGCGCCATCGCCATTGATCAGACAAACCCGTCAACCATTTATGTAGGTACCGGAGAAAGCAATATGCGCAACTCCGTATCTATAGGTGTTGGCATGTACAAATCAAGCGATGCCGGAGAAAATTGGACGAAAATTGGATTGGACAGCACAGAGCATATTTCTAAAATAATCATTGACCCGAAAAACTCAAACATCATCTATGTGGCAGCTCCCGGTGCACTGTGGTCTGACAGCCCACATCGCGGTCTTTACAAATCAACAGATGCAGGAAAAACATGGACTAAAATATTATACATCGATCAAAAAACAGGTTGCGCCGATTTGGCAATTCACCCAAATCAACCCAACATACTTTATGCCACAACCTGGGAATTCCGACGAAAAGCATTTACGTTTGAATCCGGTGGAAAAGGATCTGCTCTTTATAAAAGTGAAGATGGGGGTGCAAACTGGCGCAAAATAACTAAAGGATTGCCTGAAGGTGATTTTGGCAGGGTAGCAATTGCATTGGCACCCAGTGCACCGGAAAATTTATTGGCTATTGTAGAATCCAACAATACGGGCTTATACATTTCGTCGGATCATGGAGAATCCTGGAAATCACAAAGTGCCACTCTCAATGTCGTGTCTCGTCCATTTTATTTTTCAACCTTAGTAATTGATCCAAAAGATTCTAAACGGGTGTATCGTCCGGCATTTCAATTTTCATATTCAGATGATGGCGGTTATTCATTTAATGATGCGAGTTACGATGGCGGATGGGTACACAGTGATCACCACGCCTTGTGGATCAATCCACAAAATACCAGCAACATGTATCTGGGAACCGATGGAGGTGTTTACATCAGCAATGATCGCGGAGCGACTTGGATTTTTTGTCACAATTTACCTGTTGGTCAATTTTATCATGTAGCAATTGATAACGAAAATCCCTTTAGAATTTATGGCGGATTGCAGGACAATGGCTCCTGGGTAGGTCCCAGCGCGAATCCCGGTGGTATTGGCAATGGTGATTGGAAAACGGTCTACTGGGGAGATGGATTTTGGACGGTACCGGATCCTTTAGATTCAAACATTGTATACGCTGAAAGTCAGGGTGGCAATTCAGCGCGGATTGATTTGCGGACATTCAAATCCTATAACATAAAACCACAGCAAACCGCCGCACAAGAAAAATTACGATGGAATTGGAACAGTCCAATAGTATGTGGTGCAAAGAATAAGAAAAACCTCTATGTTGCCTCACAATATATTTTCAAATCAACAGATCAAGGAAGAAACTGGTCTGTTATTTCACCAGACCTAACTACCAATGACAAGAAAAAACAACAACAGGAAAACAGTGGCGGATTAAGCGCAGACAACACCAGCGCAGAAAATCATTGCACTGTTTTCACCCTTACAGAATCCCCACTCAATGAAAACTTAATTTGGGCCGGCACAGACGATGGAAATTTACAACTCACTACAGATGGAGGTAAAACCTGGAAAAATTTATCTGGCAATTATATAGCTACCGGTGTTCCTCCACAAACCTGGATCAGCAGCATCGAAGCATCCAATTTCGATCAAAATACGGTATACGTTACCTTAGACAATCATACCTATGGGGATCATCAAACGCATGTTATCAAATCAACGGATTTGGGTAAAACTTTTACCAGAATTCAAAGTAAAGAGTTTACTGGATTTGCACATAAAATCAAGGAAGATCTCGTCAATAAAAATGTATTGTTTCTGGGAACTGAATTAGGATTATTTGCCAGTTTAGATGGTGGCATGGAATGGTTTCGAATGAAAAATAATATTCCGGATTATGCACTGACACGGGATATTCAAATTCACCCACGCGAACATTCATTGGTTGTGGGAACTCATGGCCGTGGGATTTATGTCATCGATGATATTTCTGTAATCCGAAACATGAGCAAAACCATTGCTGAAAAAAATGTAGTGCTGTTTGATACAAAAGAAATGGAATTGACAACAGGAAAGTATGGAGGTGGATCCCCTTTTAGTGGAGGCTGGGTTGCAGGAAATCCAGACGATATAAAACCCTTTCAATATTATTTGAAAGATCGTGTGATGAATGGTGAAGTCAAAATGGAAGTCCTGGATATGGAAGGAAAACTGATTCAGGCACTCAATACTACTAAAAGAAAAGGCATCAATAAAGTGTACTGGAATCAACGCATGAAACCAGCAAAAGTCGCTGAAGGTGGAACCAAATTGGATTTTGGTGCATTTGGAGCTCCAAAAGTATTGCCTGGGAATTATCAACTTAAACTGGTTGTAGGCAATCAGACCTATCTCGATACCTTTCAATTGATTCACCAGGATAAAGAAAATTATTCACTTTCCGATCGCAAACTTCAGTACGAAGTTTGCATGAAATATTATTATTTGCACGAACAACTCGCACGCACCGTAGAATCAATTTCCAATCAACAAAAAGAAATTCGCGAGCTGAAAGACAAAATGAAAAACAAAAAGAATTTGATCCTGGCGCAACGATATCTTGATTCATTAGAACAATTACGCAGTAACTTATTAGCGACTAAACAAAAATCTATATTTGCTGACGAAGAAAAATTACGTGAACGAATTTCTGATGCATACGCCAGTGTGGTAAGCGAAGAACAACGACCCTCCAATTTAGTAATCGATCGCATTCAAACATTGCAAGCAGAAGTTACAAAATCCGAATCGGATTTTAAAACCATTCAAAATCAATTTCACGGTAAATATGAAAAGGCAGTAAAACAGGAAAAAATTGCACGAAGTATGAAGCCGTAGAGGAAGGCTAGAGGCTAGAGGCTAGAGGCTAGAGGCTAGAGGCTAGAGGCTAGAGGCTAGAGGCTAACAAGGCTACAATCTTGCAATGGTTCAATGCTGCAATCAGAATTTAGCTTAGGCCATAGATTAATTGCCATAGACTATAGACTATAAACCTCATATCCGTCCATTCGTAATTCGTAATTGATTCCGTAATTCGTAATTAATTCTGTCTCACCAACACATTCACCTCATTCTGCATCACCTCAATAAATCCTTTGGAGATGGGGAAATCGTGTTTTTGACCTTTTTCATCGGTGAGTTGTACACTTCCTTTGGTTAATGAAGAAACAATGGGTGCATGTCGATCCAATACTTCAAATTGGCCATGCGTTCCGGGTACAATGATTGCTTTCGCTTCTCCTTCGTACAATGTTTTTTCAGGTGTAAGGATATAGACTTTCATTCCGATTAATTGGATGCTTCTGCTAATAATTTTTTACCTTTTGCAATTGCATCATCGATGGTTCCAACTAAGTTGAAAGAAGCTTCCGGATATTCATCCACTTCACCATCCATAATCATATTAAATCCTCTGATGGTTTCATCAATTGGAACAAATACACCTTTAATCCCTGTAAATTGTTCTGCTACGTGGAATGGTTGTGATAAGAAACGTTGTACACGACGTGCGCGGTGTACCACCAATTTATCGTCTTCCGACAATTCTTCCATTCCTAAGATGGCAATGATGTCTAACAATTCATTGTATCGTTGCAAAATTCCTTTTACGCGTTGTGCCGTATTGTAATGATGTTCTCCAATAACCAGCGGATCCAAAATTCGTGAGGTTGAATCCAATGGATCCACAGCAGGATAAATACCCAATGAAGCAATTTTACGACTTAATACGGTCGTAGCATCCAAGTGAGCAAAAGTTGTTGCCGGAGCTGGATCTGTTAAATCATCCGCTGGAACATAAACTGCTTGTACAGATGTAATCGATCCTCTTTTGGTAGAAGTGATCCGTTCTTGCATCAAACCCATTTCAGATGCCAGGGTTGGCTGATATCCAACTGCTGAAGGCATACGACCTAATAAAGCCGATACTTCCGATCCGGCTTGTGTGAAACGGAAAATATTATCAATAAAGAATAAAATATCTTTTCCTCCTGCAGGATCATTTAAATCGCCATCCCGGAAATATTCTGCAACCGTTAAACCTGAAAGCGCAACACGGGCACGGGCACCAGGTGGTTCATTCATTTGACCAAAAATAAACGTGGCTTTTGAATCTTTTAAACCTTCCATGTTCACTTTACTCAAATCCCATCCACCGCTTTCCATGCTGTGAATAAAATCATCACCGTATTTAATAATTCCGGCTTCGATCATCTCACGCAATAAGTCATTTCCCTCACGGGTACGCTCTCCCACTCCTGCAAATACAGACAATCCACCATAACCCTTGGCAATGTTGTTGATCAACTCTTGAATTAATACGGTTTTACCAACACCGGCACCTCCGAATAAACCGATTTTTCCCCCTTTTGAATAGGGTTCAATCAGGTCAATCACTTTGATACCGGTAAACAAAACTTCAGTTTCGGTAGATAAATCTTCGTAGGTCGGTGGTTTTTTATGAATAGAATATTTATGTTTCATAGACACATCTCCCAAACCGTCAATGGCCTGACCCACCACATTAAAAAGGCGGCCTTTGATGTCTTCTCCCACTGGCATGGAAATGGTTTCTTTTAAATCAATAACTTCTGCCCCACGGGTTAAACCGTCTGTTGAGTCCATCGCCACCGCTCGTACACTGTCTTCCCCTAAATGCTGTTGCACTTCAAGGATGAGGTCATCCTTACCTGGGCGCTTGATACACAAGGCATTATAAATTTCCGGAAGCTGTGAGCCCTCCCCTGAAAAACTAACATCCACAACAGGACCAATGATTTGAGATACGCGACCTATGTTTGTCATATGATTTATTGAATATATGTTTAAAAAAGACGCGCAAATATATATACATCCGGATCGATTCACCAAACTATTGACAATCCTTTGACACATTCCCATTCTAATATCGAATCAACTGAAAATCAGGAATTTAATCTTTTAGAAAGCTTGTCAGCCCGACTCCTGTATGGAATAAACCGCAATGAACTGGAAAATACCATTCAGGATCTTGTAAAATCTTACATTCTTATGAAAGGAGCATCTTATATAAGCCTTGAAAATGACCATAACCTGGAGATTTCCACTCAATGGCAATCTGCTCCTTTGCATCGATTTCTTCTGGCAGGCATCCAGTTAAAAGAATCAGATTTGTTTTTTGAATGGACGCATTTTCTTAAGCGAAAGTCGATTTCGTTTCCGGTAAATATCCTGGTTCCATTAATGGAATGGGTACAAACTGATTTGGCCGTTGCAAATTTTATACAAGCTTTTCTTGGACCCGTTGGGCAACAACTGACTACTCTGTTTCCGGAATTTTACATTTTATCAGAACAACACCAGGAACATCCTTTGCAGTTTTCAAAATTGGATCAACGGCTTTATGCATTTGAAAAATTCAGAGAACGAAATCCGGAAAATGCATTTAATTATTTTTTACAAACCCATCAGGAACTTAAAGACCCTGAAAAAATTAAGTGGATTCGCATTCTTCATCCTAAATTATCACAAACGGAATGGAATGCATTGCAAATGCTCATTAATCCAAAAAAGGTACAACTGCACCAAGAATTGCTTTATTTAAAACTTACTATTGACGAAACTGCATTTAAAAATCAACAAGTTCAATTCCAATATTATTTAGCGGAAAGCAGTCTGGATGAATATTATTCAAAAATCAGTTCAACGATCGAACACGCCATTCGCTTGAGTCCGCTTCGTTTTATGACGACTCAAGAAAGCTTCCATACCTATTTAAAATGGATTCAGGAAAAAGAATTGTTTCCAATTTTATTGACTGCCTTAAAAGAACAGGCCTATACAGAACTGGCCATTGCTTGTTTTGAATTTTTACTCGAACAAAAATTATTAACGGAACATCTTGCTTTGGGTAATTTATCACATGCAATGGATCATAAAGTATTCAATCGTTGTTGCGTCCTATGGATCGAAGCAGAGCAGGATGCTATTGATTTAGAAGCTTTCCTGATGTTTATAAGACATGAAAAGTTATTCTGGTCAGATGAAGTCCTATTAAAACTCGTAGCATTAAGAAATAGTAAAGCCCTTCAACGAATATACGACTTTAATGTTTTTTGGCAGCTACTGCCCTATAAAATTAATCCACATTCATTGCAACTTCAAAGCATCCCTGATGAATGCAAGATGTATTTAAATCAACAGATACATTTTGATTCCGTGTTGAAATTTAGAAAAGGAATTCGGAAATAATTCCTATAGCTTGTAAAACTTATTTGGACGAACGATAATACAAACTGCAAGAATGTTCTTTTGAAAAATAGTTTTTCGTTGCAGTTTGAATTTGCTCTTTGGTTAATTGGAGATAATTCTCTAGTTCGGTGTAGATCAATTCCGGATTTCCCAACCACTCAGCATATGATAAATTCAATGCTTGATTCATGGCACCCATTTGTGAAAACAAATAAGCCGATTCATTTTTATTCATATACTTTTCCCAGGTGCGGTCGTCTAATTCTTTGAATTGTAATTCTGCGATGATATTCCAAAATACAGCTTCTGCTTCTTCAATGGTATGCCCGGGATTAATTTTCCCTTCGACAAGGATCAGACCCGGATCTGTTGTAGCCGTAATGTAACAATCGATCCCTGAACAAATCATCAATTCTTTCCGAAGTTTTTTATACAGCAGCGAAGATTTCCCTTCTGATAATATATCCGTCATAAAATCAACGGCATAAAAATCAGGATCCATTCGCCCGCAATAAGGAAATGCCAAATAAAATCCTTCTTCCGGCAACTCTTTATGCAGTGTCTGAGAACGATGGGCAATTATTTTTTCTTCAGCCGGATAATAGCGACTGACAGAAGCTCCGGATTTTATTTTTCCAAAATAGTTTTGAATCAAGTTTTTGGTTTCTTCCACATTAAAGTTTCCATGTATTACAAGGATTGCATTGGAAGGGGTATAATACGTATGATAAAAATGCTCCGCATCTTCTAATTTTAAATGCTTGAGTTGCTCCTGATTAAACCCGATAACCGGCCAGCGATAGGGATGTGTTTTATACGCCATCTGCATCAGGATGTGGTTAAAATCACCGTATGGATTGTTGAGATACATTTCACTGAATTCTTCAATCACCACACGCTGTTGTGTTTTAAAATCCTTTTGACTGACATGAAAGCCACTGATCCGATTGGATTCTAAAGAAAGCAGCAATTCCAATTGATTGGAAGGAGCTATAGAATAATATTGAGTCGTGTCAGTGGTTGTAAATGCATTGCATTCTCCCCCTGCATTTTGAAGGATGGAATCAAAATCAATGCCCGGACCATTATTGGAAAACATCAGATGTTCAAATAAATGTGCAATGCCTGTTTTTGATTCTTGTTCGTCTCTCGATCCTACTTTATACAATACGCATACAGCGACCAAAGCAGTTGATGGATCCGGTTGCAATAGCACGGTCAGTCCATTGTCCAAATGGTATTTTTGAAAATGGGGAATTAACAGGTTGGCTGAAGAACTCAGATTCAGGATTTAGAAAAGAGATCAAGGGGACCAACCATGAGTTCAGGGATCACCCATTGGTCAAATTCAGCTTCTGTAAGATAGCCAAGATTTAGAGCTGCTTGTTTAAGAGTCAGTCCCTCTTTGTGTGCTGTTTGGGCAATTTCTGCCGCTTTATAATAGCCAATTTTAGTATTCAAAGCAGTTACGAGCATTAATGAATTATCCAAATTTTTCTTAATGTTTTCTGGAATTGCACGAATTCCTGAAGCACTTTTATCATTAAAGGAAACACAAACATCGGCAATCAGTTTTGCAGAATGCAAAAAATTAGCAATCATGACCGGGTTAAAGACATTGAGCTCAAAATGACCATTCGATCCACCTATGTTTATAGCAACATCATTACCCATAACTTGGGCGGCGACCATGGTCATGGCCTCACATTGGGTGGGGTTGACTTTTCCAGGCATGATGGAAGAACCTGGTTCATTGTCCGGTATAAAAATTTCACCGATTCCACAACGTGGACCGGATGCCAACAGGCGGATGTCATTTGCGATTTTCATCAAACTCACTGCAACTGCTTTGAGTGCTCCGTGAGCAGCTACAATGCCGTCATGAGTAGCCAGCGCTTCAAATTTATTTTCAGCGGTAATAAATGGACATCCCGTCAATTGTGCAATGTGTTTGGCTACCTGCTCAGAATAGCCAGGAGGCGTATTGATGCCCGTTCCGACAGCGGTTCCTCCCAATGCCAACTCAGAAAGATGATTTAATGAAAAACGAATTGCACGCAAACCATGATCCAATTGGGATACATAACCGGAAAATTCCTGACCCAGCGTCAGAGGGGTTGCATCCATTAAATGGGTGCGCCCAATTTTTACCAATCGATAATATTCTGCTGCTTTATGATTCAGAGTATCTCTCAATTTCTCAATTCCAGGAATAGTTTGTTCGACCAAAATTTTGTAAGCAGCGATGTGCATTGCCGTAGGAAAGGTATCATTGGATGACTGCGATTTATTGACGTCGTCGTTTGGATTGATGGCTTTTTTCTCATCCTCCAGTTGACCGCCTTGCAATACATGTGCACGGTTAGCAATCACTTCATTTACATTCATGTTGGATTGGGTACCGGAGCCTGTTTGCCAAACGACCAATGGAAACTGATCATCCAGTTTACCTTCCAAAATTTCATCACACACCCGGGCAATCAAACTGCATTTATCTTCAGTTAAAACCCCCGCATCCCGATTGGTTAAGGCTGCTGCTTTTTTTAGAAAAGCAAAGGCATAAATTATCTCAATCGGCATCCGATCGGTATCCCGGGCTATCTTAAAATTATCTATCGAACGCTGTGTTTGAGCTCCCCAATATACATGGGCCGGAACTTCAACGATGCCCATGGTGTCTTTCTCCTTTCTAAATTGCATATATATTCTATTGAAATGCAAAGATACTATAAAAGAAAGGCCAATGACGGATTGTCATGATTTCAAATTAAATGAATGTTATTTGCTAGAAATTAATAATTAAGTCTTTGGTTTTACTTGTTAAAAAATTTATTTACATTTTTGAAAATTAAGTAATTAAAACACAATAAGTATTCCTCACTTTATTTCTCAATTATATTCTAAGCTATTTAAATATATGCAAATTTAATTTTGAATTAAAAAAATCATTTTAGTAATAAATACTGTGGTTTATATATTATTCAATAAAATATATTCAGGGTAAACCCTTAGTTCAATCAGGGTAAACCCTGATTTTTAAAATTCAGGGTTTACCCTGATGTGTAAGACAAATAGATGTCTCATCTTTGTATCCAACACGCAAATTAATTTTTTTATTAAAATTGATCAACCCTAAATATTTGCGTATGGTAACAACAACAATTTAAGCCCATCTGATCCTTTAATTTCTAGTTGAATTTGGGAGTTCAAGAATAAGCCTTACTTATTTTTATTAGGAATTTACAAATGTAATTTCTATGAACATGCTTAGTAAAGCAATGTAAGGACTGTCTCATTCCTATTCAAAATGCAAGCGAGCTTAAAACCTTAGGAGAAAAATTTGATCCGAACACTCCTTAACAAGGTAGGACATCATTTTTAATTTAAAAACAATGAAAAATTTACTGTTTTTACTTACATTTCTATTATTCTGTACGTTTACCAATAAGACGATTGGACAGATTTATGAAATCCCTGATATATTATATTCTCAAATTAGTATTGATAATGAAACACCTTTGTCGGGATGCAGCGAAATCTCGGTATGTGTTGGAGCTCATAACTTTACTGAAAACCCGTATTATACGCTTACCAACACTAAAATACAAATGGTAGTGAATGAAGCTGAATTTGAAGTTGTAGACCTGGGTGTTTTTGATTATGTAGGTCAGGATCCGAATTCAGGATATTCGATCTACGAAGCTGAACATGATTTGTTGTCTATCTATGATCCAAATTGGATAGAAACGCCGGATGGCTTTGAATATTTTTGTTTAAAATTGGTCAAATTAAATACAGCAAATTTTAAAGGCGGGGTACATGTTCGTATTATTATTTTTCAAGGCACACAAGATGAACAAAAATTGGAGTATGATTCTCCATGGATCATTAGTACCTTAATGAACCAAATCGGGACTAATGATGCATCAGTTACTTATTTATCAAGTATTGCAATTAATAATGACCCAGGAATGCCATTATTAGGTCTCTTGTTATGGCCTTCAAAAGCTTGCAATAGTGCAGGTGGTCCACAAGCAGAATATAACGTGCAAAATTTCATTTTACATGGTAAACTTATCATCGATAGAGACTATTGCTTTTATGGCAAAATATATATGGATGATGGAGCAATTATTCAGGTGAACCCTGGATACACTTGTAATATTGGATGGTACGATCCAAATTTGGGAAGTCTATTGCGTACTACTATAGATGCATGTGGTAAAATGTGGAAAACAATTGAAGTCGAGCCAAATGCCTATCTAAATATAATGAATACAGATCTTAACGATGCCTTATATGGAACATATTTGAAGGATGATGCAATTTTGACAACTAAATATAATGTAAGTTATAATAACAACTACATTGGAATTTATAATGATTTAGAAGATTCTAAGTCAATAGCTAATTTAACATCAACTAACTTTTATTATTCAGGGCCATTTAAAGAAAACTGCAGCAGCTGTAATGGGTTAAGGCTCTATGACCGTACTTTAGCTGGTGTTTATCTAGGTAATTCTCAAATAATTGGAAATAATGTGGATGCAGAAAATTTGTTAAATGGAATTATTTCTTATAATTCGATGTTGAAATTGTACTGATGTTACTTCAATGAGATTCGTGACTATGGAACACCCGACAATGGCAATCCAAATGGAAAAGCCATTAATATACAGGGGTATGCACAAAACAGCAAGATTGAACTTTCTCAATTTGATAATTGCAATTGGGCTATCTACTCAAAAGGTGTAAATTGTGAAGTCATTCGAAATAACATGTATAATGTTTTGACCGGAATTCAGTTTGATTATAGCCCGGGGAGGTCCTTTAAAGTGTTTCACAATGATATTGAAGCAGAAAATTTAGGCATCAATTTTTGTTGGACCGGAGAAGTTAATACGGTCAGTGTAACTGAAAATGATATTACTTTGTTAGGTTCAAATGCTATTGGCATAGAAATAAACCATACCAATGGTACTAGTTTAAAGTTAATAACAGATAATGACATCTACCTGGGTCCTGGAAAGATTGGCATCGAACATTTAGCCAGCAAAGGCACTACCATTGCCTACAATTCAGTATTTTCAAATAGTACCAATGCGATTGAAAATGTTGGAATTGGTATATATGGAGGATCTGATGCCTATGCTTTATGTAATTATTTGTCATCCTCAATGGTATGCGCAAATAAGGGATTGTTGGTTTCTCAATCTGCAAACAATTTGTGTTTGGGTAATGCTGCGGATGATTGGTTTTACAATTATCAATACGTTGGCACAAACAGCGGAACGCTCTTTGGGAGCAATGTAATGGACAATGCAAATCATGGTTTGTGTCTGGGAATACCCAATATTGGACCATTGGGTGGCGCATTAATCGGAGTTCAGGAACATACAGGAAATAAATGGACAGGAAGCTTCTCGGGAAAAGCCGCTAAGCATTATGGTGGAGCAGGTGATAGAGTTGAATCAAAATTTATTATAAATGCATTGGATCAACAGCATCCGGAGTATAAACCATCTAATTTTTTAGAACTAACAAGTGATGGATGGTTTGAAAATCAATCTGGGACGGGACTGAATTTAATTTGTCCAAATGGTGTTGGATCTAGTGATCACCCTCGTATTTTTCCAAGATCTGAGGATTATCTTATTGCCAGCAATGGGTTTGATTATGGCAATGATGCCGGGTCAAGAATCTGGACTTCGCAAAGACAATTATATCGGGAAATTGCAAAACAAGAAGAATTTTCAAATTTACCGATGGTTTATCAGAACTTTTATAATAACCAGAATGAAACCAGTGTTGGTCAATTTGAATATGTAGAACGCATAATTGATTCAGCCAGTTTAATAACTAGTAGTATGCAACTCGAATTGGATTCTATCAATGCTGTTTCAGACAGTTTTTCGATTGAATTATTCGAATTATTAGATAGTCTTATGATCGAAACGGATTCTATGGCTAAATTGCAGTTGCAAGCAGAGATATTCGCAATTCAAACTGAGTTTGATACATTGTCAATTTCTAAAAATTATCTTCAGTTGCAATTACAAAATGCATTCTTTACAACGATAAACCAGGCTATCCAATTGAATGCTGGGATTGAAACAGACACGGTTTTCGAAGAAAATCAACAATTGGTTAATGAAATTTATCTAAACATGTTGCTATCTGACGATTGGGTTCTTGATTCAGCAGACCAACAAATTGTGAGTGATATTGCATCGCAATGTGTTTTATTAGGTGGAGATGCTGTTTATAGAGCACGGGCAATACTTAATCTATTTACACAATTTGTATTTAATGATGATAGCATTTGTGCTCAAGCATTACAACAATATGGTTCAGGTAAAATTCAAGAAATGAATGAATTTCAGGTTTTTATACAACCCAATCCAGTTTCAGAATGTGTGACTATCAAATTATTCAGCGAGGTTGAAAAAGTAAAGAAACTATTTGTTAGAGATATATCAGGTAAACCTATTCGTACAATTTATCTAGATGAAGCTCAAAACTTATTAGAATTAAATATAAAAGATTTAATTCCTGGAATTTTATTCCTAGAAATAGAATTGACAAATGGTATTATTCTAAATAGAAAAATACTTAAAATTTAATTATTAGTTGAGGTGGAGCAATTCTCCACCTCATATTTTATTTTATGAAAATTTTAATACTTATACTTTTGCCTTTATCAATGGTCTTTTGCCAAGGTAAAAGGGATTTTATTTGGTTATTAGGCGGAAATAGAACTTTCACCAACGATACCGCTTTCCATGGATTTCAAATTGATTTCAAATCTAACAAGAATAGATATTCAATTAAAGATAGACCATTGCCAATTATACGCCAAAACAACGCAAGTATATGTGACGAGAATGGCAATTTATTGATGTATACTGCAGGTTGTTGGATTTCAGATAGATTGTACAGACCTATGCCCAATGGAATTATTAATGAAGGAGCTGGACATGATTTTAATTGTAAATATGGAGATTATCTGCTTCCAAATGGAACCTTAGTTTTACCAATTAATGAAGACAAAAGTCAATATCATATTTTACATAAGTTTTGGGATTTTGTCCAGGATTCTTTAACAATTATTGCATCTACGAAGTTATTGTTTTCCAAAGTTGATATGAATTTAAACAATGGGTATGGTGATCTAAGTATTAAAAACCAAATACTTATTGATCAATACCAATCTTCTTCAGATCTTACCGCTACAAGACATAGTAATAATTTAGATTGGTGGGTAATTAGCCCCGGAAGGGCCAACAATAAGTATTTTATAGTTCAGATGACTGCACTGGGTCCTTTACCATATAAAGAACAAAGCATAGGACTGGATTTTTATTTTTTGGATGATGGAGGTTCGCAGTCCTGTTTTTCGCCTGATGGAAAACAATATGCCCGAATGACTCCCAGCAATGGTTTGTTTTTAATGGATTTTGACAGAAGTTCTGGTACGCTAAGTAATTTTAGAAATATTATTACGGGAAGCGAAACCAATGACCATACCGTTGGAGTTGCATTTTCTCCCGATTCCCGTTTTGTGTATTTGAGTTATCGTTGGGATATCTATCAATACGATACCCAAGATCCAGATCCTCAGTCAGCTTTGGTCCATTTAGATACCTGGGATGGATATGTAGAAGATGGTATTTGGGCAGCAGGTTTTGATGCAGCCATGTTGGGGCCAGATTGTAAAATTTACATCCGCACTGGTACCAGTAATAAAGTTATGCATGTGATCCATGATCCCAATCAAAAAGGACTGGATTGTCATTTTCAACAACATGGGATCCAACTGCCTGCCTGGAATCATGCCAGCATCCCAAATTTTGTAAATTATCGCTTGGGTTATGAACCGGTTTGTGATAGCAATCTGGTTATGAGTTTTATTGGAGATCCAAAGGAGTTTATTTATGATGCGTTGATCTATCCCAATCCTGTAAAAAAAGAACTCCATATTGACTACTATGAACCAAATAATACAATAAAATCGATAAGCATCTTAAATTCAACCGGACAGCTAATTAAAATAAACACATTTATACAAACCAGTCAACAACAAACCCTCCAGCTGGATGATTTACAATCTGGTATTTATTTTGTAAAAATTATTTTAGAAAACAAAAGAATTATATTGAAACGAATTGTTAAATAAACCTAAACCATTTTTCAATGCAAATGAATATTATTGCGTGTAAGTGGTGTCTTTAAGCAATTAAAGGCGCCACTTTTGTTTTATGATGTTGTGTTTTAAAACTACTTTAAAAAATATTCTGATAGTTTATTCTTTATTTATTTATTATTGCTCGCTCAATTATTTAATTTAAAATTCGATGTGACTTAGTCATTATTATTGAGGGCCATTTTAATTGTTTAAAAAAATTGTTTGGAATATTATCTATATCCTCTAGATTAATGTTTAACACATTTTACATGGAAAAAAAAATAATAAAAGTCGAGCAGCATGTGAAGTAAGCTCTTTTTTATTTTAGGATTATTAATTTAATTGGATATCGATTGCCTTCACAGCTCAATAAATAAACACCCTTCTCCAACTTAGAGACATCAAGAAATGACCTATCTGTTAAATCGGCTTGCCAGATTACAGTCCCATTTAAATCAAGAATTTTGAGCAGCTTGCCTGTAAGCGAAATTTCTGATTTAATATAAATTTTATCTCCTGCCGGATTTGGAAATAAATTAATTTTAGCATTATCATATGTGGATACCTGTGTATTCATTTTTGTACCTGTCAATTTAAATCCATCCAATGCCGCCATCATGCGAATGGCTTGCTGCGCAGTTTGTGGATCATTGTACAATCGAAATAAAAATCGGACTGAATCACGTCTAAAACTATGTACATCCAATTTAAATTGAACTGGTTCGTTAAAGAGTCCGCTGAGGTTTTCTGGAGCTGTTTGCAAGAAATAACTGGTATCCGGAAAGACCAAAAACTGTTCCTTACTCGAACTAAATCCTCCATAAGCCCAGGATGCAAAACTTAATTCAATGGCATCATAGCGACGAAGATCCATCAAGGGTGAAAATAAAAATGAGCTGTCTATAAATCGATAAAAGCTTTCGTCCTTGTCAAAATTGTCTGTATATAAACATTTAGTGCCTAAATCGCCTTCAATATCTTTTGAAGGAAAATTACTGGAGGGAATGGGTATTTCAGAAAAATCGCCTCGTTTCCATCGCACATTTAAATCTGCCCCAAAATGTTGCCAACCTAAATCCAGGACTAAATCATCTTCGTAACCCGGTTCAAGAGCTATGTGAATGATGGTATCATTTTGCAAGACAAATGATGGAATCCATGCTTGTTTGTAAGCCCATTTTCCTGCATAAAGATCCCAGCTTGATTCATAGATGCTATTAAAAATTACAACACCCGAATCATTTGTACTTAACTCATACTCATAGTCTGGATTTGACAAAAGAACTTTTGCAAATGAGATGGCTTCATGCGTTTCTTTATCCTGTATGCGTATTTGTATTTGATGCTTTGGCAATTCTACCAATGCAATGTCTAATTTTAAAATCTGATTGCGTTGCAAATAAACCCGGATGGTTTTTTCAAAATACCCTTTAAAGTACACATGCACCGTAACACTATCCGCTTCTGGAAAACCCGTTCTTAACTCCCCTTTTAAATTGGATCGCGCTTCTTGATTTCTACCGTTTTGTTCGATGGTCAATCTGGCATTGTAAATAGGTTCTTGTGTAATGGAATCTACAATTTTTGCATGCAGGTATGTAGGTTGATTGGAATCGTATTTTAAAACATACATCCCGTTTTCAATATCGGATGCAATACTAATACCAGAATTAAAAAATGGATATACGCTCCAACATCCACGAAATCCTGCTTTGTTTTTTTGAAGTGTGTCTGTATCGTAATAAGCAACTTCCAATAAATTGTATGGATCTTTTGTATCCAAAATGCGCACTCCTTCTGAGTAATATGCAACATACAATTTATCGCCTTTATGAAAAACATTGTGCGGAACTAAAAATCTTGATTGATCTCCGCCAATTTTAAACTCATCTGTTTTGCGAATGAAAGATGGATCCGAAACATCCCAGGCTCCTACAGCTGCTCCGGATGTTTCATCGTTAGTGTATAATATCGGACGATTCTTTTCAATCCAAACGGAATGAGTAAAATGACCCGAACTTTCATGTTCCGCAATGCGTTTCGGATTTTTTTTATCTTTTACATCCCATATACTGAAAATTCCATTGTAAATCGCTGCACCGTATAAAGTGTCTTTGTAAACATGTACTTCATGCATGTATTCAAAACTGGTGGCATTCAACCATTCCGGTTGCCAGGGATTTTTTCTTGGATCTAAAATGATAAACCCTCCCACTCCGGAAGCGCCTGCCAAATAAATGAGTTGATTCTCATCAACATAAAGTGTGTGTGATGATAAAATCCGCAAACTGTCACCTGCTGTATTGTAAACTGTTTTTACAAATTGGTGATCAAGGGTTTTCATGTCTATAATTAATAAACCATCACCGGATTCAGTAACCACATAAGCATAAGCTCCAGCTGTCTTCAATTCCCTCCAAATGGAAGTAGAACACGGGATAAATTTTAATTCGACTGGATTATAGGGGTCGGCCAACGAATAGATCCTTACACCTAAACTGGTACCTAATAAAGCATACTCCAAACCACTGGAATCTGTGTAACCCCAAATGCTGCTCGCTTGTTCTGCAATCTTGACTTGAGAAAGCAATTGGATATGATAGGCTGGTTGTGCAAATAAATTGCTGCTAATCAGCATGATTATGTATAATATAAATAATTTATGTATAAGACGCTGCATTTTAACTTAAAATATTAACCCAGAAGCCAACGAATTCGAAATTTAGAACGTTTTGAGATAAGCACATTAATAAATTTTAACACTTGCTCTACCCTTATTTGTCTAATTTTGTAGCTTCCAAAAATAATGGATCATGCGTTATCTAGCTTTTATACTGTGTTTTGTCTATTTTTCAATTGCTGGTTTTAGTCAACCCCTGCAATTTATCGACAAACACGACAGTCTTTCATTTAAAGAAGTCGATGTAGTGACCAACAATAAAGGGGGATGGATGTGTGCGATGTTGCGAGTAGATTCCAGTTTAACAATGACTGAATTTAATCATTGTGGTGAAGTGGTTGGTTGCAATACGCTTCAAATTCCCAATTCTGTTAAAGTCAGCAATGTGCAATTGAATTACCTAAGACAAGATACGTATTTGGTATTAGCAACTGTTGGAACCGGTTTAAATTCCAGAATTCTAAGTTTTATTTATACCAATACCGGTGCAATTCCAGCATCTAAAGTATTTGGAACGGCAACTGGCAATTCGAATTTCCAACCGCTTGTTTCAATTTTTGATCAGGACCATATTTTAATTGCATTTAATTATGGCAACAATCCGGATTCCACCAATGGACGGATTTTTATGATGAATCGCAATTTAGTCAGTCGATGGTCAAAAGACTTGTCCTTAAATACACCGATGCGATGGGTTAAAATGTCGGGGGCAAATGATTTTTATATTGGAGCAGGATCCAATGTTATGAAATTTGATACCAGTGGAAAAAATTTATGGTCAAAAAACATTGCCAACCATCAATTGATGTTTAACAGTGTACTCAGCAATGATACCGCATTGTTTTTTTCAACCGATTTTATAGATACGAGACCTGATACTGCAGCAATCAAACGTCCGCGATACAAGCAAGTGATTGCATTGCATGAAGATGGTAAATTTTTATGGTTTACGGATCGCATTCGTGCATATCGGAATGACACATTTTTAGCTGAATACAACAGCCGTTTATTGTTTGATGGGAGAAGCAACATTGTTTTAAATACAATTGATACCATAAAAGGAGATTCCATTCCATCGATCTTTGCACACAGTTGGAATGGTTTGGGTAAAGCAACCGGATCTAAATATTGGTCTACAACTTCCAAAGTCACTGATTATAAATCTGCCTTGCTAAATGATGGCAATTTTGCAGTCAATATTGCCATGGATCGTGGGATCCTCAATGCTAAAACCAGCATGACCTATGAAACTTGCGAAAATGATACATACAAAGATTCTGTCAGGGCTCCTATTTTAATTCAAAACAATTCTTTGAGCGATTTAACTGATGCTCCTATTTCTACTTTGGATTTTGCCTTGCGCAGTTTGGTAGATACCCTAAAGTTTCCACGCGATTGCGAAATCTTTGATTTAAAAGATGGGGAGGTTCCTACACCGCTTTGCAAAGGGGATTCTGTTTTTTTACAAGGTATTATGTTACCCAATGCAACGTATTCCTGGAGCAATGGTAGTAACCAACCAGGCACCTGGGTAAAAGTAGCCGGTGATTATTTTTTGACTGTAAATTATTGTGGAAAGACTGTAACCATAACTTATAAGGTTTTTTATATCAGTTTTCCAGATCAAATGATTGCCTTACAGCAATGTGATTATCCATACCGATTACTGTCTAATCAAGGAGCTGATGCAACGTACAAATGGCCCAATGGTGAAACCACTCCGTTTTTAGATATTAATGGTCCAGGTACTTACAATGTAACCGTTACCCGCTGCGAAGCACCGTATCAAATTAGTTTTAATGTAACATTAAAAACATTCCGGGATACAACCATTCCATTTATGATTTGCAACTATCCGGATTTTTTATTTCCAAATAAATTTGTCGGACCGGGAGCCCGTTTTGTTTGGGATAATGGAGATACCACCGGGTTTAGAGTCATTAGCGGACCAGGTAAATACACTGCCAATGTGAACTATTGTCAGTCTAATTTTAAAATTACATTTGATGTCGGATTGGATCCGATGCCCAATAAAAATTTTGATTTTAATGTTTGTAAATATCCTTTTCAAATTTATGGATTTACAGGACGGGATGGAGTAAGCTACCGATGGACAGATGGAGATACTTCCAAAGGTGTCCGGACAATAAATAATCCGGGATTATATACTGTTGTAAATTATTATTGCCGGGATTCTTTCCGCTATTCATACAATATCTTTTTGGAAAAATTTAATAATCAATCTACGGTGTTACAAGATTCCTGTGCAATTATTGAAGAAGATAGCATTGCATTGGTACCATTTATTGATTATGCAGATTCGTATGAATGGGAAAATGGCGATACGTCCAGAAATCGAAAAGTCAATCGGATCGGCACCTATCGGGTTACTATGAAATATTGCAATCAAGAATTTGTACATGATTTTGAAGTAAAAGATTTTTCTGAATCCTATTTATTATTTCCAAATGTATTTCCTCCAAATTCAGAAATAAAAATCAATAAGATCTACAAACCAGCTGTAAAATATAATGGAATCATTTCAGATTACCATATTGAAATTTACAATCGCTGGGGACAGAAAATTTTTACCAGCAATAAAATTGATGAAGGCTGGAATGGAGACTACAAAGGTGCACAAGCACCCATAGATACCTATACCTATTATGCAACCATGAAAACAGATTGCGGCTCAGCAAAAGTTTTCGCGGAAGCGTGACCTTGATAAGGTAAAAGTCAAAGGAAAAAATCTATTGCGGAAGAAAGGAGTTTCCTTTTACTCAGCAATTAATAACAAAAATGTCTGATAATCCTCTATTGAACATTGCTCATTGAGCATTGAACATTAAAAATCATGCTTCGAAGAAAAATCTAATGCTCAATATTCAACGCTCAATGAGCAATGAATAATGAATGTCCACTTCATAGGATAATCCCTTATTGCAGCATTGCAAAATTGGAAAATTGGAAAATTATCCTTCGCTTTATATTTTCAAAGACATAATCGTTCCTTCTGAACCACATAGCCAATAGGAACTCCCATCAAAAAAAATATCCTTGACATCAAATACTGGTAAATCATCTAAAACGATCCAGTCATCTCCTGAATTTCTGGTAATTTGTATGAATCCATTTTCACCTGCAATCATTCCTTCACTTGCATCTTTAAAACAAATTGCATGCAATGGCGCTTGCGATCCTATGACCCCACCCTTGCGAATTTTTTCAAATCGAAGGGGATTGATTGAAATTTTATAAACCGTTCCAGCGACCCCTAAAATAAATAAGGATCCCTGAACTGTTTTCGAAAAATCTACAAATTGATCGCCTTGAATATCCAGTGTATCCCACTTTTTACCTCCATTTTTTGAATGCACGACCAAACCATAGCCACCAGCCAACCAATTCAAACTGTCTAAGTAACAAATGGTATTTAGTTCGTGCCGGCTTTCAAATACTGTTTGCGTAGAATCAGCATAAATGGAAAATCGCTCAATACTGCCATTCCCATTTGCGTTGACCGCCATTACAAGTTCATTGCTATATGCAGCAATGGATCTAATAAAGCGAAATGGACCACTATGTTTTAATTTTTGAATGCGGAGTGGACTTTCATTTAAATGATACGCCCACAATTCAATACCCATTCCAATTATTTGACCATTGGGAGTACCGGAAATACAAAATAATTCTTTATCAGAAAGTGAATCTAGTTGCCAATTCTTCCAGGTATCTTTTGTGCTTGCAGCAATTCCTGCAGACCAGGTCGTACCACCTACCACAAACGCTTGATTTAAATCTGTAAACCAAATTCCTGTCAACTCTTTATCGCTAATTTTTATAAAGTCCTGAAAATCCAGGCTCTCATGTTTTGTACATGAATTAAATAGAAAAAATAGCAATGAAATCAAGTTAATACGAAACATCAACATGGCAGCCCATTAAAAAAACACATATACCAGTGAAACTAATAGTTAAACAAAACTACTGCTATTTTTAAATCCAGGACCCTTCAAAAAATCAATTTCAGAAATTGCTATTTTTTTAGAATATTGCAGTCCAATTCAAATTAATAACAAGCTATGGTGATTGATATACTTTGTTTGATAATAGTCGGTTCCAGTTTTTACATGGGCTATTCAAAAGGCATCATTAAATCTGTATTTGGAATTTTGAGTATTCTCTTTGCCGTTTTGTTTACACTTAAATTTTCATTTGTAACCATCAATATTGTTGAACGCATGATGCATACAGATCCAAGATTGAGCATTTTGATTGGATTTGTATTTACCTTTTTAATTGTCATGGTTTGTATCAGATTGGCTGGCAGTGGATTTGAACGAGTGCTCGAAACGGCTCACATCAATTTGATCAACCAATTAGCCGGCGGACTTGCATCAGCACTCATTGCATTGGCTTTGTTTAGTTCTGTTATTTATTTTACCAATAAACTAAGACTTCTGACCGATGAAAATAAATCGACTTCTTTTACCTATCCCTTATTGGAAGCCATGCCCGCCAAATCCCGTTGGGCTATTGATAAATGCAAACCCCTGTTTTCTGAGTTCTGGCAAAAAACTCAGGATGCCTTGAATCAGGTTGAACAATCATTACCCAAAGAAAATCAAAATCCAAAAAAAGAGTTGTAAGCCGGTTTAATGCTCTGTGCGGTTTAATTCTTGCCAAATCTGGTCTTTTAATTCATCTAAACCCTGGCCGGTAACTGATGAAATGAACACATGCGGTATGCCTGATGGAATTTCTTTTTGAATCAGATTCTTCCATTCCGGTTCCACAATATCCATTTTTGTAATCGCTATAAGGCGAGGCTTATCCAACAATTCTGGATTGAATTGTTCCAATTCATTCAATAAAACCTCATAATCTTGTTTGATGTGCTGACTATCGCAGGGTATCATAAACAATAAAACGCTGTTGCGTTCGATATGCCGAATGAATCGCAATCCCAGGCCTTTCCCCTGGTGTGCATTTTCAATGATACCCGGTATATCGGCCATTACAAAAGATTTGCCTTCCCGATACGATACAATGCCAAGATTCGGAACGATGGTTGTAAAGGCATAATCTGCAATCTTAGGTTTGGCTGCGCTTAAAACAGATAATAAGGTCGATTTACCAGCATTTGGGAAGCCTACCAATCCGACATCGGCCAGTAATTTTAATTCCAAAACATACCAGCCTTCCTGAGCGGCTTCTCCAGGTTGTGCATAATCCGGTGCTTGATGTGTAGCCGATTTAAAAAAGGTATTTCCCATGCCACCCCGACCGCCGGGAATCAGCACTTTTTCCTCGTCATGCTCAGTTACTTCCAATAATTTTTCGCCGGTATCGGGATTGATTGCTACGGTACCTAAAGGCACCTCAACGATGGCACTTTCTCCATCTGCACCGGTGCAATTGTTTTCACTGCCATTTACACCGTCTGATGCAAAAATGTGTTTTCTATATTTTAAATGCAATAAGGTCCAGAGTTGAGCATTTCCTTTCAAGACCACATTTCCTCCGCGGCCACCATTCCCACCGTCCGGTCCTCCTTTCGGATTGTGTTTGCTGCGAAAAAAATGAACAGATCCGGCTCCTCCTTTTCCAGATCGAAAAAAGATTTTTACATAATCAACAAAGTTTTGTTCGGCCATTAGGGTTATTTGCAGATTTGATCCAATTCATGGCACAATCTTTCAAAGATCTCATCAATAGTACCCATTCCGTTGATATGTTTTGACTTTCCCGTTTTAGCATAATGTTCAAAAACTATAGAAGTCTCATCTAAATAAACTTGAATCCGTTTTCGAATAATTGCTTCATCATTATCGTCCGTTCTGCCCGATGTTTTTCCTCTGTTTAAAATGCGCTTCACAATTTCATCTTCGGGCACCTGTAAGGATAATAGTAAATCTATAGACTGGTTGGATTCCTCCAATAAGCAATCCAAGGCATCTGCCTGCGGACTGGTGCGTGGGAAGCCATCATAGATAAAGCCACTGACTTTCTGCAATGAGCTCATTTTATTTTTAAGCATCCCTATGGTAATTTCATCTGGAACCAATTGACCCTGGCTCATAAATTCCAATGCTTTGAGGCCCAGAGGGGTTTTATTTGCAGTTTCAGAACGGAACAAATCACCCGTTGAAATATGGTATAAATCGTATTTGTCTGCTAATTTGGCAGCC
The DNA here is from genome assembly GCA_016712145.1 of Saprospiraceae bacterium. Classification (NCBI taxonomy): domain Bacteria; kingdom Pseudomonadati; phylum Bacteroidota; class Saprospiria; order Saprospirales; family Saprospiraceae; species Saprospiraceae bacterium. The sequence goes on from JADJRO010000001.1 coordinate 1,863,275, forward strand.
TGGGTTCCTTTTCCAGAACCCGGAGGTCCAAACAAAATAAATTGAATCATAAAAAATTTTGAGCCGCAAAGATACAATAAGCTCATTTAAGCGAAACAGCGGCCTCATGAAGATAGCTATTTAAACTGCATACTTTATGCATCCGCCTGATCCAATAATCAGATTTAAGTATATTTTCTTCTATAACACCTTTGGAAGATGTACTGTGAATTACCATAAGCCGGTCTTTCTTACTTTCTGTGATGATTCCAACATGTACAATTTTATTCTGATTGCTAAAGAAGACGAGATCTCCTTTTAAGGCTTCCTCTGTCCGGGTAGCTGGTACATTTAAGGCTTGTTCGTGTGCACTTGCTGCCATTTGAATCTGGTATTCATTGAATACAAATCTTACAAATCCACTGCAATCAAATCCCGATTTATCTTTTCCGGCCCTTTTATACTTGCAGCCAATAAACGCTCTGGCATAGGATACCAATTCAGTTCGCAATTGCTCCTCGTTTAAATGCCCTGATTTGTTCAGTCGATATGCTTGTAAAGACGGACGAGCTGGTTGGCAATGAACAAAAAGCAATATAAAGCAGCTCCACACTGCCCATTTTAATAGGATCGGTATTTGGGTCGTAGTTTTCATAAATACCGGAGGTATTCTATGCAAACGCCAAAATACGAATAATTAATATATTACAATAATTTGTAATATATTATTTTAATTCCCTGTTTTGAATTACCTAAACGAACCGGAAATTCCCTCTTTTAAAAATGAAAGCGGTCGGCATCTTTCAAAAATGGATAAGCCCGTTGATAAACCCGTAACTCATGTTGGTTTAATTCAATGGTTTGAATAGCATCTTGGCTACCAAGATCCATAATTTGCCTTCCTTCAAAATCATATACTGCAGAATCTCCTGAATAGAGGATTTGATTAGCGTCCTCTCCAATCCGATTGACTCCTGCTACATAACACTGATTCTCTATGGCACGTGCCGGTAACAGACTTTTCCAGGCAAAACTTCTCTTATTAGGCCAATTGGCTACATAAATCATCAAATCCACTCCTTCCACATTTCGCGACCAAACCGGAAATCGAAGATCATAACAGATAAATAGCGCTATTTTCCAGGATTTGTATTCAAGAATTAATTTTTGGGTACCAGGGTGATAGTGTTTGTGCTCATTGGCCAAACTAAAGAGATGTTTTTTATCATAAATTTTAGGACTTGACATTCCTGGTTCGAGCCAAACCAAGCGGTTGTAATAGTGGCCCAATGCTTCAATTATCAAACTTCCGGTAAGGGCCAGGTCTAATTGATTTGAAAGATTTTGCATCCACGCGATACTTGGTCCAGTCATCGATTCAGCCAATTTTTCTGATTCCATTGAAAAACCTGTCGAAAACATTTCCGGCAATATGATGAGATCTGTTGTTGAAGAATTTAATGCCTCTATTTTTTTTTCAAGATGATGTCTATTGGCAGAAGCATCTTGCCAGATGCAATCTGTTTGACAGAGGCTGATTCTTAAATTGGACATGACAAGGATTTTGTCAAAAATACAAAAGCCGGATCAAGACCCGGCTTTGTTTATATTTCTTTAATTAGATTCCTTATTTCTTAGCTGGACCAGCTGGCTTGGCAGCAGCAGGAGCGGCCGCTTTAGCAGGAGCAGCGGCTTTGGCTGGTGCAGCAGCTTTTGCAGGAGCCGCAGTTTCAGCAGCAGCACTCTTAAGTGCTCTTGGAATTTCAACTCCGACAACCGGTGTACTTCCTGGATTTAAAATTTCAATACCATCTATAGGATTAATGTCTTTTACTCTCATCGTTTGACCCAAATCCAATTTTGTAACATCGAGTGTAACTTCCGGAACAATATTTTCAGATTTAGCTTTCACCAATATGGTACGCATTCTTTGAATCAACTTACCTCCTGATTTTACACCTACAGCAGAACCCATCAACTTTAAAGGCACCTGAACTTTAACAGTAGTTCCCTTCACCAATTTTAAAAAATCAAGGTGAATGATACTATCCGTTACCGGATGCGCCTGTACATCTTTCAAAATACAGCGGTGAACCTGCCCATTTAGATGGATATCAGCTACTTTAAAATCCGGAGTATACAACAAAGGTCTTAACTCCGTTGGATTAGCATTAAAGGTAATATTCTCCCCTTTTGAGTATAAAACACAGGGAATCAAACCTTTATCTCTTTCGCCTTTTGAAGCTGCTTTACCATAAGCGGTTCTCGGACTGGCATTTAAAACTACTGTTTCCATATTCTATACATTAATTTCCTAAAAGGGAGCGCAAAGTTAAGATAAATTCTGCAATTCTACAATGCTACTATGTTCCAATGTTTTTCAATTGGTTCTCTAAAATGGGTTTGCAAACCCATTTTAGAGAGGAGAATAATCCTTGAATCGAATAAAATGGATTTCAAATGTTGTTAATGAATTTATAAATTGAAGGATTGATGTTGCCTCAATTATTAAATTAAAAATAGAATTACATCACTTAAAATCAATAAAATTGTTCTAAAACTTTTTTAAAATCAGCATGATTTACCTAATTTTGACTTACACCCTATGAAGAATCCTATATTAGATTTAAGCTTTGATTTTGCATTAAAAATTGTGGCTTATTGTGAATTGTTGGAAAAGGATAAAAATATATAATTGCAAATCAATTATTAAAATCCGGAACTTCAATTGGAGCCAATGTTCGAGAGGCACAGAACCCACATAGTAGGGCTGATTTTATTTCTAAAATGGTGATCGCGATGAAAGAGGCTGATGAAACATCTTATTGGTTAGCTATTTGTCAATTAAGTACTAATTATCCAGATCCAACCTCATTACAATTTAAGGTCAATGAGCTCATCCGACTGCTTGCCAAAATTATTTCAACTTCTAAACAGCCAAGAAGCAAGACATCAATTAAAGAAACTTAAGCAATTTATTTATAGCATTGCAGTTTACTTTCATTGCAGCATTATACCATTGCAGTATTGCAGCATTTATAAACTATTTATCTACAAACAATGCCTCAATGGATCGATGCTCATGCGTATTTCGAATGGCTTTTGCAAACAACTTTGCTGAACTCAGGACTTTAATTTTCGGACTTAGTTTTTTAAGGGGTATTGAATCGGTGACGATCATTTCATCAATTCGGGATGCTTCGATGGTTTCTATTGCTTTGCCAGATAATACGGCATGGGTACAAATAGATCTGATTTTAACAGCCCCTTTGTCAATCAAAGCTTGCGCAGCTTTTCCAAGCGTGCCGGCGGTATCTACAATATCATCAATGAGGATTACTTCCCGGTCTTTGACGTCGCCTATGACGGTAATTCCTTCGACCTCATTGGCTTTTTTACGGTATTTATCACAAATTACCAGGTCGCGTCCAAAATGTTTGGAATAGGCTCTGGCCCGTTTTACTCCTCCTACATCCGCACATGCAAAAACAACATTATTATTGAGATTGCCTTCCAGATAAGGCATAAAAATGGCTTCGGATTTTAGGTGATCTACCGGAATGTCAAAAAATCCCTGAATCTGATCTGCATGTAAATCCATGGTCATGATGCGGTTGGCTCCGGCCGCTTGTAATAAATTTGCAACCAGTTTGGCAGAGATCGGTACCCGCGGTTTATCCTTCCGATCCTGACGGGCATAACCAAAATAAGGTATAACCGCTGAGATATAATTGGCACTGGCCCGCTTTGCTGCATCAATCATCAACAACAATTCAAATAAATTTTCTGAAGGGGCATGGGTTGATTGGATAAAAAACACAAACATACCCCGTACAGATTCATTAATGACTGGCTGCATTTCCCCATCGCTAAAGCGTTGAAGATCCAATTTACCCAATGAATAGCCGTAATAATCGGCAATACTCTCCGCAAGATAATGGGAAGAAGTACCTGAAAACAATTTAACGTCCTGCATAAAAAATATGAAAACAAAGGCAAAGCTAATACTTTTGCAGTCAAAGCTAAAACCATGCAAAGAATACCGGGTCTCTATGTTGCGAAAGTCCGAAATAAAGGACGGGGAGTATTTAGCGCGGATGATATCAGTTCCGGCTCCATTATTGAGGTCTGTCCTGTAATTCGGATACCACCGGATGAAGTAGACATTATCCACGAAACTGAATTACACGATTATTACTTTGTTTGGGGAGATCACGACGAAGAAGCCGCCATCGCCTTGGGTTACGGTTCTCTATACAATCACTCGTATAAACCCAATGCAGAATATGTGTTTGATGTAGCCAGTGATTCAATAGAAGTATTTGCATTAAAAGATATCCCAGCCGGAAAAGAAATCACCTTCAACTATCATGGCGATCCGGATTGCAAAGATGAATTGTGGTTTGATAAAACAGGTAAGCGGGTGAAGCGGATTAAACCAAATTAAAAATAATAAATTGAAAATTAAAATCCACTGAGATCAACTATATAATTTAATACTTCTTATAAATATTTTTAATAAATAGATTCTCTTATAAAAAACGCAGCCCCAACAAAGTGAATTGCTGAGGCTGTTGTTGAAATTGTGAACGAGATATATCTGTACTACTTCTTAGCAGGTTTTGATTTCTTATTTAATACTTCTTTCTTAATTTCTATACTGGTTGGTCCAGCGATAATTTTAAATTCAGATCGTCTGTTGAACCGGTGTTCTTCTTCTGTACAATCTTCCCCATTGGTACACTGATTTAATATTTTTTCTTCGCCGTATCCTTTGGCTACAATCCGGGCTGAAACAATGCCTTTAGACAATAAAAATTTCTTGGCAGAATTTGCACGGCGCTGCGACAATTTTTCATTATACGCATCATCTCCTCTGGAATCGGTGTGCGAACTCAATTCAATGACCATATCCGGATATTTATCCATTAAGTCCTTCAACACTTTTAAATCTTTCTCTGCATCCGGTAATATTTTATCATCATCAAAATCATAATAAATATTATTCAATCGGATTGGTTCGTTGATGGTAATAATTTCAACATCTGATTCAGGTGGCATTACACGTAAAACGACTTGCTTTTTAATGCTCTGATCTTTTTCAATGCCCACTGTATTGACAGAAAACTCTTCTGGAAAATAACCATCTTTTGTGACAACCACTTTGTATGCTTTGTCTTTATCCAATAGATGAGAAATTTCGTTCGATTCCGAACTGGTTTTAGATTGGGCAGTGCCTTCTTTTCCACCGGTAAATTCGATCAACTGGGCAGTGGCTCCCTTAATCGGTTTTTTCTTCTCATCGATTACCACCGTTGTTAAATCAATAACCAGTTTGCGTTTGCTGATAAAATAAATATCATCACAACAAGTTTTGCTTTTTAATGATTTGGATTGTGCATCTGGCCGATTGGATGTAAGATATGCGCGATCTCCGGAAGGACTTAGTTTGTAAAAAAGATCATCCGTACTGGAATTTACTGGAAGCCCCATGTTTTCCGGTGTTGACCAATCCGATCCATTCCATTTGCTTTTAAAAATATCAAATCCACCCAGACCTGGCCAATAATCTGAACTAAAAAACAAGCTGCCTTCGTGCATAAAAGGGCATATATCATCGCCCGGTGTATTTAAACTGGCCAAACTTACAGGAGCAGAAAATTCGGTATCACTTATTTTATTGGAGTAGTATAAATCAAACCCGCCTTTGCCCCCAGGAATATTTGCTGAAAACACTAAAACTTTGGCTCCATACAGTTCTCCTTCACCAGGATGACGTACCAGATAGTCTCCATTGACGCCTTTTACTTCCAGTGCTGGACTCCAGTCTGTTGCTGTTCGTGTTGAAACATACACTTTGCTTTCTTCCATATGACCCCCATCGGATATCGTACGGGTAAAATACATCGTATTGCCATCTTTTGAAAAACTTACATTGGCGGTATGGTAGCCCACCCGATTGATTAATTCACCTAAAGCAGCCGGTTTATCCCAGCCCTTGCCTTCTGTATAACTGCTGCTATAAACCAATGAAAAATCAGATTCTTCTTTGGGTTCTTCTTTCTTTTCATCTTTACTTTCTTTGCCTTCACCTCCGGATTTTGCATCTTTTGCAGATGCCTTAGCTGTTTTTCCTTCCAATGAACTAAAATACAATACTCCGGTATTATCCGTTACGGGTCCGTTTTGATTTTCAGGCGTGTTGATGACATTTCCTGCGTTTTTAACTTCTAAGCTGAGATCTTCTTTTAGGGTAGCCAATAACTCGATCCCTTTTAATTCATTTTGAGATAACATTTTCAAATTCTCATCTGCACCGGATTCAATATACTTTTTAAATTCTTCCGAAGCCTCCGTATAAGATGCATTCATTTTTAATGCACGACCATAGTGATAACGAGATTCAAAAACTTATTTGTTTTATCACGCGCAAGCACCCGATTATACCAATTACAAGCTTTTGCATAATCTCTTAACACAAAATGGGCATAAGCTATTTTAACTGCGATCTCTTTTTCTTTTGCATTTTTATAAGCTTTCTCATATTGTTCCAATGCCCTGTAATACTGACCTTTCTCAATTTGCTCGTCTCCTGATTTGATTAATGCATCTTTAGTATTTCCGGTTGCAGGTTGTGCATAGGATGGATTGACCGCCCACAACAGACCACAAACAATTAAACTGAAATATATTTTAACTGGATTCATAGGTTTCAATTATAAACTAAATTAAAAACGTGGGCAGAAAACTTTAGGCTTAGGATTTGGCTTTTTAGTAATGTTGCCCGTGTACATAATCCCCAATTCGATAGCACCAAAACCAGATGGATCCTGCGCTTTTGTCAAATCGGAGACCGTTTTATCATAGCCGATTTGTGCTTTAATTTTACCATAGTTCATTCCAGCCATGATTTGGAGTGCATCACCAAACCGATATCCAAGACCGGCATTCAGACGAACTTTCTTTTCAACATTAAATAAATAACTGGCCATACATTGCGCCACCGTTTCATTAAATTTATCCAGATTTCTCAACCAAAACATGGGTGTTAAATCCACTTTTTCATTGAGGTGATATTCTAAAGATCCATGTGCAGACCAAAGCATTTTTAATTTATAAGAACCCGTTCCGCCGGATAAGCTAAAATTAGGTTGTGTAATATGCGCAGACGACAATCCTACTTTAAATAAATGTTTTTTAGCTGAAATGGGTGTTGTAAAAACCAAGCCACCGGAAATATCTTGATAATTTGCTTTACCGGATTGCAATTTAGAATCATCCGGAGAACTGGATGCTCCAGAATCTAATTCATCCAAAAATTTGCTTTTTCTGGATTCTTAGCATTTAAGCTAACTCCTCCAAATTGTGCTCCAATTGCTAAATCCCCTTTTCCAATTCCAAGGTGATAGGCTCCGGATGCTAGAAATCCACCTTTTCCAAGATTAATTTCACCGGTACGATCCTGAAAAAACGAAATCGCCAACGAGGTCCAGTCTTTTGCACGGAATGCAAAGCCAAAATTGACATCCATTCCAAAGAGCGGCGTTCGGTATAAAGAACCCGCACTTCCAATAGAAGCGCCCTGGTCGCGGTAGATGCCACTTAATCTAAACGTTCCAAAAAAACCTCCGGTATTGGCCGGATTTACATGAATAGGGGCAAATTCATACTGCGTAAAGTGCAAATCTTGAGAAAACAGACTTGAACAGAACAGCGAACTTACCAGAAATACAGCCAGATTAAGGTTTTGTTTCATACATCCCAATTGAGGTCGAAATATACTGCAATTTCGCCGTTGGTTTAGAGAGTGAAGAGAAAGAATTCGAAATTTGACAATTCAAGGAAATTACTAAAATTCCTGAAAGGCAAGGTTTAAACCCTGCCTTTCAGGAATTTTAGTAGCTGGACTTAAAATGAATCCGTTTTTAAGAATTGCAATAAATTGGATTGACTCGAATAGGTGGCAGAAATATTTTCTTTTGTAAACACGGTTTTGGTATCTCCATAGGCCATCAATTTTTGATTGATCAAAATGACCCGATCAAAATACATCATTACACTGTCCAGATCATGGTGCACCACTAAGACAGTTTTCCCTTTTGAAACGAGATCTTTTAAAATATCAATGATTTTATTTTCTGTCTTGATATCAACCCCAACAAAAGGTTCATCCATTAAGAGGATCTCAGATTGCTGACATAATGCTCTTGCTAAAAAAACCCGTTGTTGTTGACCACCCGATAACTCTCCGATCTGGCGATCTTTGAGTTTCATGATATCCAGTTGATCCAATGCTTCAAGAATAATGGTTCGGTCAGTTGTATTGAGTCGGTCTAAAAGACGTTTATGTGGAAATCTCCCCATAGAAACAATATCGTAAACAGTTGCAGGAAATTGCCAATCTACCTCATCCCGTTGAGGGACATACGCGATTTTAGTCAGCATGTCTTTTGACACAGAACCTAAGATTTTTATTTCTCCTGCATTCGGTTCGACTTCTTTTAAAATTGACTTAAAAAGAGTTGATTTTCCTGCCCCGTTTGGACCAATTAAACCATAAATAAAACCAGGTTCGATTTTTAAATAAATATTGCTGAGAACCCGCTTGTGTTCGTAGGCAACTGATAAGCCATTGATTTCAATTGAATACATCAGTTCGATCTTTTTTTCAAAACTACAAAAAGTGCCAACGCAATGATTGCAAAGGGTATCAGAAAAAACCAAATGCTGGTTTTTGATTTTTCACCAGACTTATTGAGGTTGGTCGCTACCGGATTCTTACTCAAAGCATCTGCAATGGTATTGGCATTGTTTTTTAATAAATTAATATACGTATTTGCAGGACTATTTTCATCTCCCAGAGAATCTGCAAATAACTTTCCTCCGATGCTGATATTGTTTTCACGACTGATTTGTTCCATTAATTTTGGATTGATGGTACTTTCAATAAAAATTGCAGGAATGTTACGATCTTTAATCAGCTGATTGACCCGCATAAAATCACCGGTTTGAACATCCGCTTCAGTTGAAGTCCCGATAAGAGATTCTACTTGCAATCCATAGCGATTTCCAAAATAATGAAAGGCATCGTGCGAGGTAATTAAAATTCGTTGCTGCGGTGGAATGGAATTTATTTTATCGAGGATGTATTGATGCAATGCTTCCAATTCTTTTTATATGCTTCAAAATTACTTTGATAGTTTGCTGCATGTTCAGGGTCAAATGCAATCAAGGATTTGGCAATGTGTTCGGCATAAATAATTCCATGCAAAGCGTCCATCCAGGCATGTGGATCGGTAGAATTTTTAAAATGTGGATTGGTGATGGGACTTATCCCTTCAGTAATAATTACAGATTTTGCTTTGGTTCCGGAAGAATTAATTAATTTTTGAAGCCAACCTTCAAATGTAAATCCATTAATAAAAATCAGGTCGGCTTCATTGACTTTGCGTACATCATTTGGAGTAGGTTCATACAAATGAGGATCTGATCCAATCGGAACGATTGTTTCTACATCAATGTAGGCGCCTCCAATAACACGCGACATATCAGCCCACATAGAAGCGGTAGCCAGAATTTTTGGTTTTGCATCAAGTGCACTGAAAACGCACAATAAAAAAAGATATATGCTTATTTTTTCATGTTTTAAATTCATTCAAGGTTTTACTAAAATATCCTGGGAAACTTGTTGCGTTATTAAAATTTCATCCCGGTCTTCTACACGAAGTTTGATCGATTGATCGTATTCCTGGATACTTAAAATTTTAAGTTGGGCGCCGGGTTTTAAGTGAATGCTATCCAGGTATTTTAAAAATTCGGAATGGTGTCGTTTTACACCCAACATGGTTAGTTGTTTACCGGATTCTTTGATTGAAGACAAACTAACCTGATTGCGATAGGTAAAATTTCCATTTTCATTGGGAATGGGATCTCCATGGGGATCAAATTTGGGATAATCCAGAAATGCATCCAGGCGCTCAATCAATAACAGAGATTGAATGTGCTCCAATTGTTCGGCAACTTCATGGACCTCATCCCAATTAAATCCCAATTTGTCATGAAGGAACACTTCCCATAAGCGATGCTTCCGCAACAACTTGATGGCCATTTTCTGACCCTCTTTGGTCAAACTAACCCCGTAATATTTTTCATAACTTAAGAGCGATTTGTCTGTTAGTTTCTTAATCATGTCCGTTACTGATGCGCTGGTTGTACCCAACTCATCTGCAATGGCCTTTGTGTTAACTGTTTGATCAGCAGTATTTTGAGTAATTTTATAGATTGCTTTCAGGTAATTTTCTTCAGCCTGGGTAAACATAAAATGAAATTTTAGACAAAACTAAAATAAATATTAAATAAGACCAAATTAATTTTTAAAGATGAATGAAAAATTTGAACTTTTAACTGAATTGATACATAGCCGCCGGGCGATTTTTCCACAGAATTACAAACCGGGCAAGATCTCAGCTGAAATCCTCGAGTCCATTCTTGAAAATGCCCGTTGGGCGCCCAATCACAAGAAAACAGAGCCCTGGCGCTTTGTTCTGATTGAAAATGACTCATTAAAAGATTTGTCTGAATTTCTTTCGAATCGATACAAACTCAATACGAGTGCTGAAAATTTTGATCCGGTAAAATTTAAAAAAGCCGGAGAAAAACCATTGCAATCAGCAGCAGTACTTGCAATATGTATCCAAAGAAGTCCTGCAACCCTAATACCGGAATGGGAAGAAACAGCAGCACTGGCATGTGCAGTTCAAAATATTTGGTTGAGTTGTACCGCATTAGGAATTGGATCTTATTGGAGCAGTCCGGATGCCATCCATCATATGAAGGAATTTCTGAGTTTATCAGAAAATGAATTTTGCCTGGGTTTGTTTTTTATGGGTTGGTCGGATTATGAAGCTCCGGTTCCAAATAGAAAACCGTTGTCAGAAATTTTAAGGAAAATGGGATAAGGATAGAGGTAATGCAGTTTGGTAGGGTATAATGCGGTGAAAGTTTGCGTGTCTTAAAAACTGTTTGGAATCGGAAAAGTATATTTAGAAACTAATTTATCGTATTTTCTGATCCCCTATTTTTTAATCATACCAATAATAAAAAATTTAAACCTCAATATAAAAATAAAGTCCAATGTACTTATCTTCCAATATGAAATGCATCTTCACTTTCCTCCTATTAATTGCTTTAAGGATAAATTCACAGTCATTTTACGCCCCCAATCAAATCCAGGAATTAAAAATATATTTTCCGTATTCCAATTGGGATCAAAAACTGGATTCATTGCGTGCTGCTGATTCAGATGCCCGATTGTTAGCTACAAAAGTCTTACTCAATGGAATTTCCTTTGACAGTGTGGGTATTCGATACAAAGGAAACAGCAGTTACAATCCAACACGTGCTAAAAATCCGTTTAATATTAAATTAGATTATATTCTTGATCAAAAATATGAAGGCTACAATACACTCAAACTTTCCAGCGGATTTATGGATCCTAGTTTTTTAAGAGAAGTATTGGGTTATCAAATTGCACGTCAATATTTGCCTGCGCCTAAAGCTAATTTTATCAATATTTATGTGAATGATGTTTTATTAGGACTCTACACCAATGTCGAAGATGTGGACAATGCCTTTTTATCAAATCATTTCTATTCAACAACAGGTTCATTTTTTCAATGCGACCGGGCTGACAAACAGGTTCAATTGCCTGGCACCTGTCCGCCGGGAATGACCGGATCTGCTTTAAAATATGTTAGTCCTGACTCCGAATGTTATGCAAACAGTTACGAAAAAGAATCTGCCTCCGGTTGGAAAGAATTTATTTCAATGATGCAAGTTCTGGGGCAAAATGTTTCAAACATCGAATCCTTACTGGATGTTGACCGTGCCTTATGGATGCTGGCGCTCAATAATTTTTATGTCAACCTGGATAGCTATTCCGGTTCCGGACACAATTATTTGGTGTATCAAAATGCCATTGGACGTTTTAATACCATTCCCTGGGACTTCAATGAATTTTTTGGCGCATTTACCAATGCCGGTACAGGCACTTCACTTAACGTATTGCAAATGCAACAATTGGATCCTTTGCTTCATCTTACAAATTCAGAAAGACCTTTGATTTCGAAATTATTCTCCATTCCAAAATTTAAGAAACGCTACCTGGCACACTTATACACAATACTCGAAGAAGCAAAAGCAAGCAATGGATACGAATCAGATGGTTTAGCTTACCAAAATTTGATTGCATCGTCTGTTGCAAATGATAAGAATAAGTTTTTTACAGATGCAGCCTTCCGTTCCAATTTGTACTCAGATTATTCAGTAGGTACCGGAATGGCAAAAACTTATCCGGGTTTAATTTCATTGACCAATGCGCGTATCAATTATTTAAATTCTCATGTTGCATTAAACGTTATTAAACCGGTTATTTCAGAAATTTCAAATAGCCCATCGGTTCTTGTATTAAATTCACCAGTGACCATATCAGCAAGAATACAAAACCGCACAGCCGCCTCTCTATTTTACCGCTTTGATAAAACAGAAAAATTTATCGAACTTCCCATGTACGATGATGGTTTGCATTTGGATGGCGCTGCCGGCGATGGTATTTATGCCGCCACCATGAATATTGGAAATCATTTGAATATCCAATATTATTTGTATGCAGAAAATGAATTCATCGCAAGTGTTTCACCGGTTCGTGCAGAATATGAATTTTACAATTTAAACGTTTCGGTAACAAATATTCCAGCTGGTGCTTTGCGTATAAACGAACTTATGGCTTCAAATACAGATTTTGTAGCGGATGAATCTGGTAATTTTGAAGATTGGATTGAATTATACAATGCCACTGATTCAGAAATCAAATGCTTAGGTTTATATTTTTCAGACAATGCAGATAATAAATTAAAATGGGCTTTTCCTGATACCAGCATTCCTGCCAAATCTTATTTGATTATATGGGCAGATGAAGATGGTAAAGATCCCGGACTGCATGCAAATTTTAAATTGGCTAAATCCGGCGAACAAGTTTATATTTCTAATTCCGACAGCAGCCTGGTTGATTCAATTAGTTTCCCGGAAATTCCAGATAATCAGTCGTATGCTTATTGTCCAATTAACTGGATTACAACCAGCCTTCCCAGTTTCAATAAAGAAAATACCTGCGTGGTTTTAACCAAAGATTTAAAATATAACGGATACAGAATTTATCCTAATCCATTTGTTGAATCCATCGTTTTAAAAATAGCGAATGACAAACTTTTTTCATTTCAACTAATCAATTCAGTAGGACAGCATGTTATAAATTCAAATAACGACTTGCAAGGCCAAAGCGAATTTGAATTTTCTACTAATACATTACCAAGTGGTTTGTATTATTTTCATATTCGAATCGGGAATCAACGGTTTACCGAAAAAATAATTAAACTGTAGGATTAAAGCTGAAAAGCTATTAGGCTATTAAGTCTGGAGTTTAATAAAACCTACAGACTTCCTTTCTTTTTACCCATGTGTGAGCAACTCCCCTCACGCCTCGGCGGGACGCCTTCGGCAACTATTGCTTATCATTTGAAATTTTTATTAATTCATTTAAATTTTAACATTGGAAAATTGCAGCATCGCAGCATTGCATTAAAGCAAAGCGGCTCCAATAACCCCGGCACTGTCACCGAGTTTGGGTTTTACAAAGAGTGTTTTCAATTCGTAGTTGAAAATATATTTTCTGACTTCTTCACGGCCCTGGTTATAAAGTATATCTAAATTTCCCAATCCACCGCCAAATACAATAATTTCTGGATCAATGATATTAATTACTACTGCAACTGCTTTGCCAAAATAATAGACGAATCGCTCCATGGTTTCTACTGCAAAATGATCTCCTTGTAGATATCGTGCATAGACTTCTGCCATTTTTATTTTTTCACCACTGAGTTTTTCATAATGTCGTTCACAAGACGGCCCGGAAATAAACGTTTCAACACAGCCTTTTTTGCCGCAATAGCACAAATCACCGCTTTCATCCAACACATTATGACCCCATTCTCCACCGATTCCGTGTTTGCCATGAATTACTTTGCCATTGACCACAATGCCACTTCCAACACCTGTACCCATGATAACACCGAAAACGACTTCCGGATTTTTAACATAATCCGGTACGGCACCCAATTGTGCTTCAGCCATTGCAAAACAGTTTGCGTCGTTTGCCATCGTAACTTTTATACCCAAAAGATTTTCAAGATCTTCTTTCATTGGTCTGCCAATCAAACCAAGCGTATTACTATTTTTAATGAGATGGGTTTCCTGATCTACAATGCCTGGAGTCCCTATACCAAGAAAAGCTGGATATGAATTTGTCTTTTCACCAATTTGTTTAATTAGCTTTTTTATCTGAGATAAGATGTGATCATAACCCTGATCTGCTTCTGTTGGGACACGCAATCTTTCAACCACTTTTAATTCGGGATTTATTTCAATCGCAACCCCTTCAATTTTTGTTCCGCCCAAATCAATTCCCCAAAGTAAATCTGACATGTTTTATAAAATTACTTTTAATACAGAAGGAAGTATTTTTACTTCCAATTCAGAAATTAATCCCCGGTGTTCTCCGTCTATATGATGTTCCTGTTCAACAGGTAGTTTTACAATTAATTCACTGGCACGTATAAAATGACTTAAACTGGATTTTAAAATATTCCGACTGAATACCATGTAAATTAATCCGGGAATTTGCCAGGATTTTGGTTTGCTCATAATTAATACATCCATGATTCCATCACTTACGGATGCTAAAGGAGATACAATGGCATTGTTTCCAAGTTGAGACGAATTTGCAATTTCGATGGACCAAACGTCTTTAAATAATTTGTCATTAAGTACCACATCAAAGCACTTGCTTTCTTTATGCAATCTGAAAGCCAATTTAAAATACGTCGTAAATCCGCGTTTGCCTTTATTTCCAAAATAACGACTGATCAATCCACTAAATCCAATTCCAGTGGTATTGCAGCAATACCGATTGTTTACTTTAATTAGATCAATATGTTTTGGTTTTCCAGTTGTCAATCGAGCGAGTGCTTTTGCCGGACTGGTTGAAATTTTCAGATGCCTTGCCAATCCATTTCCTGAACCAATTGGAATAATGCCGAGCATCAAATTAAATTTATAAACCATTTTAGCAAGCTCGCTGACAGTACCATCGCCTCCAACTGCTACAACACAAACGTTGGTATCTTCTGAATATTGACGTACCAATTCGTCACTATGAGCCGGACTTACCGATTCTACAATGAGAAATAAATCTGCTTTTAAATGTTTTTCAATCATGTACTCCCAATCATAGCGTCTTTGTGCACCAGATTTTGGATTGATGATGAATAGAAATTTTCGGACTTCAAATTGCATAGAGCGTCAAAATTATCTTAAAAAACAAAAGCTGAGGCAACTAATTAATAAACTTACAAAACTCAATTTCAAGATTTTAGGCAGTTTTTAGGTATTTGCTGAAGGACTTAGAAAGACTTCCAAACGAACAATGCAAGTTTTATTTTTTATATGTAATTGAATATCAGCACTTTATTTTTATTTCAAAAAAAATAAAAAAATTGTGCTTAAAATGGAACTATGTTATACATAGTACCTGTTATAATATTAATTTTGCAGTATGAAAATTGAAAATGCCATCGCACAAATGAAAAAAGGAGTTCTGGATCTTTGCATTCTTTCCATTATCAATGAAGAAGAAGCCTATCCTTCTGATATGATTAATCGCTTAAAATCAGCTGATCTGATCGTAGTAGAAGGCACCCTTTACCCAATTTTAAGCAGGTTAAAAAATAGCGGATTGCTGGAATACCATTGGAAAGAATCCAATGCCGGACCACCCAGAAAGTACTTTACCATTACGGAAGAAGGGAAACAAGCATTAAATGTGTTGCTACAAAGCTGGCATCAATTTGTACAAAGTGTCAATCAATCTATTACAATTATAAAAACTGAAAATGAACAAAATACATAACATCAATGTCGGAGGCTTTCCATTTGCTGTCAATGAAGATGCCTATTTCAAATTAGATCAATACCTGGTTCAGCTGGATCGCCATTTTTCAAAATCGGAAGGCCATCATGAAATCATGGGAGATATTGAATCCCGGATTGCAGAGCTTTTTAAAGAATACATGAAAGGCATGTCCATTGTAACCCTTCAGCATGTAGACCAAATGATTCAAGTCATGGGAACCGAAGAACGTTTTGAAGGGCAGCCTGATTATGAAGAACCCCGGACTTCTGCATATGGTGAATACCGTCTTGGTAAACGGCTATTTAGAGATCCATACGATAAAAAAATCTCCGGTGTTTGTTCTGGAATTGCGCATTATATAGGCGTTGATGATCCTGTTTGGGTAAGATTGACCTTTGTTTTATTAGGTTTTGCCGGATTTGGAATTGTGACTTATCTTATCTTGATGCTTATTGTGCCTGAAGCAGTCACCGCAGCGGATCGCCTTGCGATGAAAGGCAAACCCATCAATATTCACAATATTGCAAATAAAGTAGAAGAAGAAATCGATGATTTAACAGATCGTTTTGACGAGTGGCGGGATAAGTGGCGCAAGAAACGGCGTCGCTAACTATCTTTGCTATCCATGCAGTTTATTGAAAATTTTATTAATGGATCGTATTGTGCCCCTGCTGATTCAGCGTATTTAGACAATGTGAATCCGGCTACCGGATTAATCATTTCAAAAATTCCAAGAAGCAATAAAAACGACTTAGACAGAGCCGTCCAGGCAGCAAACGCTGCTTTTCCTACATGGGCTGCATGCCCACAGGAACAGCGCTTTTTAATTCTCAACAAAATTGCTGAAGGCATTGAATCAAATTTAACAGCATTGGCACAGGCTGAAACGAATGATACCGGGAAAGCAATCAGCCATTCATTACAAATAGATATTCCAAGAGCTGCATCCAATTTTAGATTTTTTGCAACGGCTTCCATGCAATTTGCATCTGAAGCTCATGAAATGCCAAATCGGGCTATTAATTATACGCTTAGACAAGCTATTGGCATCGTGGGATGTATTTCCCCCTGGAATTTACCACTCTATCTTTTTACATGGAAAATTGCTCCAGCACTCGCTACCGGAAATTGTGTAATTGCAAAACCCTCTGAATTGAGTCCGACAACTGCTTATCTTTTAGGTAAAATTTGTCAAGAGGCTGGTTTACCGGATGGTGTCTTAAATATAATTCACGGTTATGGCACGGAAGCTGGAGAAGCCATGATTCAACACCCTGAAATAAAAGCAATTTCATTTACCGGTGGAACAAAAACGGGAAACCACATTGCCGCTCAGGTAGCTCCCCGATTTAAAAAATTAAGTCTTGAATTAGGAGGTAAAAATCCTTGTCTGGTCTTTGCTGATTGTGATTATGAACACACCCTGAAGCAAGTCGTCCGTTTGGCATTTTCAAATAACGGACAAATTTGTCTATGTGGCAGTCGGATTTTAATTGAAGAAAGCATTTACGACCGATTTAAAACAGATTTTCTAGGAAAGGTTGATAAAATGTTCCCTTCAGATCCTTTGGAGTCTGATTGTAAAATGGGTTCTCTCATATCCAAGGACCATCTGAATAAAGTTTTAAATTATATTGAATTGGCAAAACAAGAGGGCGGGACCATTCTAACTGGAGGAAATCAAATCAAATTAGCCGGTAGGTGTGAAGGAGGAGCCTTTATAAAACCCTGTGTAATCGAAGGTTTGGGACCTGCTTGTCGAACCAACATGGAAGAAATCTTTGGGCCTGTGGTTACCTTACAATCGTTTAAATCGGATGAAGAAGCTCTGGCGCTTGCAAATGCAAGTGACTACGGATTGGCATCGACTCTTTGGACCACTAATTTGAACCGAGCCCACCGAATGGCCGAACAAATTCATACGGGCATTGTTTGGATTAATTGTTGGCTGTTACGGGATTTACGAACTCCTTTTGGTGGAATGAATGATTCCGGAGTGGGTAGAGAAGGCGGATTTGAAGCGATGCGTTTTTTTACCGAACCTAAAAATGTTTGTATCAATTATAATTCAAACCCCATTTAATGTTTTCAGCTGTTTATCATTTTGGGAGATATATCCAATGGTTGGGACAAGCCTTTCATAAACCGGAACGCTATTCCATGTATTGGAAGGAAACGCTTCGGCAAATGAATAGCATTGGCATCGGCTCTGTTGTCATTGTTGGAATCATTTCAATTTTTATTGGTGCAGTTACGGCTGTTCAATTTGCTTACCAAATGGGTGATTCCCTGATCCCAAGATATTATGTTGGTTACATCGTTCGCGACATGACGATTATTGAATTGGCTCCAACCTTTTCATGTATGCTGTTAGCAGGAAAAGTCGGATCGAATCTTGCAGCTGAACTTGGAGGCATGCGTCAAAAAGAACATATCGACGCAATGGAAATCATGGGGGTAAATACTGCGTCTTATTTATTGCAACCTAAGGTCATCGCTGCATTGATTGTAATCCCAATGTTGGTATGCATTGGCGCTTTTATAAGTATTATAGGTGGTTATCTTGCAGTGGTTCCTACCAATTGGTTTTCTCATGCAGAATATATTCGTGGATTGCGTTCATTTTTTGTGCCCTATAATGTATGGATGATGTTTGTTAAAGCCATTGTCTTTGCATTTATTTTAACAACCGTACCATGCTATCAAGGTTATTTTGTAAAAGGGGGAAGCATTTAATTAGGAGATGCCAGTACCAGAGCGGTTGTATATTCCAATATTCTCATTTTACTTTCAGATTATATCATTGCCATGCTGATGACTTCATGATACGAGCCGAACACATCTTTAAAAATTTTAACGAACAAGTTGTACTCAATGATGTGTCTTGCACATTTGTACAAGGCAAAGCCAATTTGATTATTGGTCGGTCCGGTGCAGGAAAAACGGTCCTGCTAAAAATACTGATCGGACTTATTAAACCCAGTGCTGGAAATGTATTTTATGATCAAATTGATTTTTATTCATTAAACAAACAACAAACTCGTGAATTGCGCATGCAAATTGGCATGTTGTTTCAAGGGTCTGCATTGTTTGATTCTATGAATGTGGAAGATAATATTCGATTTCCATTGGATATGTTTTCCAACATGACGCGTAAAGAAAAAGACAAACGCGTTGACTATTGTCTCGAACGGGTAAACCTTACCGGAAATAATAAAAAATATCCTTCGGAGTTATCCGGAGGCATGCAAAAACGGGTAGGAATTGCACGAGCCATTGTGTTGAAACCAAAATATTTATTTTGCGATGAACCCAATTCAGGATTAGATCCAAAAACATCCCTGGTAATTGATGAATTGATTTATGCAATTACCAAAGAGGAAAATATTATTACCGTAATCAATACCCATGACATGAACAGTGTAATGGAAATAGGTGACAATATTATTTTAATTCATGAAGGTCAATTAGCCTGGACTGGTACAAAGGAAGAAGTATTAAGCAGTAAAAATGAAATTTTACAGGGATTCATTTTTGCCTCTCCATTTTTACAAAGGTTGAAAGCAAAGATGAACATGTAAACCAATAGCCAATTACAAATTTCAATTATTAGGAACCTTGAAGATATTTCCTGCAATTGTAAAATGGATTTAAAGGTAGGTTTACTTGTTATTTAATAAATATTTATCCGAAGAGAAAGAAACTGTTCCATAATTTAGTAAATTCATTTATATTTATTTCAATTTTTAGATTTTAAATCAAACAAAATGAAACTTCAAATCGCGGTCATCGCAATTCTTGCAATCTGCTCATGCAAACCAACTGTTCAGACACCTGTTGCTCCTCCCGTCAAAGAGGAAGCACAGTCTTTTTTAGATAGCTATAATACAGAATTTCAAAAATTATATACCATCGCGTCTGAAGCAGAGTGGATATCTCAAACACATATTGTTGAAGGAGATACAACCAATGCGACTCGGACCAAAGCAGCCAATGAAGCATTAGCAAAATTTACCGGGAGCGAAGAAAACATCAACGCGTGTAAAAAATATTTAGCATTAAAAGATTCCTTGGAAACACTACAAATAACACAGCTAGAAGCCATTTTGTATGCTGCAGGTGATAATCCCGCTGTTGCAAAAGAATTGGTAGCACAACGAATTGCAGCGGGTACTGCTCAAACTGAAAAAATGTATGGGTTTAAATTTCAACTCAATGGAAAAGAAGTTGACCCTAACAAAATTGATGATATTTTAAAAGATAATACCAATCTCAAAGAACGACTCGCTGCCTGGAATGCAAGCAAAGAACTGGGTAAAGCGCTTAAGCCGGGATTGATTAATCTCAGGGATCTTAGAAATAAAACGGTACAGGCTATTGGATATTCTGATTATTTTAATTATCAGGTTTCAGAATACGGCATGGATGCAGATCAGATGATGGTTGATTGTCGAAACATGATTCGGGATGCCTGGCCCTTGTATCGGGAATTGCATACCTATGCACGTTACGAGCTTGCAAAAAAATACAAAGAAAAAAATGTACCGGATCTTTTGCCTGCACATTGGCTTCCTAATCGTTGGGGACAGGATTGGTCTGCACTGGTAGCTGTGGAAGGATTTGATCTTGACAAAATCATAAAAGCCAAAGGAGATAAATGGTGTGTGGAACAAGCAGAACGTTTTTATGTAAGTCTTGGTTTTGACAGCCTACCTGAATCATTTTATCAAAAATCTGATCTCTATGCCTTAGCTCCCGGTACACAATACAAAAAAAATACACATGCATCTGCATGGCATTTGGATCTTAATCAAGATGTTCGTTCTTTAATGAGCATTGAAGCCAATTCCGAATGGTATGAAACCACCCATCATGAATTAGGTCATATCTATTATTATTTAGAATATGCAAAGCCTGGTATTCCATTCGTATTGCGGAAAGGAGCCAATCGCGCATATCATGAAGCAATTGGAAGCATGATGGGTTTGGCTGCTATGCAAAAACCCTTTCTCCAAAATCTGGGCCTGGTAGATGAAAAAACAAAAATTGATCAAACGCAAATTCTATTAAAAGAAGCCTTAAACTACATTGTGTTTATTCCTTGGAGTGCCGGTGTGATGACGCATTTTGAACACGATTTATATCATAACAATTTGTCTCCTGATCAATGGAATAAAAGTTGGTGGGATTATGTCCAAAAGTTTCAGGGAATTGCGCCTCCTGCTGCACGTGATGAAATTTATTGTGATGCCGCAACGAAAACACATATCAATGATGATGCAGCTCAATATTATGATTATGCATTGTCCTTTGTGTTATTATTTCAAATGCACGACCATATAGCTCAAACTATATTAAAGCAAGAGCCGCAGGCTACTAATTATTTTGGCAATAAAGAAATTGGCAAATTCTTACACCACATTCTTTCAAAAGGTGCAATTGAAGACTGGAAAAAATTATTGAAAGACAATACAGGAGAGGATTTAAATGCGAAAGCGATGCTGCGCTACTTTGAACCATTGATGACGTATTTAAAAGAAGTTAATAAAGGAAGAAGCTATACCCTTCCGGAATCCATCTAATTGCAAGATCTCAACATTTAGTTTCATTGGTAAATACCTATCTTTATAAACCCAACGTTTAAATTTTATGCAAAAACCGGTTTGGATTAAAATAAGTCTTGTAGCAGGAGGCATGCTCTTGGGAGCACTGGCTGTATTCATGTTACACAGCTCAGAGGATTTGCCTTTTAACAATCGCTACGATCCCCTTCCACAGACCATTCATTCGATTAAATTGGCTGATAAGTATGACTTTGCTGGAGAAAACATGCCAATAGATTATTTTGATGTATCTGAACGATTGGAACGGGAGTTATTGCTAAATAGCTATATGCACAGTCATACACTCTTGCATTTAAAATTGGCACAACGATATTTTCCACTATTCGAACGGATTTTTGCAGAACAGGGAATTCCTGATGATATGAAATACCTGGCAGTTGCTGAAAGCTCTTTGCGAAATGCAGTATCTTATGCTGGAGCAAAAGGAATCTGGCAGTTTAAAGAAGAAGCTGCCAAGGAATTAGACCTTGAAATAAATGCCTATGTTGACGAACGCAATCATCCTGAAAAAGCAAGCCTGGCTGCTTGTAAATATTTGCGAAAAATGAAAGAACGCTTTGGTACATGGACATTGGCTGCAGCTGCTTACAATATGGGACCAACCGCACTCCAAAAAGCTTTGGCCGAACAAAAAGAAAACAATTATTACGACTTGAATTTAAGTGAAGAAACCAATCGCTATGTTTTTCGTATTGTTGCTATGAAAGAAATTATGGCAAATCCTGAAAAATTTGGATTCTACAGTCGTAAAAATGAATGTTATCCGGAATTGACAAAATATGATTTGGTGGAAGTAAGTTCTTCCATCCCAGATTTAGCGGATTTTGCTCATGAACATAACATTACGTACCGCCAACTAAAATTGTATAATCCCTGGTTGATCAAATCAGATTTACAAGTGGCCAATGGAAAAAATATTCCATTAAAATTCCGAAATAAGCATTTTCGGAATTTATACAAACAACAAGAATAATTTTATTTATCATCCGAAGCGTTTATTGCACGCAGAGACGCAAAGACGCTAAGAGGAGGAATTCTTTCTGAGTTCCAATTATATATAATTATTAATACCTAAAAATATAATTACACTATGAACGAAAATGAAATCAGTTCGATAATTATTGATGTCTGTTTAAATTGCACACTTCATTGGGTCCTGGTTAATTTGTGTCTGTTTATGAAGAAATTCTTGATTATGAATTCGCAAAACTAAATTTAAATGTTCAAAGGCAAAAATCAATTCCAGTATTTTGAGAAGATTTAAAAATGGATATTGGTTTTAGAGCAGATTTTATAATTGAAAATAAAAAAATTATTGAAATTAAATCAGTTGAAACCATAGCTCCTGTCCATAAAAAACAGCTTCTGACTTATTTAAAGATAACAGGTATAAAACTTGGCCTCTTGGTTAATTTTAATGAAGCTCTACTCAAATATGGTATTTCAAAAATCGTAAACAAGCTTTAATTCCTAAGCTTTTACTCTATACTCATCCACTTTGCGCCTTTGCGTCTCTGCGTGAATTCCTCTTCCCTGGGTCTTTACTCCTTTGAGTAAATTCCTCTTCGCTGCGTCTTTGCGTCTCTGCGAGAATTCGTTCCTCTTTGATATACATTACTGATTATCAATAAATTATGTTTCTTTTTTGCACACCATTCTCCTTACGCTCTCTATTTACTATTTTTGCCCTCAGCATTTGTAAATTAATGAGTCAGCTTCTCAATGTCTTATGGAGTCAATATCTGAAACTTCCACGTTCAGAAATGAAGAAATTCATGGAATTTCCTATTGAAGTCCAAAGTAATCAACTTAAAAAAATAGTCAAAGCAACCGAACAGACTGAATGGGGAATTCGATATGGATTTAATAAGTATAAAAAAACTTCAGACTGGAAAAACATGCTTCCATTACAAGATTATGAAAGCATAAAACATGATATTCATCGGATGATGACCGGAGAACAAAATGTATTATGGCCTGGGCGAATAAAATATTATGCAAAGTCATCCGGTACTACCAGCGATAAAAGCAAATACATTCCTATAACCGATCCAAATCATAAAGATTGTCACACCAGAGGAGGGTGGAGATTGCTTGCAGCCATTTATGACAATGTCAAAGACTGCAAAATTATAGAAGGCAAAAGCATTTTACTTTCTGGAAGTTATAGCTCCGATTTACCAGAGTTTCCTGGAAGTACGGTAGGTGATGTTTCAGCGATTATTTATCAACGGATTAATCCACTTGCAGTGAATCGGCTGTTTCCAGAAAAAGAAATCGCCCTGCTTCCGGATTTTGAAAAAAAACTGGATATCATTGCCAAAGAAAGCATCCATGCAGACATCAGAATGGTAGCCGGAACACCTACCTGGGCCGTTGTGTTATTTAAAAAAATATTAGAACAAACGGGAAAACAACACATGCTTGAAGTATGGCCTAAAATGCAGGTTTTTGTACATGGGGCTGTAAGTTTTGTTCCGTATCGCGAACCTTTTCGTGAATTTTTTCCGTCAGATTCTTTTACTTATATTGAAACATACAACGCGTCTGAAGGATATTTTGCTGTTCAGAATGACAAATCCACACACGACATGTTGCTTTTATTAGACAATGGCGTGTTTTATGAATTTATTCCAATGGAAGAATGGGATAAAGAAAATCCAAAAACAATTTTTCTTGAAGAGGTGGAATTGGATAAAAATTATGCAATGGTCATAACCACCAATTCCGGTTTGTTCCGATATAAAATTGGAGATACAGTAAAATTTACTCAAAAATATCCATACAAAATTGTGATTACCGGACGCACCAAACAATTTATCAATGTATTTGGTGAAGAAGTGATGGTTGCCAATACCGATGCTGCATTAACTACAACCTGCGCAGAATTTGGCGTAAACATGGTAGAATATACTGTAGCACCAATTTTCTTAACCGGTTCCGGTAAAGGCGGACATGAATGGATTATTGAATTTGAAAATGACCCAAAAGATCCGGATGCTTTTGCCAGAGCTTTGGATGCAAATCTTAAGAAAGTCAACTCCGATTACGAAGCCAAACGTTTCAATGATCTGGCTCTTGAACGATTAAAATTATCAATAGCTCCCAAATCAACTTTTTTTAATTGGATGAAATCACGAAATAAAATTGGCGCTCAACAAAAAGTACCCAGACTTGCCAATCATCGGGAATATCTGGACGAATTGAAAAAATTTATCTAATCTCATTTTAAAGACAAC
Source organism: Saprospiraceae bacterium (assembly GCA_016712145.1). Lineage (NCBI taxonomy): Bacteria > Pseudomonadati > Bacteroidota > Saprospiria > Saprospirales > Saprospiraceae > Saprospiraceae bacterium. The sequence continues at coordinate 1,888,141 of JADJRO010000001.1, forward strand.
TACTTAAAAGATCCTACTGACAATTTATTCTTTCTTAGTGTCTTCTACTTTTCGATGAATCTTCGAACCATTTTTAAGTTTGCGGGATAATGCCACATAGGGTCCAATAACCACTTCATCTCCTTCAGAAATTCCTGATTTAATTTCGATGTAATTTTCATCCTGAATCCCAATTTCTACATCAACTCGTGAAACCGTATCGCCATGCACCACAAACAATGCTTCCCGATAAGGTGAATCATCAACTTCCTTTGCTTCCGTCTGAGCTGCTGGCTGTTGAATTTTATTTTCCCGGTCATTCTTTTCTTTTTGTTTCCTCACTTCCTCATTGGGATCATAAGCAATGACTGCCTGAATGGGTACACTCAAAACATTTTTAACTTCATGGGTATTGATCTCTACAGTTGCAGACATTCCAGGTCGAAACGGTGCCCGATTATTTACAACTAATTCTGCATAGGATGATTTCTCAATGCGAATTTTAACCACAAATTTAGTAACCTGATCTGTTGATAAAGAATTGCCTGCTATCGAACTGATATTATTTGCACTGTTTGCCACTTCGGTCACATGCCCGCTAAACTTTTTATTCTGATATGCATCTACTTCAATAGTTGCTTCATCACCCGTTTTTACATTCACAATATCATTCTCACTTACTTCAACCTGAACTTCCATTGCATGCAGGTCTGCGATGCGCATTAACTCCGTCCCACTCATTTGAATGGTTCCAACGACCCGTTCACCGCGTTCAACGTTTAATTTTGATATAATACCGGTTGCAGGTGCTTTAATAATCGTTCGACCTAAATTGGTGCGCTGTTCTTTTAACAAGGCCTCAGCATCCTTTACTTGAAATCCAGCAGACTCCGATCCTTTGATTGCATTTTCAACCATGATTTCTGCAGCTTTAAAACCTGCTTCCAGATTTTTCATAGTAGTTTCCGAATTTTCAAGGTCTGCTAAAGAAATAATTCCATCTTTAAACAATTGCTGATTTCTCTGATGCATTTTTTTTGCATTCTCATATTGCAATTTTGCTTGTGTCTTTTGTTGCTTCGCATTTTCAATGGAATTGCCACTGGAACTTGCTTGTGTACGTGCAATGTTAACACCAGCCGAACTTCTTTCCACTGCTGAGGTATAAGCATCTGCATTGACTTTAGCCAGAATTTGTCCCACTTTTACACTGTCACCTTCTTTAACATACAGCTCAACAATTTCCCCCGAAACATCCGATGAAATTTTTATTTCAGTTTCAGGAAAAATTTTACCACTTGCTGTAACTGTCTCAACCAGATCCCGGATTTGTACTTTTTCCAAATTAACTTCTTCGCCTTTTGGTTTGCTTTTTGCTTTAAAAACAGCAGCAACAATTAAAACTGGAATTAAAATAATTGCTAACCACCACCACCAGCGCAGGCCTTTTTTCTGATTCATACGTTTAAAGTTTTATTGGTTTTCCGGCATAATAATCCAGAACCTTTTGTTTAAAAACCAGATCATATTTTGCAATGACCAGGGTGCTTTGTGCATTTTGCAAATTTGTTTGACTCAAATTTAATTCAAATACATTTGCAAGTCCCAGCTCAAATCGCTTTTGCGTTTTGTCAGCGGAATAGCTCGTTGCATCCAGAGCGCGTTTGGATGCTTCAAACTCTTTTTTAGCTGCTCGGACATTGGCAATCGCCTGGTATACATCTTGATTTAATTTTTCTTTTTGCAATTCAGCTTGCAGCTCAGACGACTTAGTAGCCAATGCTGCTTTTTGTACCCTCGTTTTTGTACTTCGCTGATTATAAATTGGGATATTCAAATTTAATCCGACTCCATATCCCAAAAATTGATCGTATTGATCTTTAAATGGAATGACCTCGGTTGATTTAACTGTTGGATAATCTTGTTCGAATAATACAGATTTTCCATCTATGTAAATCCCTGGAACTAAAATTCTGGAAGTACTGTAATCTAAGGGTCTAATGGCAGCATCTGAAAAACGGGAACCAATACTTGCATTTAAAAAAAGCGAAGGATAATACAAAGCCTTTGCAATCTTTTCGCCCATTCTGGCTGCCTCCAATCGTTTATAGGCAGCTTGCAAGCCTGATTGGGATTGCGCAGCTGTTTCGGATAGGGACTCGAAAGTATAATTTTCAAGTTGAACGCCATTCAATTGCTCTTCAGTAAGACGTTCTAAAAGCAATTTCTTTGAAGGATCCAATCGCATCGCTTGCTTTAAAGTCAACCAAGCGATATCCAATCCATTTTCTGCACTGACTTGTGTTTGTTCCATTCTGGCCAATTGCGATTTAATTTCAATGGCATCCGCTTCCGGTTTAACACCCGACTGGATCATTTTTTCCATTTGGATTAATTGCAGTTTAACATTCTCAGTGTTTTTTTCCGCCATTTCCAATCGCTCCTCATTCAATAATACATTTAAATAATAGGTCGCAATGGTCAAAGCAAGATCATTGGTTGCTTGCTGGTATTCTTTGGTGCTTGCATCCAGGCTCAGTTTACTTTGTTTTATCGAATTGCGAATCAATGCGCCTTGAAATAAAGTCACACCGGAGGCCAATGTATAATTGGCAGAAATAATATTTTCGGTTGTAAAACTGTTGCTGGTTGGATCTATGTTTCGACCAAAGCTGATCCCTCCATTGATACTTCCATTTAAATCCGGTATTTGCTTGTGTTTATTTTCTTTTACAGTCAAAGCCGCTTCATCGACTGAAATTTTGCTTTGTTGCAAGCCTACATTGTTTTTTAATGCATGTTCAACACAGCTGGCGAGATTCCATTGTTCCTGAGCTTGAAGTCCCTGAAACAGAAAACTAAATAAGATTAAATAGGTATAGCGCATTTATATAAAATGATAGCAAAATTAAAGGAGTTTACAAGCATTCGTCCATAGAATCGAGTAATTAACGAATATTTCGGACGAAAAACCAGCTTTTAAGGATGGACCGCCCTTATCGATTGGAATTAAATTCCCCAATAAACAACAATCGATCATAGCGGCTGCCTAAGACTTTATAATAAACCAACACATAATAGTCGTTTTCAGTTTCGTACCAATCGCCTTCCAGTGGACCGGTATCAGGTTTACCCTTGTCATCTTCCAGGGCATACATAAAATTATAATAGCCCATTTTCAACCAGATATAAGCAAAATAAGCCTTGCGACTGGGATCGTACTCCATTTTAAATTCCGGTTTTAATTGCCAATCCGACAAACCACCATAAACATAGACGGGCTCATCAAAAGGAATCGTCCTATTTAATGTAAAATGAGCTTTAAAATAATCAGAAGTGACTTCTGCCTGATCCTGATCCCTGTTTAAAATTAAAAACCGTCCGTTGATATCATCATCCGATAAATATAATTTTTGCGCTCTGACCTCATCGGTCTTTAACCAACAATGATACACCTGGTCAATTTCGTCCCAAAATAAAATATCCTGGGTAGTGGATTGAATTGTACGAATGTCTTTGTGTCTAAATTCCTTTTTGCCCGAAAATAAAATATCATCCGGTTTATTAAAATAAAATAAATCACCCAATACGCTGTTTGGTTTATTCCGCACCAGGCGTGTATTGGGATCACCATTTTGGAATATTTGAACCTGCAATTCCTGCTCGTTATTTTGAATGGCCAATTTATTCGTATTGATCGCAAGTTCCAATGCCTGATGGGTTCTGTAAATTTCTGCATTAACAGGATCTTTCACTTTCAAGCTCACCAGAACTTTATTTTCAGAAATAAAAAAACGCCGTGTGAATAAAACATTTTTAAAACGATCTGATACACAGATTAAATAATTTCCACTGACCAAAAATCCATCACTGGGCACACGCAAGGTATAATGGATATACGGAATGATGGTCTTTCTGGAGGAAGCGTATTCTGTAATTCGTTGCTCTTGAAAATCTTTGTAGTATTCTTCAGGTCGCAAATCTGTTGGCAGCCAATTTTGATCAAAATGAAAGAAAGAATAATACAATTCACTGGGAGATCCTTCCAGCATATCAAAAGTTAACTGCAAATGCTCCTTGACATTCAGAACAAGAAAAGGCATTAATTCTTCTTCCGGCTTATATCTGTAAAATTGAATGGTCTTTACCCGATTGTCATAAACGGTATCCTGCGGACTCAAATCAAATTCTGTTTGCTGTGAATTTCCAATCAGACTACAAACCAATAAGCAACCAAGGATCAGGGTAAAACGCATCAATTCAATTTATTATGGGACAACAGACGATCGAAATTCATTAGAAAATTAAACGACAAAAACTGCAATTCTGGTATTTTTTTTAGGACTCCATGGCTTCAAATTGTCCCATTTAGAGCAGAAATAATGGATCAAAAATAGAACAAAGCAGCCCATTTTAACGTTTAAAGCTATCTGAATAAAACAATTTATGATGTATCCACCAGAATTAACCATCCCAATGACCCGAGAGCTGATTGAATCCGGCTTTAATTCCCTAGAAAGTGCTGAAGCTGTGGACCAGGCCTTTAAGGAACAAAAAGGAACCACTTTGTTGGTTGTCAATTCAGTATGTGGTTGTGCAGCCGCTTATGCCCGTCCGGGTGTACGCATTGCCCTTAACAATGAAAATAAACCAGACCAGTTGGTGACCGTTTTTGCGGGTGTGGACCGGGAAGCCGTTGCTAAAGCCAGAGAATACTTGTTGCCTTATCCTCCTTCTTCTCCATCCATTGCCCTGTTTAAAGATGGCCAACTGGTGCACATGTTAGAAAGACATCAGATAGAGGGTCGCTCTGCACAAATGATTGCCGATAACCTCAGTGCTGCATTTTCTCAATATTGCAATTAATATACCATGCGTTTTATACTCCCATTTCTTTTAGCCAGCATTTTTGTTGGTCATTTAGTTGCGAATACGAATTTTCAAGATTCTTCTTATGCTATAAAAATAAAATACAGCAAGAAAGATCTTAAAAAAGAAATGCAGGATGTAAAAAACCTGGATAAACAGATCAAGGAATGGAATAAGGCCATTAAATCCAACAATCCGGATTATATGAATTCGCTGTTTAGTAAAACATTGGTAAGCATTCAAAAAGAACACAGCGAATTAAGCAACCGGGTTTCATCCAGAAGCAAAGCCCTGATGCCACCAACAACAGTGAGTTCAGAAGACCAACCTAAAGTTTATAACCCCGAATTGAAAGATCAGATCAACCGGGTCAATAAAGCCGATATCATGGCTAAAAAAGTAGAATCTGAATATTTAAGCAATTACATTACGGTTGTTAAGAATGAAAAAAACATCCTCACAAAATTGGCATCTATTGCCAGTTTTGATGAAGACACCAAACCTGAAATTTATCCGCAAATTGCCGCAGATTTTATAGCTTTCAAATCAGAAATGAAAGCGGAAATTGAATTGATGAAAAAGGAGACGGGGAAGAAATAAAAAGATGTTCTTTCAATTAGCAAAAGGAAATACCATTTAACATTTTGATTCTAACTTTATTTGTCTATTTGGGTAATTTAATAGACATTATAAAATAACTATCATTAGAAATAATTGCTTCATTTTCTTTATCTATTACAATGCCTCCTGAGATAAACCCTGCATTTGAATTGATTTTTTCATTTGGAGAACTGTACACCCAATCGGTATGCCCATCGGATGCCCTGATTCCCCAGATTTTTGAACTTCCGGCAAAATAAATTCTGCCTTTAAAATATTCCATATTATATGGACTTGCTCCTCCTGTATTTAGGTTTTCCCAGATTGTTTGACCAGTCAATAAATCCAAAGCGCGGATATCTTCCTGTTCACTTTTAGTAATTAACATGCCTTCTGCAATAATTGCATTGCAGATTGAAAAACTCAGATTGTAACCATTGTTATAAAAATTACGTTTCCAGATTTCCTTCTTTTGCAATAAATCTATGCAATGAAAAGACCTTTGTCCCTGCACGTAGGCTTTATTTTCATGAATTAAAATTGGATTTGTTGAACATTGACCTTCATCCACATAATCTTCAATGGTCCATTCAAGTTCGTCTTTTTTTAAATTATAAACAATAAACCGCTCGCGTGCTTGATGATTACTAAAATTATAAAATCCCAATGAAAAAACTAAACATGAATCTAGTTGAGGATTAATCCATAAAGAGGGCGGCTCCAAAAATGGTTCAAATTTATCCTCCTTCGTGGCTTTAAAAACTGTATCCCATTGTGTAAGTTGGTCTAAATTGATTCTTACCATATATTCATCTGCACCATTCTGATAAGAAGTGAATGTATGATATAAACAATTTCCATTAATTCTGCTTCTTGGAGAACCCGCATTGTCTTGACCTATGTTGATTTTTTTATGGAGCAGACCGCTTTCTAAATTCATTAGAATAATATTGTGAGCTTCTGTGGTGACCCATAAATTTTCTCTAAGTCCAGTATTGTTTCTACCACCTCCTCCAGCTAGTCTTCCATCCGGATCAATCCACCTCCATAATTCTTTACCATCCGCAATATTTCTACAAACAATTGGGCGCACTGGTAAATAAAATTCTGAAATGTAAATTAACTTACCTTGACTAATTACCATCCCAGACTCAATAAAATCGGAAGCAGAATCTGGATGAATGGAAACCTGCCAATTTAAACTTGGATCTAATTTAAAAGTATCTTTTCCCGGACAAGAAATACATGGTCCAGGAGGTATGGGTGGCTCTTGTAATTCGCAACCTGCAAAAATCCCTAATACAATAAATAAGATTATAAATTTGCTCATAAAATATATGCATTTAACAAAATTAAAATAATTTCTATAATCTTTTAAAATTACTTTGGAGCGGTCTTAAAAAACTTGTCAAATTCTCCATTATACAATAACTTTAATTTTGCCGCGGTATTATGGTCATTCCGCATTTGCATATGAGAAGATTTGTCCATTAATCGGGTTGGACCATTTGTAATACCTCCTGGAAGGTTAGATGCGGATTCGGCTAAAACGACTCCATCGGAATCCTTCTCGACACGATTGTAAGTAGATTCTGTAACTGTCCCGCATATCCAAGGATATCCAGGTGTAATGCATTGTGACGGATTAGAAATAGCAGTTTTGGATTCTTCATTTGTATTTTTATTTAGACAAAGACAAAATAACTGTTGTGTTCTTACAAACTCCAATGCTCCAATAATTTTTTTATATTCATCATCCAAGCGAGATAGAACTTCTACACCCTTTTGAAATTCTTGGCGATTTCTTAAAAAATAATCTCTAAATGTTCTAATTCGTTTACAATCATAACTTGGGTATCTGAAAAATGTATGACAGTTCCCATCTTTATATAATTTATCCCAATAAAGATACTTCGCATTATGCTCTTCTACTTTTGCAACATACTTCAAGTAATTATCATTAAATTTATCGACTACATCCTGATCAGGGTCTGCCATAAAATAATCTGATTGCCCGACTGGTATATTAAAATATTTTAATGTCCTAAACATTAATCCATCCTTTTGTTCAACTCCATAAAAAGCTACTTTTGGAATTTCAGCTAATTCCTGATCTTCACATCCATTAATTGATTGTAATTGAGCTGCCCCAACTTTATAACTTTCCGTTATAAAAGGAGTCTGTTGAGCAGTTAAATATGGTAAAATATCCTGGGTTAAACTTTCACAAATTTTTGGAACTAAATCCTTTATATACTCATAAATATTTATATTTATTCTGAATATCCAAATTTTAAAGGAAAGGATACTATTTTCACTGATTGGACCCGCTGATAAATTTTTACATAGATCATCTGCTAAATCAAAAAATTGAGCTTGATTATTAAGTAATCTGGCCCCTTGATGTGGGGATCCAAAAGTTACGAGACCTCCATAAGCCAAATCCTCTTTACTTTTATTACCTAAGCATAAGTCCAAATGCATAGTTGCTCTGCCTACAACTCCGCCTTGACTGTGGCAAACCATAAAATTCCTTGTTGGGTCTTCACCCAATGCCAATTGTTGAGCTCTTCTGGTTTCCATCCATTGATCTCTTACATATGCGCCTGCTTCAAATAATGTACCTCCATTCTGTATATCGGCATAATCTGCAAGATCTCCCTTCATTTTTCTTGGATCTAATAAGGGACTCACAAAATCAGAAGAGGCCGTTTTGGCTCTTGCCCATGTGCCTAAATCACCATTAAGTCCATGAATCCAAAATACCCACCGTTCGTCATCAGTAGTGGGATCATTCTCAGTTGCTGGAGTTCCATTATTATATAAGTTTGGCACAAATGACTGGTTTGAACTAGAGCCAATTCCAACATTATTGTTAAAAGTATTGCTCCCTTGTGTAGATTGACTAAACAAGAAATTGTTATTAAATAAATTTATTGCAAAATAAAATAGAATGAAATTTCTCATGATACTCATAATTTAATAAATTTACTATTGAACTGATTCATTGTATTTTTATACTCAATGAAGTAAATACCCTCTGGATAATTTTGAATGTTGATTTTAATAGAATTAATGAAATTCAATTTACTTTCAGAATAAAATAGTTTGCCCTCTGAATTACTAATTTTTAAATCACCTACATCTATTAAATTGGCTATTTGTGGTAACTGTATCCAAATAAAATCATTCGATGGATTTGGGTACACAAATATTTTTGAAACTGGAAATATTTCATTATCTGAAAATCTTTGAATATTTAAATTTGAAGGAATTTCTTGTTTAATTTCTTTAGATTTATCTTTTCCTAACAACTGCATGGGACTTCCTAAGCTTAGCCCATTTATTTTATAGTTTGAAATTTCTGAACGCTCAGCCTTTCTAAGTATACCACCATAATCTAATTGGATGTAACTGAAATTTATTTTTTGATAAGGAATATATAAACCATTCTCAAGCTTCATTTTTCTTTCAAAAAAGATATTGTCAAGACTATCATTGATATAATATCTGGTTTCTTCCGTTTGATTTATTGGATCAAAAACATACTCAATCGAATCATTGGACACTATATACCGATTGCTATCCAATTCCAATAAATTATAACCTTCCAACATATACCCATTGGAAATTACCGTTTGATACGAAGGAATTGAGTCTTCTTTTCCAAAACCATTTAAATCAAACAGCTCATCATCAAACACATTAGTAATACCATTTTCATTTAAAGATGTATAGATTAGTACATCATTAGTATCGTATAAAAAAGTGCCCAATTTATTAGAAATACTCTTGAATACTTTTGTTGACCAATTATCAGGATTAAATGCCGGTTCGTAATACTGATTTATAACCGTCATTGATGAGTCAAGTTCAATTCTAATTGTCACTTTTTTATACTGCAAAAAATTCCTTACTCTTGTTACATCGAGGTTCTCAAATGAATCAAGAATTGTATTGTTTGAAATTGCAAAATCCGTTGTTATTAATTCATCATACTCAACCTGTTTAATATATGGAATATCCGGAGTACTAATCCTGCTTATAAATGAGCATAACAAAACCGCTATAGGCCCTATCAAAAGTATCAACATTAAAGAGAACAATCTTTTTAGTTTTAGAATTTTTAAGTGCATAATATCTAATTTATAGTTAATAATATTGCTCAACAAAGACAGAATATCATGAACACCATTTTTAAATACAAATTCATTTAGAATTCAATGGCTATTCTATTTATCAATTCAATAATTTAAAATTGATATTCAATAAATTAAAATTTCGACAAAGGCATTAATGGTTATTCCTAAGAATAATCATTCATAAATTCCGTCAATTATCAATTGACTTTATATATATATTGTTATTGTTTTACTAAGACAAATATAATAACAAAAAAAAAAAAAAAAAACGAATATTTGTTATGATTTATTTTCAAACTTTAACATATTAATATTTATATAATATCTATTTAACTAAATAATTGATTTTTACATATTATATAAAATAATATGTACTGATTTTGAATTTAGAATAGCTAATTGGATTTGTTCAATTGGGCCTATCATTCATCAAGCCTTGAAAAAATTGCTTACTTAAACCTATTTACTACCTAGACGTCTAGAAAAAACAATGACGGCATTTAAATTTTAACCATTTATCTAATACAAAAATCCATAATAGAAAACGCTATAGCGCCCTGAAATCTCATTAGATAAGTTAAATTCAACTGCGATCATCAAATTAATTTTAATCATAATATGTTTTTATCTTTACCCTTTATCAGAAAATAGCATCCTATGGCTCAAGCCCATAATTATACCGAAGAAAACATACGGTCCCTCGACTGGAAAGAACACATTCGCCTCCGCCCGGGGATGTATATTGGCAAATTGGGCGACGGCACCACTATTGATGACGGGATTTACATCTTACTCAAAGAAGTCATAGACAATTGCATTGATGAATATGTCATGGGATATGGCCGGGAAGTAGATATTGATATCAAAGATGGCATTGTAACGGTGCGCGACTATGGGCGTGGAATTCCATTGGGCAAAGTAATTGAATGCGTTTCCCAGATTAATACCGGCGGAAAATACGACAGCAAAGCGTTTAAAAAATCGGTCGGATTAAATGGTGTGGGTACCAAGGCAGTAAATGCACTCTCGAATTATTTTAAGGTGCAATCCATCCGGGATGGTAAAACCAAAATTGCAGAATTTGAGCGTGGTAATTTAATCAAGGACAACAATCTAAAATCAACCGATGAAGTCAATGGGACCATCATCAGTTTTAAACCGGATGAAAAAATATTTTCCCGATTTCGTTTTGTTCAGGAATTTGTAGAAAGTCGCATCTGGAATTATGCGTATCTCAATGCCGGATTGCGCATCCATTTTAATGGCAAAACCTACATTTCAAAAAATGGTTTGAAAGATATGTTGGAACGCCGCACAGATGGCGAGCATTTGCAATATCCAATCATTCACTTAAAAGGCGAGGACATTGAATGTGTGTTGACTCATGGCAATCAATACGGCGAACAATATTACAGTTTTGTAAACGGTCAATTTACTTCTCAGGGGGGTACCCACCTCAATTATTTCAGAGAGGCCATTGTTAAAACCATTCGCGATTTTTACAAAAAAGATTTTGACAGCAAAGACATTCATGCCGGGGCAATTGGGGCTGTAGCCATTCGCATTGAAGAACCCGTATTTGAATCTCAGACTAAAACCAAACTGGGTTCGACCGGGATCAGTCCGGAAGGAGCTTCGCTGCGCAACTTTATCGCAGATTTTGTTTGTAAAGAATTGGATTTGTATTTACATCAAAATACAGAAACTGCTAAAGAATTACTCAGTAAAATATTACAGTCCGAACGCGAGCGCAAAGAAATAGCAGGAATTAAAAAATTGGCAAACCAGCGTGCAAAAAAAGCCAATTTGCACAATAAAAAATTACGCGATTGTAAATACCATCTGACGGATACCAAATTAAAACCAGAACTCGCTGAAAACACTACCCTGTTTATTACTGAAGGAGATTCAGCCAGCGGTTCGATTACCAAATCCAGAAATCCAGAATTACAAGCGGTGTTTAGTTTGCGTGGCAAGCCACTGAATTGTTTTGGAATGACCAAGAAAATCGTTTACGAAAATGAAGAACTCAATTTATTGCAACATGCTCTGGATATTGAAGATGGAATCGAAAATCTCCGATACAATAAGGTGGTGATTTCTACCGATGCAGATGTAGATGGCATGCACATCCGACTTTTATTATTGACGTTTTTTCTACAGTTTTTTCCAGAATTGGTACGCAATGGACATTTATTTATTTTAGATACGCCATTATTTCGGGTGCGGGATAAAAAACAAACTTTTTACTGTTATTCTGAGAAGGAAAAAACCGATGCCATCAATGCCCTTCGAGGGAAAGCAGAAATTACCCGATTTAAAGGATTGGGAGAAATCAGTCCGGATGAGTTTGCAGGATTTATTGGTTCAAACATTCGATTAGAACCGGTTATCATTCATGAAGATTCACACATTGAAAAAATATTGGAATATTATATGGGTAAAAATACCGGGGATCGGCAGGATTTTATTATCGAAAATCTTCGAGTCGATCTGGATAAAATCAGTGCCGATACTGAAATGGCTACCGAAGAAGAAATCATAGCCTAAGCCCGCAACGGATCGATTCCAAGCTGATAAACAGGCTATGAAATTTTATATTGAAACCGATCGCCTCATCCTCCGTGATTTTCTAGAATCGGATGTGGAAGGGATGTATGAATTGGATTCCAATCCGGAAGTGCATCGTTATTTAGGAAACAATCCAATAAAAGAAATAAACCAGATCCCACCTATCATTCAGTTTGTACGTAAGCAATATGAAGAAAATGGCATAGGTCGGTGGGCCGTCATCGAGAAAAAAACCAATGCATTTATAGGCTGGTCAGGATTAAAACTTGTCAAAGAAACCAGGAATCAACAAAGCAATTATTATGATGTAGGATATCGTCTCATACAAAAATATTGGGGTAAAGGATATGCAACTGAATCCGCTCAAGCATCTCTTAACTATGGATTTGGCGAAATGAATTTAGAGACCATTTGTGCTGCTGCTCAAGCTGATAACATCGCCTCCAACAAGGTTCTCAAAAAATGTGGAATGAAATTAATAAACCAATATCTTGAAAACGAGGTGCATGAAAACTGGTATGAAATTAGCCAATCGCAATGGCGTGAATTCATCCCATAATCATGTGAATTTATAAGCACTAAAAATCCAAAAATATCTTTACATCGTAAGTTTGTCTATCAAATAAAAATATATGATAGAACTTTTAGCAAACTTGCAACCGCTGATACTCGTAGGTATGTTAATCCTGATGTATGGTATTGAAAACATGCGTCCTTATTTACAAAAAGCCCCCAACCAAAAACAACATGATCTTAGAAATGCAGGAATGAGTCTAATCAGTTTTGTATTTAATGGATTGCTTAGTTTAGGCGTATTGGCAAGTGTCGAATGGACAGCCAGCCATCAATTCGGCTTATTAAATCAAGTCAATTTACCGAATTGGTCAGAGATCCTGATTGGATTGCTTCTGATTGATCTTGGGAGTTATGGCGTGCACAATCTTTCCCATCGGATCCCCTTGTTGTGGAGATTTCACCGGGTCCACCATTCCGATCCCAATTTAAATGCTACCAGTTCGCTGCGATTTCATCCGTTTGAAGTCGTATTAACCCAAGGCATTTATCAAGCAACGGCAGTTGCTGTTTTTGGCATATCTATGACCACCTTTATCGTATATGGAAGCATTGCATTGCCTCTAATTATTTTACAACACAGCAATGTCAAATGGCCGGATTGGATCGAACAACCAGCACGATATATTATCGCTACACCCGGCTGGCATAAAATTCACCACAGTGACGATCGACCGTTAACGGATTCACATTTTGGAGATGTTTTTACATTCTGGGATCGCATATTCGGCACTTGGAAACCGACCAACCCAGAAACAATTCAATATGGCCTCACTGAATTAAAAGATGAATCCAAACAAAGTATTGGATATCAGATGCTGCTGCCCTTTAAATAGAATTACGAATTTTCAATTACGAATTACGAATGGGGATTAATTCAAGATTCCTTTCCATTACTATTATAAATATATCTTTATACTTTGCAATTAGTTTTATTTCAAGGTATTATTTATCAATAATTTAAATGTACCTTTATAATTCGTAATCCGTAATTGAAAATTCGTAATTGACTAATGAATCCTTGGCACGACGTAAGTCCTGGTGAACAAACACCGGAATTTGTAAATGGTATTATCGAAATCCCAAAAGGGACCCGCGCAAAATATGAAATTGATAAAGTCAGCGGGTTATTAAAATTAGACCGTGTATTGTATTCCTCGGTATATTATCCTGCAAATTATGGATTCATACCCAGGACCTTATGCGAAGACAAAGATCCCTTAGACATATTGGTACTTTCCCAATTAGAATTTGTACCACTTTGTTTGGTTTCCGCAAAAGTAATCGGAGTCATGCGCATGGTGGATCAGGGCGATGCCGATGATAAAATAATTGCGGTGTGTGCGGGTGATCCCAGTGTAAATCACATCAACGACATTTCTGAATTACCAAAACATTTTATTTCTGAATTGCGCAATTTTTTTGAAGACTATAAGAAATTAGAACATAAAACAGTTTTGGTAGAGGATTTTCTAGACCATACACTGGCAAAACAAATTATCCTGGATAGTTTTATTATGTATCAGGAAAAATTTCCGCAGGCTATTTAATAAAATACACAATTAAAAATTATTTAGATTCAGTAATAAATTTTAATTCATTTTCATTTACAAGCCAATCTTTTAATACATTTCCATTAAGGTCTTTAAATTCTAATTTTAAAGTTCGTTCTTTAGGTTTTCCATTTATAAGAAAACGGGTATAGTTATTTTGATTGACCGTTTTATCAGCTAATAAATCCGGATTATTAATTTCCCTTTCGCTTAAAATATGCGGTCCTGCAGTAAGGGAAGAATTGACAATATCATACAAGTAATATCCATTTTTCAATTTTTTTCTGGAAATTTCGCTATGATGCCTGTCACCGGTTAAAAAAATCACCCCATTGATTTGTTCGTCTTCAATAAATTGTAATAATTCCTGTTGTTCCAAAACAAAATGGACCATGCAATCATGGTTGTTGTATTGATTCAGAATTGGTGTACCATTTGCAATAATCTTAAAAGGCGCTCTACTGGTCAGTAATTGATTTTTAAGCCAATTCAACTGTTGTTTCCCCCACATCTTTTTATTTGGATTTGGTTGGCCGTTGATACTGTCCTTCATGTAATCCGAAGTCCTGAAACTGCGGTCATCCATTAAAAAAAAATCAACATCATTGTAACTAAACCGGGTATAAATCCCTCCCTGGTCAGCTACTTGTGGATTGCACCAATATTGATCGAATACCTTACGCGTTTCTTCTTTATAAATAAATGATTGATTGTCATTGTTGAGTCCGTAATCGTGATCATCCCAAATCGCATAGTGAGCCATTTTTTTTAAGAAAGGCTGCAGGGTTGGCCTGCTTCGATCCCTGGACGCGCGATACCACAAACCCCAGTTACTGCCGTAATCCACTTCCCGGTAATACCAATTGTCACCAAGCCACAGCATAAATGCAGCATCCTCCTTAGCCATTTGATTAAAAATACTCGAATCCCCTCCGTAGGGTTTACCCGGGCGATCAGAGACCGTTTCATTGGTGAAGGCACAACTGCCAGCTAAAAAACTAAAATCGGGTGAAGGAAACCTGTAATTCCACAGGACCTGGGTTTTAAAACGTCCTGAAGCGTTTGCAGGTCTTGTTTTATTGTTTACAATCAATTGGTAGCTATAGTTTGTGCCTGGCTGTAAATCAATCAGATTAAATTTATCAATCTGGTGATTAAACCTTACAAATGATTCCGGGGAGAGGCTTCTCTTTTGTTCCAAAGCAGCTTCTGGCCAAAATTCCAGTTTTATAACACTTCCAGGCTTAGACTCGCACCAAATGGAGGCGGTTCGCAATTCTACCGGACCCAGCATCGGTCCGCTAATCAATTGACTCCTTATTTCTGAGGAAATAAGACATATAAACAATAAAAAATGCAACTTTTTCATTAGAATCGGGTCATTATAGAACAAAGATAGACTCCATTTTAACAAGCCATTTTACCTAATCAATATTTATCTTAGCCACTCAGTGAATACCGCATCCCTAAATACAAAATGTTCTTACTTTTTGAAATTAGCATTGGCATGCTGCTTACTGGGTTTGATTGGACCCATTAAACTGGCAGCGCAAGATCAAAGTCTGATCCAATTTTCAGGGCGGGTATTTTCAGAATACAAACAAGCGCTTCTGCCATTGCCTTATGTTGGCGTGGGAATATTAAGATCCCGACGTGGTGGATTTACAGATGAAAAAGGTTTTTTTTCAATTGCGGTACAAAGAGGCGATACCATTCAATTTAATTATGTTGGATATAAAAAAGTGTTGCGATCTATACCTGTAGATTTCGAGGAGAATCAAATTTATTTAGAGCTTATTTTACAACCGGATACCTTTCAATTAGAACGAGCCATTGTATTTCCAATTCCATCAAAACAACATTTTAAACAAGAGTTTTTGGAAATGGATGTAAGTGATAAACTGAAAGAAATAGCACAAAAAAATATTGCATCCGATGTGTTGGCTAAAATCGAACCTGGAGTTCCTTCAGACCCTCGGGCGCATATGAGTCTATACATGGCTCAGGAAGCTCAAAAAGCCTATTACGATGGTCAATTCCAACCACAGAAAATTTTCAGTCCGATTGCCTGGATTGAATTTTTTAAAGCGCTCAAACGGGGTGACTTTAAAAAGAAAAAGAAATAAACTTTACTCTTTAATCAATTTCAGATTGTATCTTATTAAAGACGTATCCACGAATACAATAAAGTAAATGCCTGCTTGCCAATTGGAAACATCGACTTTATTTCCAACGGTACGTGTTATCGTCTGTCCTAACTGATCGTAAATTGTAATGTCTCTAATTGAAATACCATCCGGATTTACAATTTCAAAATAGTGATGTGCAGGATTAGGCGTGATAAAAAATGGAGACAAAGGCTTAACATCTTCATTGGCAACAATGCCACAATTTGGTAAATTGAAGGTCGGCTTAGAGGTAATTTTAAATAAACCCGTACCATCCGGACACCGCTCCATGGATTGATCTGTAGGTATTGCTCCAAAACGGATACTATCTAAGACCAAGCCATCCTGTCGTGTAAATATTAATTGTTCTCCACTGGCAGACAACTTAAAATTTGCATGTACGCCGCTGGGCGTTTGACTGTCTTCGTCACACCAAATGATGAGTCTTCCTTTCGCCGGTATCGAAATGCCTGATGGAAATTCAAATTTCTCCATATTGGAATCATCATCCGTCAGAAACAATTTACTTAAGTCAACAGTTTGATTTGTGTTGTTATACAATTCAATCCAATCTTCGAATTTATCATCCGTAGTGTCTAACACAGTCGATTGATTTGAACTCATAAATTCATTGATAACCACATCTCCTTTTTGAATATCCGTTAATTTTTCATTTACTTCCAAGGTATGATATTCGAATTCTGCTCTGCGGGGTGAATACAAACCAATGGAATTATTTTCTGCATAAATATAAAATTGTGTTTTACGGGTTTGTGCAATAATATAGGCGCCATAAATACTGTCCCCGGCAATCCCATCCTGATGGAGTCCATCGTCGTATAAAGTTTGATAAACAAAAGGGCTGTATTTGTTTTTTCTAAAACCAACAAACGCATTGTTTTGATTTGAAAGTTTAACTGATATCCAAATGGAATCTCCAACAAATCGATTTTGAATGTCGGCAGTATAATTACCAATAGTTGGAGCAATGTAATTGTATTCCGGAGTGGTTTTATAATAAGCAAGTCTGGCCGTTTGTAACGTAAGAAGTCCTGGTGAACTTCCTCCCGGTCCTCCACCGCCAGAAATGGCAGCAGTCAACGACGTCTGAAATTGGGCGTAGGTTGTAAGATTATTGGGATCATTTTTAACCAGGGTATCCACGATCGACTGCAAATACTTAGCATTTGTTTCAAACCCATTTCCAATAAAATTTTCCTCAACAATTGTTTTTAAATGGGCCAGATACATCCGTTTATATGTGGCATTGCTCAATAAACTTGAAATCAATGGACGGTCTGCATTGGTTGACTGATACAAAATGGACAATTTATCGACAGAACTGCCACTTCCTGGAAAACCTCCAAAGGACATGTTGAGATCCCAAATTACCGGTAGGAAGCGTCCATAATCATCTTCGTATAAATAATAATTTTGTGAGAAGGAGCCGGTATAACTGTCATAATTGCTCATAACATTATTGTATGCATGCATCCATAAACTTCGATCTACATCAACAATTTTTGGAATGTTGCTGGTTTTGATCCGAAGACTATCCATCAAGGCAATGAGTTTATACCAACCCACTGTATTTTCCATTCCATAATAAATTAAATATTTGCTGCTGTCATAGGTATTGAATTTTAAATTACTGGTTGAGTTATTTCCAGGTCGATCCGGATTGCCCTTTACAAATACATGATCTGAAGAACCAAAATGTTCGCTGCAAAATTTTTTATTAACGGTTTCTACGTTGGTATATAATCCTATTAAGGATCCATTGATATAGACTAGTGCAAAATTTGCAACCGAACAATCCATATACTGAGATAAAATTTGATACGAAATAACTTCTCGAATTGCAGAAGGATCGGAAAAATTATTACCCAATTTTATGCTCTCGTAGTTATGGTAATCCTGATTTTTTATAAAGTCCAATTTTATATGCAGTGGATTTTTTATCCGACCTGCATTATAGCTGCTATTTCCTTTGTATTTAACGCCTACACTATTGTATCGAACTCCGTTAATCATGCAATAATCGGCTATAATGTAATTTTCCTTACCGGCCTTGGCTGTATCCAATCGATAATCCCAATTGCTGTAACTGAAAAACAAGGATATTTCCTGAACTTTTTCAACATTATAAAAGTCATCCTGTGCCGGTAAGGTATTGTGTAAAAAAAGACAAAAGATGCTTAGTAAAACAAATTGTACTGGTTTCATTTCAACAAAACTTAGAAAACTGAATTAAATAAGGAAGTGCCTAATCGAGCTTACAAATATACCAATCTCTTACGAAATTAAATGATTCCTGGTTGGTTAAAGGCACAATTGCTTTCCCAATTCGATTTAATTAAACTAGCAGTAACAAAGAATTCCAATAGTGCTGCACAACAATTGAATCATTTGACATTCAATAATTTAGTAATAAACAATCCAGGGTTTTTTATAATTAAAATGGTATTACTTTTGCCGATATTCTTTATATGAAAGTTACAGATTACCTTAAACAAGCTAATGGCAAGACCTTGATATCTTTTGAGGTATTGCCGCCCTTAAAAGGAGGGAGTATTAATGCTATTTTTCAAAGTCTGGATCCCTTAATGGATTTTAAACCACCCTTTATTGATGTAACCTATCATCGGGAAGAGTTCTTATACAACATCCAACCCAGTGGATACTATCAAAAAATAGCAATCCGCAAAAGGCCCGGTACCGTTGGAATCTGTTCAGCCATTATGCATCATTATGGTGTTGAAGCAGTTCCACACTTGATATGTGGCGGTTTTAGCAAGGAGGATACAGAAAATGCACTGATTGAATTGCATTTTTTAAATATTCACAATGTGTTGGCCTTACGGGGAGATGCACGAAAATTTGATGAAAAATTTATCCCGGAACCTGGTGGAAATGAATACGCGTTGGATTTAGTTCAACAGGTTGGCAGAATGAATCAAGGTGTCTATTTAGATCCCTCCATTGAAAATGGATCCCGAACTGATTTTTGTGTCGGAATTGCAGGCTATCCGGAAAAACATTTTGAAGCACCCAATATGAAATCGGATCTGAAATATACCCGTAAAAAAATGGAAGCAGGTGCGGATTATATCGTGACTCAAATGTTTTTTGACAATCAAAAATATTTTGATTATGTAAGCCAATGTCGCAAAGAAGGAATCCATATTCCAATCATCCCGGGAATTAAGCCACTTACAAAACGTTACCAGTTGGGTTCGATTCCAAGAAATTTTTACATCAACATCCCAGATGATTTGGTTAAAGAAATAAATAAAGCACAAACCGATTTAGCAGTTAAAGAAGCCGGAATGGAATGGTGTATTCATCAATGCAAAGAATTGATAAAAAATGGCGCACCCTGTATCCATTTTTATACTATGGGAGACAGTCAAACCGTTCGCAAAATTGTGGAACGCGTTATTTGATAATAAAAAACAAACGAATGAATTCACCGTTAGTCATTGATCCTTTATTAAAATCCTGGATACCTTATCCACAAGATTCAGATTTTCCGATTCAAAATTTACCTCTTGGAATTTTTTCAAAATCAGAAGGAATTCCAAAAGTTTGTTCAATTATAGGTGACCAGATTATCGACTTATTTGGTTTGTATTCAGATGGATTCATACAATGTCCGGGATTGGAAATTTCTGATTTAGCAAGTGATTCTCTGAATAAATTATTAGAAAAAGGAAAAAACAGCATCCGCGAAATTCGAAAGGATTTAGTTCAACTTTTTTCAGAAGCAAATAAAAAAGACCAATCTCTAATTAAAAACCATTTATATCCTAAAAATTCAGTCAAATTGCATGTACCGGTAAAAGCAGGTGACTACACCGATTTTTACAGCAGCCGCGAACATGCCACAAATGTTGGAATGATGTTTCGCGATCCGGCGAATGCACTTTTGCCAAACTGGTTGCATTTACCGGTTGGTTATCACGGTCGTGCTTCTTCTATTGTAGTTTCCGGTACAGACATTAAACGTCCCAAAGGCCAGATCCAATTAAAGGATGGGGAAGCGCCCATCCTGGATGCTACCCGACAATTAGATATTGAGTTGGAATTGGCTTTTGTAATTGGTAAAGAAAATAAATTGGGTGATTCCATCCCAGTTGGCAATGCAGAACAACACATTCAAGGCTTACTCTTATTTAATGATTGGTCTGCTCGCGACATACAACGTTGGGAATATGTACCATTGGGTCCTTTTTTAGCTAAAAATTTTGCTTCAAGCATTTCCCCCTGGGTGGTTGATTTAGATGCTTTAGAACCTTTTCGTACAAATGGACCTGTGCCAACAGTCACCTTATTGGACTATTTAAAAATTGATAAACCATCTAATTTCAACATCGAATTAGCCGTTTACTTAATCACTCCAGATGGTACAGAAAATCTGCTTTGTAAATCAAATTCGAAGTATTTATACTGGAGCATGTCCCAACAATTGGCTCATCACACTATAAATGGCTGCAATATGCAAATTGGAGATCTCTGTGCATCCGGAACGATTTCTGGTCCAACTCCGGAATCTTATGGTTCCCTGTTGGAACTTGCCTGGAAAGGAACAAAACCCTTGTTGATGAAAGATGGCACGACACGGAGTTTTTTGCAAGATGGAGATACTGTAGTTATTAAGGGATTTGCACAACATGCCCAGTATCGAATTGGCTTTGGTGAAGTTTCAGGCCGAATCGTAGCCTAAGTTAACAAGTCATGTATTTTTTTTATTTAAATACTTACTATATTTGATTGGCGTTCAAGTCGCTTTGAATTTTATTACTATTTCTAAATCTACCTGTTCAAAATCATAGCTATGAAAATTAAAATAATCTCTGTATTGCTTATTTACTTTTTTATAAGTTCATTTACCTGTAAAAAAGAAGAAAGTCCATTATGTGCTCATTTCTATATTGAAGTTACACATGATACTCAGGACAATTTATTAACGGTCCAAACATTTAATGGATTGGGGCCATTTAAAATTGTTTGGTCAACTGGTGCGTCTGGTAATTCAATTGATGTGATTAAGCCGGGATTGTATAGCGTCACCGTTACAGATGGAAATGCTTGTGTAAGAACAAAATCAATTACCGTAAATTAGTTTTTATACGTACGATTCAGGATTCTAAAGATCCTGGTATCTCTTTTTATTTAAAGAACCTTCATGCATTAAATAGTATCATGTGAAGATTCTAAAATAGATAAACTGAAAATTCATTTTATTTTCAATAGCCTCTTGTGTGGTAGTTTCAGAAAAACAACCAATGGCCTTTTACACATCCTTTTGAATTAATTTCTAAGCTTGGAGCCGGTATTTTAATAATATTTAAAATGCTTAATCCGGTTTTAAGAAAATGATTCTTGACTTTGAGCTTACTCAAATCTAAATCTAATGAAAGATAGTATTGCCGGAATCGTTTTTCTGATTCTAAAATGTAGTGATCATTCGGAGTTACCCATTCATTTTTAAATCCACCATATAAATTATCGGATCCATAGCCAATAGCAACATTCAAATAAGCAGGCCAAACGGATTGGATTGTTTGTGAAAACATGCCCGGATTGAACGATAACCAAAAAGTCTGGGCATTATAATCTTTTAACACGCTATTGAAATAGCCGCTTCCATATAAATCTCTGGCTCTGGATTGATAGCTGGTTGTGTGACCCGCCTTTCCAATAATTGCTTGGTCTGAGTAGTTTTTGGGATTCGCTGAAAGCTTTAATTTAAATTTTTGATCATCCCAAAGCAATTGTTGTCCAACAAAAAATCCAGATCCAAGTAAATTAAAATAAACATCCGGAAAACTAAATCCATATTCCGGACTAAAGCCATCCAATACTTCAATCGTTGTTTGAAATAACATTGCAATTGAACTTCCCAAAATCAATCCCTTCTTTTTGTTTAGTCCAGTCCAACGTGCACCTTGATAACACAAAGCAGTTTGGAAATAGCTATCAAAACCATGTGCTACTTTATCCATTTGATTCCATTCACCAAAATCATTGAAGGTGTGAAATGAAGTTTGTTCTGATTTCGAATACCAGGCTTTAAATAAACCGATTGAAAATGCAGAATACGTTGCAGTAGTAAATCCACTTGCAAGCAATACCCGACGCTTGTTAAGCGTATCAGATGGAGTAAAAAAACTTTGATAACCAGATTGAGCTTGAATAGAAGCTAGAATCCCACAAAAAAAAACCAGACTTAAAGCGCACTGTTTAAGTCTGGTTGTAATGTTCATATAATTTATGTCAATACGACTCGCGATTAGTAGCGATAATATTCCGCTTTGTATGGACCATCTTTTTTAACTCCGATGTAATCGCTTTGTTTGGTATTTAATTCTTCTAATTCAACACCAATTTGTGCTAAATGCAAACGGGCCACTTTTTCATCCAGGCTTTTAGGCAAGGTGTACACCTGGTTTTCGTAACGATCTGCATGTTGCCATAATTCCAATTGCGCCATGCATTGATTGGTAAACGAATTACTCATTACAAAAGAAGGATGTCCTGTGGCACAACCTAAATTGACTAAGCGACCTTCTGCCAATAAAATAATATCCTTTCCATCTACTGTATATTTATCAACCTGAGGTTTTATTTCAACATGTGTTTTTCCAAAGTTACTTTTTAACCAGGCCACATCAATTTCATTATCAAAATGACCAATGTTGCAAACGATGGTTTTGTCTTTCATCGATCTGAAATGTTTTTCAGAAATGATATCACAATTGCCCGTGGCAGTAACGACAATATTTGCCAATTTAACTGCATTTTCCATTTTTAATACTTGAAATCCATCCATTGCTGCCTGTAAGGCACAAATCGGATCGATTTCCGTTACAATTACCCGGCAACCTGCACCACGCAATGAAGCAGCAGATCCTTTTCCAACATCACCATAACCAGCGACTACCGCTACTTTACCAGCCATCATAATATCCGTTGCACGACGAATGGCATCTACGCAGGATTCTTTACAACCGTATTTATTGTCAAACTTAGATTTTGTAACTGAATCATTTACATTAATACAAGGTAAAGGAAGGTTACCGTTTTTCATACGGTCATACAAACGCAATACTCCCGTTGTTGTTTCTTCAGAAATTCCACGAATGCCGCTGATAAGTTCTGGATAATGATCCAAAACCATATTGGTTAAGTCTCCTCCATCATCTAAAATCATATTTAATGGCTGCCCATCTTTAAATGCAAATAAGGTTTGCTCGATACACCATTCGAATTCCTCTTCATTCATGCCTTTCCATGCAAAGACTGGAATGTTTTTAGCTGCGATTGCTGCTGCGGCATGATCCTGTGTTGAGAAAATATTACAGGATGACCAACTTACTTCAGCTCCTAATTCAATCAAAGTTTCAATTAAAACGGCCGTTTGAATGGTCATATGCAGGCATCCTGCTATGCGGGCACCTTGTAATGGTTTGGATGGGCCAAATTCAGTACGAAGGGACATGAGTCCTGGCATTTCTGCTTCAGCCAACTCAATTTCTTTACGACCCCAGTCTGCTAAACTTATATCTTTAACCCGATACTTTAGATGTGTTGCTACTTGCTCCATATTTTCAAATTTTGCGCAAAGTTATTAATAAATTTCTTATAAAATAAGAACTTGACTCCTAGCGTGTTAATGGCTATTTAATAACAGCTTTTGCTGAAAATTGTTGTACAAATTATGGTCGAATTAAGGTATTAATTCGGGGATTCATTAGACTAAACCAAAGCGGTGGAATCAAAGCAATTAAAATACTGGCAGGATAACCAAAAGGCAATTGTGGACTGTGCAGTTTGCTCTCCAAATGCTGATATTTAACAGCTGCTTTTTCATGATGGTGCGGATGTCGGGTCAATTCATATAAAAATATGCGACCTAAAACATGGTCTGAATTCCATGAGTGAAAATTTGTAACGCGTTCAATTTGATGATTGTCCAAAAGGTTTCGTTGAAGTCCATAATGCTCTATATAGTTGATGGATTCTAATAGCAGGATTGCAATCAACGCAATTCCCAAAGCAGAAACCAAACCCAACAGCCCCGCAATCAAATAGCAAATACCCAAATAACAAAATTGTAACACCAGTTGGCAAAGCAACTGATTTTTCCAATGAAAAAATGGCAGTTGGCATTGTTCAAGTCTTCTTGCTTCCAGAAAGATTGATTTTTTATAAACACCTGCAATACTCCGAATCCAAAAACGAAAAAGGGATTCATTGAATCTGGCTGAAGAAGGGTCTTTTGATGTTGCTACATACTTATGATGCCAGAAATTGTGTTCGACTGTAAAGTGCATATACAATGCAGGTAATAACAATGCCTGGGAAAAGATTTTATTGATCAACCCGGGTCTATGTCCTAATTCATGCGCTACATTAATTCCCATAACACCCGTACATATTCCCAAATTTAATACCAGCAAAGTCCAAATCCAAAAATCCA
This sequence comes from Saprospiraceae bacterium, assembly GCA_016712145.1. Taxonomy (NCBI): domain Bacteria; kingdom Pseudomonadati; phylum Bacteroidota; class Saprospiria; order Saprospirales; family Saprospiraceae; species Saprospiraceae bacterium. Next base: position 1,913,081 of record JADJRO010000001.1, read on the forward strand.
GCGGCTGTGATTGCAACATGAATAAAAAGTAAAAATTAAGGAAATAAAGCAATGGAAGGTTTAAATACAACAGGATATCAAAATAGATCGCATTGCTTTGTTGTTTTCGGATTATCGCAGTTTCATTGGTTGAATTGATAGGTAAAAAGAATTCAAGTATTGGAATAAATACAAATCCAAGATAAAAACTCCCAGGAGCAAACCAGGATTGAAACCAAAGGCCCATAAACCCAAGTATCGGAATAAAAATTGCAAATAGGTATTTCAATTAATATGGATTGATTCGTTTGGAAGCCATAAATATCTTGATAAAATAAACTATCTTTATTTAATCTTAATTTATCAGTATGAACAAAGTTACCTGTTTTATTCTATGCTTGGTATTGCTGCACACTACTTTACAGCTTCAATCGCAACAAACAATTCGCACTAATTTAGTGCATGATGGCCTAACCAGAACTTATTCCTATTATTTGCCTGCAAATTTTAATCAATCTAAATTTTATCCCCTTGTATTCAATTTACATGGATACGGATCCAATGGGGATCAACAAGAATTCTACGGAGATTTTAGAAAAATAGCCGATACTGCAGGTTTTATATTGGTTCATCCAAACGGCACAGTATTTCCACAAACCACCCAACAATTTTGGAATGTTGGATTAGTAGGCAGCAGCAATGTGGATGATGTTGGGTTCATCCATGCTATCATTGATACCCTTTCTAAGGTCTATTCTATTGACGCTGATCGAATCTTTAGTACCGGCATGTCAAATGGAGGTTTTATGAGTTATCATTTAGCGTGTGTTAGCAATCGCTTTGCCGCCATTGCATCTGTAACCGGTTCGATGACCTTCTTGACACAGACACTATGTAAAAATGCTCAACCCATTCCCGTAATGGAAATACATGGAGACGCCGATGCAGTTGTCAATTACAATGGATCTACAGGAGTTTTATCGATCCCAGACGTATTGGATTTTTGGATTCAAAAAAATAGCCTGGACAAACAAAAATTAATTAAATCATCTGTTCCAGATATCAACAAGACCGATGGGGCAACTGCGGAATTATATATTTATCCTGGAACGAATGAAGTTCAACATTACAAAATACTAAACGGAGCGCATACCTGGCCCGGATCCCCTTTTGTAATTGGTACTACTTGTCAAGACTTCAATGCGAGTCTTGAAATTTGGAAATTTTTTAGCAAGTACAAACGAAATCTGGTTTCAAGTGAGGATTTAACTAATTTTTATATTGAGCTGTTTCCAAACCCGGCTTATGATAAGGTATTGATTTCAACCCAAAATAATTTGCAATTACCGATGAAAATAGAAATTATTAACAGCGTCGGACAGAACTATCTTTCAAAAAGTTTAAATACATCTCCGTATGAATTACAAATAACGAATTTGCCTTCCGGAATTTATTTTATAAATTTTATACAAGGATCAACTAAATACACCAGGCGATTTATTAAACAATAATATATAGATTCCATTTTACCCATGAAGTGCAGTTACATTGACTTTTTCAATTCCGATTAGATGCAATTCGATATGACGATCGTGTGCTTTGTTTTCAAATTCCGAAATGATTTCTAATATATCATAGTCAATAAAATTGCATTCCCCACCATCGATAGTCAGAACACAATATTCTGGTACTTCATCCAATACCTGGCGCAATTTAACTTTATTTAAAAAGCTGACATTTGTATTTAATTTGATGTATTCAGATTCAATTCCGTTAATAGTTTTTCTGGTAATTTTATATTCTGCCTTAAAATTATTTTGGATTATAAAGTAAATTGATAAAAGTAATCCAATACTTACTCCTATAAGTAAATCCGTAGACAAGATTACTAAAATCGTAATGCTAAAAGGAATAAATTGCTTCCAACCCAAACTCCACATGTTGCGATACAATTTAGGTTTAGTTAAATTTAATCCTGTTACCAACAAGATTGCCGAAAGCGATGCATAGGGAATTTTATTTAGTACAAATGGAATCAACAATACTGCTAATAATAAAAAAAGTCCATGAGTAAATGCAGCCATTTTGGTTCGGGCACCTGCATCAACATTTGCTGCACCCCGCACCACTACAGCAGTTATTGGCAATGCGCCTAAACAACCGCAGGCTATATTTCCAACACCTTGAGCTAGTAATTCCCGATTAATGGGTGTAATTCTATTCCTTTTATCTAATTTATCAATTGCTTCAATGCATAATAAGGTTTCCAAACTTGCCAATAAACCAATTAAGATTCCATCTTTCCAAAATTGAACATTGTCAAACAATTTTGAAAAATCCGGAAATGCAATGCTTTCAAATAGATTATTAGAAATCTGAACCAATTGTGTTTGTTTTAAAGCATGTGTCTGGATATAATCATTTAGCAAGCTATTGATTAATATCCCAAGCAACACAACAACAAGAGGTGCAGGAATTACCTTCCATTTTTTTGCTCTGGGATGTTGAAAAAATAGTAAAATACTAATACCACTTAATGCGATTAATACAGCAGCACGTGTACTGTGCTTGTAAAAATTTTGAATATTTCCTAAAAAATGATTGGACGAAAATAAATTTAAAAATCCGCTTGTCCAGAAATCGGGTTGATCATAGCCAATTGCCAGTGGAATTTGTTTCATAATAAGGATAATTCCAATAGCAGCTAACATTCCTTTAATTACAGATGAGGGGAAATAGTTTGCAATCAAACCAAGTTTTAATAAGCCTAGCAGAATTTGAAATGCGCCTGCGATGACAACTGTCAATAAGAATACTTTATAATCACCCATGGATGCAATGGAAGCTGCAACCAAGGTCGTGAGTCCGGCGGCAGGACCGGATACAGCTAACTGAGAATTACTAATTAGTGGTACAATCATCCCGCCAATAATTCCAGAGAGCAATCCAGAATAGAGTGGGGCTCCGCTGGCCAATGCAATCCCCAAGCAAAGTGGGAGCGCAACCAAAAACACAGAAAGCCCCGCAGGCAGATCGTGTTTAAACCACATGATTTTATAATATTTAATGGTTCGTTTCATGGATTAAATCGAACTGCTAAATTAGGGCGAATCGTTGAATGATAGCTGATAAGCTGTTAAGCTGACAAGCTGTTAAGTTGACAAGCTGTTAAGGTTAAAGCTTGGAATGTATGATTTAAAATGATTCGAATAATAACTCCGGAATTTCTTTGGGCTTATTAGCTTTTTAGCTTAATAGCTTTTTAGCTGACAAGCTGTTAAGGTTAAAGCTTGGAATGTATGATTTAAAATGATTGGATTAATGACGTTGGTATTTCTTTTAGCTTAATAGCTTATTAGCTAGTCAGCTTAACAGCTTCTTCAATTGTCCCAAAAAAAAAGCCCTGACACCAACGTGCAGGGCTTTTGAAAAAAAACGGCGGCGTCCTACTCTCCCAGATTTGCGTCTAGTACCATCGGCGCAGAAGGGCTTAACTTCTCTGTTCGGAATGGGAAGAGGTGGAACCCCCTCGCTATAGCCACCTAAAACTTTTTCCCGCGATGCGGGATATTTTTTAAAAAAAAGGTTGGAAGAGAAAAAGAGCAGAAGATTTTGAAAAAAAAAGGAAGTTTAGGGGTAATTAGTACTACTCGGCTGAACGTATTACTACGATTTCACCTATAGCCTATCAACGTAGTCGTCTTCTACGACCCCATGTAACACTCATCTTAAGGATAGCTTCGCGCTTAGATGCTTTCAGCGCTTATCTAGTCCGTACATAGCTACTCTGCGCTGCACCTGGCGGCACAACAGATACACTAGCGGTACGTCCGACTCGGTCCTCTCGTACTAGAGTCAGCTCCCTTCAATGTTACAACGCCCACCACAGATAGAGACCGAACTGTCTTGCGACGTTCTGAACCCAGTTCACGTGCCACTTTAATCGGCGAACAGCCGAACCCCTTGGGACCTTCTCCAGCCCCAGGATGTGACGAACCGACATCGAGGTGCCAAACCTCCCCGTCGATATGAGCTCTTGGGGGAGATCAGCCTGTTATCCCCGGCGTACCTTTTATCCTTTGAGCGATGGCCCTTCCATGCGGAACCACCGGATCACTTTAGCCAACTTTCGTTCCTGGTCGATCCGTCGATCTCTCAGTCAAGCGCCCTTATACTAATACGCTCTACGCATGATTACCGACCATGCTGAGGGCACCTTTGCAAGCCTCCGTTACTCTTTAGGAGGCGACCACCCCAGTCAAACTACCCACCACACACTGTCCCCTGTTGTTACAGGGTTAGAACCTAAATATAAAAAGGGTGGTATTTCAAGGACGACTCCACCGACACTGGCGTGCCAGCTTCAAAGTCTCCCACCTATCCTACACATCTTATATTCAAGCACAATGTGAAGTTGTAGTAAAGGTGCACGGGGTCTTTT